>JAGQYP010000046.1 GCA_020436025.1 Crocinitomicaceae bacterium
TCTTGGCCAAATATTTTAGCATTGAATTTATCCAAAACAATTTTGTCCGTTCCAGGTGTTATCAGAGTAACAATAATCCAACTCAAAGTTGTTAAAAGGGTAGAATAAATAATTTCATATTCAGGTGGAATAAATCCGAAATCCATGAAGTGAAAGATCAAAGCAAAAATGAGTGAGAAAACCATTGCAGCAATTTCTGAATAGGCGCTAATTCGAGGCCAAAACCATCTTAAAATGAATAACAATCCTGTTCCCGCACCGATTTTAATAATAAGTTGGAAAGAATCCAGCGCAGATTCTAATGTTAATGCAAGTAAACCACTGAATAACATTAGGATTACGATGGATATTCGGCCGATATTAACAAGTTGTTTTTCCGTTGATGAAACGTTTATAAAACGTTTATAAACGTCATTTACAATGTAAGAAGATCCCCAATTGAGGTGTGTTGATATCGTTGACATGAAAGCCGCAATCAAGGAAGCCAGAATTAATCCTTTTAATCCAGAGGGGAGTTGATTGATCATACTTGGGTAGGACGCATCATGATCCAATTTATCGACTGGAAGAGTTGGATTTTCTAACTGAAGTGCAACCAAAGATTCCAACTCTATCAGTTTTGGAGCTTTGGCAATGTCATCCTTACTTTCATCCGAACTTTTAGATTTTAATAAATAAGCAAGAGACTTTACCTGGTACGAATTGATGTTCGATGAAATGTAATTTCTAATTCGCTTTAAATCTGCATTTTTCTGATCTTCATTGAATTGGTACTCACTTACAGATTTTAGATAAAGAACATCTTTGTCTTCGGTGTTTTGATTTAAAAAATGTACGGCATCTACTGAAATATTCAGGTGATTTACCTTATCCATCTGCATGGGAAAATAAAGTATGGAGGCTAATGCAATCAAAATCCATGGCCAAGGTCGAAGTGCATAATGTGCTAAATTGAAAAATAATGTGGCCCCTGTGGCATGTTTTTCGTTTTTTGCGGACAGCATTCGCTGAGCAATATACCCACCACCTCCAGGCTCTGCTCCTGGGTACCAAGCACTCCACCATTGAATGGCAATTGGAATTAAAAATAAAGGAATCCAGATATCAGGACTGTTAAAATCGGGCAACATATTAAGTTTTCCTGAATCCTGAATAAATTGATCTTCCATAATCCCAGATACACCTCCAATCTCAGGCATATCCAGAATATAAATGGTGGCCCAAACTGATCCGATCATAGCCATCATGAATTGAAAAAAGTCCGTAATCAAGACACCTTTCAAACCACCAAAAACAGAATAAACAACAGTGACTACCGAAGCAATTATTAATGTTTCAACTGGTGAAAAGCCTAATAAGATCCCTGCAATTTTAATCATGGCCACACATACAGAAGCCATAATCACTACGTTGAAAAAGAAGCCTAAATAGATGGCTCTGAATCCTCTCAAAAAGGCGGCAGGTTTCCCTGAATATCTTAATTCATAAAATTCCAGATCGGTTAGCAATTCCGATTTTCTCCAAAGTCTGGCAAAAATGAAAACAGTCATCATACCGGTAAGCAAAAATGCCCACCAAGCCCAGTTGCCAGCTACTCCGCCTTTTCGGACAATATCTGCTACTAAGTTTGGAGTATCTGCTGAAAATGTGGTAGCTACCATGGAAACCCCCAACAACCACCAAGGCATATTTCGTCCAGAGAGGAAAAAATCTGCAGCTGATTTAGAAGAACTTTTTGAAACGGACATTCCAATGATCAGTGAGATCACAAAGAAACTGCCAATGATAATCCAGTCGATGGTTCCGAGTTCCATAACTTTTTAGCACAAAATTAAGCGCCAAGGTCAATTTCTGACTAGTACCTAGAAAGTCTTTTGAATAGCAATCTGTTAAAAAGCCAGATTACTTCACTCTTTTGATGCTACATCCTCGAGGAGAGGAAGTAGTGATCTTTATCTTTTTTCCTTCAGAGATATTGGTAAAAGCATCCAGTAAATAGTTTTCATCTTCAGAGCGTTTGCCGTCCCATGTATTATCTATGGAACCTGTATAAATCAGTTTAAGATCCTTATCGAAAAGAAATATGTGAGGAGTGGTTTTTGCGCCGAAAGCATCCGCCAACACATGATTTTTATCAACCAAGTAAGGCATTTCATAGCCTTTTTCTTTGGCATGAGCTTCCATTTTGTCTGGGGCATCATCGCCTTCTCTTTTCGCTTCATTGGAGTTGATTAACACCATCCCAATATTGTTCTTTTTACATTCCTGATAAATTTTATTATAGTCTTTTTCCCAACCTGGAAAGTCGTTTCCACCTACCACAAAAGGACAAGTATTACAAGAAAAAACGACAAGCAATCCATTTTCCTTTGTTAGAGATGCTAAGGAATGTTGACTCCCGTCAATATTTTTCATTTTTAGGTCTGATAAAGGTGCCTTTTTTCCCACTTTTAAAATAGGATGGTCTTCAGATAAAGTTGAAGAAACGAAGACAAGTGCTACTAAAATGATCACGGAGGATAAAATTTTCTTTTTCATGCTTTTGGAATAAATATTGCATTTAAAATTAAACATTAATTTTGTTCCCAATCAAATTTGAAGAATACTTATGAATTTCAAAGCCCTATTTCTCGTTTTCATTGCTTTATTTCACTTGACAGATGTTCTATGTCAGGATGAAGTTCAAATCAAAATGAAAAAATATCCAGTATCCAAAAGTATTAATTTAGGTTCCAGAGGATTGTTACTATATGGAGAGGATCCAACTAACAACAGTAATCAGAAAGAATTAGTCTTGGTAAAGGACGCTAAAATTGAATGGTTTTCTCAGTGCATGCCTTCTCATTATAAAGTGATTCCAGTTTATTCGTTGGAGTCGAATTATGTGTATTTCGTGGAAGATAATTATGAAAATGGGGGGATTCTAAACTATGTCTTTATCGATAACAGTGGAACAAGTAGAAAAGGAAAAGTCAATATTTCTCAGGAGTTCAGAAGAATTGGAGTAAATGATGCTTCAAAATTGGAGTTAGTTCAAATGCATTCAACGGAATCCTATTTCATGATTTTATTTGAAGAAAAAGGGAAGTCAGAAACATCTAATTATGCAATGTTTATTAGTCATGCTTCTCAGCGGTTTTACCCAATGAAATTGGTTCACAGTAGTTATGAAGGTAAAGACGTATTCAAATCTGCGATGAGATTTCTTGGCACAAAAGATCAAAAGATTATTCTCGCTCAAAGAACAAAAGAAGCAAATTTTGAAGGTTTTTATTTGTCCGAAATTCAGCCAAAAGAAGGAAAGGATGAAACTCGAAAAATAGAATTTCCTATTTCCAAAATGGCTTACAATCAAAAAATAACCTTGGAAGGGAGTTATGTCACAGCGGTTAACGCTTTGAGCACAACTTCAACAGTTAAAACTTCTGAGTTTCTTGGAGAGATTATGTATCCCGACAACACGATTGTGATCATGGGAATGGAATATGATAAAGCTCCGGTGGGGGTACATATTAAAATTGTGGATGCAAGTTATAATGAGGTACTCAACATCCGTAATAAATTTGAAGGAGACGATGAAATGAATCGGTTTTTAGAAAAATTGAAAAACGGGTCTTTTGGATTTGAGTTTACAAGATTTAGAAACTATTTGATCGGTGCCATTTCAGAAAAGGAATCTCTTTTCCTTTATTTTGACAAAAAAACAGGAAAATTGGTTCAACAAAGCATGACGAGTTACAATTTTGAAACGCTTCGAAATAATGCCTATTATATTTTGGAGGATCTGAGAAAGAAAAAATATGCATGGTTTGAAGCATGTAATGCGGATATGTATTATTCGGAATCTAAAATTTGGGGTAAGGAAGAATTTAAAATCTACAGAAGTAAACTGTGAGTAAGATAAAGATGATTGTAGGAATTTGTGGAGGATCAGGATCGGGAAAAACGAGTTTAGTAGATAAACTTGCTTCTTATTTTAGTCAGGATGAAATTACAATTTTATCAATGGATGACTACTACAAGAAATTTGAAGAACAGTCTAAGGATGCTAATGGGATAGTGAATTTTGATCTTCCTGAGGCGATAGAGCATGATAAAATTGTAAGAGACATTGAAAGGCTGAAAAATGGAGAAGAAATTGAAATAACTGAATACACGTTCAATAATCCCAAAATCCAACCTGCAACAAAAGTTTTAAAACCTGCAAAAGTTTTAATCGTTGAAGGGATTTTTCTACTCTATTTTAAAGAGATTTTAGATTTGGTAGATTTATCTGTATACATAGAGGTAGATTCGAATATTCAGTTAACAAGAAGACTTGAGAGGGATTTGAGTGTCAGAGGTTATTCTGAAGAGCAAATTCACTATCAATGGGAACATCACGTTCTTCCTTGTTTTCAGAATTATATTGAGCCCTTTGTGAAAAATGCCGATATTGTAATCAACAACAATGAAAAAGGGGAATTTAATGTGCAACCCATTATAGATAAAATTCAATTCGTTACGGCCTGATGTTTAACATCACTCGGAAAAATAATCGCATACTTTTAGTGGTAGGTGGGCTTTTCATTTTAATCGCCTACTTGTTTCAAAATAATATTCGTCAAAATGAAATCGATGAGAAAGTCATCAAACGATTTCAAAATCAATACCTTGAGCATGAAGAAGATCTGGCAAAGGAGGTAGATCAGACTTATTCACTTATCGCTACGAAAGTAGATAAACAAAATCTTTTTCGAAGGATTAATGTAAACTATCCCCATCAATTAAAGGCTTCTGGTCAGTTTGTTTATGTGTACTACAAGGATTCCTTGATTTACTGGACTGACAATACTGTTCCGGTTCCCGATGTACTTGAGAAGCACTTTATACAACCTGAAAATGACATTGTCAAATTAAAAAACGGGTACTACATCCAAAAAATAAAATCCAATCGATTCTACACGATTGTGGGTTTGTTTTTAATCAAATCAGAATTTCCCTATGAGAATACGGATTTAGTGAACGAATTTAATCCGGTGTTTGAGTTTGGATATGAAGCAACCATTAATTCGGAGCCTACTGCAAACAAGATCTACAATTCGGATGAAGAATTTGTTTTCTCCATCGAACCTATGGATAATAAGGAAAGGAATCGCTATCTCGAATTTTTTATCATTTTTCTTTATATCGCTGGAATATCGATCATTTTGCAATCCATTGTCAATGCGCTCTATTTCAGAATAACCAAGAATTTGTTGATTCTTGATGCTACCGTAGCGATTGTTGTTGGAAGCCTTCGTTTTATATCCTTGGATCAAGAATGGTTTTCCTTTTTGTATGATTTTGAGATGTTTCAGCCTAACCTGTACGCATCCTCGGCATACTCGCCAAATTTCGGCGAATTGACCATTAATATTACATGGATTTTCTTCTTATGTGTATTTGCGATTAAACGATTCAATAAATCCTTCAACTACATCAAGAACAAGTATGTCTACAATGGCTTTTTGCTGACTTTCTACCTGTTTGGTCTTTTCGGAGTGCACTATACTTTGGAGGCATTAAAAGGATTAATCGAAAACTCGAAAATACCTTTTGATATCCAGAAATTGTTTAGTCTGAGTTTCTATTCGTTCCTATCCATTATTGGAATGGGAGCATTGATGTATTTGTATTATATCTACATCAAATTTGTAGTTCGAAAAATTCGAAATTCGACTATTCGTCCTAATCGCTTTGCGGTATTCTGGTTTTTCACTTCCCTTGGTTTTTGGGCGATGGAGATGTTTAGAGGTGATGATCTTTTTGTGGTTTCATTATTCCCTTTGGTGGTTAATGGATTAATCATCTTCTTTGAATTCAGATATCCGAATGAGAACAAATTTGGAGTCGCAGTCATTTTTCTCATCACTTTTTCAATTTATGGTTCTTACAATTTGAATGAGTTTTACCTCGAAAAAGAAAAGAACAACAGAGTCATATATGCTGAAAAATTAGCCATTGATGAAGACCCTTTAACGGAGATCGAATATGACTTCATTTCAAAGAAAATTGTTCGAGATCAGTTTATATTGAATGCCTTGTACCAGGGAGAGCTAACTGTGAAGTCGGAGTTTGACCAAGAAATGGAATTGCAATATTTCAATAAATTCTGGGACAAATATGAAATCAATTTCTACCTATTTAAGAAAGACGGAAATCCCCTGATCAATTACCGGGGAACCAATAAAAATTCTTTCAGCAAACTAAATCAGATTATCTCCAAACATTGTGTGACTTCTTCCATCAATGCAAATATTCATTATGTGACAGATTATACGGATAAGTTGGCTTATATCATCCGTCAACCAATCAAAAATAGCGACTCACTAGTGGGGTATTTGTATTGCGATCTGAAATCTAAAATTATTCCTGAAGCTATTGGTTTTCCTACACTTTTGATGGATAAAAAGGCAAAGATTTTTGAAGAACTTGAGTCTTATTCTTTGGCTAAATATGTAGATAATAAACTTGTCAATAAAAGGGGAGATTTTAACTATTCATTGGAACCTGCTTTTTGGAGAGATGCCTCGGGTGGAGTCAATTCATTTGTGAACGTGGAAGGGTACAATCACTACATCTATATTCTGAATGACAATGATTTCTTCATCTTATCAAGAGAGAACACCAATGTGGTCAAATTTGCAACCACCTTTTCCTATTTGTTTGCGATTTTCGGAATGTTGCTTTTAATTCCGTTGATTATCAATGAATGGCCTAGAGGATTTTCCATAAAGAATGTGAGTCTGACCTTAAGAATTCAATTTATCTTAATAGGCTTGGTTTTGATCTCCTTACTCGTTTTTGGTGTCGGTGCAGGAATCTTCATTCGTCAACAATATCATGAAAATACCAAGGAGTTTATTCGAGAAAAAATGAATTCGGTTCGTACAGAGGTTGGACAGAAATTAGGAGACGAAGAAGATCTGACTGATCTAGCGATGAAGAATTACATGGAATATGTTTTATCTAAATTATCTAAAGTCTTTGTAACCGATATCAATTTATACGATTTGGACGGTCGTTTATTAGGTTCTTCCAGGCCAAAAATCTTTCAATCGGGACTTTTAAGTAATCAGATGAATCCTGATGCATTTAATCAAATGAACCTAAAAAATAAATCCGAATTCATCCATAACGAAAGAATTGGGAAATTGGATTATTTGTCTGGATACGTTCCCTTTATCAATGAAAACGGAAAGATCCTAGCCTATATGAATTTACAATATTTCGCCCAGCAAAGTGAACTGGAAACGCAAATCTCCAAGTTCATGATTGCCATTATCAATGTATTCATCATTCTTTTTGCCTTTTCCATCATTGTGGCTATTTTGATCTCAAACTGGCTCACCAAACCATTGAAATTGGTATCCAATAGTTTGAAAACCATCAAATTTGGTAAATCAAATGAACCGATTAATTATACAGGGGAAAATGAGATTGGAATTTTGGTAAGAGAATACAATTTGCGGGTAAAAGAATTGGAAGATTACGCGAATCAATTAGCTAAATCTGAAAGAGAAAGTGCCTGGAGAGAAATGGCAAAACAAGTTGCCCACGAGATCAAAAATCCTTTAACACCCATGAAGCTTGGGATTCAGCACATGAATCGATTGATAGAGGAGAATGATCCAAATGTAAAAGCCAAGATCAGTAAATTGAATAAATCTTTAATTGAACAAATTGAAGCATTGACTCGAATCGCAAATGAGTTTTCGAACTTTGCCAAAATGCCCAAGCCAAAGGATTCCCAGACGGATTTAATTGAAATACTACAAGCTTCCATGCACGTTTTTGATGAATATGAAGACGTGGATATTCGATTGGAGGTAAATGGATTGCAGAAAGTGCCTTATTATGCCGACAAAGAGTTGATCATTCGAATTTTCAATAACCTTCTGAAAAATGGAATTCAGGCTAAAAAGAGAGATGTTGAGTGTTTGATTAATATCGAAGTTCAAGAAACAGAAGACAATTATTTAATTACGATTGAAGACAATGGAATTGGAATTCCTGAAGATCAAAAAGCAAAGATTTTTGTACCCAATTTCACGACCAAATCGCAGGGAACAGGCCTAGGTTTAGCAATGGTCAAAAATATTATTGAAAATTATGAAGGAAAGATTACCTTTACTTCGGAAGAGGGAAAAGGGACTATTTTCTATGTCTTTCTGCCTAAAACTAAAAAAGAAGATTAGATGGATCCGTTTGTAATCATCATATTTTTTTCGAGTGTAATTATCATTTCGTTTTTCTGTAATATTCTTGCAAAAAAGACCAATATTCCGTCTGTTTTAATGTTGATTGGGGTTGGATTATTAGTGCAACCCATAATCAGTTGGACACATGTAGATATTCCAGAATTTCAAGAATTGGAGATGCTGAAAATACTTGGAAATGCGGGGTTGGTAATGATTGTTCTGGAGGGAGCATTGGATCTTGAGCTGACCAAAGAGAAAAAAGGAATGATTATCAACTCCTTTCTGGTGGCCTTAATTGCCTTAGCAGGATCTACAGTCGCAATAGCTTCCATTATTTATTGGATTTATGGTATAATTAATCCAACAGTTCAGTTTTACGACTGTCTGATTTATGGTATTCCACTTTCCATCATGAGTTCAGCCATTATCATTCCTAGTGTTGGTGGTTTGTCTGGAGACAAGAAAGAATTCATGGTTTACGAGAGTACCTTCTCTGATATTTTAGGGATTATGCTTTTTTACTTCATGGTAGGAAATGAGGAAGAAGCTCCATACAGTGTTGCCGCAGAAGTTGTATTGAACATTGCCGCTACCGTAGTCGTTTCTGCTATTGTTGCTTACGGTTTGGTGTATATTTTCCAAAAACTTCGAACTCAGGTAAAGTTATTTTTGATCATTGCTGTTCTGATGTTGATGTTCAGCTTGGGTAAATTATTCCACTTGTCGGCATTATTGATCATTTTGGCCTTTGGATTAGTGCTTCGAAATCCATCTATCTTTTTCCGAGGTCCTCTTGAGAAATATGTAGATAAGGAAAAGGTAAAACCCATCATGCATGATTTCCATATTCTCACTTTGGAATCCGCATTTGTGATTCGAACCTTCTTTTTCGTTCTCTTCGGTATGTTTATCACGCTTTCCACCTTGTTTAATTGGGATGTACTAACGATAAGTGTGAGTATTGTTGCCAGCCTTTACATTGTGAGATGGATCGTATTGAAAGCCATTTTGAAAACGAAGATTCGACCTGAATTGTGGATTGCACCGAGAGGTTTGATTACCATTCTTTTGTTCTTTGGTATCGCAAGTCATCCAAGTCACGTAATTGCAGATTTTAACCCTGGAATTTTATTATTTGTGATTTTGATTACTTCTTTGATTATGTCTGTGGCACTTATTCTTTATAGGGGAGAGAAAGTAACAGAAGTTTTAATGCCGCAAATTCCATTAAAGATTTTGAACAAAGACAAGGAAGATAAAAACGATGATCCTGATTTAGAGAAAAGAATAGAGCAGAATGTTGAGAATCAAAATTTTGATTAATACTTCACCTTTTTGATTTCACCTAATTCATTTGTTTCAATCCATTTTCCGGTTTTTTCACCTTCAGTATAGTTCCCCTTGGAAATAGTTGCTCCTTCGGAATCCATCTCGTGGTATTCACCATTTAACTGTCCAGAGAAATTGTAGGTACAAGTGATTTTTGTTTTTCCATTTTCATGGAATTCTTTGTGTTCTCCAACTTGTAATCCTTTGCGGAAATAAGAAACACTCATTGTGTCTCCAGTTTCGTAAAAAACTGTCCATTTTCCATCTTTCTTACCTGTAACAAAATCATGTTCACCAATTTGTTTGATTTTTCCATTCATGTAGTACTCGATACTTTGTTTCTCAAGGATTCCTTTTGAATTGTAAAACTCTTCTTTTTTAATGGATCCATCTTCGTAATACTCAATCCAATCTCCTCTTTTTGTGTTTTTGAAATAATCATATTCTCCCTTTAAAGAAACGTTCCCATTCACGTAATACATAAGGTAGATTCCACATAATTCACCAGAATGGTATTGGGCTTGAAATTGTAATTGACCGTTTTCATAAAACTCTTTCCAAACACCTTCTTTTTTGGTTTGAAAGGGCGAATAATTTCCTTCTACTTTGATATTTCCGCTTGGAAAAAATTCTTTGTACTCACCGACTAAAGAACCACGTTTGTAGTTTTCTATTTTTTGCACTTTACCATCTGAAAAGTAGTGTTGCCATTTACCTTCTCTGTCTTTTTTTTCAGAATAGGTCCCTTCCAGTTTGATGTTTCCATTCTCGTAATAGGCTGAGTATGGACCAGGAACAATGGAGTCTGTTTGGCTAAATCCAAAAACAAAAGGGGAGCAAAAAACAAGTAGTACAATTAAAATTTTCATGACTAGCGATATGTAGAATAGCCCAAAATTATAAAAATCCTCTGATTAGCATAGATAATAACTTTAAAATAAGTCTGTTGTACAAAGAATATAGAATTCAGTAGAATTGTTGATTCAGAAAAATAAAATCACCTGTACCCTTGTCCAAATGTAAGTTTAACTTAATTTTGCCACTTCAAAATTTCAACAAAATGAAGCGAACTAAGATTAAGGAGATTCTTTCAAATCCAGCTATTGGAGCATCTATATTGGTAAAAGGGTGGGTACGCTCTTTCAGAAATAACCAATTTATTCAGATCAACGATGGATCTACCATCAACAATATCCAAGCAGTTGTAAACTTAGATCAGTTTAAAGATGCTGATTTAAAAGACATCTCAGTAGCTTCATCTATAGCTGTTGAAGGGAAATTGGTCGAATCTCAAGGGAAAGGGCAATCGTGCGAAATACAGGTAGAACGATTCGAAATTTTAGGGAAAGCAGATCCGGAAGAGGTTCAAAAAACGGTGATGCAACCCAAAAGACACAGTTTAGAATTTCTTCGTGATCAAGCGCATTTGCGATTCAGAACCAATACGTTTGGGGCGGTTTTCAGAATTCGTCATACTGCGGCCTATGCAATTCACAAATATTTCAATGATGGAGGTTTTTATTATCTGCATACACCAATAATCACGGGATCTGATGCAGAAGGAGCAGGAGAAATGTTTCGGGTTACAACTTTACCCGTAAATGATGCCCCAAAAGATGAAAATGGAAACATCAACTGGAAAGAAGATTTCTTTGGGAAAGAAACCAACTTAACAGTTTCGGGTCAGCTAGAGGCAGAATTAGGAGCTTTGGCTCTAGGAGCTGTATATACTTTCGGACCCACATTTCGGGCTGAAAATTCAAATACTTCCAGACACCTGGCAGAGTTTTGGATGATTGAACCAGAAGTGGCATTCAATGATTTGAAGGACAATATGGACTTGACAGAGGATTTTCTTAAATATGTTTGTTCTTATATTTTGGAAAACTGTCAAGACGATTTAGCTTTTTTAAATGAAAGAGGAATCAATGAGGACAAGCAGAAGCCTCAAAATGAAAGACAAGAATTAAGTTTGATTGAAAGATTGGAGTTCGTAGTTAACAATGGCTTTGAGCGAATTACTTATACCAATGCGATAGAGTTATTACTTCAATCAACTCCTTACAAGAAAAAGAAATTCAAATATCCGGTTGAATGGGGAACAGATTTGCAGTCGGAACACGAAAGATATTTGGTTGAAAAACACTTCAAGAAACCAGTGATTATTACAGATTATCCTGCTTCATTTAAAGCCTTTTACATGCGATTGAATGAAGACGGTAAAACGGTGGCAGCCATGGATATCCTTTTCCCTGGAATTGGAGAGATCGTTGGAGGATCACAAAGAGAAGAGCGATTTGATGTTTTAAAACAAAAAATCAAGGATTTTAATATTCCTGAAGAGGAGTTATGGTGGTATTTAGAAACCAGAAAATTTGGTACTGTTGTGCATTCAGGATTTGGGTTAGGATTTGAAAGAATGGTGATGTTTTTGACAGGAATGGGAAATATTAGAGACGTCATTCCATTTCCTAGAACTCCTAAGAATGCAGAATTTTAAAGGAATTTCTTATATTTAGTCCAAGCAGATTTATTTACACATGATTAAACAGACTTTAAATCAGAAGTTACTTCAAAAATTATCGCCTCAGCAGATTCAATTGATGAAATTGCTGCAGATTCCAACTATTGAGTTAGAGCAAAGAATCAAACAAGAAATTGAAGAAAATCCTGCATTGGAAGAGGGAAAGGAAGAAGCGCCTGACTCAGATTTAGAGTATGAAGACAAATCTGAAGTTTCTGAAGCCGAGCAAGAATTTGATATCTCCGATTATTTGGATGACGATATGCCGTCATATAAATCCCAATCCAATAATTACAGTGCAGATGATGAAGAAAAAGCCGTTCCATTTTCTCAAGGAAAAACATTTCATGAATTGCTGGATGAGCAATTAGGCTTAAGAAGGTTAAGTGAAACGGAAATGGCCATTGCGAAAATGTTGATTGGGAATATTGACGAAAATGGCTACCTTAGAAGGGAATCAGACGCATTGGTGGATGACTTAGCATTTTCACAGAATATCCATGTGAACGAAGAGGATATAGAGAGAATCATTGAAGTTATCCAAGAGTTTGAGCCTGCTGGAGTGGGAGCGAGGGACCTAAGAGAATGTTTGCTGCTTCAAATCGAAAGAAAAGATACGGGTGATATCAGTGTTTATACAGCTAAGAAGATTTTGGAAGATTTCTTCGAGGAGTTTACAAAAAAGCACTATTCTAAAATTCAGAAGAAGTTTGAAATAGATGATGAGGATCTTAAAGATGCGATTGAAGAAATCATTAAATTGAATCCAAAACCTGGTAATTCGATGAAAGAATCTTCCAGGGATTTTCAAGCCATTATTCCAGATTTCATCCTAAATGAAAACGAAGGAGAACTCGAACTTTCTCTGAATTCAAGAAATGCTCCTGAACTTAAAGTAAGTAGAGGCTACGAGCAAATGTTGAGAGCCTATGCTGAAAGCAAGAGTAAGAATAAAGCTGAAAAGGATGCGATTTTATTTGTAAAACAAAAGATCGATTCGGCAAAATGGTTTATTGATGCCATCAAGCAAAGGCAACAAACTTTGCTTTTCACAATGAACGCGATTATGGAGTATCAGAAAGATTATTTTCTGACTGGTGATGAGACCAAGTTAAAGCCAATGATTTTAAAAGATATTGCGGAAATCGTTGGTTTGGATATCTCAACGATTTCAAGAGTGGCCAATAGCAAATATGTGCAAACGAATTATGGAATCATGCCTCTGAAGTATTTCTTTTCGGAGTCCCTTTCTACAGATTCAGGTGAAGAGGTTTCTACAAGAGAAGTAAAGAAAATTCTTCAGGAAGCCATCGATGGAGAGCACAAGAAAAAGCCATTGACAGACGAAAAATTAGCAGCCTTACTCAAGGAAAAAGGATACAATATTGCAAGAAGAACCGTTGCGAAATACAGAGAACAATTAGGGATCCCTGTAGCACGATTGAGAAAGGAGATCTAATGAAATTAGTGGCTAATATCATTTCAGTACTTTTTCATCCACTCTTTATCCCAACAATTGGGGTTTATTTATTGTTTTCAACTCCAACCGAATCTATTTCATTCATTAAAGCAGAAAGTTTCTATTATTTTGATGAAGGATATAAGTTAAGACTGTATTCCTTATTGGCCGTACTTACCATAGCTGCTCCGATGTTGAGCATGGTGGTTCTTAAGACAGGTAGAGTGATCACCTCCTATCAGCTTGAAAATCCCGATGAGCGAAAAGTACCATTATTCATGATGCTGGTTTATTTGGTGATCGTGATTTTCCAACTTTTCTTCATGGATCCGGATAATGTGATTCCTCTTATGGTGAAATACTATATTTTAAGCATAGCCGCGGCCATAGTAATCATGCTGATTACGATCAATCTAATTAAACTCTCTTGGCATACAGCCGCATTAGGTTCACTACTTGCCTTAATGTTTGTTTATCTAAGATCTCAAATCAATTACAACGAGTGGATCATTCCTTCTTTGTGCTTGCTTTTGGGGATTGTTGGAACAAGCAGACTCATTCTCAATCAACATAAGGAATCTGAAGTCTATTTAGGAGCTTTGTTAGGATTTGCAACGACCTTTATTTTTACCTTCTTCGCTTAGAATTAAGATGCAGTAGTGTCTACTTCGTCGCAACCACAATCTTCTTCTTTGTCGTCTTCAACAGGAGAATTTTCCTGGGTAGAAGTACATGAAAGAGTAAAAAGAACAGCTGCAAAAAGTATGTATTTCAATTTTTTCATGAGGCAAATTTAAAATTTCTCAATTTATTTTTGCGGATAATCTTTCCTCTTAACGCGTATAGGGTAATCTTTTTCATGTTTTGGGGTGAGACACTGAGGATTATTCTCATCCTTGATAAGGGAGATTAGCTGCGATAGTTATCTCCCTTATTTCTTTTCAATATGATTTTCCCACCAATTTTTCGCTTCAGTTTGAGTCCAGGCAGAAACATCAAGTTTATTCAATACATTCAAAATGGCTGAGATATTTTCCGGGCGATCTTCCATGTCTTTGGCCAAACAACTCATCACTAAATCAGAGAAATCTTTAGGAAGATTTTCATTTGTTAGTTCTCCCACATTTTTTGGGGTCGTATTCAAGATTTCATTTAACAAAGAATTCCGATCGATATGGTCAAATACTTTTCTCCCAGTAACAAGATAATAAGCCACCATACCTATGGAATAGATGTCAGACTTCGGAGAACTAAGTTGAGGTCTTAAAAACCTTTCTGGAGCCATATAAACAGGTGTTCCTTGAATAAAGGCTTCTTGAGTCATTTCTAAATCTTCTCCTTCAATATCCTTGACTAGTCCAAAGTCCAGTACCTTTACAAAATCATAGATGCCCCCAAGCTTGCAGATCATGATATTCATAGGTTTAATGTCTCTGTGAACCAAACCATGATCGTGGGTTTCTTGCAAGGAATAACAAATTTGTTTCAACAATACCACCGTTCTACTCAGTGATAAAGATCCTTCTATGCGGATTAGGTCAGCCAAAGTAATGCCTTCCAGAAATTCCATGGCATAGTAAAATCGATCACCTTCGGTATAACCAAAATCATGGATTTGGATCGTGTGAGGGTTCTTTAACTGACTAGCCAACTGGACCTCTCGCTCAAATCTTTTGACTACATCTCTTTTATGGGAAAATTCACTTTTCAAAAGTTTCACTGCATTTGGCCTAGATAAGAAAGCATGTTTGGCCAAATAAACTTCACCCATTCCTCCTTCACCGATATGTTTGATTAGGGTGTATTGGCCGAGTCTGGAGGTTTCTCCAATCTCCTTATTTAGTCTTGCAACTTGATAGGATGAAATAAAAGAGAACACCACAAACCCAATTAAAAGCCCAATTAAAATAATTAAGATCAAATTAAGATAATGAACGGGTTTGAGGGTTTCTTTGGTAGGAAGTTCAGTTACTAAACCAATATTGTATTTAGGAAGCCAAACATAGGCTCCAATGACTTCATCTCCATTGAAAGTGTAATAGGGTTCTGTAACAGTATGAATAATGAATTCTGAATCTGCTTCTTTATCGGCAAGGGCCTCTTTAACGGGCAGGATCAATTCACTTTTATTATAAATGTTTCGGTCGATGGTTTTACTATCTTTCAAGGCATTCATCGGATTGATCAATTTTAATTTCAATACCGGATCTTCTCCTTTCTTTAGAATTTCATATTTGATTAATTCATCCACATCTTGAATCTCCGAAAGTAAAATCCCTTTTTCATCAAAGGCGTATGTGTGTCCATTGATTCCTATTTTATGACTTGAAAGCACGTCATTAAAACCATTGGAGGCATAAAATGAAAAACCAATTGTGGCGATCGCATTTTCATTCACTTTAATGCTACAATCCACCCAGGTAACTGGCACTTCAGAATCATCCTTAACGGGTTCCACCATATTGATTCGATGCATATAAGGACGAGTAAATTTTGGACCATCTAACTGAATGGAGGGCAATATTTCTTTCATCCCATTTGGACTCATCTGCATCCCAACTACTTCATAAATATTAGAAGCAATTCGATAACCTGAAGCGTCAACAATACTAAAAGATGGAGATTCAACAACAAGAATAATGGGTTTTAATTTTTCAATCAGCCTACGATGCACAGGATCATTCCAAATACTGTCCTTATTTCCAAATTTACCCATCCCATATTTGGAGGTTAAGTATTCAGTAGCTGCAATAACTGTAGAGTCTTTGGAAACTGTTGTAATCAGATTTTCTTTATCACGTATCCATTCTTCCAGTGACTTGATGGTCGCTTTAATATTGTGATCCAAGGAATGCTCATTCAATTCAATGATAGAGTCCTTCATTTTTTGTTGGGTCCAAATACCAACACTGATCAAACTAATAATGATCGCAATAAGAATCAGATTGTAGCGAAACTTTTTATTCTTTCGTTTTTGAATTTTCTTGAGTGTAATCTCAAATTCAGAAGGTTCCTTTTTGTGTTTTTTAGGATCTATTTTTTTTTGGATTGGCGCTTCGAATAAAGATCTTTCATTGTGGTTTTCGATCAAAGTACTTACTTCGGTTTGTAGATCTTGATCCCCACCACATTCTTTTTGAATAAATGGAATACGATCTTCCTCGGGCAATTCGATTGCCTTTAAGAAAATTTCCTTTACTCGAATGTGGTTTGACTCCATAATACTGTTTGAACAAAAATAGAACTAATCCCTGAAAGAAAAAACAAGGGTACAAACATGTAGAACATAGTGTATATCAGTAAGTTATTTTGATTTGTGCAAACAATTCGATATATTAGGAAGTTACAATCAGACTAGAAATTTTACAAACTATGGCTACGGTATTCGAAACGCGCCTTATTGGCAATATTGGAAAGGACGCAGTTGTTAAAGAAATGAGCAAAGGCCTAATCGCGATTAATTTTCCTGTTGCTCATAATAAAAATTGGAGAGATAAGAAAACAAATGAACAAAGAACCAAGACAACTTGGGTCAATTGTACCATTTGGAAAAAGGACGGCGCAAACATGCGCATCCTTGATTTTCTAACAAAGGGAACTTTAGTTGAAGTCGTAGGAACACCCTTCGCCAAGGGTTATTTACAAGAAGATAATAGTGTCAAAGCAGAGATCCGGCTCAATGTATCTAAAACCAATATTCTGAAGCCAGCGAAGATAGGAGAAGGATATTCTGATGAAGACTTCAATCTGGACGAAGAAGAAGTAGAGTTTGATTCTCAAGACTTTAATTGATTTCCTAAGAGTAGAATCATTTTTTTTATGGATTTTCTTTTGTGAGAAATACAAATAGTTTATATTTGCCCTCGCAAAATTAATTGCAAACTCCTCCTTAGCTCAGCTGGCCCTGACGAAGCAAAGCTTGTCAGGATGCTGACCGAAAGCGTCAGCATTAGAGCATCTGATCCCGATAATCGGGAAGGGTCCAAGCCAGGAGAGACAAAGAGAAGAGATTGAAATAAAAGGAATATTCCTCCTTAGCTCAGCTGGTTAGAGCATCTGACTGTTAATCAGAGGGTCCTTGGTTCGAGCCCAAGAGGGGGAGCAAAAGCCTGGAGAAATCCGGGCTTTTTTGTTTTACCACCAAATCAAAATCAATGAAGTACTTCGTATACATTTTGTATTCTCCAAGTATTAATAAATACTATGTTGGACAAACCACAAATATTGAGAATCGCTTGAAATTCCACAATTCCAAAGAATACAATAAAATTTGGACAAAAAGGGGAATACCTTGGACATTAGTTTACAAGGAAGAATATGAAAGCAGGAGTGAAAGTATGCAGCGAGAAAAGTTTATCAAGAAACAGAAAAGTAGGATTTACATAGAAAAGTTGATTGCAATCTCCTCCTTAGCTTAGCTGGCCCTGACGAAGCAAAGCTTGTCAGGATGCTGACCGATAGCGTCAGCATTAGAGCATCTGATCCCGAGAATTCGGGAAGGGTCCTTGGTTCGCCTGTGCCGATGCTATGAAACTTAATTGTAGCGAAGTGGAGATTTAGTTGAATGCTTTCGGTAAGCCCAAGAGGGGGAGCTGAAAAGCCTGGAGCAATCCGGGCTTTTATTTTTACCAGTAATTAGTTTTATTCATATAAATAACACAAGTAAAAAGAATTAGAGATTACAGTCGGGGCTAGATAAATAATAAGTTATATCGTAAAAAAGACATTTCCTGATTCTTTTTTTCTTTCTTAAGTCAGAACAGTACTTAATGCTATCAAAAAGATAAGCAAGGATAATACAAAAGCAAAGGCAGAGGAAAGGATTACTTGTTAAAACTTTAAACTATGTCTGGTTTTATTAAGCAATGTATTGGCATTGATTGCTCAAAAGATAGTTTTCATGCCACCCTTTGTACAATGGATAGGGATCAGGAGATTTACTTCACCAAAGTACACCGATTTTTAAATAACAACTCAGGATTTAATCAATTACTCAAGTGGGTAAGGCAAAATCAAAAAAAAGATGTTCCTATTTGCTATATAATGGAAGCAACAGGAGTGTATTATGAACCATTAGCGTATCATTTGTATAAAACAAAAAAATCGGTGGTTGTTATTCTTCCAAATAAAGTCAAACATTTCATGAAAAGTTTAAATGTGAAGACGAAGAATGACTTTGTTGATGCAAGGGCAATTGCTCAAATTGGAGTAGAGCGTAAGTTCAACTTATGGGAGCCTCCCACTCCATTGTTTTTAGAGCTGAGACAATTAACTCGATTACATGAACAACTTCAATGTCAAAAAGTAGCTCTCCAAAATATGTTGCATAGTAAAGAGTTCAGCCAGGGAACTATTCCTTTTGTATTAAAAACAAACAAGAAATTGATTAAATCAATCGAAACGCAAATTGAAAAGGTTGAACAAGCCATTCAAAATTTAATTGAAAGAGAGGATTGGTTAAGAGAAAAGATGGAGAGAATTCAGACAATAAAGGGTGTGGGGCTAATGGCTGCTGCAGTGGTTATCGCTGAAACAATGGGATTTAAAATGATTCGGAATAGAAAACAACTGGTAAGTTACGCCGGATACGATGTAGTAGAACGTCAATCAGGGACTTCGGTTGTAGGAAAAACAAGAATCTCGAAAAAAGGAAATCGCCACATTCGTCGTGCTCTGCATTTTCCTGCTCTTGCCGCTTCAAGATTTGATGAACACCACAAAAATATTTACAACAGAATAAACGAGAGGAATGATTATCAAACCAAAATGGTTGGAGCTGTTGCGTTACAAAGGAGATTATTACTTATGATATATGCTCTATGGAAATCTGATCAGGTTTATGATCCACAATATCAAAAAAGTAGCCTCTAAAATTAATTAGAGACTACGCGGGATAGTATCCAAAAAATACTTCCTTGAATTTTAAAGATAAATTATTTTATAGAAATATTTGGTTTTAATAACAGTACCTTTTTTGTTTTGCCGATTGTTACAAGTTTGGAACTAGAACTCACGAATAAACGAATCTTCAAACCGTGCAAGGTGTCAAATTCGAATTTATTTGGATTACTAGTGCTGTCTGGTTTTCTTACTACTTCTCAATAAAAAATGAATCACTAAGAGTATTCCCAAACATAAACCTATAATTAGGAGTTCGAAGAAAATAAAAAGAACTAAGGGGATAACAATCAATATGAAAAACAACAAATCTTTATTTTTGACATTCTTTTCATTGTTTGTTTTGGTTTTTACTTCATCATTAATATTTTTTTTCAAACTTTTGGAAACATTGTGGTTAGATTCATTTTTTGGAAAAACTGGCCTAACACCATTTAAGCGGAGATTTATTTCTCTTTTAAAATCACTTTGTACACCAGTAATATGGGAATAAGGATTCTCATTGATTATTTCGACCGCCAATTTGTATTTCTCTAAACATTCTTGGCAGTTGATTTCTTCATTTGAACTTCTATCATAAATTTTATAGAATTTTGACAATTCAGGGGTTATTAATAAAGGAACAATACTGTTACATAATGGAATGGCAGATCTAATGTCAGTTGATTTACCCACACAAATATGAATTTTTGTTTCCTTAGGATTCCCTACGATTTTAGAAACGGCAATAAATTCTCTACCAAGCTGATTAATTTGTGAGTTTCTCATTTATTCTATAAATATGTATGCTAATCCAGAACTAAAGGAATTGAAATTAATCTTTCAGTAAATCTTTTATGTAAGACTCTCCTATTTTAGAAGCATTTGTTAATATAGTATTTTTCTTTTTTGCAGGATATGACATTTACATTTAATAAAATACGGAAGTTGGGATACCATAGGATTCAGCTTATTCATGGTGCTTGGATATTGTACAGTCCAAAGAATGAAGAAGTGTACAAGAGCAATGATGAAGACGTATTAATAAATAAGTGTATTGAGTTAGGCGTTTGCACGTATATAAGAGTAAAAAGAGGTATGAATGGAGCATGGGAATGCGAACCGTATTTTCCCGAAAAAAAGTAAACCTAAGGATTTCTCTATGCAGACATCTATTTACAATTCATTTATCTTATTTTCGTATTCTTCTTTAGTAAGAACTCCTTTATCTAAAAGGTCTTTCAATTTTGAAATTATTTCATCTTTGACAACAGACCTTTCCTTCTTCTTGATGTTTTCATTAACTATTTCAACTTTTTGCTGATATTCTTTTTCAGTTAGAATTCCTTCATTTTTTAACGCTTCCAAGGTTTTGAAACTTTCTTTATCGGCATTAATATTTTGGCGAAGATTTTTTTTGTCAATTTCCTTTTGTCTTGACTCGTTTTTCTCATTGTGCCATTGTTCTTTCCTAATTTTCTTCAGTGCGTCGATTTGAGCTTCATATTTCTTTTGACTAATTTGGTCAGAATCATTTTTTTGTTTTAAGGAATGCTTTTTATAATAGTATTCTTTGTATTCATCAGGTTGATTGAAGACCGCTATCAACAATGCAATAAAGGGAAGGAATATACCAAGGTATGCCCATAAATAGCCACGCTTTCTGACCCCATAAATTTCTATCATATAATAGATTCCAAAGCACCATGTTAATAGAGCTTTTACAATCAATAAGATAATTATTCCTGTTCCCCATCTCTTGGCTTCAATTGGTAACATTGCAGATGATGAAATGTGATATACAAGAGCAAATCTTAGCAATACCAAAAGAACTAAAGAAAGCAGAACGTATGTCGGACCAAGGTTAGTTTTCATGATTTACAAATTAGTCAAATTAAAACAAATGCAAGTGAATATCGAGATATTAATACGGTAAATGTATGAAATTTAACGAACACAAATATGAGTCACTTACTTCTTTTGCAAATCTCTTCTAATTTTTAGCATGGCTATATTTCATGTCTAATATTAGTCATAAAAGTATGTGAAACGATATACTTTTTTTATCGGTAGATAAATGAAAATATAGTTTCGTGTGTGGTCGGGTTTTGTGGTCGGATTTAACTTCAAAAACGGATATAATTGGCTAAAATCGGTATTAATTAAAATAACAAAAATCGACAATAAATCGCTGTATCACTTAGTTTGTAAGGGGGGTAGTGGTTGGAAAATTTTTAGGAGAATTTCACTGTTAATCAGAGGGTCCTTGGTTCACCTGTGCCGATGCTATGAAACTTAATTGTAGCGAAGTGGAGATTTAGTAGAATGCTTTCGGTAAGCCCAAGAGGGGGAGCAAAAGCCTGGAGCAATCCGGACTTTTTTATTTTACCGCCATATCAAAAACCAAATGGAATATTAAAAATCAAACCCTCACTCCAATCACACAAACATCATCCACCTGCTCCAAATCTCCTCTCCATTGCTCAAATTGATCGTTTATAAGCTCTCTTTGTTTTTCCATCGGTTCGGATTGTAGACTTAAAAGTAGCTTTTTAAAATTGGCGGATTTGAATTTCTTTCCACCTGCTTTTGATGTATTCTTTTCGCCTCCAAATTGATCCGCATAACCATCCGAAAACAAATAAAGTGTATCCTCTTTTTCTATTTTCATCAAATTCGAGTTGAAGTTTGAAGCCATATCGTATTTTCCAACAGGTTGTTTGTCTGCTTTGATTTCATGTAAAACGAATTCACTTTTTTCATCTTTCGTTATGCTGATGTTATTTTGAATTTGTCCTTCAAGTTCTTTTTCTCCTTTACGAATGATCCAAATGGGATTGTGTGCACCGGACCAGTTCAATTCCATTGTTTTGAAGTTGATGGCTGCTAAAGAAACATCCATTCCATCTTTGATTTCATCCGAAGACTTTCCGAATTGATCTGTTACTAATTCTCTAGTTCGATCTAAAATTTTTCCAGTATCCTTTATTTTTTCTTCCAATAATGTTTTGGTTAATGCATTTGAGCAAACTACGGAAACCATGGCTCCGGGCACCCCATGTCCGGTACAATCCGCAGCAGCGATATACAAAGTATCGTCCACATTCTCCATCCAATAAAAATCACCCGCAACAATGTCTTTGGGTTTGTATAGCACAAAACTATTTGGGAGCCATTTTAAGATCACTTTCTTTTGTGGTAAAATGGCTTCCTGCAATCTTTTGGCATAGGTAATGGAATCTAAAATTTCAGCATTCTTTTCTTCTACGATTTCCTTTTGTTCTTGTATTTCAGCATTCTTTTCTGATAATTTTTGATTGGCTCTTTTACTTGTTCGATAAGCCTTAAAGGAAACAAAAGCAGCAATTAACACTAAAATGATTCCGACGATAGATCCGTAAATCATTATTTGCTTTCTCTGATTCTCTGCGGTTTTTCTCTTATTGATTTCTTGTTCTCTTAAGATCTCATCATCTTTTATCTTATTTTCTTGATTAAGCAGCTCGATTTTTTGCTCCTTTATTTGTGATTCATATCGGCTATTTGCTTTGGCTACTTCATCTGCTTTTTCTAGTGCAAATAAACTATCGCTCATCTCATGAAATTCCTTGTACATATAAAATGCTCTTCGGTAATCTCCTTTTCCTGCAAGAACACGTGCATATACTTCCCTTCCGGTAATCATTTCTTCTATATTCCCTTCAGCATTGGCTAATTCCAAACCAATCGATACATGTTTAGCTGCTTCTAGAACATTGCCATTATCGATTAAAGCAGAGGCTTTGTAAATATTAAAAGCTGCATAGGCTGATGTTAATTCATATTCTCGGGAAACTTCTATTCCTTCCTGAAAATACTGAATGGCTTTGGAATACATTTTCTTTTTTTGATAGGAATTCCCAATATTAGATAGGGTTAAACAATAACTCCTTGGAGAACTACTTTCTCTTTTTATTTCTAGTGCAGGAAATAGATAGACTAATGCGCTATCGGGTTGATTATTCATCATAAAGATATATCCAATATTATTCATGGAGGTAGCTGTTTCTCTATCATAGCCGCCTTCTTTTGCAATTTTGATCGCTTTTTTATGCGTATCAATAGCTTTTTGGATATCTCCCATGGAATCATAAATTAATGCCATATTGTTGAGGACAGTATAATGTTCCTGTTTGTTGTGGCCTTTTCTTACAATTTTATCCGCCTCCAGAAGATATTTTAAGGCTTTTTCAAGTTGATGTTGTTCGCGGTATAGTTCCCCAATGTCAACCAGAACAGTCGTGATACTTTTTTCATTTCCAGTCTCTTGGATCATTTTATAAGCTTTGAATAAATATTCTTCAGCTTTTACAAAATCTTCTTGATAAAAATAATTGACCCCTATGATGTCATAATCTGAAATGATCGCACCAGTATCCTTCAATTCTAAATCAAGTGCTAGTACTTTATCAAAAGCATCTCTGGCTTTTCCATATTCCCCTTGTGATTGATAAATAGTTCCAATATTGAATAAGGTTCCAACTTTTGAATTGAGATCCCCTTCTTTTTCATCGTATTCTATCTTTTTCTTGTACAAATAAAGGGCTGTGTCCATTTCAGACATGAGATAATAGACCGTACCTAATTTGTTGTAATACCCAGACATGTAATAGTAATCCTTGCTTTCATCAAAGAGCTTTTTTTGCATTTCTGCATACTGAACAGCCTCCATGGGGTTGGAATAAACCACTTCCCAAAACAACTCGCCGATAATTTTATCTTTTGTATCTAGGTCTTTAGCTGATTTTAAGGCTATTGTCAGACTATCCACCATCTTCAAATCTTGCGAGAACAAAGGAATTGCACCTGAAATAAAAATAAGAAGGAATAAATATCGCATGCTGTTTATATTTCTTAATAGCTTGAAAAATAAACAGATAATTTCAATTCTTATTCATCTATCGCATGAAATAAAGATGAATGTTGGTATTCTTTTTAAAGCAACTTATCTTTTCAAAATATCCGAATATTCTTGGTCCACATGTACTACAAACTCTTCTTCTTTGGATGAAAAATCATTTTTTGGCAATGGGACCTCATATTTAGGGACTGGAACTTTGTAATCTGGAGATAGATTTGTCGGGGTAGAATAACAATCATTTACAACAATTTCATCCTTGACGTATTCAGTTTTCACTACTTTTTTATACTTGATTTTTTCTTGTATGATGGTATCCGTTTGAGCAATAAAAATGGTGTCAATTTGAGTCTTGAAAATAGTGTCTCGATCACTTACTTTTTCCTTTATTTCAATGATTTTTGGGAAGCTCAAGGATCCAATTAAAAAGCCAATCAACAAGGCTGCAGCAATTCCAGAAATAAAGGGAAGTATTCTGTTTTTCTTTTTCTGAGGAATCGCCAATATTTTCGCTTTCAGATCATCTGACGGACGATCAAGATTTTTAAAAGAAATCAGCTTCTGATGTAATGCTGAATAGGCTTCTTTACCGTACTCATTTCCTACTAGAATTTGCTGATCCGAGTTGAGATCCTCCCAACTGTACAAACTAGCCCAAAGTTCTATTTTTTCCTTCATAACTTGAATTGTTAGTATTGAAATATTCTTTAACCAATTGAATGGCTTTTGATAATCTTGATTTCACGGTGCCTTCTGGAATTTGAACAATATCCGCCACTTCTTTCACCGAAAATTCTTCAATGATTCGCAACCAAAACACTTCTCTTAAATGCTCCGGAAGTTGTTCGTTAATCTGATGTATTTCAGCCGTTTTTTCCTTGTCTAATAATTGAGAAATAGGCGTTTCCTCTGCTGCTTGTTCGATGTGATTTCCCTCCAAATCCACCATGACAGGATTTCTAAAGTGTTTCCGCATCAGATTGGATCCCATGGTGTAAAACCAAGGTCTGAAACTGTATTTGGGATTAAACTGATAAGCTTTCTCCCAAAGTCCAGAAAATAACTCTTGTAACAGATCTTCTGAAGTGGTTTGATTTTGAGTGGATCTAAGAAAATAAGTGAACACTCTCTGATGATATCGCTCGTAGATGACCTCGAAGGCCTTGTGATCTTGTTGCTTTGAGATGAGCTGGACTAAGTCCTCATCAGAGAGTTTGTATCTATTCTTGAGAATAAACATTCACCTATTTCTGTATTACTTTCATGAAAACTCTAAATCCTACTGTTGGATGTGGGGCAGACTGAAAATGACTTGATTTTTTGAAATCATTGTATTCTGTATCCCATCCTCCACCTTTGGTTTGACTCTTATCCGAAATCATTTCACAAACATTTCCATAGGTATTGTAAAGTCCTGTTGAATTCGGAGTATAGGAATCCACTTTTACCATAAAAAATCCTCCATCTTCATGATATCTTCTCCCATCTTTATCCTTCAAATAACCATTGATTACATAACAACCTTCTGCATTTTGAATTTGTTGTGGTTCACCCGAGGCCATTTCCCATTGGTCTTCTGTTGGTAAGATGAATTCTACTTTATCAAACTTTCGTTTAGGATCGTTGTTCCATTGTGAAGTTAACCACTTGCAATACTCGGTTGCCGCTTCTTTAGATATATTAACAACTGGGTATTCATCATATGCTGGATGCCAGTGATACATTCTTTCCATTGGTTCTAAAAAAGCTTCTTTGTATGATTTTGTGAAGAGGGTACTATCTGGTCTGAATTTTTCATAGGCTTGAGGGTTATTCTCCTTCAAATCATCAAGAAAAATTCGATACTCCCAATTCATCTCTTCGGTTTGAGAGGCATAAAGATCTTCCTCAATTTGATTGAATTTCTTGAAATAGTTTTTTGTTTTAATCCATAACCCATTAAATTCAATTGGTTTCACACCTGTTTCTGATTCAATGAAATCGCCATATATTCCTAATGTGATAGGATTGGGCTCAATAATTTGAATGAGGTGTTTTGCCCAAGCTTCTTTTTCTGTATTTCCAGTTTGTTGATAATGCACGTATAATTTAATCAACCCAGTAAGATAGGTTTTGGCCATGTTTTTTGCCTTATTATCCCAAATGTTAGAGAAATAGCGTTGCTCTACATATTCTAACTTGTAAACCGATTCAAAATTCTTGATTAAACTAGCAATTGAAGATGTTTTATGACTTGGGTCGTATTTGAATGTAAGTCCAGTTAAGATCAAATCTTCTTCTTCGAATTCTGATTTGTAATATTCCGGAGTTGCAACAGTCATATGAATTGCACGACCCGATTCAGCAAATTTCTTCATTAAAAATTGGGTGTAAGCATATCCATTATCCCAATCTACTTTGTTATCGGTATAATAATTTTGGATTGAAACCCACTTTTCATTTGGAAGGAATAAGTTCCAGTATTTATTGCAGTAAGTGCTGTCCATCAGTAAAGAGGTGTTCACAACATGGGCATCAGATCTGATATTTTTAGCTGCCTGCAAGATCCAGGCTCCAAAAGTGTCGTTGTCACCGTGGGTAAAAAGAATTGCATTTTGCTCCAAAGAACTTAAGATATTATAGCCCCAATGATATAAGCTAATATCTTCTTCATCAGAATTGAATAATTTCTCAGCAAAAAGTACTTCGTTAGCCTTGTCTCCATTTGTGATAGCTCTCACCAATAATCCTTCCCAGATATCAGTATTACTTGGGTCTTTCGCATATGCAGAATCTAAATAACTGTTATTTCCAGAAGTTAGTTTATTCATCATATAATAGTAACTGAAAGATTGTGGAATCGCCTTGTTGGCATCTTCAGCTATTTCGATCAATTCATCTCTCCCACAAGATCTGCTGTAATTACAAGCTCGAAAATAATTGTACCAGGCCTCCTCATTGGATGGGTCTGCATCAATTTTTGCTTTCCATAATTTCATTTGTTCATTGTACCATTCATCCGATTCCATTTTAATTGCTGGAGAAATGATTTTCATAGCCTTTTGTCCAAATACAAGATTGAGGCTGAATACGATTAAAATAATTACGATTTGTTTCATGTTGCTTTAGTCTTCATTAATAAAAAATGAATTCGAATTCTAAAGTAAGTATCCAAGATAAAAAGGATCGGTTCACGGAGAAGCAAAAAAAATTAAATTGATCTGTATAGAAGACAAAAAAAGGGTGACAAAATATCGCCACCCTTCACTCTTTGCGCTAAGATTAATACTAATTCATGAATAGTTTTCGCACCACAGGGCCTTGTTCTGTATTCATTTGAAAAATGTATATGCCTGTTTCTAATGTATGAATGTCGATTGTTCCAGAAGTAACACTTTGGATCGAATTTATTTTTTGTCCTTGTAGATTAATGATCTCGATTGACTGAACTTGATCGTAATTTTCAATGATCAAATTCTTATTTAATTGATCGATATAGATTTTTCCAGCTAATATTTCTTCTTCAATTGAAAGTGTTTGACAATCCTGAACTTTTTGATACAATTGAGAAGTATTCAAGGAAGTAGATATCCATTCTGTTTTCTTATCCGGACAAATTTTATAAACCAAGGGATAATATGGAACTTGATAATCCGTGAAAATGGTTCGATCTGGATCTTCTACGTTAAAAATGGGATAGGGTGTTCCTGTAATCCAATCTCCAGCAGTCACCCATGCAGGTCCAA
>JAGQYP010000047.1 GCA_020436025.1 Crocinitomicaceae bacterium
GCCATGTTACAGTTACTGCTATTGTTGGTTTCAGAATATGCTCCGGGTGTTGAGGTAAAACCGTCTGGTATTCCACCACAAGCGGCACATACAGCATGATAGA
The DNA here is from genome assembly GCA_020436025.1 of Crocinitomicaceae bacterium. Lineage (GTDB taxonomy): Bacteria > Bacteroidota > Bacteroidia > Flavobacteriales_D > Crocinitomicaceae > JAGQYP01. The sequence goes on from JAGQYP010000047.1 coordinate 104, forward strand.
TATTACCATCCTTGTCAAATCTGGAAGTTCCTCCATCCACATGATTGTAAGAAGAACTAAAGCCTCCAATGAATGTGGCATAACTTAAATTGGACATGTCCGGAGCAAAAACGGCAATGTAAAAATTACTTCCACTGGTGGTGGTTTGATAAGCTCCCGGTGAGACTTCAAGATTGTTCGTAGTACAAAGATCAACAATCGAGCTTCCATGTTCCTGATTCAATTGACCTCCCCATCCTGAAACATAGATAAGCCCACAATCACTTACTAAAAATGCGGTTGGTGAAATGTTGATAATCCCATCTGGAGATCCAAAAGTAGTAGTCCAAAGAGGGGTTGTTAGGTCATTACTAAATTTCGCGATAAACTGCCCTCGACCATTGTTGGCATAAGCACATCCAAAAGATTGAATGGATCCATTAGATTGTCCGTAGACATAAACGTTTTCACTCAAGTCTAATTGCACAAAATAAATTTGATCGTAGGAGGCTGTTCCTAACCAACGTATGGCTTCAATTTGAAAAGTAGTTCCGTTGATCTTTGCAAGATATCCATCTCTATCTGATCCTGGAGTTCCCTGATACAAGGAAGCAAAACCAGACATGAATGTTTGACCGTTAGTTCCTCCACCAACATACATGTCACCGGTTGAAGAAACCTGAATACTATTTCCAGCATCTTCCAAATCTCCGCCCAGATAGGTAGCAAAAAGCAAATTGCTTAAATCCGGACTAAATTTGGCAACAAACGCATCCGAATTTCCACTTAAGGTATTTTTTATAGCATTTTGTAGGGGAATATCATTTGATCTTGTGGTCCCTGTTATATAGATATTGTTTTGATCGTCAATCATTACTTCTCCGCGATATTCATCACCATAATTGATGACCAGGGGATTGCTTACGGAAGCGGAATGAAGATTAATGGCATCAAAATCAGACCCACCAAAAAGTGTTGAACCCATTAGCGTAGTTCCATCCGCACTTAAGCGTACCACAAATGCATCTGAGGCCGAGAATTTGATTCCGTTGATGGTCTCGGCAGAAACTGAAGAAACAATAGTGGATTGAAAAGCTGTAGTAGTATCCATTGGAAAGTTTGCAGAACAAGTAGATCCGTAAACAAATAATTCGTTGTTGGTATTGGTAATCATGGAATGCGGAATCTCATTTTTTGATCCACCTAGATATGTGGAATAAAGCAATTGGGTTCCATCTGAAGAAAATTTGGAGATGACAACGTCTACACCCGGACCGTTCCCAGGCAGCCCCCCAGCCCATGCTGTTTGGATGGCGCCAGTTGTAACGGGATAACCGCCTCCAAAGCTAATCCCTCCGGCAAAAAGTGTTCCGTCGCTTCCCGGACATGCAGTATTTCCCCAATTGTCCATAGTCGCTCCAGTGAAAGTGGAAAACTCAAGTTCCGGGTCAATTACAATCGGTCTGGAATTATCGTATCCTTCTGGAAAAACAAATTTCAACACATTTCCTTTCAACTTAAATTCGACGGCAATTTTTTCTTGATTATCAGCATAGAAAGCAATAGGATGTTTTTCAACAATTGAACCAAATAAAGTCCTTATTTCAAGACCATTTTCTCCAAGATTTAGATTGCTTTGTCCTTCATATTGGATTTGAACTGAAGTAGGATCTGCACCAGGCTGAAGAAATAAATTATACTTGAGACTGCTACTGAGACCATAAAGCTCTAAATCGATTCCAGGATAAATTGCATGATAGATGACTTTCTCATAGTCAAATACTTTGGATGCCCATTGGGATCGATCTTGACCTAAATAATAGTTTCTGTAATGCTTGGATTGCTGAACTAATTCATAATCAGAAAAATCAGATTGCAGGAATGTCGCTTTAATATGATGTTCTTTAAACAAATCATCTTCCGCGCTTTCTCCTTCTTCATGATCGTGATTGTATAGATCAGCTACATTGGAAAGCGAATAGAAAAATCCATCGTTATCTATGTACAAATGTCCTTTTGGGATTTTTATACGTTGATGTGCTTGTCCACTCCATTGCCCTGCATTAGGTTCGATCCAAATTGTATTGGATTGAGCCACAGCCTGAAAAGCCAGGAAGAATAACCATATGTAGCGAATAAAAAACTTCAAATCTATTTTATAATAGCCAAACTCGTAAAGTTAAGAAATACTATTAGTTCCAACAATATGAATACTTTAACTGTAGTTCTTATTTATTAAACGTCTCAATATCCAAATAGTTGTTGCGAAAATTGCATTTTTAACTAAGTTTTAACAGGTGCAAATGCGACCAAGCTTTCTACCGTGATTCAAAAAGAAACACTAACTTTGCACCTCAATTTAATGCGGAAAGATGAGTGATCCAATCAAACATGAGTGCGGGATAGCCCTACTTAGACTGAAAAAACCCCTTGATTATTACTTAGATAAATACGGAACGGCCTTTTACGGTTTGAATAAAATGTATCTGTTGATGGAAAAACAACACAACAGAGGTCAGGATGGGGCAGGGATCGCAAACATTAAATTGGACATGAAACCGGGACAGCGATACATTTCGAGGCACCGTTCAGTAGACTCACAACCAATTCAAGACATTTTTCAAAAGATCAATTCAAGATTTCAAAAAATTGAACAAGAAAACCCAGCTTTATTGAAAGACATCAAATACCTGAAAGAAAATGCTGGTTTTACCGGAGAAGTTTTTTTAGGGCATTTGAGATACGGTACTTTTGGAAAAAATGAGATTGAAAATTGCCATCCTTTTTTAAGACAGAACAACTGGATGACGAGAAACCTGGTTGTTGCCGGGAATTTCAACATGACCAATGTGGATGAGTTGTTTGATGTGTTGGTGAATATAGGTCAGCACCCAAAAGAAAAGTCGGACACCGTAACGGTTTTGGAGAAAATCGGTCACTTTTTGGATGAGGAAAATCAAAAACTGTACGATCAATTTAAAGCTCAAGGCTATTCGAGAAAAGATATTTCAGGAAAGATTGCCAATAGCATGAATGTGGCGAATATTTTAAAACATTCATCTGGAGACTTTGATGGAGGGTATGCCATGGCTGGATTGATAGGACATGGTGATGCATTCGTATTGAGAGATCCAAATGGAATTCGTCCAGCATTTTGGTATGAAGATGAGGAAATCGTAGTGGTTACTTCTGAGCGTCCCGTGATTCAAACAGCCTTTAATGTGCAGGCCGATAAAATTTCGGAATTGGGTCCTGGACAAGCGATCATCATTAAAAAAAGTGGAGCAGTCCATCTTGAGCAGATCAATGAACCTGGGGAAATAACTCAGTGTAGTTTTGAAAGAATTTACTTTTCGAGAGGTAGTGACAAAGATATTTACCGCGAAAGGCAAGAGCTAGGAAGATTACTCTGTGCGGATATTGAAAAAAGTTTAGGTGGAGATATTGATAATGCAGTATTCTCTTTTATTCCTAACACGGCGGAGTCTTCTTTTTATGGTATGATCAAAGGTTTGGAAGATATTCAGAATGAAAGAAAGATCAAAGAGATTGAAAATTTGAAAGACCCAAAACCTGAAAAGATTCGAGAAATTCTTGAAAAAAGAACTCGCATTGAAAAAGTAGCCATCAAAGACGCAAAACTAAGAACCTTTATTTCCGGTGATGAAGGCCGGAACGATTTGGTGAGTCACGTTTACGACATAACTTACGGATCGGTGGTTCCAAACAAAGATAATTTGGTGGTCATTGATGACTCCATAGTTCGGGGAACTACATTAAAGCAATCCATTTTGAGAATTTTGGATCGATTGCAACCCAAAAAGATCATTGTGGTCTCCTCTGCACCTCAAATTCGATTTCCGGATTGTTATGGAATCGACATGGCAAAAATGGGTGATTTCATTGCTTTTGAAGCAGCCATTGAATTGTTGAGAGATAAAGGGAAAGATGACTTCATTCGTCATATTTACCAAAAATGTAAGGATCAGGAGAATCTTCCAAAAGAACAGATCAAGAATTATGTGAAAGAGCTCTATGATTCTTTTACAGATCAGGAAATTTCTAAAAAGATTGCAGAATTATTGACTCCCGAAAACATGAATGCTGAGGTAGAAATTTTGTATCAATCAGTAGAAAATTTACATAAAGCCTGTCCAGGGCACACGGGAGACTGGTATTTCACAGGGAATTATCCTACCCCAGGAGGAAATAAGGTAGTCAACAAATCTTTTATTAATTACATCGAGGGAATCAACGAAAGAGCTTACTGATGCGAGTGGTGATCCAAAGAGTAAGTAGTTCGAAAGTATCCATTGACTCAAAAATTGTTGGGTCGATCGGTCAAGGACTCAATTTACTATTGGGAATCGAAGAAGCCGATGAAAGCTCAGATATTGAATGGTTGGTCCAAAAGATCGTTAATCTCAGAATTTTTAGTGATGCAGAAGGAAAAATGAACCTATCGATAAAGGATATTGATGGAGAAATTTTGTTGATTTCCCAGTTTACCCTACATGCGTCTTATAAAAAAGGAAACAGACCTTCCTTTATTAAATCCGCTCGACCAGATCAAGCTATTCCCTTGTATGAATCGTTCAAAAAGCAATTAGCCATTGAATTAGGAAAAGAAGTTGCTTCAGGTGAATTTGGGGCAGACATGAAAGTGGATATACAAAATGATGGACCGGTGACGATTGTAATGGATTCTAGGAATAAGGAATAATATTCTACATTCGTAAATCTAAAATCTAAAATCCCATGACAATAACGGAAGCTCAAAAACTAGTAGACAATTGGATTAAAGAATATGGAGTTCGCTATTTCAACGAATTGACCAACATGGCCATGCTTACGGAAGAGGTAGGGGAAGTCGCTCGAATTATTGCAAGAAGATATGGAGAACAATCTGAAAAAGAATCAGATAAAGACAAAGATCTTGGAGATGAAATGGCTGACGTTCTTTTTGTTTTATTGTGTCTGGCCAACCAAACCAATACGGATTTGGAATCGTCTTTAAAGAAGAACCTGGAGAAAAAAACAAAACGCGATTTTGACAGGCATCAGAAAAACACTAAATTGAAGGAATAACAAAACCAATAAATATGAATAAACTATTACTCGCTCTAAGTGGACTGCTCTTTTCAATTGGTGTAGTAGCACAGACACTTCCCCAACGATTGAATCCTGAAAATCATTTTCAAGTTGAATATCCAAATGTAAATCAAGTTAAAGCAGCAGGAGATTCTTGTGGATACATGGCAAACGCCTATTTAGCAATAAACAAACAACAATCCCAATCCCTTTTTTGGTGGAATGGCCCTTATTATGGGGCTAGTACTGGAGCAACATCTTTTTCTGAAGCAGGACAATATTTTACGGCTCCACAGCCTATGAGAATCAGTGGATTCCAAATCATCTATTATTTTAGTCCAGCAGCCGCAGCTACCTCCATGCCATTGGTTGGAAAGATTTATGAAGCTTTACCCGATTCTACTCCTGGAGCTCTTATAGCTGTAGATACCATCGATGTGAGCGAGCAGGTTCCAGGAGTTGGATTAGCGAACTACGCTTCTTTTGTATTTGATTCTAAACCATTAGTAGGAGGGAATGGATTCTTTTTAAGTGTTCGAACTTTTACAAGCGATTCCATTTACTTTTTTTCCAATGATTATGGGCAATCAGAAGATCTATCTTATGCCTTTTATGAGGATGTTGATGTTCCAGCAAATAGCGGATGGGTAAATTACCTTCTTTATGGAGCCGCTTATGATTTTGATCATTTGTTTTTTCCAATTTTCAAGACAGAATTTACCAATGACTTCACATTAACTTCGGATACGGTTTGTAGAGGTTCAGATGCTTGTGTGAATGTGATTAACAATGCCGCTATTACCTACGATTCTTTATGGAATAGATATTCAACAAATGATACTTTGTACTTGGGGTGGGAATTTGATGGAAATAACACTGGAGCAGAAATGAGATCGCATTGTAGTGCCCTTGTGAATGCAGGAACTGTTGATATTACAATGAGAGACACCATCAATTTTTACAACGATAATGTTGGGAAGTGTCCAGTACAAGTGACAAAACAAGTTTTTGTTGTAGATTCTGTAAATGCTGATTTTACCTTTACAAATACAGGTCTGCAAGTAGATTTCACCAATACTTCTGCTAACTCAGATACTTACTTATGGGATTTTGGAGATGGAAACAACAACATGGATACCAACACAACTCACACTTATGCAGCAAATGGAATTTACACAGTTCATTTAAAAGCCTATAATCAGTGTTTTGAAGATTCTTCTATTCAATCGGTTGATTTATCGACTGTAGGGCTAGAAGAATTTGGATCCAATTCCGTTTTGATTTATCCGAATCCGACGCAAGGAAAGGTGATTATTTCATTGGATGAGGTTCAAAATGATGTTGCTCTTAAGGTGATCGATCTATTAGGAAAAACAGTTCTGAGTAGAAAGCTATCTGCTTCTCTGCTGGAGATTGATTTGGCACCATTTGGACAAGGGACTTACTTTTTAAGATTAGAATCCGATTCCAAAGTTGTGACGAAAAAAATAGTGGTCAGATAAATATTGACCAATAAGAATTTGTAAAGGAGGCTCTAGGGTCTCCTTTTTTTATATTTTTACCTACCGAAACAACAAGCAATTGAAAGTCAAAAACAAACAACACATAGAGGCTCTATTGATTTACCTGCTTCTGGGTGTAATTCTAATTGCTCTAGTTACCATCTATTTTAGATTAGATAAGTCAATAGATGAAACTTCCAATGAAATCCTCGAAGAAAAAAGCCGATTGGTTCATCGCGAACTGGATAATTATTTCGCACCCGTAGAAGATAAATTACAGGAAGAATGGTTTAGACTTTATAGAGGGGAGTTTAATCAAATAAATCAGGATAATTTGGTCAAACATTTCTTTTCCACCATTCAATCCAATCCTTTAATCTCTGGGTGTTTTATTTCTGATATTCATGGAAATCACATTTATGCGGCAGAATTAAGAGAAGGGGTATGGTTTTCAACCTTGATTTATAATATTGGAGAACCTAGAACAGAAAGTATGTTCTGGACCGTAGAAGGAAGGGATATTCGTGTGAAAAATGAGAATGTCAAACCCACTATTTCATATGATCCAAGAGATCAACAGTGGTTTGATAATAGCATGAAATCAGATACCATAGTTTGGACGCCACCCTATAATTTCCAGATGGGTTCGGTTGCAGGAATTACGGTTTCAAAAAAATTAAAATCGAAAGATACAGTGGTTCAAGTGATTTCCTTTGATGTTACTTTGTCTGATCTTTCTTCCAGGACTACTCATATTAAAGTTGGGGATAATGGCTACGCCTTTGTGTTTTCAAAAGAAGGAAATATGGTTGGGTTACCAAATGTATATTCTGATCAATTACAATCCTTAAAAAAAGATTCTCTTATCAATATCAAGAATAGTGAATTTCCAGAGTTGAAGTTGGCTTTTGAGACTTTTCAAAAAGAAAATTTAAATCCCAGAAATTATGAAATTGAGTCAGATGGAGAAATCTATATTGTCAATTTCAGTGAATACAAACTTAATGGAATAACGTTTTATACTGGGACCTTAATTCCAAGAAAAGACATTGTGAAATCCATGGCTTCAACAAAGAACTTCCTGATTTACGCCATGGGGTTTATACTTCTTGTGATCATGATCATTGCTCATGTGTACAGAAGAAGAAACATTCTTCATGGTCAATTACAAGTTGAAAAAGCGAATGTTGACCTTCAGCATAAAATTGTGGAGGAAAAGAACAGAGAAATCATTGATTCCATCAATTACGCCAAACGAATTCAGCGCGCTATTTTACCACCAGAGAAACAACTGAATCAAGTTTTGAGGAACGGATTCATCTTTTATCAACCTAAAGATATTGTCGCAGGAGATTTTTATTGGATGGAGGTGTTGAGCAAGAGTATTGAGCAAGAGCAAGAGCAAGAGCAGGAGCAGGAGTCAATTTTGTTGGCGGCTTGTGATTGTACTGGTCATGGGGTGCCTGGAGCCATGGTTTCTGTGATTTGCAATAATAGTTTGAATCGATCTGTAAGAGAATTTGGATTGAGGGATCCGGGAGAAATATTGGATAAAACACGTGATATTGTAATCCAAGAATTCGAAAAATCTGAAGACGAAGTAAAAGATGGAATGGACGTAGCACTTGTGAGTCTGGAGCAACAGCAAGAGGGTGATGATTCTCTTGCGCGAAACTCTTGCTCGAAACTCAAATACGCTGGTGCAAACAATCCCCTCTGGATCATTAGAAAAGGTGCTTCTGATGTAGAAGTCATCAAGGCTGATAAGCAACCAATTGGGAAATTTATTAATCCAATTTCCTATCAAACAACGGAGGTTGAGCTTTCTAATGGGGACACTTTTTATATTTTTTCAGATGGATTCTCGGATCAGTTTGGTGGAGACAAAGGGAAAAAAATGAAAGCCGCCAACATGAAAAAACTACTGCTTTCGATTCAGGATTTGGATATGGATACCCAAAAACAAAAATTGGAGTCCTTTTTTGAAGAATGGAAGGGACAATTTGAGCAAGTTGATGATGTTTTGGTTATCGGTTATCGATTCTAGGAAAAACACTAAAAATCTTTTTTTAAGCTGATATTTGTCAGGGTTTGAAGAATGATTTAGCTTTACATTTGAATAAACAATCAATACAAAATAAAATGGGAGAATTAATAGAATTAAATCAAGGAGAAATCAAGATAAAATTTACTGCACCTACTTCAGGGAAGCTAACTTTTGCCGACATGGGATTGAAGGATGAAGATTTAGTGTTGGATGGTGGTCTTTTAAGACTAGTATTTGACCTTGAAGGAATTGGAGAACACAACTTTTTCAAGATGCCTACGATTGAGGTGGCCTATGCTGAAGAAGTGGGTGAAACTCACTGGCAATGTGATTTCAACGAAGAAACAATTTTAGACAAAATGGATCACCACGGACATTCTACAGTGATTCTATTGGACAGAAAAAAGATTGAATCTTTAGAGCACAGACACGAAAATACTTTGGTTGTGCATGCTGAGTTCCCACAAGGAGTTCATTTAAAAGCAGCTGATTCTTACGTGACTTTGTTCAATTAAGGAACGCTTTTTGATTCGAGTTGAGGGATTCCATGTTGGAATCCCTTTTTTGTTTAGTTCTGACTATATTTACGGAGAAGGAAAGTAAGAAACATTAAACATGAATTCATTTCTAAACAAACTCTCTGGCCTTTTGTGCCTGCTCTTCATAGGAGGCCAATTGAACGCTCAAATCAGCATGAACGATGTTAATCTCATTGACTATTCTGCTGATCCAGAAACCTATTTCGACAGCACACTATCTGTTTTTACGGATCGAGGAGCTTGGTTTGGATTTTCTTATCCAACAAAACCTGAACATTATGGAGGATTTGTAGGCCCTTACTTATTGGCAGAAAAAAATGGAACCTGGCTCGGGACCAATACTTGCCAACTTGTCATTGAAGATTTCACTTCCAAAAGAGTGGTCGACTGGAGCGGGTTTGAAATGAAAACGACCAGTTTTCGAAGTCATTTAATTCAGATGTTTGAAAGTGTTGAATTCAGAATTATTCAAACTTTGATGTATACTTCTACTCGTTCGGCAATTTTATACACTCAGGTTCAGAATAAAACCAACAGACCGAAAACTTTAAAATTTAAATGGCGTTTTAACCCCCAATTAACAAATATCAAAAAACTACCTCAAAGTTTTGGGATGCTCTATAAATCAACGACATCAAATGAAAGAGTGATGATTTATGGATTGGACCAATTTCCTTATGTCAATCCCAGATCTGAATTTCCAATTCAAATGACAGAAATGACCATTGAACCAGAAGAAATGGCTGAACTACACATTGGAATTACAGTAATGTTTGGAGGTGATGATTTTGCGGATGAGGAAAAAATTCAAAAAAAGGTGAAAATGGCCTTTTTGGATTCTTTAGAGGCTTATCAAGAAGAAAAGAATAAAATCAGTAGGAGATTACAATCTAAAATGGATCCTGCTTTTTTGGATTCTGCTTTTATAAGAGTCTTGAATAAATCGCTTTTGACACTTCAAAATAATTGGAGAGCCGGTGCAGATTTACTTAAACATGACGGTCTTTTTCCAAGTTATCAGGATAAGAGTTATCATGGTTTTTGGGCTTGGGATAGCTGGAAACATGCAGTTGCCCTTTCACATATAGATTCGGCATTGGCCAAAGATCAAGTTCGAGCCATGTATGATTATATGGATGAAGATGGATTCATACCAGATTGCATTTTCAGAGACACCACTTTTGAAAAGCACAATTTCAGAAATACCAAACCACCGCTTTCTGGTTGGGCAATTTGGGAGGTGTACCGACAAACAGGCGACCTCAATTTTCTAACTGAAATGTATCCAAAACTATTGAAGCAACATCAATGGTGGTACACTTTCAGAGATCATGACAAAGATGGCTTGTGCGAATATGGGAGTCAGGACGGAACCCTGGAAGCTGCCCGATGGGAAAGTGGAATGGACAATGCGGTTCGGTTTGATGACACAAAGATGTTGAGCATTGGAGATACCATTTTCTCCATGGATCAGGAGAGTGTTGATTTGAATAGTTATTTGATGCAGGAGAAACTTTTGTTGAGTTATATGGCTCTATCAATGAAAGATACAGTGAATGCCAAAAAGATGAAAGACGAAGCAAGCAGACTCATGGATAAAATTCAAAAGCAGTTTTGGGATCCTTCTACCGGCTGGTTTTATGACACCAAGATTGATGGCAAGAGTTTCATTAAAGTAATGGGTTGTGAGGGTTGGAGTCCGCTATGGACCAGAACGGCAACAAAAGAACAAGCGGAAAAAGTAAAAGAAAGCATGATGATTCCTGAGAATTTCTTCGGAACCGTCCCTTTTCAGAGTTTAAGTGCCAGAGACCCGAAATTTCAACCTAAGGAAGGGTACTGGAGAGGTTCTGTTTGGTTGGATCAGGCATATTTTGGGGTCAGAGGATTGGCCAATTACGGATTTGAAAAAGAGGCCAAGAAAGCAACCATGCGCTTAATTCGAAATGCGGAAGGAGTAACCGAAAAAGGCGAACCTATTCGTGAAACTTATCATCCACAAACTGGAGAAGGAATGGATGCCAAACATTTTAGTTGGTCAGCCGCGCACTACATTCTGCTTTTATTGAATAAATAGGGGATTTGTCTTATTGAATTTTACCCTTTAAAATAACTTTGGCCACATCATTGGTACCAAAGGAATAGGGTATAAATCCAACCGAAGGGATTTTATTCGTGATGATCAGATTGGCCAATTTTCCTTTTGTGATGCTTCCTAATTCATGTTCCAGATTCATCGCATAAGCCCCATTAATTGTGGAAGCATTTAAAGCTGCATTTGGAGAAATTTTCATTTTAATACAAGCCAAACTCATGACCAGTTGCATGTTTCCACAAGGAGAAGAACCAGGATTGTAGTCGGTTGCCAAAGCAAAACCAAGTCCGTTTTCAATTAATTTCTTTCCTGGACCATAAGGAATTTCTATAAAAAGAGAACAAGCTGGAAGAATAGTGGGAATAGTGTTTCCTGTTTTCAAAGCTTCAATATCTTCGTCAGTTAAGATTTCTAAGTGATCAACAGAGAGCGCACCATGTTGAACACAAGCTTGAATTCCTCCAATTGAGGTGAATTGATTAACATGGATTTTTGGAATCAATCCGTGGTTTTTTCCGGCGTCCATGATCTCAATTGTTTCTTCTACTGAAAAGTAATTGGATTCGCAGAAAACATCAATGTAGTCGGCGAGTTTTTCTTTTGCAATATTCGGAATCATTTCCTTGATGATCAGGTCTAAATAGCCTCTTTTATTGTCTTTGTATTCCTTCGGATAAGCGTGTGCCCCTAAGAAAGTGGCTTTGATGCTTAAGTCAGACTCTTCTTTTATTCTTTGAATGACTCTCAGCATTTTCATTTCCGATTCGACTGACAAACCATAACCGGATTTAATTTCCAGAGCTCCTGTTCCAGTTGTGATCACTTCTTGTGCTCGAACCATCGATTGTTCAAACAATTCATTTTCTGTAGCTTTTCTCAGTTTCTCGGCAGAATTCAGAATTCCACCACCTTTAGCTGCTATTTCTTCGTAGGAAAGTCCGTTGATTTTATCGATGAATTCTCCTTCACGAGTTCCTGCGTAAACAATGTGTGAATGCGAATCCACAAAAGTCGGTAAAACATATTGATCCGTACAATCAATGACTTCAGTCCAGTTTTGATCTATCAGATCCGACATTTTACCAAAGTTTGCTATTCTTTCCCCTTCAATCACTAAGAAAGCATGCTCTATTGTATTGATTTGATTCATTGCTTCACCCTTTTTAAACGAAGGATTTTGCTCTTCAACTAAATAAAGTGCTTTGATGTTTTTCAGGATTTTCATGAGAATTCTTTTAGGATTTTATCAGCTAAAATATTACTTAGTTTGAAATAGGATTCTTGCGTCCAGCCTCCAACATGCGGACTTAAAACAACATTATCGGCGTGAATTAAATACTCGAATGCGGCCGGCATGGATTCGGTAAACATGTTTTCGAAGGAAGATTTTTCATACTCCAATACATCCAGGCAAGCTCCAAGAATTTTACCCTCTTGAAGTGCTTTTACCAGGTCATCCGTAATTACATTTTTCCCTCTACTTAGATTGATGAGGTAGAAGCTTTTCTTAAATTTTGAAATGTAATCTCTGTTAATTAAGCCAATGGTTTCTTCTGTTTGAGGGATATGCAAGGAAAGCACATGCGCTTTTTCTTGAATTTCTTCAGGAGAAGATTCTTTTACAAATTCGGTACCAAATCCGCTTTTGTATTTGTCGTAAGCCAGAATTTCACAATCAAAGCCACGTAATTTTTTAGCAAATTCAGATCCATTATTTCCATAGCCAATGATTCCTACTGTTTTTCCTTCTAATTCAATTCCTCGATTTCCTTCACGATCCCAAATTCCAGCACGAACCTCCTGATTTCCTTTGATAATTTTATTGAACAAAGTGAGCAACATACCTAAAGCGTGTTCGGCTACAGCCCCTCTGTTTCCTTCCGGAGCATTGAAAAGAGTGATTTTCCTTTTTTGACAATAGGCTTCATCTATATTTTCCATTCCTGCCCCTGATCGAGCGATGAATTTAATATTGTTGGCATGTCTCAAAAAGGATTCTTCCATTCTGAACCGGGAGCGAATTACTATCCCATCGAAGTCGTTGATTAGATAAATTAGTTTTTCCATAGGTGTATTGGAATAGTCGTAACATTCCCATTCCTGTGTCTCCAATCTTTCTTGTAAAATTGGGTGAACTGTATCTAAAAAAGCAACTTTCATTAATAGATCAATAGACCGATTACGAAATATATGAATAATCCCAGTACATCATTTACCGTTGTGATAAATGGACCTGTAGCAAGAGCGGGATCGATTTTGAATTTATTGAGCATTAAAGGGGTTACGGTTCCCATGATTCCAGCAATCAAAATCACTGTTAGAAGGGCTAAACTAACGGTCAAACCAAGCTGATGATCTTCCGAAATCAAATAGGAGATTCCAAAAACCAAAACAGAGCAAATGATTCCATTGATAAGACCGACTGCCGTTTCTTTGGCAACTTTTGGAAAGATCCCTCCAATTTTTATTGTGTGATTGGCTAAACCTTGAACCACAATAGCCGAAGATTGCACGCCCACATTTCCTCCCATGGCAGTAATCAGTGGAATGAAATAAGCCAATGCTGGGTTCAAGGCAATTTCTCCTTCATATTGGCTAATTACCTGGGCTCCCAAAATTCCACCAAGCATTCCGATAATAAGCCAAGGCAGTCGCGAACGAGTTTGTTTTAAAATACTCGAAGTAGGTTCTACATTTTCAGAAATTCCGGAAGCCAACTGATAGTCACGATCCGCTTCTTCCTTAATAATATCTACAACATCATCGATCGTAATTCGACCAACCAGCTTACCTGCGATATCGACTACTGGCAGGGCAACCAAATCGTATTTCTCCATCATGTCTGCTACTTCAACATTTGGCGTAGAAACTTTAGCATATTTGATGTTTTGAGAAATCATTTTATCCGAAACCAATGAGTTTGGCGAAGTAAAGATCAATTGTTTCAGAGGTAAAACCCCTACTAATTTATCGTCTTCATCTACCACATAGATTGAGTAGACGCTTTTAATCTCCTCGGCTTGCTTTCTCAATTCAACAACGGTGTCGCTTACTTTTGCATCCGCTTTTGCTTTGAAGTATTCCTTCTGCATCAATCCCCCTGCAGAATCTTCATCATAATTCAAAAGATCAATTACCTCTTCAACGATCTCCTTATCTTCGATTTGTTGAATGACTTCTTCCTGATCTTCTTCTGAAAGTTCACCGATTAAGTCAGCTGCATCATCCGAGTCCATTTGCTCGATTTGCTCGGCAATTTCTTTATTGGAAAGTGATTTAATGAAGCGATTTCGTACCTCATCTTCGAGCTCCATCAGCGTGTCAGATGCCCGATCATCTTCCAAAGTCTTGTAGATAAATTTAGCTTCTTCCAAAGTCATCTGATCCAAAACATCGGCAATATCTGCCGGGTGAACATCTTTGAGTAAGAGTTCAATTTGGCTTTCAGATCCGCTGTGAATGGCTTCTCGGATCTCGTCTAGGAATTCTTTGGTTAACTTAAACTGCACCTGACTTGTTTTCGGCAAAAATAGGGTTTTTAATTCGGAAAAAGAATGCTCCCATTGAATCCTAATGATGAATTAACATAAAATTCGATTTGGAGATTTCGAAATTATTTGTACTTTTGAACAAAAACGTAAAAAGTTCAAAAATTGAGTACATCGAAAAATCAAATAATAAAGCGTTCAAGAGAGCTCTTCGAAAAATTTGGATACCAGAAGACTACTTTGACCGACATCGCCAAATCAATTGGAAAGGTGAAGTCTGCGGTTTATTATTATTTCTCTGGGAAGGAAGAGATTTTTGCGGCTTTGGTGCAACAAGAAGCTCGAGAGTTTTTGGACAAATTGAAAGCAAAAGTAAATGCAGCCCATGATCCTGAAGAAAAAATCCGAGTTTACATAGATGCTCGCGTGAATTTAATGGAGCAGGTGGCAAAAAAATATAGTTTTTTGAAAAGTGAGTTTTTTGAACTCATGCCTTTAGTAGATGAAAATCGTAGATCTTGCGACATCGAAGAGGTAGAATTTTTAAGAAACATTTTAGAAGAAATAAATACAACATCGAATCAACAAATCAATAACCCTTCTTTATCGGCTATGCTGTTAATGCAGAACATAAAAGGTTTAGAAATCCAAATGTATGTGACAGATCAAATGCAGGCACATATTGAGGACAGACAAGCTTTTATTGACTTCATGCTCTATGGTATATTCAAAAACAACAAATAATGAAAACAATTCTACTTTCTGTTCTCTCCTTTACTACTCTATTGGTGTCTGCTCAAAATTATCAGATTGGACATACGACGATCACATTCAATGATCCAAATCGAACGGGTGGTTTTGGTTCTGGAAGTGGATCGGGCAGGCAAATTCAGACTGAAATTTACTATCCAGCAGATGTGGCAGGTACGGATGTGGCTTCTTCTTCAGGTAGTTTTCCGGTGATCGTTTTCGGACATGGATTTGTGATGTCTTGGGATTCTTATGACAATATTTGGACAGAGCTTGTTCCCTTGGGTTATATCGTTGCTTTTCCAAGAACAGAAGGAAGTTTTTCTCCCTCTCATGATGAATTTGGGATGGACATGGCTCAGGTAGCTACAAAAATGCAAGACGAGAACAATAATAATTCCTCTATCTTTTACAATCACGTTGCTGGTTATTCAGCGATCATGGGTCATTCCATGGGAGGAGGTGCTACGTTTTTAGCTGGAGCAAACAATTCAACTATTCAAACGGTGATTGGTTTGTCACCAGCAGAAACAAATCCATCTGCAATTACTGCCGCTGCAAATGTAATGGTGCCAGCATTGGTATTTTCGGCTGATCAGGATGCGGTGACACCCCCAGCAGACCATCACATTCCGATTTACAATGGTTTGGGGTCTTCATGTAAGTATTTGGTAAGTATCAATGGAGGTGGACACTGCTACTATGCCAATTCCAATTTCAACTGTGATTTTGGAGAATCCACTTCTGGGGGGAATATCAGTATTACAAGACAAGAACAGCAGGATATTATGTTTCGCTATTTGATTCCATGGTTGGATCTATATTTAAAAAATGATTGTAGTCAAAATAGTGTTTTCGCAAATGATTTAGCGAATGATGCGGATGTAACACCTCAATCATCCTGTTCAACATCCTTTACCATGCCCGATGTAAATGTTACGGTGAATGCAATGACATTAACTTCAGATCAAGTGGGAGGTATGTATCAGTGGATTGATTGCAATAATGGAAATGCCCCAATTCAAGGCGCAACAAATCAAACTTATCAAGCTACTCAGAATGGTTCTTACGCCGTAGTGGTTTCCATGGGAGTTTGTCAAGATACTTCTATTTGTCATCAGATTAATATTGCGGGAATTGAGGAAAATAAGAAAAACAATTTTTTGATCTACCCCAACCCATCCGACGGACAAATCAATTTGGAGGTAAAAAAAAATGGGCAACTACAGGTCATTTCTACCACTGGTCAATTAGTTTTTGAGAAGGAAGTTCAACCAGGGAAGGTGCAATTGCATTTGGACCTAGATCAAGGAACCTATTTCATACATTACAGAACAACCACTGACCACCAGGTCAAACAGATTTTCATATCACGTAAACAGTAGAAAAAGAGGGTGGATTTAGCGAAGTTCACCCTTTTTTGTTTTATCCCCAGAGAGCTTGAATTTCAAAAAAGTTTAAGCTTGAATACCGATTAACATCAGAAAAAGTTCTCCATTAATCTTCATGGCGTAGATTTTCAGATTAACAGCTTCTCGGTCACATTGCAGTGCGATCAGACCTTTAAATGCGGCTAATTTATCTGAAGTTTTATCAGCTTTGAAAACAATCTTTTTAATCCGGATACTTTCGTATTTTTTTAGGGATCGAATAAGATTCCTTGCATTTTCATTTTGGGTACCAATCAGTTTTTTCATTTCTACTTCACTTTCCGGTGTTTTTTCTGTCTCAGGAATGCTGGAATAAAAATCTTCAAATTTCAAGAGTAAAGATTCGAGTCGCATTTCGTTTTGGACAGAAAGCACTAAATTTTCTGCAAAATCCCTTTGGAGCAGGTAGTTTTCTTCGAATTGATCATTCTCTTTGAACTTACATCGGGTGATCAGTTCCATTAGTTTCACTCGTGTTCTTGGGAAATAGGTCGGAGATTTTATTTGAAAGGTATAGTAATGGTTTTCAACAAATACCACACTGTAAAAGACGAACATAAAACTTCCATCCTTCCCTTTAAAAGAGGCTTCATTCCAATACACCTCATTCCCATTCATGGTGATATTGGTATCTTGTAAAACCATGACTTGTTCTACATTTGGGTATATGGGGATCACATTCTTGTTCCAAATCTGCTTTCCATCTTCTTGAAGTTCATTAAAATCCAATTTTATCTTAACGGGAAGCACTGCACTATCTTTGATATTTGAGGATTGAAGAATTGTAAATCCTTGTTCATAATCGCCCCCGATACTCATATTGGAGTCTCTGCATATTGTTAAATCCCACAATGGAAATTGCACACTATCCGCACAGTTAATAATGTTTTGAGCGAAGTTTGTTTTAGATGAAATGATAACGAGAATTAAGATAAATATGTTTTTCATAGTTTATTTTAAATTGTCAGATCATTTGGAAATACAAAGATACGGCTTCAAACGAAAAAAAGGAATCAGATAGAGCCTATTAACAATAATTTGCAATTAGGATTGATCAATATGTTATTTCTTGTTTTTCAAAAAATGATGAATTGGACAATCTGAAACATGAGCACCGGGTAAATATCCTGAACTCATTAAAAACTCATTGGTAATTTCACCTCCTGTAAACTTGAATGTCTTTTTAAATAATTTCACCCATTCCTCCTTTGACAACGGATGATGATGATCCAACCAGTTTTTAAAAGATCCAAACTCCATTTGTAAGGTTTGTATTTGTTGTGCGTTGTGGATGGCAGCATTTACTTTGAGTTTGTTTCGAATAATTCCAGGATCAGAAAGGAGTCGCTCCCGATCTTTTTCCGAATAACGAGCGATTTTGGCTATGCTGAATTCTGAATAGGCTTTACGAAAGTTATCCTGTTTTTTAAGAATGGTTGTCCAGCTCAATCCTGCCTGATTGATTTCCAAGATAAGCCGACCAAATAATTCATTGTCAGAATCGATAGGGAATCCATATTGGGTGTCGTGATATACTTTATTTACATCACCTTCTGGTAAACGCGAGACATAATCGCAATAGGATGTGGGCTTTTCCATGACTATCTTAAAGGAAATACAATTTCAATAATTTCAACTTATATTGTTTGATAATAGAAAATTAAGGATAAAATTTGAAATGCTTACTGAAACTCAAATCCGTAGTAATCCAGTACTTCTTTGCTAGGATTTGGTAAATAAACAAAGCTCGAATCTACCGCTCTCCATTCTGAATTTTCACCTAAAACAGTCGGGGTGTAGCCTATAAAAAAGGCAGTTTGGAAATTTGGATCTTTATAGGCAAGATTAACGGCTTTTACAAAAGGAAGGTATCGATCGGTTTTGGTTTTGTATCTACAGGTGATCCTTTCCTGCGAATAAAACATCAATTGCCATTGTTGCAAAGGATCGTAGCAAAAAACATGGTAAATCTCCTCTTCCTGCAAAGCTTTTGAGGCCGCCAAAAATCCTTTTTTATCTCCTATACGATTGTGGGAAAAGGAGAAGGCAGACTTAATTCCAATCAAAAAAATCGCGGCAAAAAACAGGTACATCCACTTTTTAAATGGAATGAGGTGAAACAGATAAAATAGAGCTACCGAACCATACAATGAAACAGGGAGCAGATAGCGGAAACTGTCCTGTTTGAGGAACAAAAACATGAAGCAATACAAGAAAGTCCCCACGATCAAAGCAAGGACAGACCAATTGATTTTCTTCTCTTTAATCCATGTGAAAATATAATAGATAGGGATCAACAAAATTCCAATGAAGAACAATAAAGCAAACAAATAACTACTATTAGATTGCTCCAAAGGCAATTCCAAATAGTACCAACCCGATAGTGCAACGAGCATTTTTTCCGGCAAAGCTGTAAGATTGGAAATTTGAAAATTAGAAAGCGAAAGGACTTCTGGTGTCCAATAGCTTGAAATATTTAGTTTGATGATTAAAAAGAGAAGGGAAGCAGTTGTCAATCCGACAATGAAATAAAGAGATTTTCGTAGAGACTTTGACTCCAATAGCTTCCAGATTAAAACAGGGAGCATTCCAACAAAGAATAAGGCTTGTGATTGGATTAGAAAAACCAAGAGTACTCCAATGAAAAGAAATTGAAATTTGGAAAGATTCTTATTTGCAAAGAAGAGATAAAGAAGAAAATTGGTAAGAACAAATGCCGTGGTGTATCCTCCACGAGCTTTCATCGACCATTCCATGAAAGCGGGATGAACGAGAAAGAGGATCAATAGCATCCAGGCCCATCCATATTTTTTCTCTCCTAAAAGAACTACTGCAGTTTTTAGTAGGAAATAGAGTCCAATGGCAAACATCAGCAACATACCCAATTTAACTGCGATATCAGATACACCCAGAATCAAATAAAATGGTAGGATGAAGAGCAATTCCAGAAAAGAAAAACCGTAGGATTGTCCCCAAAAGAAAAAAGATATTTCGCCTTTTTCAAGTAGGTGTTTGGCCATTAGTCCTTCAATGGCTTCATCTCCATCTAAAATGAGATTGTCTGACATCAACAGGGGCAGTCGACTTAGAACAAGAATCAAAAGGATAAACCAAAAGGAATATTTTTTTACGATAGCGATCATCTTACAATTGAATCCAAACAAACTTACTCAATGTACAGGATTATTTGAAAATGTAATTCCGTCTTTTCGGATTCACCTCATTTTTGGAAATTTCACCAAAATCATCAATATAGAATTTCTGATACCCTAAATCCGACAAAAATTGGAGGATATTTTGTTCGTTTGTTTGATCTTCCTGTTCAATAATTTCAACTAAAAGAACAGGTTTATATTTTTTCAAAGTTGCTTGCATTCCAAGAAGAGCCGGATACTCATGACCTTCAATATCGATCTTGATCATTTGAATGGATGGAAGAGGAAATTGCTGGAAATAATGATCAAGTGTGATGAGTTCCACATCCATTTTCTGACTGTTTTCAGAGGCCTTAGTTGAAACCATTCCCAAATTTTTATCTTTCGGATTGTAGTAGAGTTGAATCTGCCCATTTTCATTACCTACAGCCTTATTTTCCACTTGAACATTTTTGATTTGGTTCAGTTGAAGATGCTTTTCTAAGTGATTGAAATTTTCAGGAAAGGGCTCAAAACTGATCACTTTACCTTGATCTTTAACTTTTCTGGAAGCGACTAAAGAAAACAAGCCAATATTGGCTCCAATATCGATAAAAGTAGCTCCTTCCTGAAGAATATTTTGTACCACTTTCAATTCCGCTTCTTCATATTTTCCAAGAAAAAACAGGTTTTCTTGAATCCAGTCGTCCAGTTTTACTTCAAGTTTGAAATCCTGATATTCGATAAGATCCACTTGTCCGCGAAAAAGATTGAATCGGTCAAATATTTTCTGATGAATTCCAAAAAATTTAGATCTGAAAAATTCAAAGTGAAAGAGAAATCGGAAAAATTTTGCCAGAATCAGCCGCATGTGCTACGAATTGTTTTCAACGAAGATAACCAATCCCAAATGAGGTGCGAAATTATTACAATTTTATTAGCGAAATCTGAACAAAAAGGGAGTCCTCATGGGCTCTTGTGACAACATTTTTAGAAACTGAATCAAACTGAACAAAATCTCTGGAAGAAATCAATTTTCCATCTATTTCAAGAGAGCCTGAAAAAACATACAAGAAGTTCATTAGGCCATCGAATGTTAATTCCAGTTCTTCATTTTTGCTAGGTTGAAAACCCTTTAGCTCCCCTTTAGCACCTTCCTTACACATCAAATTAAAATCCACACATTTTCCTTTCGATTGAGTGTGCCATCCACCTTTGAACACATCAAAATCTAATGGAGCCAGTTTTGCGGAATGATGTCCTTCATGAATCAATTCCATATTTCCCTCCAAAACCATCAAGGTTCTGTCTACTCCTGGAAGAGGAGTAAAAGTGGATTCTTCGATTTCTACAGTAGCCGTGGATAATCTGAATTGATAATTCCCCTTTTTATAGTCTGAGTTTTCGGGGTAAATATATAGTTCAGTCGTAGTGCCTCCCGACCAATCCTTGGTAATATGATTCTTTTTGATTTGCATAAATTCAGAGTCCATTATTTCTTGGATTTGGGTCCGTAGTCTGTTCTATTTTTTTCAAGACAATGGGCAGTTGAAGATTCCCAAACCTATTGGAAACTTTGACAATGTATGTCCCATCTTTTTCTCTGCTTAGGTCTAGTTCCAAAATTTTAGTCGTAAAATTCTTTTTTTCTATTTCTCGGGATTGTGGGGTTTTAAGAATTAGCTTGTATTGCCCCCCATCATAATTGAGAATATTTAGTTGAAATTTTCCTGTTGTGGGGTTCGGACTAAGAGTGAAAATTGGAACCTCACCCTCAGGTTCTTCAATTACTGGTTCGACGTGAATTGTATCCACAATTGTTTCAGTAATCGCGATATCTTCTATTTCAGGAGTAAATACATCCGGTGGAGGAGGGTTGGGATGTTGATAATCGACAAGCTCATAAGTCGGAGGCTCACATGTTTTTTCAGTGGGAAATTCCCCGTAAAAATAGACCGCTCCGGTTTTGTTCTTATCAACTGTATTGATTGGAACAGTTCCATCCAAATGTTCTGAAATTCCTGCAAATTCATCAGCTAAAATTAAGTATTCTCCAAATCTCTGACCAGCTTCCGGATCTGCCGAAATCACTCTTTGAGTTCGCACCCATTTCCCATCTTCTTTTTCAAAAAACTGAGCCGAACCCGCATTGGGTAATTTCTTGCCATTTCGTATCACTTCATCATAGGGTATACCAACGAGAATTCTATTATCAGTAATTCCGACAGCAGCACCGAAATTGTCGTATTGATCTGCTTCGCAAGCGGTGATTTTCTGTTTAAAATCCCAGGTGCCATATTTCGATAGTTCAAATATGTAAGCAGCCCCCGTTTGTTTCAAGGAGTCTCCATTTTCAGACCAAGAAGGTTCACTTTGAGCGCCCACGATTAGTTGTTTCCCATTTAGGCAAACCGATCCACCAAAACTACCATAAGCTGCTCTTTTCGTCGAGACTAATTTTTGAGTTTCAACCCAAACACCCTGATCATTCTTTTTGAAAATATAGGCGGCTCCGGCTTTTGTAATATTTTGACCAAAATCAGTAGCATTTTCGGCATAGGCACCAATGCACATATAATTTTCCGAAACCGAACAGGAAAAGCCAAAAGAAGCATTTGATGAACGATCTGAAGCCGTTAATTTTTGAAAAGGATTCCACCTGCCTTCTGTATCTCTTTTATACACAAATACAGCACCTGCTCTTGTCATTGTTTTATTTCCTTGCGAATCTGTATTGTTCCAAGGGGTTCCAACAAAGGCATACTCTCCATCGATTTCTACCCATAATCCAAATTGTCCCTTAGGATTTCGATCGAAAGCCACTACTTTCTGTTTGAACTGCCAAATGCCTTCTTTATCTTTCTCATAGATGTAAGCAGCACCTGATTTTGTCACTTTGCTTTTGTTTTCAGGATCATATTCATGATGAGAGGCCGAAACAATCGCATAATTTCCTGAAATTGCGACTCCTCTTTCACCAAAACAATCTTCGTAATGTTTGTCAGGGGAGGTGAGCACTTGTTTTTCAACCCAGATTCCTTCCGAATTTCGCTCCAAGATGTAGGCTCTTCCTCCTGGAATGGAGTCACGACCCACCCACATATGCTTCCCAATCCAACGGATATCGAAAGTGCCTACAATAGCTGTATTTCCAGAAAAATCAATTCCATATCCAAAACTTTCAAACTCAAAAAGATTGGAAGAAGTGGCTTTTTGAACCTTTTTCAAGGTTTGGGCATTTCCCAAATGGAGAAAAGCACAAGAGATCAGAAATAGTAAGCACCGAGCATTCATAAACAAGAGTAATATACGAAGGAAATGTGCAAGGTGTGTGCCAATCTAATTTTGATAGGATTAATATTTCATTCGATGGTTGGTTTAACATGCGTAACTTGCCGATAGGCTGCTATGATTGGTTATGCATTGTTGTGCACAGGCTTCTTTTAGTTTATGTAATTCATCCAAAATATAACACTTAAATATATCCATAATCCACTAAAAAAAATATGGATGATTGTTTCGAATGGTTTTCCTTTCCATAATTTAGTGGAATAGCCAAAGAATTGAATAATCAGTCTAAGTGACCAAAATATTCCAAGTCCTAGGGAAATTCTTTTTCCAAGATTTGTTTCTATAAGTTCTCTTGCTGAAGTTAAGCACATTAAGCCCATAAGAAATACAACCAAGGCAATAAAAAAGGTGTGAACAACCATTATTTGTTTATTGATCAAACTTAACGATTTCAATTCTTCTTTCCATTTGAAATATCTCGGAAAAATTACGTGAAACAAGGCTAAAATAATTAATAAAACTCCTAAAGTTTTTAAATGTATATCCATTTTTATTTGCAATTAAATATTGACATAAAAGGGGTGAATTTTGATTCGTTAATTGTTTCAAATCCAGCGTCTTTAAATGCCATTTCCCAAGATGCTTTTGAAAAAAAATGAGTAAAGCCAATGGTAAATGCAAAAAAGTTAGGAAGATCTCTCAAATGTTCCACCATGATTACATTACCATTTGATTTGCATACTCTTCTACATTCTTTAAGAAATAGTACTTTCTCCTCTTGCTTGCGGATTTCGTGAATAGCAGATACTAAAAAAATATTGTCAACGGAATTGTCCTTTAGAGGGATTGTACTTGAATTTATTTGTTGAGTGTTTGGATAAACTAAACTCACTTTTCTTGCTCTTATTATTGCAGGTTCAGTATGTTGTTTAGCATTGTAAAAATCATAAACCTGAAGTTCTGAATTAGGTAAAATACTCTTTATTATATAACTTGTTTCGTCAAAACCTGCATTGATGTTTAGATTAAGATTCTCTGTAGTATCATTAAGATCAATTCTATTCAACCATTCGAAATTGTAGAAACCTGAGAAATCGTAAACATATGCTGAAATGATTAATGGCATTGTAAGCCCGTATAGAAATCCAAAAATTACTAACCAAAATAAATTCTGATTCCAGTCAAACACAAATCGACTTCCTATAATTAAGGCCAATACAATAAGTCCAAGCACATAGAAGTGTCTGTTGAAACTTAAGATATTAAGTACTCCCTGAAATTTCCGTCTTTTTACTTCCATTTTTCAAGCTTTCCTTTTTCCCAGTAATAGGGAACGTTTTTTATTTCAAAAGCATTTGCCAAAACAATGTTTTGAAGCTGCAACTGGTTTAGAAAATCAAAATGATAGCTTTCCACTTTTAGAGGCTCAGGTTTCCAATTTTTCCGTACACCTAAAATGGTAAGTATAGTTCTATCTTTTGTGTTAACTGTAAAAGTATGTGGCAAAGGTCCCGCAAATTTTCGTGCATCTTTCCAATCTGTAAATGGAGAGCCTTCCGGAATTTCTACTTTATCGTCCATTTGCTTTATTGAAACTTCAAATTTTGATTGGTCTGATTTGATTGTTTTGAAATTTTCACTTTTTGTTTGCCTTATATCTGTTGTAGTGTATTTGTAATGTGTAAAAATGTTACCGAAAAACTCCATCTTCTTTTTATCGGTTTGCGATTTGATTATATATAAACCCCTTAATCTTTTACCCGCATTATTTGTATATCGGACGAATATTCGATAACCAATTAAGAAGAAATCGTTTCCCATAAATTTTGGAAACCCTTTCGGTCTAAGACCTCTTGTTTGAACCATTGCAATAGCTATAAAAGCCCATTTATCTTGAAAAATGTCCAATTCCAAACATTCTGGGATTAAATTTTGAAGTTGCTCTTTAGGAACGGCAAATGTTAGTACAAGAGAACTGTCAAAGTGAGCCTCAACTGCAAAAGGATGGTTTTTTAGAAAATTCATCATGCAGAATATTGTATTAATTTCTTATTCAAAACAAATTCATTATAATAAACAATTCCTATAAAAAGTAATGCAAACATCGAATTAATTCTGCCCCAAAGTAAAAGGTCTGGAGCAAGTATGAATTCTAAGATATTCATTGTTGCCACAATAAGTATTTGAGTAATTGCATTGAGTTTAGATTTAAATTTAGAGATTACCCAAACCGCCATTATAATTTCTGATAAGCCAATTAGGATTGTTAAAGGTCTAGAATAGTCTCTCCCTAATATCCTTGCAACAATCTGTTCGTGTCTAGGAACGAGATTTAGAACTTTGCAAAAAAGTCCGTTTAAAAGCCAAACTGTTGAAATTAGTAAGATTAGTACTTTGTGTAAGTTATTATTCTTCAATATGAGGCTTATTTTGCTTGTGCATAACGGTTAGTGTAAAATGCCTTTTAATGCATTTTTACATAGTGTTATACCCATTTTTAAATTCATTAATCTTTTCAATTGTCTTGTCAACAACGAAATTTTCGCTTTTGATTTCTAGAAGTTCTTTAAGCTCTAAAATGTCTATGCTACGATTTCTCACATATAACATAGCAGGTTCATTTACCCTAATCCTAGTATTCCAGTTCATCAATTCAAGAACAATTGACCTCTTAATATCTCCTATGAGTTTAGGACCATCATAAAACACCTCTTTGAATTCAAAATCAATATTTGGAATCAAAGTCTCTTTAATTGTTTCTTGAGTCTCCTTCTTTGTGGGATAAAAAAGAATGAATGAATTCTGATTTTCAGAAATCCATTTTTCCAATTCAACTATATAATTGTAATTATCAATTCCGGATTTGATCATTGCTAATCCAATTAATCCTCCGATTATCATTCTTATATAACCTTCATTAACCCAACCCCAATAGAATATCGCAACGCCAATTCCTAGGCCAATTATGGTTGATGTTATAAGTGAAAAATATTTACTCATTTAATCTTCTTGTCCAATTGGGTATAACGACTGCCTAAAACCAGTATGCATTCAGCACTGTGAGAAAAGGCAGACATTTTAGCTTAAATATACTCATTTTTA
>JAGQYP010000048.1 GCA_020436025.1 Crocinitomicaceae bacterium
GTTAATCCAGAAGCATCTAAAACTCCAGTTCCAGGAGTAAACTGACCAGAAGCAGTAGTTTCTGCCCAAGTTCCACCTGGATCTGCACCAGAGAGTAAGGTATTTAAATCAATTGTTGAACCAGCGGAATTACAGATCGTTGAGTTTCCGTCTAAACCGGCATCTGGTTGATCATTAACTATCACATCAAAAGTTGCAAAATCAGCTAAACAAGAACCTGAAGCGGCAAAAGAATAAGTGAAAGTGTAAGTTCCAGCTGTAAGTCCGGCAGCATTGAATACGCCCGTTCCAGGGGTAAACTGACCCGAAGAAGTAGTTTCAGCCCAGGTACCACCAGCGTCTGCTCCGGAGAGCAAGGTATTTAAATCGATAGTTGAACCAGCAGAATTACATAAAGTAGAGTTTCCATCCAATCCGGCTTCAGGTTGAGCAGTAATAGTAATATCGAAGGTAGCTACATCATCTAAACAAGGAGCGGTAGCAGTTAATGTATACGTGAAAGTGTAAACCCCAGCAGTTAATCCAGAAGCATCTAAAACACCAGTTCCAGGAGTAAACTGACCCGAAGCAGTAGTTTCTGCCCAAGTACCACCTGGATCTGCACCAGAAAGAAGAGTATTTAAGTCTAATGTTGAACCAGCGGAATTACAGATCGTTGAGTTGCCATCTAAACCGGCATCTGGTTGATCATTTACTACCACATCAAAAGTAGCAACATCTGGCAAACAAGGTGCGGTTGCTGGCACAGTGTAAGTAAAGGAATAAGTTCCTACAGTTAATCCAGCACCGTTAAAAACTCCAGTTCCCGTATTGAATTGTCCTGAAGAGGTAGTTTCCGCCCAAGCACCACCCGGATCTGCGCCAGAAAGCAAGGTATTTAAATCAATTGTCGAACCAGCGGAATTACAGATCGTTGAGTTTCCATCATTACCTGCTGTTGGCTGATCATTTACAACGATGTCAAAATTTGCTACATCTGGTACACAAGGTGCGGTTGCTGGAACAGTGTAAGTAAAGGAATATGTTCCTGCAGTTAACCCAGCACCGTTAAAAACTCCTGTTCCTATATTGAATTGTCCTGAAGCGGTAGTTTCTGCCCAGGTTCCCCCTGGATCAGCTCCAGAAAGTAATGTGTTTAAATTGATGGTCGAACCAGCGGAATTACAGATAGTCGAGTTTCCATCGTTTCCTGCTGTAGGCTGATCATTTACCACAATATTGAATGTTGCGAAATCTCCAGGACAAGATCCAACGGCGGCAAAAGAATAAGTAAATGTATAGGTTCCTGCAGTTAATCCAGCTGCATTGAACACTCCTGTTCCTGTATTGAATTGTCCTGAAGCGGTAGTTTCTGCCCAAGTTCCTCCGGGATCAGCTCCAGAAAGTAAGGTATTCAAGTTTAATGTAGAACCTGCAGAATTACACAGTGTTGAATTGCCATCATTTCCGGCCGTGGAAACTGGAATAACATTCACCACCACGTCTGCAGAGGCATCAGGACAGTTTGGCATTCCAGGTGGATCAGGTACTGTGTAGGTGTAAGTTCCAGACCCATCAACTGATGGATCAAAAGTATTACCTCCCGAATTTAATGCGGGAGACCAAGATCCCCCAGCATCAGGACCTCCTCCCAGTGAGAGAGTCAAATTTACAGGAGCGGCATTATCGCAGATGTCCAAGGTGCCATCGGTTCCTGCCCATGCACCATTTACAACAGTTATATTAATTGAATTTGTTGCTGTAATTCCACAAGCGTCGGTTATTGTGCAGGTGTAGGTGTAGGGACCAGGTGCAGGTGCCGAAAGAGTAGGTGATTGTATGTTTGGATTATTCAAGCCGGTGGTTGGAGACCAGGAATAATTATAGGGAGGAACCCCGTAAGTTCCATTGGCATTTAAATTGGTGGTCGATCCTGGACAAATGGAAGTTCCTGCCGAGGAAGTTGGAGGTGCTGGTTCAGTTACAGTTTCACCAGTTATTGTCATCGTCCAGCCTGTTGCCGCAGCAATCCAGGTAGAAGAGCAACTAGCGCCACCCCATGCATCGTAAAATTCCATGGTGAAATTCATGTTATAGGGGGCACATTGAGGTGCAGGAACACAGGGTGAAAAATCTGTGAAAATTGAAACATTGTTTCCGTTGCAGGTTCCACCAAATATTGTGTTATTGCAAAACCAATAAAAACCTGCTGCTGAAGGAGATACACAGCCGCCGTAATAAAACCTCACGGCACCTTCCGACATCGTTGCTCCATTTTGCGCAATATAGGAGAAGGTCCAGGCAATATCTGTAATGGTACAATTTGCGGGAGTAGGAACAGATAGGTTGTAGGTGCACCCTGTAGTAAAGGCGCCAAAATTATTGAGACCTGAACCTGTGATTGATGCTTGTGGTAAGGTATTACTTGAAGTCACTGTAGGGTCAATAATGAAAGGAAAATCTAATTGTTCAATTGTGTTTTGATCCCAAGAATAAATTAAAAGGTTATTTTTCAATGTATATGTCCCTTTCGGTCGATCTCTTCCAGTATGCGCATCATAAATTGAAATTTCGCCAAAATTATATGACAATTGATTATTTTCATAAAAATTGATGACATCCATGGATTCATTTAAGTTTTCAATTCTTTGCAAGGTTATTTGATCCAATGTTTCGACTATGCGAAAATCACTTCCAATTGATGACTTGACGATAAAATTTGTTTTTATCGTTGGCCCCATTATGTTGATTTCTAAGTCTGTATTTGGAAAAATATCAATGACTTTCAAACCATCATCACCAGCAGTGATATTTGTCCAATTAGCCTTAAAGCTGTTTAACGGATTCAAATCACCATCGATGGTTTCTAAAACCAAATCCTTGTGAAAACGGATTGGAAGAAAATTTTCATTTTTATTTTCAAATTCCAAATATCCCTTAAGCGTGTTGATCCGTATTGTATAGAATGGATTTGTTACTCCAAAAATACTAGAGTCAAGTTTTTTGAGTCTGGGGTCGTAGGTAATCCATCTCCCTTGATCATCCATATAGTGCAAGGGACCGTATCCTTTTTGAACTTTGAATTCCTTACCATTTTTTCCAGTAGTTAGAAATTTTCTTGTGAATTGAGTCCGTTCTTCAATGATTTCGATACAATCCTCACATGGAGCATTAAATGGTAAAATGCCGTATTCAGGATGTTGTCTTAAAGAGGAAAAAACTGTAAGTTCATTTGATTGGACAACAATTGGAGATGTAAAATGATCCAAATTTTTTTCCGATGGAATCATCTTTTCCTGAGAATAGGAAGTGCCCAAGAAAAGGCCCATAATGAGAACATAGATAAATTTTTTCATAACAAAGAGTAAAAAGTGACAATCCGTATTAAGATAGGAAAAATAAAAACCATTTCCTAGCCCTAAATAATAGACGTTTAGGTGGTTATGGGGTTGTCTGTTTTTAAATATTTAACTATTTCGATCTGAACAATTAAAAAAATAAGTGGTTATATCTTTCAGAATGACTAAATTTAAGTCACTATTTACACATGAATTGTTCGATCCATTCAAGCTTCATTTTTTGAGTTCATTTTTGGCACAAAATTTGTAAGTAAGTCGAACAGAAAAACTATTGAATGAACACGGAAAAAACCGAAGTGGCAGAAAGTCGCAAGACGAGTCACATCGAACTCACGTTTAAGTCTCAGGTTGAAAAGCTTGACGACAGGTTTTATTATGAGCCAATGCTGAGCGGTCATCCTTCAGGTGAACTAGAACCTGTGGATTTCTGTGGAAAGCAAATGGCCTATCCAATTTGGGTTTCTTCCATGACTGGTGGTGCAGATCTTGCCGGTCAAATCAATAAAAATTTAGCGGAAGCTGTTGCAAAATATGGTCTAGGTATGGGCTTAGGTTCATGCAGACAATTATTGGACAGCGACAAATTCTTTGACGATTTTAATTTAAGACCAATTCTTGGTTCTCAAGTTCCCTTATTTGCGAATATCGGTATTGCACAAGTCGAACAGTTAATCAAATTAGGAGAGTTGAAAAGATTAGAAGATATGGTTGGTAAATTAGATGCCGACGGAATTTTCTTGCATGTTAATCCTCTACAAGAGTGGATGCAACCGGAAGGTGATATTTACCACATTTCTCCATTGGAAGCCGTGAATCAAATGCTTGAAGAGACCTCTTTGAATATTATCGTTAAGGAAGTTGGGCAAGGATTTGGTTATGAAAGTTTGAAGGAACTGTTCAAATTGCCATTGGCTGGTATAGATTTTGCCGCTCATGGTGGAACAAATTTTTCTCAAATCGAACTACACAGAAATACAGAGGAGGCAAATGAATTAATGAGCCCAATGGTGTTTGTTGGCCATACAGCCAATGAAATGGTTGAACTAACAAATAGAGTTGTAGATGAACTTGGATCTCAAAGAATGTGCAACCAAGTGATCATTTCAGGTGGAATCAAGAATTATTTAGACGGATATTATTTAACTGAAAAGATAAATGTGCCTGCAATTTATGGTCAGGCTTCCAAATTTTTAAAGGCAGCTCTAGAGTCTCCTGAGTATTTAGATCGATATGTCCAAGGACAGATTGAAGGGCTTAAAATTGCCAATGCATTATTAAGAATTAAAAGATAAAATAAGATAAAGATGACTTACATTACAGGATTTTCAAAATTGTCAAAAGACCAGAAAATTGAAGTTGTTTCTTCAAGATTCAGTAATCCAACTATTGTAGAGGAAGAATTCAGATCGTTTCATCATCCAGATGAAAAATTGCAATCTAAATTTGAGGAATTTAGCGAGAATACGATCTCAAATTTTTTCATGCCATTTTCCGTGGCGCCAAACTTTATGATTAATGATCACATGTACATGGTACCAATGGTGATTGAGGAATCATCTGTTGTTGCTGCTGCTTCAAAAGCCGCTAAATTCTGGAAAGAAAGAGGTGGATTCAGAGCAGAAGTTATCGACACGGAAAAAATTGGACAAGTTCATTTTGAATGGAAAGGCGAAAAGTCATTTTTAACAGAAAATTTTGAGGATCTGAAGATTAAGTTCTTTGAAGGTACTAAGCAGATAACAGCTAATATGGAAAGACGAGGAGGAGGGATCTCCAGAATCGAATTGGTAGATATGACTGCGAAAGAACCTAATTATTATCAGATCAAAGCTTATTTTCAAACAGTTGACTCCATGGGAGCAAATTTCGTGAATACTTGTTTGGAGGAGTTTGCAAAAATCTTAAAAGCCTATGTTGCTGAGAAAGGACATAATGAGGACGATCTATATGTGATTATGTCTATTCTTTCCAACTTCACACCAAATTGTTTGGTTAAAGTTTGGGTTGAATGTCCAATCGAAGAATTAGGAATGATTGAAGGAATCGCTCCGCAAGAATTTGCTGAGAAATTTGCAAAAGCAATTAAGATTGCTCACTTAGATCCTTACAGAGCTGCTACACATAATAAAGGAATTTACAATGGTGTGGATTCAGTTGTATTAGCTACTGGAAACGATTTTAGAGCGGTTGAGGCTTGTGGACATACATATGCGTCTAAGGATGGAAACTATAAATCACTTTCTGATGTATCCATTGAAAACGGAATCTTCAACTTTAGTTTGACCATCCCAATGGCTCTTGGTGTTGTTGGAGGATTAACAAACCTTCACCCAATTGTAAAGAGAAGCCTTGAAATGTTGGAAAATCCTTCAGCTAAGGAATTAATGATGATTGCTGCGGCTGCAGGTCTAGCAAACAACTTTGCAGCAGTTAAATCTTTGACTACTTCTGGAATCCAGAAAGGGCACATGAAAATGCACTTGATCAATATTTTGACTTCTTACAATGCTACGGAAGAAGAAAAAGCAGCAGCGATCAGACATTTTGAAAATGAAGTAGTTACTTTCTCGTCGGTAAGAGAATTTTTGGACGATTGGAGAGATAAATTGATTGTACAATTCTAAGACATTCATGTCAATGGAAATCAGAGCCAACGGAAAATTATTACTTACTGGAGAATACCTTGTGACAAAAGGAGCTAAGGCTTTAGCCATGCCCCTGAAGTACGGTCAGTCATTGTTTGTTTCACCTAACGAAAACCCAAGAACTTTGATTTGGGATTCGTATGAGATTGATGAAATCTGGTTTCGAGCAGAGATTGATATTTTTGATTTCGAAGTGAAATCTACCTCTGATCAGGTATTAAGCGATCGTCTGATAGAGATTTTGCAGGTAATCAAGGATCTGAAAGGGTCGGAATTTTTCATTTTGGCTAACAAGCATCTAACTACAAGATCGAACTTTAACTTCTTTTTAGGATTAGGTTCATCCTCTACACTTCTAAGCCTTTTAGCCCAGTATTTTGATATCGATATTTTTGATCTCTCAGATAATACATTTGGAGGTTCCGGGTATGATGTGGCATGTGCGACTTCCAAAGGTCCAATTATTTACCAAAATACGGATCATGGTAGGGAAGTGGAGGAAGTGAATTACAATCCTTTTTATAAAGACAATATTCTCTTTGTTTATTTAGGAAATAAGATGAATTCAAGATCCAGTTTGAGTTCGTTTAATTCATTAAACAGATGTAAAGAGGAGGATGTACAAGCTTTTAATGAGATCACAGAAAGATGGTTGAAAGCTGAGTTTATTGAAGAAATTGAAGATCTAATTTTTGAATCTGAAGATAGATTATCCTACCTGCTAAACACAAAAACGGTTAAGGAAACGAGTTTCGGCGATTACCCTTATTCGGTTAAGAGCCTAGGAGCATGGGGTGGAGACATGGTGCTTGCTACCTATCGTGACCGCAATGAAGCCGTAAAATATTTTAAATCCAAGGGTCATCCTGTAATGTACACTTTTCAGGACATGATCAATAGTCATAAAGTTTTATCATAAATGAATATCGCAACACAAATTGAAAGCTTCAGAAATGAAGGTTTAAGGTTTAATAATATCCCGTCGGGTGAGCTAGTATGCCATTCTCCTTCGAATATTGCATTGGTTAAATATTGGGGAAAAATAGATGCGCAAATTCCTTGCAACCCTTCTGTTTCATTCACTTTGAATAATGCCATCTCCAAGACGAAATTAAATTATCAACCAAGTGAAAGTGGTAAATTTGAGCTCGAATTTCTATTCGAAAACCAAAGAAATCCAAAATTTGAAGAGAAGATCATGAAGTTCTTCCAATCGATTAGTGAGGTATTTCCTTTCATTAATCAATTGAAGTTTTCTTTCGAATCTGAAAATACTTTCCCTCACTCTGCAGGGATTGCTTCTTCGGCAAGCGGAATGAGTGCGATCGCGATGATTCTATGTGAATTGGAAAAGCAACATTTTGGAACACTTCAAGAGAAAGAAGAATATTTGCAGAAAGCGTCTTTTATTGCGCGTTTAGGATCAGGATCTGCATGTAGATCTGTGTATCCAGAACTTGCTTCTTGGGGAGAGATCAAAGGGTATGACAATACCAGTAATTTATATGCAACCCAGATGAATGCTGAGGTAGACAATGTATTTGCAACTTACCACGACGATATTCTTATTGTAGATAAAAAAGAAAAATCAGTTTCTTCAAGAGCAGGACATGATTTGATGAATGGGAACCCATATGCGGAACCTAGATTTCAGCAGGGTAAAGAAAATGTGGTGAAGATCATCGACATCATGAAAGCAGGTGATTTGGATGCTTTTAACAGTATTGTAGAATCAGAAGCCTTGACTTTACATGCGATGATGATGACTTCAAATCCATATTTCCTTTTGATGAGACCGAATACAGTGAAAATCATAGAGAAAATTTTCGCTTACAGAAATGATACCAAACTACCAGTCTGTTTCACTTTGGATGCTGGACCAAACATTCATTTGCTTTATCCGGATTCAATCAAGATGGAAATCAAAACTTTCATCGAGGCTGAGTTGAGACCGCTAACCTATGAGAATACTATCATTGAGGATCATGTAGGTCAGGGTTCAAAAATCATCTAAGATGGAAAAAGTAGATCAAACATTCATGTCAAAGATTTTACTCTTCGGAGAGTATAGTCTGATTCATGATTCTATGGCATTGAGTATTCCCTATGATGGATTTCAAGGAGATTTAACCTTTGTTCCAAAAATTTTAGTTGGAGAAAAAGGAAAAATTTCCAATCAGCATTTAGCGGAATATGCCGAATTTATTAGAAAGGAAGTCGATGCAGGTTCATTTCCTTTTGAATTTGATATCGATGAATTCGAAAAAGATGTCAAAAATGGAATAGTTTTTGATAGTAATATCCCGCAGGGATTTGGAGTCGGAAGTTCTGGTGCTTTGATTGCAGTTTTGTACTCAACTTATGCGAAAGAGCCGATATCCAATGAACAGCAAAACACGGAAAAAGAAATGGCTACATTAAAATCACATTTTGCCTATATGGAATCCTATTTCCATGGTGTGAGTTCAGGAATGGATCCTTTGATCTGTTATTTGAACAAGCCAGTTCTTTTGGAAGGTAAACAAAACCTGAATTCAGTTGGTCTCCCAGAATTTAAAGCAGATTCAAAAAGAGCGATTTTCTTAATTGATACCGGCAAGCCTGGTAAAACACAACCTCTAGTAAATTTATTTTTGGAAAAATGTAAAGAGGAAGGATATATCAAGAGCATCAAGGAAGAATTAATCCCTTTCAATAATTCTTGTATTAAATCCTTTTTAAAAGGGGAGGCAACAGAGATGTTCTCAAATTTGAAAGAACTGTCGCGCTATTTGCTTTCCAATTTGACCCCTATGATTCCTGAACAATTTCACAAAGTTTGGGAAAAGGGCATTCAAACAGGGAGTTATTATTTGAAACTATGTGGTTCAGGTGGAGGAGGATTTATCCTTGGGTTTACTGAAGATATTGAAAAAGCGAAAAATGAACTTAAGGATTACAGCTTAAAAGTTGTACATCAATTTTAATGTATTTGTATTATGAATGTAATAGAGAAAACACAAAGTGACTTGCTACCAATTTTTGAATCTTATTTAGTAGATACTGGATTTGCTAAAGAGCCTAAGTTACTTTATGACTCTTATCAACATATTATGTCGATCAAAGGGAAGAGAATTAGACCTCTACTTACTTTGATGGCATGCGACGCATTTGGCGGAGAAGTGAACAAAGCGCTTCCTGTTGCCGCAGCGATTGAAATCTTCCATAATTTCACGTTGGTTCACGATGATATCATGGACAATGCGGACGTAAGAAGAGGAAAACCGGCGGTTCACACAAAGTTTGGGATCAATCAAGCAATTATTTGTGGAGATGCTATGGCTTCACATTCTTACAAGCAATTATGCCATATTAAAGATCATGCAAATTTTGCTGATATCGTTTGTTTGTTTACTCGAACAGCTTCTGAAATCATGGATGGTCAGCAAATGGACATGGATTTCGAAACCAGAAATGAAGTAAAAGAGGATGAGTATTTGACTATGATTAAATACAAAACTTCTGTTCTTTTAGCTGCAGCTTTACAACTAGGAGCTCAGGTGGCGGGAGCTTCTTCAGAAGATCAAGAAAATCTTTACAATTTCGGATTGAATTTGGGATTGGCATTCCAGATTAAAGATGACTGGTTAGATACTTACGGAGAAGCTGATAAAGTTGGTAAAAAGATCGGTGGAGATATTTTAAATAATAAAAAAACACATTTATTGGTTACTGCAATGAATTCAGCATCTGAGGATCAAATGAAAGAATTCGAAAGACTATTTGAGGTAACCAATGAAAATGAAAAAATTGATGGTGTAATGAAATTGTATGATCAATTGGAGATCAATCAAAAGACTTATGCTAAAATGGAGCAGTTATATGCCGATTCTCTCACTTATTTGGAAAAAGTGAATGCACCAAATAAAGAGGCATTACAGGATTTAGCTCATTCCGTTTATCACAGAGATTTTTAATTCGCGACGAATACGATTTTCATGTGTAAATAGGCCGGGATTGGAGACTTCGTGTTTCTGCCCGGTTTTTTTGTGTCCAAATGAACCATTTTATTCTTAACTTGTACAGGCTGGTATATAATTAAAAATCAGTTTGCTATGAGATTATCAATTGGAACACCGTGTAACGAGAATTGGGATGAAATGACTCCCCAAGATAAAGGGAGATTTTGTCCAAAATGTGAAAAACAGGTTTACGATCTAACCAAAGCCGATGATCAGGAGATACTACATTTCTTTAGAAATAAAGATGAAAAGGTGTGTGGTCGTTTGACTCGATTTCAATTGAACCATGATTTTTTTGAAAAGTCTCCAGTCTCATCAAACTCTTTTAATCGATACATCGCAGCTTCTTTTACTTTATTAGCGCTGTCTCCTGCAGTGGTTGCCCAAAACAACAACTTAAATTTGGAACAACCTGTGGAATATGCTCAAGTGGATATTTTACATCAAAAAATGCAAGGTGCTGTTGCCATAACTCATGATTATACAATTAAACTATTAGATCAAGATGGAAAAGCGCTTAAAAAGGCTTGGGTAAGTATTCATGGATATGATTATCGGGTTCAAGCGGATGATAATGGAATTGTTCGATTTGATTTTCCAACTTCAATTAAAGAAAAAGAAATCACCTTGTACATCAGTATTGATTTTAGATACGGAGAAGTCAAACTGGAAAAAGTAGATCATCCAGTAACAAAGGAAATAAGAGTCGAAATGCACGAAGAAATATTAATGGGAGATATTGCACCTATTGAAGAAGCACCTATCGAACCTGTCAAAAAATGTGAAAAGAAGAAATAAAAAATAGAAACCATGAAAATTCAAATAGATAAACCTTGTCATGAAAATTGGGATGCAATGACTCCTAAAGAGCAAGGACGATACTGTAATGCTTGTGAAAAGATTGTTGTCGATCTTACAAAATATTCCGATCAAGAGATTATTGATTTTTTCAAGCAAAAGGAATACAATAAATGCGGGCAGTTGAATCATTCTCAAATAGATCGACAGTTGATTCCTCATGTTGAAACTAGTGGACAAAAGATCAGAAAAGGATTGATTGCTGCC
Source organism: Crocinitomicaceae bacterium (assembly GCA_020436025.1). Lineage (GTDB taxonomy): Bacteria > Bacteroidota > Bacteroidia > Flavobacteriales_D > Crocinitomicaceae > JAGQYP01. The sequence continues at coordinate 11,050 of JAGQYP010000048.1, forward strand.
TCTCTTTTGGGTTCGGTATTCACTTTTACCTCCGCTCAAAACCATGTGCCTCAAAATTATGTGGAAATACAGGATCAGTCTCAGGCAGATGAAACGGATACCCAAGAAAAGAACCTGCTAGAAGAAACGGTATTGTTTCAGATAAAGGGAAAAGTGGTTGATCAAAATGGGAAGCCGATTAAAGATGCTCGTGTGGTGATTAATGTAGACGAGACAAAAACAAATAAAAACGGGGAATTTCAGCTGAGTGTTGGGATTTATGAATCAGAGCCCTTGGATGTTTATGTTCACATTTATGCAAGTGGTATGAATACCAAGAAAATCCCTCTTAGTTTAAATTTTGATGAAACCAATGTAGATATGGGGAACATCAGTATGATGGAGGAAAAGTGCATGGTAAAAGGAAAAATGGAAGTAGTAGATTAAAACAAAAAAGGGCCTCAAATTGAAGCCCTTTTTTTTATGCTATTTCGTATTCTTCTATACTCGGGCAAGTACAAATCAAGTTTCGATCTCCATGAGCATTGTCCACTCTTCTTACCGGAACCCAATATTTCCAATCATTTAAATAACTAACCGGGTAAGCCGCTTGTTCCTTAGAATAAGTATGTTTCCATTCACCTTTGATTAGGCAATCTGCTGTATGAGGAGCATTTTTAAGAACATTGTCTTCCTTGTCTGCTTTCCCTTCCTCAATCTCTCTGATTTCCTCACGAATTTGTTTCATCGCCAAAATGAATCGATCCAATTCTGCTTTGTCCTCTGACTCTGTTGGTTCAACCATCAGGGTACCAGCAACAGGGAAAGAAACCGTTGGAGCATGGAATCCATAATCGATTAGTCTTTTCGCAATATCTGCTACTTCCACTCCTGCTGTTTTTTTGAAATCTCTACAATCCAAAATCATTTCGTGAGCCACTGTATTGTTTTTACCACTATACAATGTGCTATAATGACCTTCCAACTGTGATTTCAAATAATTCGCATTTACAATCGCCATCTTAGTTGAATCTTTCAGTCCCTCTGCTCCTAGCATTTTAATGTAAGCGTAAGAAATCAATGTAACTAAAGCCGATCCATGATGAGCTGCAGATATTCCATGAATGGCTTTTGCACCACCTGTCGGAATAACCGCATTAGAAGGTAAAAAGGGAACCAGATGAGCGGCTACTCCAATTGGACCAACTCCAGGACCTCCACCACCGTGAGGAATTGCGAATGTTTTATGTAAGTTTAAGTGACAAACATCAGCTCCAATATTCCCTGGATTTGTTAATGCAACTTGCGCATTCATATTTGCCCCATCCATATAAACTTGTCCACCATGTTGATGAATGATTGCAGTCATTTCTCTTACACCCTCTTCATAAACACCATGGGTTGAAGGATAAGTAATCATTAAAGCGGCTAATTCATTGGAATATTGTTCTGCTTTTTCCTTAAGATCATTGCTATCGATATTTCCATCATCGTCGCACTTTACAACTACGACTTCCATTCCAGCCATCACTGCAGAAGCTGGATTTGTTCCGTGTGCAGATGATGGGATTAAAACTATATTTCTATGATGATCTCCATTGTCTTCATGATAGGCTCGGATTACAGCAAGTCCAGCATATTCACCTTGAGCACCTGAATTTGGTTGTAAAGACATTCCGGCAAATCCGGTTACTTCGCATAGGTCTTTTTCCAGTCCTTCAAACATCTCTTGGTATCCTTGAGCCTGATCGATAGGTACAAAAGGGTGTAGATTTGCGAATTCAGGCCAGGTAATTGGCATTAATTCACTCGCAGCATTCAATTTCATTGTACAACTTCCTAACGAGATCATTGAGTGTACTAATGAAATATCTTTATTCTCTAGTTTTTTCAAATATCTCATCATTTGAGATTCCGAATGATGAGAATTAAATACTTCATGTGTAAAAATCTCATCTTTTCTTAGGTCAGTGCTAAGCGTAATTCCGGCTTTGTCAAAGTCTGCAACCGCAATCGAATTAGCACCTTTGATTTCGGCAAATACATTATAAAGATTTGCTAAATCCTTAGCTGAAGCAACTTCGTTCATTGCGATTGAAAATCCACCATCAAAATAAGCAAGATTAATTCCATTCTTCTCAGCGATTGCTTTAATGTTTTCAGAAGATTCAAAAGATACGGTATCAAAGTACTTGTTATTGATTCTTTTGTATCCTAATTTATCTAGTTCAGTTGCAATCCAAGAAGTCTTTTTATGAATGCTTTCAGCGATTTCTCGCATTCCTTTTGGTCCATGATAGCATACATACATTCCTGCCATAACAGCCAGTAGAGCCTGCGCAGTACAAATATTTGACGTTGCTTTATCTCTTTTAATATGTTGCTCTCTTGTTTGCAAAGCCATTCTTAAGGCTCTGTTTCCATCCGCATCAATAGATACTCCAATAATTCTACCGGGTATATGTCTTTTATAATCCTCTTTTGTTGCAAAGAAAGCGGCATGTGGTCCTCCATATCCCATTGGAACACCAAATCTTTGTGTATTTCCAAAAACTACATCGGCTCCTAGAGATCCTGGTGATTTCAATAAAACCAAAGACATTACATCGGCACCAACAGCAACTTTTACATCTTGAGCATGAGCTTTGGAGATAAAACTTTCCAAATTAATTACTTCTCCATATTTATTGGTGTACTGAACTAATGCCCCAAAAAGATCATTTCCAATTGCATAAGATTCAGGATCTTCTACAACCAATTCAATACCCAGATTCTTGGCTCTTCCTTCTAAGCAATCAATGGTCTGAGGAAAGACATTTTTAGAAACGAAAAATTTGTTTTTACCTTCTTTAATGTCTGTTCTGGATCTGGAATTGAAGAACATGATCATTGCTTCCGTAGCAGCTGTCGCTTCGTCTAATAGGGATGCATTTGCAATTTCCATTCCTGTTAGATCAGATATCATCGTTTGAAAGTTCAACAATGCTTCCAGTCTTCCTTGAGAAATTTCTGCTTGGTAAGGTGTGTAGGCTGTATACCATCCCGGATTTTCAAGTACATTTCTTAAAATGACAGAAGGTGTTACCGTTGGATGGTAACCTAATCCAATATAGGTATCATATAATTTGTTCTTAGAGGCTAACTCCTGAATGTGATTTAAATACTCTTGTTCGGTCATAGCTGGTGCCATTTCCAAATCCTTCGCTAAGCGGATTTCAGAAGGAATGGTTTTGTCGATAAGCTCATCTATGCTTTTAACACCAATGGCGGAGATCATTTCTTGAGTCTCTGCTGCGTTTGGACCAATATGTCTGTGTGAAAATTTTGTACTCATAATGCTTTCTCTTTGTTAATTTCAGCCTCTTTCAGAGGAAGACGTAAAGATAATTTATTTTTAACAGATTTCGCAGATTGTAGTTTGTAGAATTTAACGAATTCTGATGATCTTAACATTATTCAAGGTTTTTGTGAAAATAAAAAGAGGGCGAAATGTGCCCCCTTTTAAAGTCAAATTGAAATGTATTTTATTTATTTGATTACTTGAATTTGTTTCGCTTCAGAGATGGAACTACCTGTTGAAACAGTATAGAAATAGCTTCCATTTTCAAATTGATTCACATTTAATTTAATATTCGATTCTCCAGCTTTTATTGATGTCTGGTAAATAATTCTTCCAGTAGCATCTGTAATCTTTAGATCACCATTTTCAGGTAATTCAGAAAAAGAGATAGTAAGATCACTTACAGCTGGATTAGGATAAGCATTTAAATTCAGCATTGCTTGGTCAAATTCTTCTGTTGAAAGAAGACCATAAAACCAGTCATGGCTCATTGCAATAATTTGTTCTCCATTAGTTGCATTCTGTACCATCCCCATATCGATACCAAAGTAAACAGATTTGTGAGAGGTCCATTGTCTGATAGCTCCTATTTTAGAGCCTCCAGAATAATTATAGATAGTAACACCTTGATTGGCCAGAACTAATTCATCCGGATACATATTACCTCCATGGATGTCTACAATCGTCATGGTAGGTGCAGTAGCAAAAACATTATCTGTTACAACTGGATTCATTGTAGAGTTTGCGGTTGAACCATCGGCTGAATATCCAACACCCATGTATGTGTTAAGGTAATTTGAATTTACTGTAGATAGATAAGGGCTTCCTGCATCAAATGTAGACCAAGCAATATCCTGACCTGCCATGAAAATATTTCCCCCATTATCGTTGAAAGCAGACATTACAGTGACCATCTCATCATCGAAGCAAGGGAAAGTCCATCCTACATTGTAGTACACATTAATCAGACTTCCCAATTGGTTTAGACTTCCAGCAATTTTAAAGGTTGACGCAGGCATGATTCCATAAGTCGTATTTCCTGCACTGGCCAATCCATTTAAGAAGGTTGATTCTGATAAATCTGCTTCTGCCCCGTTAGTAACTACTAAATCTGTTATACCAGACATTACAGTGTATCTTGCAGTTTGATGAGGCATGGAAGGATCATCTAAAGACTCCAATTCAATTGTGTAAGTCGCTACGTATGGAGTAGAACCAGGATTAACATTAAGATTGAAATTTAATAAACTAGATCCTGAAACGGTTGTGTCCACCGTTGTTGTGTAAGTATTTGAACCTATTGCTATTTCAGAAGACCAGTCGTTGGGTTCATCAGTGGTCAATGTTAATCTGTACAGTTCACTTGATCCACCGTCATTCGTTATTCCCCCATTGAAACTGGATGTATTACCAGAATTTCCCCCATTAAATACATCAGAGAAATTGTTTAATTCCCAATTTGCATCAAGAGATGACCCAGAATTGATGATTTCATCTGTACTAATATTTTCCACCCAAGCAATGATGTAAATCTCATTTTGATCCCAAGCTGCATCTTCTGTGTAAGTTAAATTATAGGTAACTGAACTTCCAGTCGCTGCAGGAGTATATGGCGATCCTTGCAAGGCATTTGCAATGAATTTTCTAAAAACATTTGGAAATTCTGTTTCACCATTGTTTCCTGGAGGCGTTGCATAAGTTACCATTGCCTCAACCACCGCCGCTCTTAAAACGAAGTTTCCTGTTGGTGGGACCCCAGTAGTATGTACAACAACTTCTACATCATGTGTGCTTCCATTATCTGTGTCTGTCACTTTAACTTTAATAGGTGAACCTGGCGCAGCAGCGGCATCTACTTGAGCTTGAGTCAAGTTAGCAGGACCACCTGACCATTGATTTCCCAACATGATCATCGTAGGAACTCCTGAAATTCCATAATTACTAGTGTAAGTATTTATCTGACTAGCATTATGGGCGTTCATTGGATCTACTCCAGGCCATGACGTGTGGTAAGCAATATGATGGATTGTTCCTTCATTATTAGCTCTAATGTTGGCTTCAAATATCGGGTTTTGTTGAGCACATGGGCCACAACTTGCCTGTGTAAAGTGTTCCAACATTACATATTTTTTCGATTGTGCGGAGAGGTGAGATGAGATTAGCAGTAATGAACCTGCTAAGAAAATGCTGATTCTTTTCATGGTTTATAATTTTATATAACAACAAGTAAAGTACTGAAGTTAGAGAATTAATGCGGAATGACCTATTTTATTTCAATCGATTGTGGGATTCCTAATTGTTATTAATGAAAGATATTGCTTAATTTCGCTAGTATGAGATCGATGCTATTTCAAATCTTGATGACAGGATTTTTTCTGTCAACTCATTATTTTTCTTTTTCACAAGAGAATAGAGATACGATCTTACTTCAAAATGGAAAACAATTCCCTTGTAATATTACGGATGTAGATGAAATTAGAGTGGATTATTTCCAATTCAATAAAAAAGGAAAGAAAAAAACCGGGTTTATTGAGAATGATCGAATCTACGAATATCAGAAATACTCAGGAGAAAGATCCATCCTCTATGTTTATGATACTTTGATTGGAAATCACTTCACGGTGCCCGAAATGAAGAATTTTGTCTTAGGAGGTTTAGATGCTCGTGAAAATTATAAGGATCATTACTGGTTAGCTGCGATGACATTCAGTTTAAGCTATGGTGCGGTTTTGTTTGATACTTATCTAACCAAAAAGAATGCGGATCAGATTAATGCGGACAACCCGGATAAGAATTTTAAACCTGGATTTTTTGGTTCCGAACCTTCATATTTCCCTTTGTTTGTACCTATCGTTTTAACAGCTGTCATTTCGATTCCAAGATTTAAAATTAGAAAGAACCAGGTAGGGCGAAGTCATTTGTATACAGACCCACATTTCAAATGGGGATACCACAGAATATCTCGACAAAGAAGATTGTTCTGGCAACTTGGGGGAGGATTTGCTGGTTTAGGATTGGGTTATTTATCTTATTATTTATTCAAGAAGAACTAGGGTGATTCGTTGGATACAACACCTGGTTTTTTCAAATATAGTGATCTCTGTAGGTGCTGCAGCACTGCTCTTTTTTGCCTTTCAACTAAAAGGGATGCCCAATGATCTGGTTTCTATTGGATTCATCTTTTTTTCCACTCTTTTCATGTATAATCTCCAGCGTATGCACAAAATGGGATATCAAAAATTAAATTTGGAAAATGCTCGGCACCGATGGATTAATTCCAATGAAAAAAGCATCAGGATATTGATTATATTCTCGGGTTTGACGGTAGGCTCACTTACCTTACTTTTTAGTTTCGATCGAATTTTAATGTTAGGCGGATTAGGAGTCATTTCCTTTTTATATTCTTATCAATCTAAATTAGGAAATCTGCGCAGCATTCCAGGGACAAAGATTTTCTGGATCGCTTTTGTTTGGTCTGTTACCATTTTTGCACTCACCTTGGATCACTTCCATGTCAACAGAGAAGATTGGCTTCTTTTGCTCTACAATTTTATTTTTATTCTAGCCATTACCATTCCTTTTGATATTCGGGATATTGATTATGATGAAGAAGATTACAAAACCATTCCCCAATTGATAGGAGTGAAGGCTTCTCGAATTTTATCATTCGTACTTATTGGAGTAGCCTTTGTGATTCTTTCCCTATTGCTTCAAGATTATTCAATTTTCTTATCCCTTATTTACGGTATTTTTGCCCTATTATGCCTTTTTTCTACACCTAGCCGAAAAGAGCTCTATTACTCTGGTATCATGGATTTTACAATTTCCATTTCTGCCATATCACTCTATATGTATCTTCATATTTCTTTTTTCCATTTTTAGAACCGTACGATTAATTTTATTTTAGCCGATTCTTTAACCAAATGAAACGAATTGCGCTCATAGGAAATCCCAATTGTGGGAAAACATCCATATTCAATCTACTTACTGGGTTGAATCAAAAGGTGGGTAATTATCCTGGGGTGACAGTCGACAAGAAAACAGGGACTTACAAGTCAGATAAAGGAGAGAAATATCTTCTCATTGATTTACCTGGAACATATAGTTTAAATCCAATTTCGGAAGATGAGGTAGTTGTCAATCGTTTTCTATTGGATCCAGAGAGTGATCTTTATCCGGATTATGCCATTTATGTTTGTGATGCTTCCAATTTGGAACGAAACCTTATTTTAGCCAGTCAAGTAGCTGATTTAGGGATTCCCATTCTATTCGTTTTGAATATGAGTGATCTTTTAGAAGAAAATGAAATTGGAAAAAGTGTGATGCGAATCCAACATTTGTTTTCAGATTCTGAAGTAGTGGTCATGAGTCTGCTGAAAGGAACAGGAGTGAAGGAATTAAAACTTGCCATTGAAAGAGAACACCTTCCAATTCAAGATTCCTTCTTTAAATCTGATGCAGAGCATTCGACTTATCGAACTTTTAGACTTCAAAAATCAAAAGATCGAGTAAATCCAGAATTGAATAAAAAGGAACTTGCGGATTTAAATCATCGCTTAGCGAGAATCCGGGAAGTATTTAAAGATCGCAAGAAGATAGATTTAAGTTTTACTCATAAACTAGATGCTATTTTAACACACAAAGTTTTGGGTTATCTGTCTATGATGATCATTTTCTTTGTCATGTTTCAATCGGTATTTTGGTTGGCATCTTACCCAATGGACTGGATTGATTCTGGGTTTGCATGGTTGACAGAAAAAACAGCGGAAGCACTTCCTCCAGGATTTTTTAATGATTTTATAACCGGAGGAATTTTAGCTGGGATTGGAGGCGTGGTCATCTTCTTGCCTCAAATCATGATTTTATTTGGATTCATTACCATTTTGGAAGATTCCGGATATATGTCAAGAGTAAGTTTCTTGATGGATTCATTGCTATCACGAGTAGGTTTAGGTGGGAAATCAGTAGTTCCAATTGTCAGTGGTTTTGCCTGTGCTATTCCTGCTATCATGGCGGCACGTAATATTGAAAATGAAAGAAAGAGACTGATTACGATTTTTATCACACCTTTTATGAGCTGTTCTGCTCGTTTGCCAGTATATGTTTTTCTAGTTGCCTTCATTGTTCCGGATGAGATTGTGGGAGGAATTTTTCATTTACAAGGATTATTTATGTTTGGTTTGTATATGCTGGGTCTCATCATAGCATTGATTATCGCTTTTGTTTTGCAGTTTCTGATTAAGAACAGTTCAAATAACTTGTTTGTACTGGAAATGCCAATCTACCGGGTACCGAGATGGAGAAATGCACTTGTTTCCATGTATTCGAAAGGAAAAACATTTGTGTTTGAAGCGGGAAAAATCATTTTAGCGATTTCCGTATTGTTATGGGTTCTCACAACTTATGGTCCCGCTGATCGCATGGATAGGATTGAGAAAGCTCATGCAGCTCAACTGGAAATGAATCCAAATAATGAAGATTTAAAGAACTTAGTTCAATCTGAAAAATTACAGTCCTCCTATGCAGGAATCATTGGAAAATTCATTGAACCTGTAATTGAACCATTGGGATTTGATTGGAAAATAGGGATTGCAGTAATTACCTCTTTTGCTGCTAGAGAAGTCTTCGTTGCAACAGTTTCAACTATCTATGGAAATGGAGATGATGTGGAAAAAATAAGTGAATTGCAAAACCGACTTCAAACGGAAATCAATCCTAAAACTGGAAAAACGGTTTTAAATAAAGCGAATGCGGCTTCTTTGTTGGTATTTTTTGTTTTCGCACTTCAATGTATGAGTACAATTGCGATTGTCAAAAGAGAGACAAATGGATGGAAGTGGCCCATGATTCAGTTAGGATTTATGACGATTTTTGCCTACCTCACAAGTTTTATAACTTATCAGTTACTGGCTTAGGCTTCTTTTTTCTGGATCTCTATTTTTTCAACATCCTTTTTTGAAAGCGCTACAATATTCCCCTCAATTTCATATGAGATAGGTCCTTTCAAGATGGTTTCTTGAATCTTTCGGATTGATTTTCCTGGTAGAACACCAATTTCTATTAACCTAATTTGTTCTGTTTCTGATAATAGATCGAGTGAATCGATGAAGGCGGATTCGTTCTTTTTTAAAGCTGAAAGTTTCATGTGTCAAATATAGGAGGAAACAAAAAAAGGCCACCATTTGGCGACCTTTTTCTTTATCTGAAATTCAATGTTATTTTTCTGAAGAAAGAGAGGCTCTTAAATACTCTCGGTTCATTCTTGCGATATTGTCTAAAGAGATTTCTTTAGGACATTCGATTTCACAAGCTCCTGTATTGGAACAGTTACCGAATCCTTCTTCGTCCATTTTTTCAACCATGTTCAAAACACGCTCCTGTCTTTCTACTTTCCCTTGAGGCAATAGAGCCAATTGAGAAACTTTTGCAGAAACAAAAAGCATTGCTGAAGAGTTTTTACAAGTAGCTACACAAGCACCACATCCAATGCAAGTAGCAGCATCAAATGCTTTGTCAGCATCTGCCTTTGGAACTGGAAGTGAGTTGGCATCTTGGGTATTTCCAGAAGTGTTTACAGAAACAAATCCTCCCGCCTGAATGATTCTATCGAATGCGGTTCTATCTACCACAAGATCCTTAATTACTGGAAAAGCTGCTGCTCTCCAAGGCTCAATTGTGATTGTGTCTCCATCTTTGAATCTTCTCATGTGTAACTGACAAGTAGTAACACCTCTATCTGGTCCGTGAGCTTCCCCATTGATAAACATGGAGCACATTCCGCAGATTCCCTCTCTACAGTCGTGATCAAAAGCTACAGGATCTTTGCCTTCTGCAACCAATTTCTCATTGACTTCATCCAGCATTTCTAAGAATGATTCGTCTGGAGATACGTTTTCCGCCGTATAATTTTCAAATCGACCGCTGTCTTTCGGTCCGTCTTGTCTCCAAATTCTTAAGTTTAATTTCATAACTCTTAGATATTTTGGTCTTACTACTTGTAAGATCTAGTTTTTAATTCAATGTTTTCGTACTTCAACTCTTCTTTGTGAAGTTTTGCTTCAGAAGGATCACCTGTATATTCCCAAGCCGATACAAAAGTAAAGTCTTTATCATTTCTCATTGCCTCACCTTCCTCTGTTTGAGATTCCTCTCTAAAGTGCCCCCCACAAGATTCAGATCTTTCTAGAGCATCTTTACACATTAATTCTCCTAATTCCATGAAATCTGCTACTCTAAGTGCTTTTTCAAGTTCAGGATTCAATCCATCTGCCTTTCCAGGGATTTTGACATCCGACCAGAATTCGTTTCTTAATTCACGGATTTGGGAGATAGCTGTTTTCAATCCTTCAGCATTTCTTGCCATTCCACAGTATTCCCACATGATTTTCCCAAGTCTTCTGTGTAGACTATCTACTGATTTCGAACCTTGGATGGACATTAATTTGTTAATTCTGTCCTGAACTTCTTTTTCAGCTTCATCGAATTCTTTCGAATCTGTTGGAATTGCTCCCGTACGAATATCATCAGCTAAATAATCGCCAACTGTGTAAGGGATAACAAAATAACCATCCGCCAAACCTTGCATTAAAGCAGAAGCTCCTAATCTGTTTGCACCGTGATCGGAGAAATTAGCTTCTCCTAGCGCATAACATCCAGGAATTGTTGTCATCAAGTTATAATCTACCCAAATACCTCCCATAGTGTAGTGAACCGCTGGATAAATCTTCATTGGCGTCTCGTATGGATTGTCATCGGTAATTTTTTCATACATCTGGAACAAGTTACCATATTTGGCCTTTACAACTTCTTTACCAAGTTTTCTAACCAATTCCATATTGTTGGTGTCCTCACCATCTTGAATGGCTTTTTCTTTACCGTATCGTTCAATGGCTGAAGCAAAATCCAAGAATACTGCTTCACCAGTTTTATTTACACCAAATCCAGCGTCACATCTTTCCTTTGCAGCTCTCGAAGCAACGTCTCGAGGAACCAAGTTTCCAAAAGCAGGATATCTTCTTTCCAAATAATAATCTCTGTCTTCAGCAGGAATATCTTTTGGTTTTTTAGCTCCAGATCGGATAGCTTCAACATCTTCCATTTTCTTTGGAACCCAAATACGACCATCGTTTCTTAAAGACTCCGACATCAAAGTCAATTTAGACTGATGCTCAGAAGTTCTAGGCAAACACGTTGGGTGAATTTGAGTATAACATGGGTTTGCAAAATAAGCTCCCTTTTTATGAATTTTCCATGCTGCTGAACCATTTGATCCCATGGCATTGGTAGATAAGTAAAATACATTTCCATATCCTCCAGAAGCAATTAAAACAGCATGAGCTGAATGTCTTTGAATTTCTCCTGTAACTAAGTTTCGAGCAATAATCCCTCTTGCTTTACCATCAACTACAACCAATTCCATCATCTCATGACGAGAAAGCATTTGGATTTTTCCTTTACCAACTTGTCTTGATAAAGCAGAATATGCTCCAAGTAATAACTGTTGACCGGTTTGTCCTTTAGCATAAAAAGTTCTTTGAACCTGAACCCCACCAAAAGATCTATTGTCAAGTAATCCGCCATATTCTCTTGCGAATGGAACCCCTTGAGCAACGCACTGGTCGATGATATTGGCAGAAACTTCTGCTAATCTGTATACGTTCGCTTCTCTCGATCTATAATCTCCTCCTTTTACAGTATCGTAAAACAATCTGTAAACTGAGTCACCATCATTCTGGTAATTTTTAGCTGCGTTAATTCCCCCTTGAGCTGCAATCGAGTGCGCTCTTCTGGCAGAATCCTGAAAGCAGAAAGCCTTTACGCTGTATCCCATTTCAGCAAGGGAGGCAGCAGCAGCACCACCAGCTAAACCAGTTCCAACAACGATTACGTCAATTAATCTTTTGTTAGCTGGGTTAACCAGGCGAATATTGTTTTTATGATTGGTCCATTTTTCTTTTAATGGTCCTTCTGGTATTCTAGCATCTAGTTTTGTCATCTTTCCAAATTCTTTTTACTGTTTTACATCTTAACCATTAACTCTTATATGAATCACAATCGGGATTAGTGCAAATATTAAAGGAACAATAATCGCGAACGCGTAACCTACTTTTTCAATAATTGGGGTGTATTTTTTGTGTCTTAAACCAACAGATTGGAAGGCACTTGCAAATCCGTGAATCAAATGGAAAGACAAGGCAACCATTCCAAGAATATAGATCGCAATCCATAAGATTGCTAAATCATCTTTCCCAAAAAATTTCATTACAACAGTGTATAAATCCGTGTATTCTTCTCCGTGCATTTTGTAGGTTGGAATATCACCGTAGTGCATTTTTGCCCAGAAGTTCACCAAGTGAATAGTAACAAAAGCGAAAATCAATAGACCCATTGGCATCATGGATCTAGAGAACCAAGATGAATTGGCATTGGCATTTTCAACCTTGTATTTTACTGGTCTAGCTTTTTGGTTTTGCATAGTCAACAAAACTCCATCCACTGCGTGAAAAATAATGGCAATTTTCACAATCCAAGCTACAATCTGAACCAGAGGGTTCTCAGACATAAATTTTGCATACTGATTGAAACCATGTGCGGTGTCTTTATTGATTTCAAACATTAATGGAATATTTCCGGCAAGGTGACCCACTAAAAACAGGATTAGAAACAGACCTGTAATGGACATCCAGTATTTCTTAGCCAGAGATGATTTTAATAAAGCAGAATTGCTCATAATTTGTAAGTTTTTAGAATGTAATTTAATCCTTAAAAAGTCAAACAAATTTAACCTGTATTGCGACAAGTACAAACATCCTTTTTTATTTATATTGAATCTAAATAAGGGAATTTAGAGAACCCTTTTGATCAAAATATTTTAGTCTAAAATCACAGGCCTACAACTGAAAGAAAATCAGATTGTTAGAATAGTTTTTTACGCAGTAGATAAATGGAGCTGAAACTAATGAGGCATACAACAACTAAAATCATGGCCGTGGTGGTTTCTCCATAAATAAAATTACCGGTTGCAAAAAGAGCCGCATAGATTCCTAAAATACCGGCAATAGCTCCAAAAATTCTGGTTCCGAAATGAGCGTATTTATCTTG
>JAGQYP010000049.1 GCA_020436025.1 Crocinitomicaceae bacterium
TGAGAAAAAGGGGCTCCTATATGAAATTAAAAGTAGAATGATTGCAAAAATTGCAAATGACAGGCTTGTTGTTATTGGAGTTTTAGCATTTTTTACCATTTTCTTTTGGATGGCATTTGAACAAGCTGGAGGATCTATGACCATTTTTGCAAAAGATTTTACTGATCGTGTACTGGAAGGATCTGCAGCTTCAACCTTTACTGTAGTCAACGCTCTTCTAGCTATTGTACCTTTAGCAATTATTTCATGGGTTTTAATTTTACTATTTAAAGCAACTTTCAAAAAGTATGCATTAGCAAATGTTTTCCTTGGAACATCATTTGTTATTATTTGGGGTATCGTTATCTGGATGGTGAATAAAGAAATGAATATGCATGCTTATCAAGTGCAATTTACACACGAAGTAGTTGAGTCTCATAAAGATACTCTTAACCTTCCCAAAGCAATGTCTGAGGATGAATTACTTGCCTACATGAATGAAAATGTAGAGTTAAATAATCCAGTTGGAATTAAAGGACTTTCAATTGTAGATGAAAAACAAGCTAAAACATCAAAAGACAGTGTTAATTATATTGTCCAGCTAGATTACTTTATGTCAAAAGTAGATACTGCTTCAGTTCGAGAAGATGTGGAATTAGCTATAGGAGATGAAATGTATATAGTTGATGTCGACGGAAAAGGAAAGTATAGATATTTGAGCGATGATTTACACGGAGAAGTAGATACTAAAATTAAAGCCACAGTCATTACTGAAAAGGAAAATGAGGTTGAGGTACCTGCATCTTGGTTCGGTGTTTTGAATTCATTATTTATTATTTTGTTTGCTCCTTTCTTCTCGAAAATATGGGAATCGAAATACAATCCTTCAGCTCCAATTAAGTTTGCAATTGGATTAATATTATTAGGGTTAGGGTTTGGTGTTTTAGCATTTGGAGCTTCAGGTATAGACCCAGAGAATCCAGTAGCTGTTTCAATGATTTGGCTCGTCTTGGCATACTTGTTACATACTTTAGGAGAATTAGCTCTTTCGCCGGTTGGGTTATCATATGTTTCAAAACTATCACCTCCTAAATTGGTTGGTCTTATGTTTGGAATATGGTTTACAGCGACAGCTATTGCTAACTGGTTAGCAGGAATGACAGGAAGTATGATAGATAAAATTTCAGAAGAATATTCGCTGTCGGCTTTTTTCTTGATATTCACATTGTTGCCAATTTTAACGGGGTTAATCCTTGTTGCATTAAATAAATGGTTACTTAAGAAAATGCACGGGATTAAATAAAAATAATCGCATACAAAATATGGAAAGGGTTACTCATCGAGCAGCCCTTTTTTATTTCTATACACTTTTCCAAATTCGAAATCGAATCATTCCTCTCCTTCTAATTCTTGATTTGAAATTGTAGTCTACCTAGCCTCAATAAATTACGCGTGCATATTATTGTAAACCTACGTTTTGCTCGTTATAAAAAACACACATTTTTTCTAGGTTGTTTTATATTTAAACCAGTAAAATCAAGACTTTCAGGGGGTTAAAAAATTGTTAATTTTTTGTTGCGGAGTTCAAAAAAAAGGTCGCGTTATTTGTGTTGAAATTGTGCTTTTTTGGTGCAAACTATGTTTAATTTAAAATCTAAAGAATGAAGAAAGTATTACTTTCCATGCTCTCAGTTTTTTCAATTGGAGCATTCAGTTATGGGCAGTATTGTATGCCGGCTTATAACTCTCAATGTACTTCCGGAGATTACATCAATGATGTGGTTATGGGAGGTATCAGCAACACTGGAACCGGTTGTTCAAATCCAAGTGCCAACAACTACACGGATTATACTTCAACCGATAGTACGTATTTAGGGCAAACCCTAACCTATACTATTTCAGTAGCTCCTGGTCCATCTTGGGGACAATATTTCATTGTAGGAATCGATTTCGATCAAAACGGAGACTTCAATGGAGCGGATGAGTTTTTCAATATTGGATATGCGAGTGGAGGAACTACCATCACAAGTTCCATTTTAATTCCTGCTACGGCTACTTTGGGAACAACTACTATGAGAGTAATGGCTCGATATGGTTCATCAGCATTAACGCAAGCTGATCTTTGTGCCACATCCTTGAGCTATGGGGAAACCGAAGATTACAAAGTGATCATCGATCCAGCTCCAACTTGTCCCCAACCTACTTCTTTTACAGCTGTGAATGGAACCAATATGGATGAGGCAGATTTGAGCTGGACTGCAGGTGGTTCGGAGACAGAATGGCAAATTTCTTACGGAGTGGAAGGATTTAACCCAGCAAACGGAACACTATCGATTGTATCAACTACATCGGAGACGGTTTCTGGATTAAGCGCTGGAGCACATGTAGAATTTTATGTAAGAGGAATTTGCGGTGCAGGAGATACTTCTTACTGGGAAGGACCAGTTTCTGTATGTATTCCTTTCAACGTTCCTTGGATGGATGATTTGGAAACTACCATGACTGGAGCGGGAGATGAGCCAACTTGTTGGACTTGGCCTACTGGTTCTACAGATTGGTATACAGCTTCAGCTCCTTTATCCTATAACCGTGGAGCTTACTCTGGAAATAACTATATCTACAGAGATTACTCTTCAACGGTTTCACCAGCGCCTGTAACTCCTGGGATTTATTTAAATACTGGAACCTTGTATCAGTTTGAAATGATGTACAATACAGATGGTTACAATGGGTGGGATTCTATCTATGTGCAATTTGCAGACAATCAGGCGATGACTTCTCCAACTTGGATTGGTACAGCTGATGATCCTACAAATACCGTTTATCAGAAATTTTCAAGAGTATTTGAAGTTCCTGCTGATGGAGTGTATTATTTCAGATTGGGTGTTAAATCAACTGGATCACCTTGGTATGTTTCCATGGATGATTTTAAAGTAGATTTAGCTCCTTCATGTCCGCAACCATATGATGTTGTAGAAACTTTGAACAATCAGGATTCGATTGCTATTAGCTGGACAGCTGGTTACAATGAAACTCAATGGGAGATTGAATACGGTGAAACTGGATTTACAATTGGAACAGGATCGGCCGTAACCAATATTTATCAATCTGCAGATACCATTACCAACCTTCAATTAGGAATGGTTTACGATTTCTATGTTAGAGCAAATTGTGGAGCTGGAGACAACTCTGATTGGGTTGGACCATTCACTTTTGCCACAGAGGTAACCAATGATTCAATTTGTTATGCTCAGCCAATTCCGGTGGATGGAACAGAAAGAGTATTCAGTAATATTGGAGCAGTTGTTCAAACTGGAGAACCTACTGGGTACAATTCAGTGTGGTTTACATTTGTTGCCCCTGCATCGGAATCAGTGGAGATTTCTACTTGTGGATCCGTGTTCCAATTCGATACAAGAATTGATGTAATGACAATTGGAGATTGTGGTGATAATGCAACTTGGGCGTCTGTAGATTATTCAACTTATGCAGAATTAGGTTGTTCTCAATATGGGGCAGCTGAACTAAGAGTTTGTGGATTAACAGCAGGAGAAACTTATTATTTAAGAATCTCAGGCGATTATGACGGACCTGGTTTATTCCCATTAACCATTACAGATAATTTTGTACCAACTGCTGGAACAGCCAATGATTTCACAATGTGTTATGCGGATACGGTAAGCCTTTTTAACGGTTTAGTAGGTGCAGATAACTTTGGAAACTGGAATGATTTGGACATGACTTACAAGATCATCAACGATAGTATGTTGGTAGGTTCAGGACTTCAATACGACAATCCATTTGAGTTCCAATATGTAATTACAAATGAATGTCCGAACGTTGGAGACACTACATCAGTAATGGTGACAATTTCTGGTCCATCTCATGCAGGAACAGGAAGCAACATGAACCAAACTTGTAATTTCGGTCCAGTTAACCTATTTGATGGTCTTTCAGGACAAGTAGATTTAGGTGGAACTTGGTACGATGCACAATGGAACAGCTTGGGAGCAACTTTGATTGATTTCAATGGAGAGCCTGCTGGATCTTACGATTATTACTATGTGGTAGACAATGGATTCTGTGCAGCAGATACAGCTATGGTAACGGTAAACTTGTATGACTGTACAGGATTGGAGGATATGGAATTCGGTGAGTTTGCCGTGTATCCAAACCCAACAAAAGGTGCGTTTGAAATTGTCAATGGAGGTCAAGCAGATGAATTCAGAATTGAGATCATTGATCTTACAGGAAAAGTTGTGACGGCTCAAGAGAGAAATCTGGCAACTGGAGCAAGAATTCAAATGGATCTTTCAGGAAAAGAAAGAGGTGTGTATTTCATCTCAATCAAATCAGCAAATGTTCAAAAACAATACAAATTGGTATTGAAATAAGCTTCATAGTTAACGTTAAGTTAAGCAAAGGTGGTCAGCTCAATTTTTTGAGTTGGCCATTTTTTTTATATCTAAATTTGTAGTCCAAACGATAAAATATGATCGTACAGAAAACAGCAAAGATTTGTACCTACGGAAATCCAAAAGCACAGCGTGTCTGGATTGTTTTACATGGCTACGGACAATTAGCACAGTTTTTCATCAAGAAATTCAAAACCTTAGATGAAACAAAAAATTATGTGATTGCCCCCGAAGGATTGCATCGATTTTACTTACAAGGAACCGGAGGAAGAGTTGGAGCCTCTTGGATGACAAAAGAAGAAAGGCAAACTGACATCCAAGATTATGTGAACTATTTGAATCAGTTAAGATTGGAATATCAGTTGGATGCCTATGCAGAAATCATTTTGGTAGGATTTTCTCAAGGAGCAGCAACTTCAGCAAGGTGGATGGAAATTGGGGGATTTCAGCCTAGTATCTACATGCATTGGGCGGGTGTTTTTCCACCAGATCTTGAATTTAATCCAGAGCAAAATGCTTTTTCCAACTCTAGAAATTTCTATGTTGTTGGAAATCAAGACCCTTATTTTAGTTCAGAGATTGTTCAATCCGAACTTAGTCAATTTGAGGATAAAGGAATTGCAATTGAGTACATTTCATTTGAAGGTGAGCATACCATTGACTCACAGGTTTTGGCGCAATTTGATGGAAATTAATTGGAATTTCGTAAATTTGGGTTTATGAATAAGCTAAGCTTTTTACTCGTATTCGGATTTTTATTCTTCGCCTCCGCTTCTTATAGTCAGTACACTAGAGAGGAAGGGGATTCTACGAAAGTTGCTGAAGAAGATAAGAAAGAGGAAAAGAAAGCAGATAAAAAGGATAATAGAGAAAGTCCATTGAAAAACATTTCAGTCGGTGGTAACTTCGGATTTTGGATGACATCAAGCGGTGGATCTTTGTATTTAGGTCCTCGAATTGGTTACAAAGTTACGGAATGGTTTCGCCCAGGGATTTTGATCAATTATCAATATCGATGGTACAAGTATGGATCGGTCAACTGGTCGGATAATGTCATCGGGGGTGGTGTCTTTGCCCATTTTATCTTGTTCAAACGAATTCTGCTTGGAGCGGAGTGGGAAATATTGAACACAACGGCCTATCCAGGAGGTTTAGCCGAGCCATTTCGAACCAATGTCAATGTATTGCTTGTTGGAGCGGGGTACAATCAGCCTATTGGAAATGCGGGATATTTCATGATTGGTTTCATGTTCGATGTTTTGAATCATCCTTACTCTCCATATCGATCTCAATATTTGATTCGGGGATCCAATGGGACCATTCCTTTGATCATGAGAATGGGATTTGGGTTTGGTTTCTAATCCATTTACTCGATTCTTTTTTAGATTGATTCATACATTTTTCCGTAAATTCAATTATCTTAATTCTATCAATTTATAAAGGGTGAAAATACTTTTTGTTGAAGATGATCGCGAATTGCTTAAATCCATGATGTTCTATTTTTCGGAGCAGGGATTTAATTGTGAAAAAGCGCGTACCGTTGAGGAAGGAGTTTCCAAATTACACTCTTACGATTACGATTGTGCGGTTTTAGATCTTGGTTTGCCAGATGGATCCGGAATGGACATTTTAAAAGAGATTCGATCGTCTCGAATTGAGGTTGGAGTAATCATTTTAAGTGCCAATTCCAATTTAGATAATAAGATTGATGCACTCGATTTTGGAGCGGATGATTATTTGACTAAGCCCTTTCATTTATCAGAGTTAAATTCCAGAATCAAATCCATTATCAGAAGGAAAAAGCAATCTGGATCAAGCACCATTCAATTGAATGAAATGGAGATCAATACAGATGCGAAAGAAGTGAAAGTAAACAACGAGCTTTTGCATTTGACTAAAAAGGAATACGACATGCTTTTGTATTTCTATTACAACCGCAATAAAGTGGTGACCAAATCGTCTATTGCGGAACACCTTTGGGGAGATTTCATGGATCAGACAGATTCTTTTGATTCAGTATATAGTCATTTAAAGAATCTGAAGAAAAAGATCAAGGATTGTGGAGGAGAAGATTATATCAAATCCATGTATGGAGTAGGTTATATTTTTAAAGTTTAGAAGATGGCGGATGCAAATGAGAAATACGAAGAATTGAAGCGTTATTCCGAGAATCTTTCTCATGAATTACTGACTCCATTAACCGTCATTCGATCCAAGGCAGAATTGCTTTTGCAAAGTGAAAATTTATCAGAATCAGATTTAAACAATATTGATGTCATTTTAAAAACAGTAGGAAAATTATCCAGACTGAATAGGGGATTGATTCTGTTGTCTAAAATCAAGAATGATCAGTTCATAGATCGGGAAGAAATACTATTAAGTGAAGTCATTTCCGAATCTTTGGAACTCATGGAAGATCAGATTCGACACAGTGAATTATCCATCCGTATCGATTTAAAATCACCCACTAAGATTTACTCCAATTCGAATTTGGTTCATATCTTATTCAACAATCTGATTAAAAATGCCTGTATCCACAATGTTAAGGGAGGATATATCAAAGTAAGCCTATTTGAGGACAAAGTAATTATCGAAAATTCTGGTCTAAGAAATGAAAAATCAGAATCCGATCTTTTCCATCGATTTACTTCAGGGGACGATCGCGTGGATTCTCTTGGATTGGGCTTATCCATTGTGAAAAACATCTGTGAAAAGCTTCAGTTTAAAGTGAAATATACCACCCAGGAAGACATCCATTTCTTCGAGTTGCATTTCAGCAAATAATCGTCTTCAGATTTTCTACAGATTTCATCCAAAATCTCTCCAGTTTCAGTTTTTACCTTCGATTATAATTTAATTGAAAAAGGTATCAAAAATGATGACTGAAACAATAAGACCAGTAGTGATTCAAAAAGAGGCAATAGCCAATTTGATGTTTCCAAAAACAGAAGTATTGAATTCAAGAACAGAGATTCATGATCGTGATGAAGAATTATCTAGAGCTCTTGTGTTAGGAAATTCAGAACATCTGAAGGTGAGAATATTGTTTGAAGATATCGAAGGTAAAAAACAAGTAGAAACAACGATTTGGGGTCTGACAGCTAAAGAAGTGATTCTAAAACAACATGTGGTGATTCCGATCAATAGAATAGTATCAATTAACATTTTATAAAACCCAGCAAAACCAAAAATTATGAAAGCTAGGAGAATTGTGCAGTACAGCAAAATGGGTAGTGAGCTTGCTGCGATTTTTTCAAAGATGACGTTAAATGGAATTGAAGACGCGATTACAGAAATCTTCGATCCAAAAAGCCAAATGCGCAAGAAAGCAGTGTATTTGGAGACTAATGATTGCAATTATCTGGTAGTCTTGGATAACTACAAATTTGCAAAGTCTTATGATGAAGATGAGGATGATGATGGAGGCTATGAAGACGACTTTGATTTTGGATCGGATGCGGATGATAGCGACGACGATGATGATATGGATTACTAGAAAAGTGTAGTGTCATGGAAAAGATTCAGGAAAAACGTAAATACAGTCCATTGAGGTTCTTCTTTTACAGATTGTACCTCACGGCGATCATATTCGCATTGATCCTGTGTTTGTTTTTTCTGATCAATTTTTTGAATTCCTATACAAATGGATAGTAAATAAGTTTTCGTTCTTAGCGAAGAAGAAAATACAAATACAAGAGAATGGGGGGCTAATCAACTATGCTCATCGATATTTCGATGGAGAAGATCTTGAAAACTTGCTGTTTGGGTTCAAAGGTATAGTTGATTTAGACGCCTCCGAAAAAATGCAAACCCCATTATGATTTCAGCTACGGATCATTTTGGAAAAGTACTCAAATCAAAACTTTTTAATTATGAAAGAGAAAGCATTAATTTATCAGGGATACCTAAACAATCATTTTTGTTTTAAAGATGAGAGCGGGAAAACGATGAAATTTACAAAGTCTAGAAATGATCTAATTAGAGAGTTTAAATTATTCGAGAAAGCGAATATCAATAAGAGATTTTTAGTGAAGTTTTTTGTTCTAAGTTCCGATTTCTGGGACCAGTTTATAATTAGCGATATCGTGGTGAACGACTAATTGTTTAAACTAAATTAAAAAGGAGCCGATTGGCTCCTTTTTTTTTGACTTAATGATTTATGATAATATGACTTATTGACTTTATAACTTATAGAGTAATAATCAGCCTATTTAAAATCTAGTAATTCTACATCGAAGATCAGCGTACTGTATGGTGGAATGGGTCCTCCTGGAGTTCCTTGGGCACCATAAGCTAAATTGTGCGGGATGTAAAATCTGTATTTTGCACCTTTATTCATCAATTTTACTCCTTCCAACCAACCCATGATGACACCACCAGCCAATGAAAACTCGAATGGTTTTGTCGGATCATTTTGATCGAAAACAGTGC
This sequence comes from Crocinitomicaceae bacterium, assembly GCA_020436025.1. Lineage (GTDB taxonomy): Bacteria > Bacteroidota > Bacteroidia > Flavobacteriales_D > Crocinitomicaceae > JAGQYP01. Next base: position 8,826 of record JAGQYP010000049.1, read on the forward strand.
TATCGATAAGCATTCCTTTGTAGTTGACAACTGCTGTATTCTTTTCAGTTGGATTCGGTCCCTTTCCTTCTTCCAGAATTTCATATTGCAAACCTGAAGCAGTAGTTTTTACTTCTTCTCGCTTACCATTTTCTGCAAGGAATTGTTCTCCTTTGATCTCTGTTAATCGACTCATGTACTCCATCACTTTCATCGCAATTTCCTGTTGAGGAATCTGTGGAGCATGTTCACACAAAGCATCTTCAAATCCAATCACCACATTTGCAGGTTTGAATTTTTCCCAAACACCTTTGCTTTCCAAACCTCGAATGGTCATGTGAGCCGTTTGAATACCCAAGCTGTATGAAACTTCTTTCGGACTAACTCTACTCGAATCGATTTGTCCTTGAGCTGGAAAATATTGTCTGATGATATCCGTAGCGGCCTCTTCAGTCATGATTCCTTGCTCTTTATTTAAGACAGCTGCATATCCTTTCAAAGATTCGCTTAGATCGATTACTTTTTCGAATCCAGGCTGTTTTAGGAATCCTTTCAGTTCTTCTGCATTGGTGAACCCAATAGCGTAAGAAACTTCGTCCTCAATGGTAGCGAACTGGATTTCGGTTTGTGGTTTGCACGCGTTCCCTGCTTCGGCAGTTTCCTCAGTGCTTGAATCTCCGCAGGAAATCAATCCAAGAGCAAAAATTCCGATTAGTACTTTTTTCATATTTAGTTTACTGAAATTAATTCTACTTCAAATAACAAAGCCATAAATGGTTTGATTGGTCCCCCTGGATGTGGATTTCCACCATAAGCCAGTTCTTCTGGAATCGCTAATTTCCATTTCGAACCTTCAGGCATTAATTGTAAAGCTTCTGTCCAACCTTTGATTACTTGGTTCACACCAAAAGAAGCAGGCTGACCTCTTTGCACAGAAGAATCGAATACGGTTCCGTCGATCAATGTTCCAGTATAGTGCACCGTTACTTGGCTTTCAGCACCTGGTTTCGCTCCTGTTCCTTCTTCGATGATTTCATATTGCAATCCCGAATCCAAAGTCACAACACCTTCTCTTTTTCCATTTTCAGCTAGAAAAGCCTGACCTTCGGTTTTATTCTTTTCAAACATTTGTTTGTTCTTCTCATCCAAATGGTCTTGGATCAATTCATTTGCTTTCTGAGGGCTTACTTTTAATGGTTGACCGCTTAAAGCGTCTTTAATACCCAAAACAAAATCATCTATGTTGATATCGTCAAGATTCTGATTAATTAAACTCCCTGCGATCGAAGTACCAATCGCGTAACTTACTTCATTCATTTTGTTTGTTTTTTTATTGAAGGACAAAGATAGTCTTTTTTGATTCTATGATTCTATGACTTTATGATATTATGATACAATGATTCTATGACTTTCTGACCTATGGATTTTTGGAATTTATTTTGCGTTTGAAGGCTCCAATGTAATTTTGGATTTTATATAATTGGTTTAAGTGGTCTGATGTAATAACATTTGGGTAAACCTTTTGAGTTATAATAAATTGTGTTTCCAACTCATAACATGATCCTAAGCTATAGTCTAAAAATTTAGATAAATCCTTTACACTATTTCTACTTGTTCCTTCGGCAATATTAGAAGGGATAGAGATTACTGACCGATTCATTTGACTTTGTAATGAAAATCTTTCATAATCTGGTAGTTTTTTGGTTGCTTCTAATACCGAAGCACATAATGAAATACTTTCTTTCCAAGCTATCAGCTCTCTAAAATTGTGATTTTTCATTTGAATTTGATTTGATGGTTAATATTTTGTAAAAATAACAAACTCATCAAACTCATCAAATTCGTAAAGTCATAGAATCATAAGGTCATGTAGTCCTAATATCACTTAAGGTACCAACTTCACCGTAAAAACAATCCTCTTTTTTGGTGGAATTCCATTGGTGATGAGGTAAACAGATTTTACAGCATGTCCGTCATAGCCTTTGGTGTCAAAGGTCATGGTGAGAAAGGCTTTTTCACCAGGTTTCACTGTTTTTTTATCTACTGTGGCAGTATTGCATTCACATGGAATTTCTATGTCTTCGATGATGAGGTCTTCGTTTCCGTCGTTTCTAAATTCGAAGGTGTAGGTCAATTGACTTCCGATTTTCTGGGATCCAAAATCGTGTACTTCTTCTGCGAAAGTGACCTCTGCTCCTGTTGAATCTTCCTGAATTAAATCTACGGATTGAATTTCTACTTTTCTTTCCAAGGCCGCCTTTCTGTTGTAGATGGAGTTTTTTAAGTCATTCGGATTGTCGGAAATCAATTTATCTGCTGTGTATTCTCCAAATGGATTCTGATTAAATTTCACAATTCCACCATCTTTTGAAGTTCCAGACATATAGGGCTGAAATACTCCGTTTTGATATTCCCAAAGGAAGTTTTTCAAACTCACGATTCTTCTTCTTGTCAGGTGCACATTATAAGCCGTTGGGGCAAGGGGAGAGGCAAAACCTTTGATGGTAATCCGAATTTTCTTTCCTTTTTGAAGTTCTTTTAGCAACAATTCAGAAAACCAATACAAGTCTTTCACTCCTTGATCCACATATTCCAGGAAAAAATCCGCAATGTCCTCTTTGGCTTCATCGGCTTTGTCTCCGGTCAACCCTTTAGAATATTCGGTTTTGTATTTTTCCTTCATTGCCGTGTAGCGTTCGTAGGTGGTCATGTAGTTCAATTCAATGGTGTCAGCAATGGATTTGGGTCCTGGTCGGTCATTGTGAAAATACAAGGTAACCGGAAGCCTTTTATTCAGATCAAAAAGAGTTTCTTCTTTGACACTATCTACTTCTGGAATAGCGGGAATTCGAGCCTTGTATATGTCGTGACAACAAGTAGGATTTTTAGCATAAAGCGAACCAATTCGATTGGAAGAAAAATAGAACTCACCCGTTTTCGAATCTTTGAAGAAATAGAGATCCTGAGCTGAAGAATTCATTTCCAAGCCAACATTGTCCACTTTCTGGAAGCTCCCAACCATTCCAACAGCCTTTTGAATATCGAATCCTCCAAAACCAAAATGGAAATCCGAAGAAAAATAAAGCACGTTCTCATCCGAGTCGAAAAAAGGAGTGACTTCATTTCCTTCAGTATTGACTACTCTTCCTGCATTGTAGGCTTTGGAATACTGATTCCCATCTGTAACAAGCACATACCAGATATCCATTTGGCCCTGACTTTTCTTGTCTTCTCGGTCTGAGGCAAAAAATAAGATCTCCCCATCCTTGTATTTTGCAATATTGGGCTGAGTATTATTGGAACCTTCTTCATTCACCATGTCACCCAACTCGTCGATATCCGTAAATTTTCCATTTTCTACTCGAGCCACATAGATCTTACATTGAAACTTATAGCTTTGATCCGTACATTTTGAAAAATAAAACCGTTTTCCATCCGCACTCAAAGATCCATTTCCTACTGAAAATCCGCGGTCTTCCAAATCCTTTAGCAATTGAGATTTCAAATAAGATGAGTCCTTCATTTCTGAAGTGTACAAGCGCATTTTGTAGTTATCTGTAAATACAATTTCATCCGAACTCACAGAATCAGCTAGAAGTGAAGAATAAACCAATTGATTACCTACAATCGAATGACCGAACTCAGAATTAGGCGTATTGACAGTTGTTGGGAGTTGTTCGATAATATATTCTGTTGTGTCTTTTAGAGCTTGTTTGAGCCAAAGCGCATTTTTATATCCTTGTCTGCTACGAACATTTTCGTAAGCATTTCTTTGTTTCATGAAGATTTTTTTGGCTCTTTTCCAGCTGTCCTTGGCCTCCTCATACTTTCCATTGTGTTCCTGCATCAGGGCTAAATAATAAATGCTCTGTGGAAATAGCTTAGCACCTTCCTTCAGATATACTTTTTGGTAATAATATTCCGCTTTTCTGTAATCTTTGTAGAGTCTTTGAGCCTGAGCCATTCGCCAATTGAGATCTACCGAATTACTATCAATTTCCAATGCTTTTTCCAAATAGTGAATCGCGTGGTAGACATCGCCTTTTTCAAGAAATTCTTCAGAGTAGCGAATGCACTCCTTCATGTTTTGATTAAAAGCTACAGACCACAGGGAAAGGAAAAAGAGTAGAAATAGTTTTCTCATATGTATTCCGGACAAATTCTGTAAAGTACGTTTTTCGGTTTGTGGTATTTTAAAATATAGCGAAGTGAAAATTCAATTCCTCCTCGAGCGTTGGAAGCCACGGTTAGTTTAGAGAAGTTAAGATCATAGGTGAGACCCGCCCACAAGGTGTTCCATTCAAATCCTACTCCAATACTTCCTGCATCCAGGGCACGGTACCAAACTCCGGCAAATAATCCCATATATTCTCCTTTTTCTTGTTTAAGGATATAACGTCCCCATCCTCCAAAGATAATTTCTAAATACTTCCCTTGCGCTCCAAAGTACAAGGAAGGCAAAACATCCCATTTGTCAGCCACTCTAAATTGCCCTTCTGCAAAAATGGTTGTTCTGAATTCTCTTCGAATCTGTTTTACTTGAAAAAAACTTTGATCTGGTTTGGTGATATTATGTAAGCTTACTCCCACATTTACCTTTTTTCTAGCATTGACTTCCCAAGTATAAACCACTCCAACATTTAAATTGAAATTCGCTTTTTTCATGGTCGGAAAGATCTCGCCATTTGCTATTGCAGGGTCGTAATAAAAGCCGTTGTATTGACTATCAAATTTCAAATTGGCATAATCGATTTGTCGGTAATTTAATCCAAATTGAATTCCGGGCATGATGCGATGGACGGAGTCTTTAGACAAATTCAAACTATAAGCTCCAGAAACCATAAACTCAATAGTGGAAAGCTTAGAATCTCCTGCAACATCATAAAAGAACATGACACCTAAACCAAGATTTGGTAAGCCAAGTCCTCTTGAGTCTGCTGTGATATTTATAGTTTGATAAGGCACCGTAACCGATTTCCATTGCCAACGTCCGTTAGCTACAAAACGGAAATTTCCGTCAAAGTTACCGGTCAGACCCGGATTTAAGAAAATAGGGTTCTGCATATACTGCGACCAGTGAATATCTTGGGAAAAAACCAAAGCATTCGCGAAGAATAGAAATGTTAGTATGGTTTTTTTAATTATCAATTATGAATTATGAATTATGAATTATGAATTATGAATTATGAATTGTTTGTTTTTAGGGAACATATTTTTAGGGAACTTAAAATTAATAGCTTCTATACCTTTCATTTTGTAGTCAATTTTAATCTGTTTAAATGATAATTATTCATTCTTCTCCTTTTTTACCCCGGACTGAAGTCACGGGGTTACAAATCCAATTCACAACTTCAACCCCAACTTTTATACATCTGCAAACCATGTCTCACTATCCTTCTTCCCACATTATTCGCTCAGTATTTTACCTAAATTCTATCCGAGGATTAAAATCCTCCCTTCAGTCCTTAAACAAACCCAATTTTTAATTATTCATTATTTCCCTATCGGTCAATGAGCTCGCTATCGCTCGGTTCTTAATTATTAATTCCTAATTATCTCCCTATCGCTCGGTTCCGAATTCCGAATTTCGCATTCCGCATTCTGCATCCCGAATTACCTAATTATCGTAATATTCCCCTTAATCAATTGCTCATCTCCTCCAACGCAAGTTACATCTAGGTAATACACATAAACATCTGGGTTCAATAGTTTTCCTTTGAATTTCCCGTCCCATCCTATGTTTTGATCTTGGGTTTCGAAAACCATTTCCCCCCATCGGTCAAAGATTCGGAAGGTCATTAATTCAATGTTGTCTCCTCTAACGTAGACTATATCATTGTTCCCATCCGAATTAGGAGTAAACGCGTTAGGTATGAAAACTGAAGGGTCATCACAAATATTTTCCAGAACTGTGACTTTCACCTGCGCGGTGTCCGTACATCCCCCTTTGATGATAATGACCGTATACATCGTGGTTTGCTCAGGGGTGGCAACAGGAGATTGGGAAGTAGGATCATTCAGACCATTTGCTGGATACCAGATGTATTGAATTCCAGTAGTATCAGGAAATGCATGTAAGAAAGTAGAGCCTCCTTGAAAAACTGTATCGTAATCTGCTGTAGCATCCACAGTGGAAGGGTCTAAATAGTACACCCCAACATCAATGGTTTCGTTGATGACGCAGCCGTTGCTACTCGTTGCTGTAAGTGTAAATGTTGTAGAAGAATCCGGACTGACGGTAATAATTTCAGTCCCTTGACCCGAAATAATTTCAGAACTTGGTCCCCAGGTATATGTAAAACTCACAGACGGATTGATATTAATTGCTCCAAGTGTGATCACATCTCCTCCACATATATTGGTATCCGGACTGACCAGCAAGACATCACCAATAAAATCAATGTAGACCGAATCAATTTCAGTACACCAGGGGTTGGTGATTCTCACGTAATAGTACTGTGGATTTCCAGGGTTGATTGTCAGCACAGAATCCGCTAAATCAGTATTTAAAGTATCTAAGAATTGATTGCTTGAGGACCATTGAAATTCTACTGTTGTCCCATAAGAACTTGCCCAAATATCGAAGGTCGATGGGCCACAGATTACTGTATCGTTCATGGTTTCCAAAAGAAGTGAATCATAAACCGTAATGGTTACTTCGGCCGTGTCTACCAGTAAACAAATGGTATCGGTCACCAATAATTTCACTTGATACACTCCTGGAGTATCGTAAACTTTAGTTGGATTAAATACTTGTGAAGTCGTGTCTCCATCTCCAAAGTCCCATAAATAATTGGTAGAATCTGAAGAAGTATTCATGAATTGCACGGTGAATGGCGCGCAACCAACTGTGATGTCTGGTGAGAATTCCGCACGAGGTACAATTTCGAAATCGAATTTGAAGACGAGGTTGTTACAGTTTCCACTCAGATTGAAGTTTGAAACAGCTCCTGGTGTAGTTGGGAAATCAGAGTTTGGGTCGCATAAGGGGTCAGAATCATTTGAACATCTCCTACAACCTCCGCATACAGACTGATATACGATTCCATTTTTATCGAATCTGGAAGTTCCTCCATCTACATGCTCTTGGGCCCAATTCCCTCCTAAATAAGTTCCGTAAATCAATCCTTCAAAATCCCTTTCTAACACGATTAAATAAAAATCAAAACCATTTGGAGGTGCAGGTTGAAAAGCATTTGCAGTTACAGGCATTCCGGAAAGGGAAGTTGATTGCAAAATATTGGCTCCCCAACCTGAAACATAAACATTCCCACAGAAATCGACTAAGAAAGCACTTGGTGAAATATTTATCTGTCCATTACCATTTCCAAAAACAGTAGAGACTAATAAGTTATCTAGAGTTGGATCAAATTTGGTTAACAATTGAGAACTGTTAGGATTAGAATAAGTACCTGGTGAAATAGGGAAAGATCCTAAGCTTTGCGAAATAGTATAAATATTATCCCATCGATCTAATTCTACAAAAAAGGATTGATCATAGCTTGAGGTCCCTAAGTAAGTAATATTTTGAAGGGTAGATCCATCACTTGAAATTAGTGCGATATAACCATCTGTTTTACCTCCTTGAAAATTTTGAATGTAAGAATTCGAATTTGTAGGAAGATCATTTGAGCAAGTTCCTCCACAGATAATTACTTCATTCGAGGAATTAACTTTTACGGAATAACCACCATCTTTATCTGATCCTCCGAGATAGCTTGACCAAATTAAACTATCCAAACCTGGAGATAATTTGCAAATCACGGCATCTTGCTGGCCGCCAATCACAGATTGAAATCCATTTACAATTGGAAAATCATCTGAATAAGTCGAACTTGAGATATACACGTAACCAGAATCATCCAACATAATTTCACCTCTGCATTGATCTCCGTAATTTGTTGTCAGGGAATCATACGATTGTAGCGTATTGTAATTTCCACTGGAAGAATTATAGCTAATCCCGTCATTTCCAGTTCCTCCGACATACGTGCAGCCAAGTAAGTTTCCGCCAGTTGAATCTAGTTTTGCAACATAGATATCACAACCACCTCCAAGACCAGAATCATAGCTAAAATAAACACCGTTAAAATAAAAATATTGAGGCTGACCTCCATTGAAATTAGATTGGTATGCATTGGACTGAACAGGGAATGTTGCCGAAGAAGTTGCCCCAAACAAATGCAGATTTCCTAACGAATCACAGATCAAACTATTGACAGTCTCCGAACCCCCATTGTCTCCACCACCACCTATATAAGTTGAATAAATTCTTGAGGTTCCATTAGAACTATATTTCGTAATGAAAACATCGGTTGTACCATAGGCGGGATTATCATTTGCTTCGGCATTGACATTTGTGAAATTCCCATTTTCATCGTAAGCTCCTGCCGTTGTTGGATAACTATTTCCGAATACAGTACCTCCTGAAAACATATTTCCATATTCATCATATGTTGCGGTCATTCCGAAATTATCGGAAAGGGATCCAGAATAAGACGCGAAAACAAGTACAGGGTCAATGATCAGTTTGTACTTTGGATTGTAGTCACCTACTTTAAATGAAACCACATCTTTTTTCAATTCAAAAGAGCATTCCACTTCGATCAATTTCCCATTTTGAATTTGATAGGCATATGGTTTCTCCTCGATAATTTGCCCTAAACTTGTTTCAATAACTAAATTCCCGTGTTTTGTGATTTGAATTCTATTTTGTCCCGAATACTTGATTTGAATACTGTTTTTGGCTCCAGGTTGTAAAGTGAAATCATATTTTAAATCCTTTTGTTTTTCATAAACACGAAGATCAATTCCATCATAGAAATTTTTATAAGTGATATCGGAATAAGCATAACAATAGGAAGCCCATTTTTGCTTATCATTTCCAAGGAAATAATTATAATAATCTAGAGATTTATTATTCTTAATAGCTTCTTTGGTTTCGTTGCATCCCAAAAATTGAGCGAAAATCACGTGTTGTTTTATGACAGCTTTTACTTTATTAGCCTCTTCTAAGGGTAAGCCATGAATATGCGGAATCTGCCTAAACTGATAATTAAACTTATCCTTTTCAAGCCAAATAAATCCTCCTGGAACTTCCGCACGGAAATTCACTTGCTCCGGCCATTGTCCTTTGTTCTCGATAAACTGGAATTGAGAATTGATCTCAGGTATTTCCTGTGAATGAGCAGTCTGGAGGCCGATGATGAGCAACAAATACAGTAAGATGCAATGTTTCATAAGATTAAATATACGAAATAATTGAGTTTTACTGAATTCTAGACGTGTGAAACTACCTAATAATTGCACTGCTCCAAGAGAAAAATCAGTAGGTTAAGTGACAATTATTACCTAACTAATCCATCTTATTCCTAACTTTGTATTTAGTGAGAAAGTACCTCCACATAGTATTTATACCGATTTTGTTGGTCTTTACCTTCCAGCAGGTAAATACTTTTTATCAGTTTGTCCATTACAAATTGAATGAAGAACAGATTACCATGGATTTTTGTATAAACAAGGACAAACCTGAAATGCAATGTAACGGGAAGTGTCACTTGGCAAAAAAGATGGAGATGGAGCCTTCGTATACGGTGGAAGTGAGCAAGAAAACTAAAAAAGTACCTGTTCCTCAAGACAAATTGAGAGTACAGTTTGAGATTTTATTTTATTCAGAAATTCAAGTAGAAATGCCTGTAAATGTTAGTTCAGAAACTGCATTTGGCGGAAACTATTTGAATTTAATCTCTGAAAAGCACAGTTCTGTTCTGGAGCACCCTCCTTCGGCAATAATTTGATGTACAGATAAGTTATCAAATTAGAAGATCAAGAAAAATATAAATGAAGAAATTACTGCTTGCATGGTTTTTCGTCGTGCACAGTTTGATCTCCTTTGGCTGTGATATCTGCAGTATCTATTTTGAAATGACACCGAATGATTTTAGATCAAAAGTCGGATTGTTTTATTCACACAGATATTTAAATGGGTATCCATCCACGGGGAAAAAGCACGGTGGACTTGCAAATGCTTGGAAGGACAAGCTAGTTAAAGAAAATTACGGAACCTTTGAATTGAGAGGAGAATACTTCCCAACGCGTTGGTTTTCGATTTACGCTTCCGTACCGGTTGTTCACAATACCAGAACAATTGACGGACAGAAATATGCTGATATCTGGGGATTTGGCGACCCAATTTTAATGCCCAAATTCAGGGTGTTGAATACTCGAAATGAGGGGAAAACCAACCACAGAATTACATTGGCTGCTGGAGTTAAATTTCCAGTGGGAAGCGTAACGAAACAGTACATGGGATTGGAACAGGATCTGGACATGCAGCCAGGGACGGGTTCTTGGGATGCTCTTTTTTCCGCTACTTATTTGTTTGTAGTGAAGGAATTTGGGATGAATTCATCTGTTTCCTACAAACTAAATACTCAAAACAAATATGGGTATGGATACGGAGACAATGTGTTTTCCCAATTGGATTTCATGTATCTCTACAAAAAAGAGGACTTTAGGTTTTTCCCAAAGATTGGACTCTATTTTGAACATGGTTTTCAAGATGAATTTCTTCAGAATAAAATACTGGATTCGGGAGGAAGTGTACTCTTTTGTTCCATTGGTTTCGACGCCTACTGGAAGGGCTTACAATTTACGGTACTTATTCAGCCTAGAATTGCTGAGAGTTACGGTGGATTGGAAATTCCAGCTAAAGCACGACTACAGGTCGGTGTGACATATAATTTTAAAACATCTAAAAAAGATAAAAATGAAAAAGCAATTAAATAATCTTAGAATTTTAGGAGTTTCGGCATTAACTCTAACTCTAGCAATGACCCTTGATTCATGTAAAAAAGAAGGATGCATGGATCAAAATGCGGTCAATTATAACCACGATGCTCAAAAAGATGACGGATCGTGTACTTATGATGAAGGAAATCAGGTAACTGTCAATGTAAATCACATGTTTGGAACCGATGCCATGTCTACAGATTCCATTTATGTAGATCCTCAAGGGACAAAATACAAGTTTACTCGATGCGATTTTTACCTGTCCAATTTCAAGTTTATGGATGATAACATGAACATGATGGGGATGACGGACACTATGTTCCTCATAAAATTGGGTACAACGAGTTTGAACATGGGAAAAGTGGATTTAACTGGACATGTACATACGATGGATGCGATTCTAGGATTAGACTCCTTGACATCTTACACAGTTGATCCAACGCTAATGCCAGCAGGACATCCATTAGCGCCTCAAGTTCCAGCCATGTATTGGACTTGGGCTTCTGGATACATCTATTTTGCATTGGAAGGGGTGTATGATTCAAATAATGATCAGGTGATTGATGGTTCAGATCAAACATTTGCCATGCACTTGGGAACATACAATTTTGCTGTAAATAATCAATTCATGATTCATCAGACTTTGACAGCCAATCAGGATTTAAATATCAATTTGAATTTGGATTATAGTCAGTTGTTTGTTGGGTTTGATTTGGCCAACGACAACACAACGCATACCATGGATAACATGCCATTAGCCAATGCATTGAAAAACAATTTGGCGAATTTTCTATCTGTTAACTAGAAAAATAAACCAGAAATCAGTTGAGATCTGAGGGCAACAAAAGTCACAAAGATCTCAACTATTTCTTTTTATATTTCGTTAGTAATGAATAGATAAGAAGTTCTATAAAAAAGCACAAAAATGAAATTAAAAAGCATGATTCTATTTTCAAAACCTCTTGCTCTTGCTCTTGCAGTTGCTCTCACTCTTAATTCTTGTAAAAAGGAGGGATGCATGGATGAAAATGCCTACAACTACAATTGGGATGCAGAAAAAGACAACGGTTCGTGCATGTACAATGCAGAACTTAAGGTAAATGTTATACCCAAGTTTAATGGGGATCCAATTTCTTTTGATTCGGTTTACCATAATATCATGGGCTATCGCGTGAAGTTTTCGAGTATCAAGTTTTACATGACTTATGCTAAAGTTGGAGATGGAACCAATTGGACTGATGCGCACTCTGTAGCTCAATACAATTACGCCAATTCAACGGAATTATTTTCAGCGGATGTGACTCCGGGAAGTTATTCCCAAATCAAGTTCAATGTAGGAGTGGATTCAGTGAGAAATCATTCTGATCCGGCAAGTTATCCAAGTGATAACCCGTTAAACATTATTACTTCTTCAGGGATGTTCTGGACTTGGAATACAGGGTACATTTTTGTGATCATTGAAGGTTTTTACGATACAGATTCTTTGGGGACTGGAACACCTCCCAACAGCTTTACTTATCATTTAGGAATGGATGATTATTTGAGAGTGAATACCCAATCACTGAGTTTGAATTTAGTGGAGCAGATGACCACCACAGTGAATTACGAATTGAACATGGATCAATTTTTTTACAATGCCACTGATACGTTGGATATTGATGCGAATCCGGTTATTCATTCTTTGGTAAATCAGTTGGCCATAACAGATATGTTAACTCAGAATTTCAACAATAGTTTGGTTCTTGAATAAATGGATTTTCATAGTTATAGCTGGGGTTTTTGTAGCCTGCCAAAAAGGAGAAATCAAGGATGATACATTTGTTCTCGATTATCCCCAAGGATTTCCAACAATGGACATTCCATCGGATAATCAATTGACCAAATCTAGAGTGAATTTAGGTAAGAAATTGTTCTATGAAACACGCTTATCTGAAGACTCAACCGTCTCCTGTGCAAGTTGCCATGTTCAACAATTAGGTTTTGCTGAGAATAAAGTTTTATCGGCCGGGGTACACGGAAATACAGGGTTTCGTAATACTCCAACTTTAACGAATATTGGTTATGCGGAATTGTTTTTCATGGATGGAGGAGTACCTACATTGGAACTGCAGGTTTTAGCGCCTATCTCCAATCCTGATGAAATGAATCTGGAAATACCTGATGCCGTAAACCGAATGAAAGCGATTCCAGAATATCAAAAAATGGCTCAGGAAGCCTATGGAAGAGACTTTGATGCCTTTGTTTTGACAAGAGCCATTGCGGCTTACGAACGAACATTGATCTCAGGGAATTCGCCTTATGATCAACATTTTCTTCAGGGCAAAAACGTTCTCAACGCTTCGGAATTAAACGGATATCAACTCTTTGTTGACAAAGGTTGTGTGAATTGTCATTCAGGCTTCAACTTTACAGATAATGATTTTCACAATGTTGGTTTGTATTTGAATTATACTGATATCGGAAGAAAACGCGTTACTACTTTAGATGCAGATGAAGGAAAGTTTAAAACGCCGACATTAAGAAATGTTGAACTGACAGCTCCTTACATGCATGATGGGAGTTTGGCTACATTGGAAGACGTTGTAGAGTTTTTAAATACAGGGGGTGAAGCGCACCCCAACAAAAGTACTTTCATCCAACCAATGAATTTGACAAGTCAGGAAAAAACAGATTTGGTTAATTTTTTAAGGAGTTTG
>JAGQYP010000004.1:0-94026 GCA_020436025.1 Crocinitomicaceae bacterium
CGTTTAGTGTATCTCCAGCTGGGTTAACACTAGATCCATCCACAGGAGCCATCACCTTGGCATCAAGTGTTGATGGACAGTATAGTGTGACTTATACAACTCCAGGAGTATGTCCTACAGCACACACGATTCCAATTACCATTACCAACACAGCGGTAGCCGACTTTACATTTGATATCTACTGCTTAAATGGAACAGATCCTGCGCCAACTTTCATAAATGGGGGAACAGGGGGAGTATTCACTGCACCTGCAGGAGTAGTAATTAACTCGGTAACAGGAATTGTGGATTTAAGTGCATCTACTCCTGGAACCTACACCATCACAAATGACATCAACATTACAGGTTGTGCGGCTGTTCAGGCTACCGATGATATTACTATTTATGATCTGCCAACGGCTACGATTTCGGGAGGCGGAACGGTTTGTCAGGGAGAACCTTTGCCTGATGTTCAGTTTGACATGACCGGATCAGGAATCTGGACAGTAAATTATACGGTAGACTTTGCGAATAGCGTTTTAACAACCCCCAATAACCCACATGTTTTAACTAACGCTTCTGCAGGTGTTTATTCTCTTGTAAGTGTAACGGATAACAATACGGGCTGTACTAACACTGCTTCAGGTAACGTTAGTGTTATTGTGAATCCAACACCTGATGTAATTGTACCAGGAAACTTGGTTTATTGCCATGGTGATTTAATTCCAGTTCCCGGGTTTACAAGTTCATTTGGAGGCACCACTTTTGATTGGGTTAATCTAGGAGTAGATGTGGGCGTTGGTACTAGTGGTTCGGGGAATGTTGGAACTTTTACAGGAAATAATACAGGAGTATTTCCAGAGATCGCAATTATTCAAGTGACTCCAACATTAAATGGTTGCCCTGGAACACCGCAACAATTTACAATTTCAGTAAATCCATTACCTGTTATAGATGTCAATGTTACTGTTCCACCTTCGTGTCTTCCAGCAAATGCGATTTTCACAAACAATGGTACTCCGGTTCAAAATTGCTTGTGGAGTTTCGGTGATGGAACTACTTCCACAGATTGTGGTTTATCACTTCACACATATTCTTCAGCAGGTTGTTATGATGTAACTTTGACTGTGTCCGACAATATTGGATGTTCGTCCACAGCTACTTATCCTGACATTGTTTGTTTGGATCCGGATCCGATTGCAAATTTTGTTTTCGATCCAAGTGTTACGGATGTTTCCTATACCAATATTCAGTTTGAAAATTTATCTGAAAATGCTACACAATACACATGGGATTTCGGAGATAATTCTCAAAGTAGTAATCTAGAACATCCACTACATACCTATCCAGATGTTCCAGCGGAATACATTATCACACTAGTTGCAGAAAATGATGCAGGATGTGTAGATACAGCAGTTTCTAAAATCATAATTCGAGATATCTTGTTATACTGGGTGCCAAATACATTCACTCCAGACAATGACGAATATAACCAAACGTTCAAACCAATCTTTACTTCCGGGTTTGATCCAATGGATTATACTTTAACGATCTTTAATCGTTGGGGAGAGCTTATATTTGAATCGCACAACCACAATGTAGGTTGGGATGGAAGATATGTAGGCAAGTTGGTGCAAGATGGAGTTTATGTTTGGAAGATCGAATTCAAAGAGACAATGACGGATAAACGTCATACCAAATATGGTCATGTAACGCTGATAAGATAAGACTATAAAAAAGGAGAGTGTTTAGCTCTCCTTTTCTTTTCCTGTAACATTTCTCACCCTTTTCGTAAAATTTTATTCTTACCTTTGCCAACGTCTAAATTAAACTATGAAAAATGAATTTAGTGAAAGAAGGAATTAATATTGATAACATACTTAACCAATTAGGTGTTTCAAAAGTAAATAGTGGTGCTTCAACTGGGAGTCACTGGTTCACTACTAGAGGTGAAAAAATAGACTCTCATTCTCCAGTTGATGGCGAATTAATTGGATCGGTAAATTCATGTTCCGATGCTGATTATGAAGCTTGTGTTTTGAAGGCAAATGAGGCTTTCAAACAATGGAGACTGATACCAGCTCCGAAAAGAGGAGAGGTTGTTCGCCAATTGGGACAAAAATTAAGAGAAATTAAAGAACCATTAGGTCAATTGGTTTCCTATGAGATGGGGAAATCTCTTCAAGAAGGTTTAGGAGAAGTTCAGGAAATGATCGATATCTGTGATTTTGCTGTAGGATTGTCTAGGCAACTTCATGGTTTGACTATGCACTCCGAAAGACCAGGTCACAGAATGTATGAACAGTATCATCCACTAGGATTAGTTGGAATTATTTCTGCATTTAATTTCCCGGTAGCTGTATGGAGTTGGAATACAGCTCTTGCTTGGGTTTGTGGAGATGTTTGTATCTGGAAACCATCTGAAAAAACTCCTCTTACTGCCATCGCTTGTCAGAAAATAACTGCAGAAGTTTTTGCAGCGAATGATGTTCCTGAAGGAGTTTCATGTTTGGTTATCGGAGATGCTGAGATTGGAAAAATCATGGCTGATGATAAAAGAGTTCCTTTGATTTCTGCAACTGGTTCAACAAGAATGGGTAAATCTGTTGGTGAAGCTGTAGGGAGAAGATTAGGAAAATCTCTTTTAGAATTAGGAGGGAATAACGCCATTATCATCACACCAACTGCCGATTTGAAAATGGTGGTTCCTGGGGCAGTATTCGGTGCGGTTGGAACGGCAGGTCAAAGATGTACCTCGACAAGAAGATTGATTATACACGAAGAAGTATATGATAAAGTAATTGGAGCAATTAAAAATGCTTACGGACAAATCGTCATTGGAAATCCGTTGGATCAACACAATCACATGGGGCCACTTATCGATAAAGATGCGGTTGCTATGTATTTGGATTCAATCGAGAAAGCCAAAGCTGAAGGCGGGACTATAATCGTTGAAGGTGGTGTACTTGAGGGTGATCAGTATGAATCAGGATGTTATGTGAAACCTTGTATTATCGAGGTAAAAAATTCATTCAAGATCGTACAACACGAAACTTTTGCGCCAATTTTATATGTGATGAAATATTCCGGGGACGTTCACAATGCCATCGCGATGCAAAATGATGTGCCTCAAGGTTTGTCATCCGCAATTATGACTAACAATCTAAGAGAATCAGAAGCATTTTTATCACATGCAGGTTCAGATTGTGGTATCGCCAATGTAAATATCGGTACTTCAGGCGCTGAAATAGGCGGAGCATTCGGTGGCGAAAAAGAAACGGGTGGAGGTAGAGAATCCGGTTCTGATGCCTGGAAAATTTACATGAGAAGACAAACAAATACGATCAATTATACCGATCAGCTTCCATTAGCACAAGGAATCAAATTTGATCTGTAAAATAGACTTGAATAGATTAGTAAAGGGCGGACCAAAAGGTTCGCCTTTTTTAGTAAATTTCAACTTAGAACTTAGAACTTAGAACTTAGAACTGATCCACAACCAACCACTCTGCATAAGAAGTAGTTGTCTCCTGTAATTTCACTTTCACCAATTCTTTACCTTCTCCAAAATGTGGGATTAAAATTTGAACAAATTCATTCAAAAGATTCTCACAAGTAGGTTGATAATCTTTCAAATGCAATCGCTCTTTGTGGGGCCAATGATCTGCATTTTTTAAATAGGCTGATTCTTTGTGCAGTACCAAGCTGTGATCATAGAGATCAATAATTTCAGACTGCACAATTTTTTTAAGGTCGCCGAAATCAATGACCATTCCCGAATCTGTTTCTCCGTTCCGATGATTTGGTTCTCCTAATATAGTTACGGATAAATGGTAGGTGTGTCCATGCAAATGTTTGCACTTGCCATCATGAAAATCTAGGGCATGACCCATTTCAAAATTGAAATCTTTAGTTATCCTGATTTTCATTGTCAATCGATTCACTAATATTCAACTTTGGTAGTTTGATTTTCTCTTTCACCACAAAGGCAGTTGGGAAAACACCTAAAAGATCTTGTTTAAAATTTTCAGCTTCAATTTCGGTTCTGAAGTCTCCTACTTTAACCCGATAATTCGGCGCTTTGTATTCTACATAACATTCGACACTATGACCGTATCTCGTTTTAAATTTCGCTTTTTCACGATCTGTGTCTTCCTTACTTTTATCAAAGAAAATTTGTACGCGATAACCCCAGATTTCTCCGTCTTCAGCATTGTGTTTGATCAAACCATTTACTCTTGGATCTACTTTTACCTGGATATTTCCAGATTTTCCGGAATTAAAATTTAAAGATTTTTTCGTACTGTCTTTTTTCTTAACAGTCTTATTCTGCCCACCTTCCATTAACATCCAATTCTCGTCATCCTCTTGTGAATAAACCGAAAGGCTAAAAACAAATCCTAATAATATCAATAACGATGCTTTCATATCCTGATCATTTCTGAGCCAAAAGTAGAAAAAATTATGCCAGAAAAGGGTTTTTTGACATTAATTAACAGCAATATCAAGGACTTTCAAGGGTCGATTCAAATCCTAAGTCTTTAATTGTCATAAAATTGTCATTTTAATGTCAAAATAATGTTATTTAGAATGATTATAAATTAGCTTCCACCCGTTTATTTTTCTTTGTCATAATTATGTCAGAATCGAGAATATTCTAAATTTGCCCGAGGTAAAAAGACTATTTTGTAGTACCCTTACGTAAAGAAATTGCAAATGAAATTAAGTAAATCATTGATTTTGAGAAATATAAGAAGTCTGTTTCTCTCTTTCTCTCTGTCTGTTTTAGCAGTTGGTTCTGTTTACGCTCAGGACGGTCAGAAATTGTTCGAGACGAATTGTTCGGCATGTCACAAGATTGAAGGCAACTCTACAGGTCCTGCTCTTAAAGGAGCAAAAGATCGTTGGGCCCAAAATGCAACCAAGACCGACATTTATGAGTGGGTGAAGAACTGGGAGAACGCAGTAGCTTCCGGTGATCCTTATGCTGCAGAGATGGCAAACTCTAGACCAGACAAGATGTCGAAGTTTGGTTTCTTGAGCAATGAGGACATTGATGCAATTTTTGATTATGTTGAGTCAGGAGGAGATGCTGGTGGAGGTGATGTAGCTTCAACTATGGAAGGTTGCTACGTTGACTTAGAACAACAAAAAATGGAAGAAGAAGCCAATTCCTCAGTGAATTGGGTTTGGTATATTCTAGCCGTATTCTTTATCGTAGTAATTGTTGCTGTAGGCGGTCTAAGAAGACAACTTGTAAATGCAAACAGAGTTAAAGAAGGTCATGAAGTGCTTCCTGAGCAAACAAGAGGAGAAATTCTAAGAGGATGGGCTTGGCAAAATAGAAAAGTAGTTTCTGTTTTAGGTGTAGTTGCTTTCCTTACAATTTTAGTTTTTGTAGTAAATGCCTTAAATACAATTGGTGTTTATCCTAACTACAAACCAGAACAACCATTAAAAATGTTCTCTCACAAATTGCACGCAGGATGTGATGAGATTGCTTGTCAATACTGTCACAATACAGTTGAGAAATCTAGAACAGCAGGTATTCCTACTGTAAACGTTTGTATGAACTGTCACAAGTCTATTGACGGGAATACAGATCAAGGAAAGAAAGATGTATTGACAATTAGAGAGCATGCAGGATGGGATGGAGATCAATTTGCTTATGTAAACGAAGGAACGCCAATCGTATGGAACAAAGTACATGTTCTACCTGATCACGTTTATTTCTCTCACCAGCAACACGTAAAAGTAGGTGGTATTGATTGTAAGCAATGTCACGGTGATATGACTAAAGAAACAATCGCGAGAATTGTTCCTGTAGAAGAATTGAACCAAATCGAAGGAAACGTAAAATTGACGAAACCAACTCTTACAATGGGATGGTGTTTGGAATGTCACAGAGAAACAGGCGTAAACTTGGATAAATCTGGATACTACCAAGAGATCAAAAAGAGATTGACTACGAATAAGAAATTATACAAGAGATTCTTAGAAGATAAAGACCATAAGGTGACAGTTGAAGAGCTTGGTGGTTGGGAATGCGCTAAGTGTCACTATTAATCATCAAAGAGGATAGTTTAAGTATGAGAACAGAAAGAAAATATTGGAAAGGTTTAGAAGAACTTCACGAAACTCCAGCTTTCAAGGAGTCGGTTGAAAATGAATTTCCAAAAGAATTATCAGTTGATGAATTTTTGTCAGATGATAAACTGAAAGAAAGCTCAACAGGAAGAAGAGATTTCCTTAAGTTCTTAGGTTTCTCGGTAGCTGCTGCTGCAGTTGCTGCTTGTGAGGCTCCTGTGATTAGAGCAGTACCTTATGTAAACAAACCTGAAGATGTAATTCCTGGTATGCCAACTTGGTATGCTTCTACATATTATGATGGAATGACTTACGCTAGTATTTTAGTTAAAACTAGAGAAGGTCGTCCTATCCATATTAAAGGAAATAAAGAAAGAGGATTTACTCAAGGGGGTGTAAACCCAAGAGTAGTTGCTTCTGTTTTGGATCTTTATAACTCTGAAAGACTTCAAGCTCCTTATGTAAATGGAGAAGCGAAGACTTGGGAAGAAGCTGATGAGGCTCTTAAAAATGCTGTTAAAGGATCCAAGGACATCGTTCTATTGACTAATACAGTTATTTCTCCTTCAACTTCTTTGGCAATGGATCAATTTGCTAAAGCAATGGGAACTACAATTTTCCAAGGAATGGAAATGGAAGAGGCTCCAGCTGATGAGGCGCATGTTGAAGCGGATGGTATCGTAGCAAATCATGCGGAAGGTGAAGAAGCACATGCAGATGTAATTGCAGCGCCTGTTTCGAACGAAGCTTTTCCTCCTGCTGCAAAATCACTAGGAAACGCGAAAGTAAGATGGATCCAGTATGATGCAGTTTCTTACTCTGGAATTAGAAAAGCAAACAAAGAGAGTTTTGGTAAAGCAGTTATTCCAACTTACGATTTCTCTAAAGCGAAGACTGTAGTTGGTATTTCTTGTGATTTCCAATCTACTTGGTTAATGGGGAATCAATACGCGGTTGATTTCGGAAAAACTAGAAATCCTGAAGGCGAATGGATGTCTAAGCACTTCCAATTTGAATCTTTAATGTCAATTACTGGTTCAAATGCAGATTACAGAGGGTTGATTAAACCATCTCAACAAGGTGCTGTTGCGGCATATCTATATGAAAAAGTGGTTGGTGGATCTGCTGGAGTAAATACTTCAGATTTAGATGCAACAACATTGAGCTACTTGGATAAAGCAGCGGAAGAATTGAAGAAAAATGCTGGTGAATCACTTGTGGTTGCCGGTTCAAACGATAAGAATGTTCAAGTGATCGTAAATGCGATCAACGCAAAATTAGGAAACTATAAGTCTACAATTAGTTTAGACAATACAGTGAACTTATTCAATGGTGACGATGAAAAAGCAAATGCTTTCATCAACGGAGTTATTGATGGTTCGGAATCTGCAGATTGTGTTTTCTTTTATGATGTAAACCCAGTTTACACACATCCAAGAGGAGCAGAATTGAAAGAAGCACTTTCTAAAGTGGCTACTTCTGTGAGCTTTTCAACTTATATGGATGAGACTGCTTCTGCATGTAAGTTTGTAATGACTGATAATCACTCTCTTGAAAAATGGAATGATTTCAATCCAAGAGAAGATTATTATTCTTTGGCACAGCCGACTATCAGACCTTTATATGATACCAGAGATGCTCAGGAGACATTCCTAGTGCTTTCTGGAATGGAAAGAGGTGGTAGAGATAGTAGAACCTATTATGATTTCATCAGAGGAACATGGATGAAATGGGGCTACCCAGGTGAGAAAGATCATTTTGCTGATTTCGAATCTTTCTGGGGAAGAATGGTTTACGATTCTTGTCCAGTTGAAAATATGATGAAACCAAGCTCTGGCGTTTCTTTCAATGGAAATGTAAGTGCTGCAGGAAAAGCAATTGCTGCACAACCAACTGGAGAATGGGAAGTGCAATTGTACCAAAAAGCCGCTATTGGGGATGGTGCTCAAGCTGGAAACCCTTGGTTACAAGAAATGCCTGATATGATTTCCAAAGTTACTTGGGACAACTACATTACTATGGCTCCTTCCGATGTTGAAACGGGTGGATACAATTCATATGTAGACCAAGAGCATGGATTGACAATGGCAACATTAACTGTAAATGGAACAGAATTGAAGCTTCCAGTTTATCCATCACCAGGTCAAATGCCAGGAACTCTTGGTGTGGCTATGGGTTACGGTAGAGGTGAAAACGGAGAAGCTATTGGTAAAGCTGCTTACCATACAAAAATGTATGGTGGTCACGAAGAAGGTGACAATGGTGGTAAAAAGAAAATTGGTGAGAATGCATTTAAATTACTAAGTGCTGAAGGTGCTGCATTGTATAACTTTGCTGGAGAGATTAGTAAATCCGGTGAAGAATACTTAATCGGTGCAACTCAAATTCACCACACTGTAATGGGAAGAAATTCCATTATTAGAGAAACAACTTTTGATTTCTATAAATCACATGATGATAGCGCTGGATACAACCACGAACATGTTTTACATACACACGATGGACCTGTTCCAGTAAGTGATGTAGATCTTTGGGAAGCACATCCAGTTGAAAATGTTGGACACAGATGGGGAATGTCAATCGACCTTTCTAGCTGTATCGGATGTGGTTCTTGTTTGATCTCTTGTCAATCAGAAAACAACGTTCCTGTTGTTGGAAAAGATGAGGTAAGAAGAGGAAGAGAAATGCATTGGTTAAGAATTGACCGTTACTATGCTTCTGACATGGAAGCTGCTCCAGGTACTCGTAAAGAGGGATGGGATTTCGGTGGAATGGAAAAACCAAGTGCTAGTCCAAAAGTTGTTCACATGCCTATGATGTGTCACCACTGTAACCACGCTCCTTGTGAGACGGTTTGTCCGGTTGCAGCTACGACACACTCAAACGAAGGTATGAACCAAATGGCTTATAACAGATGTATCGGTACGAGATATTGTGCGAACAACTGTCCTTATAAAGTAAGAAGATTTAACTGGTTTAACTATCCTTCATATAAGAAGTTTACTCAAGTTAACCCATCTCAAGATGAAACTTCAAGAATGGTATTGAATCCAGACGTTGTTGTGAGAACAAGAGGGGTTATGGAGAAATGTTCTTTCTGTGTTCAAAAAATCCAAGCTGGTAAATTGGAGGCTAAGAAAGCAGGAAGACCAGTTGTTGATGGAGATGTTACAACTGCTTGTTCTGAAGTTTGTCCTACAAATGCAATTACAGTAGGTGACTGGAATGATAAGGATTCTGCAATTAGAAAGATTGCGGATCACAAAAGATCTTATCAAGCTCTTGAAGAAGTTGGAATCAGACCAAATATCTGGTACCAAGTAAAAGTAAGAAATGATGAGAACGAAGATTTAACAATCATTCAAACTGAGGCAGAGAAAGAAGCGCATCACCATGCAGGTGGGCACGGAGATCATGCTGAAGAAGGTGGGCATACTGAAGGTGGTCACGGTGAAGGACACGGAGAACATTAATATTTGAATTTAAAATACTCTAAATAAAAAGTAATGCATAAAGAAGCGGCTATAAGAAAACCCCTGATTCTAGGTAAGAAGACTTACCATGATATCACTGAGGATATCTGCAGACCAATTGAGTCGAAAGCTCCTAAAAACTGGTATATCCTTATTACGATTGCTGGTCTGATTGGACTTTACGGTATTGGATCTATTCTTTATTTGTTGGGAACAGGTATCGGTACCTGGGGTCTTAACAAAACAGTAGGTTGGGCATGGGATATCACGAACTTCGTTTGGTGGGTAGGTATTGGTCACGCCGGAACCTTAATCTCGGCAGTACTTTTATTGTTCAGACAGAAATGGAGATTTGCCATTAACAGAGCAGCGGAAGCGATGACTATTTTCGCGGTATTTATGGCAGCTGTATTCCCTGGAATTCACATGGGTAGAATTTGGTTAGCTTACTGGGTATTCCCAATACCAAACCAATTTGGATCTTTATGGCCAAACTTCAACTCGGCTCTTCTTTGGGACGTATTCGCAATCTCAACTTATTTATCAGTATCCCTTGTATTCTGGTATATTGGATTAATTCCGGATTTTGCAACGATTAGAGACAGAGCGAAAACTCCAACAGCGAAAAAGATTTATAGCATGTTGAGTTTTGGTTGGTCAGGAAGAGCGAAACATTGGAATAGATTTGAATTGGTTTCATTAGTTTTGGCTGGTTTAGCAACTCCTCTTGTATTCTCGGTTCACTCGATTGTATCCTTTGACTTTGCTACTTCGGTGATTCCAGGTTGGCATACTACGATTTTCCCTCCTTACTTCGTTTGTGGAGCGGTATTTTCTGGATTTGCAATGGTACAAACGCTGATGCTGATTCTTAGAAAAGCATTCAAATTGGAAGCATACCTTCACGTAAAACATATCGAATACATGAACATTGTAATCATGGTAACTGGTTCGATTGTTGGGGTGGCTTATTTGACAGAGCTTTTCATCTCTTGGTATTCTGGAGTAGAATATGAGTCTTATGCATTTATTAATAGAGCTACTGGACCTTATTGGTGGGCTTATTGGTCGATGATGACTTGTAACGTAATTTCCCCACAGTTGATGTGGTTCAAGAAGCTTAGAACAAACCTTACCTTTACATTCATTATTTCAATTGTAGTAAATATTGGAATGTGGTTCGAACGTTTCGTAATTATCGTTACTTCGATTCACAGAGATTTCCTTCCATCTTCTTGGAGTATGTTCTACCCAACACACGTAGATATAGGAATTTTCATTGGAACACTTGGATTATTCTTCACGCTTTATTTATTGTTTGCTAGATACTTCCCTGTAATGCCAATTGCAGAGTTGAAAACAATTGTAAAGACTTCAAGTGAGTATTATAAAAATAAAGAAGACAACCATTAATAGATAAAATATTTTAAAAGATGTCTGATAAGGTATTATACGCAATGTACGATGACGAGGAAGTTCTAATGAATGGAGCTAAGAAACTCGTTGCGGAAGGAGTGAAAGTGAACGAAGTGTTTTCTCCGTTTCCTATTCACGGTTTGGATCCAATTATTGGAGTGAAACAAACAAGACTAGGAATTATGGCTTTCATCTATGGTTTAACTGGAACAACCTTAGCGTTGATCGGGATGAACTATTTCATGATTCAGGATTTCCCAATGAACATTGGTGGTAAACCAAATTTCAGCCTGTATCAAAATTTACCTGCATTTATTCCTGTAACATTTGAGTTTACAGTTTTATGTGCTGGACACGGAATGGCATTAACGTATTTTATTCGTAATGGAATTTTTCCTGGGGTAAAAGCTGATAATCCAGACCCTAGAACGACGGATGATAAATTCGTAATGGAATTAAGAGTTTCTGAAAATTCTAAATTCTCTGCTGAAGATTTAGAGAGAATGGTGAAAGAAACAGGAATCATTGAATTAGAGCAAAAAGAACTTAAATAAATTTTTCATGAAAATCAGATTCAAATCAATATTAGGAATTTCATTCTTGGCTTTCATTGGAGCAATCACGATGACTTCATGTAAAAGTGATCCAAACAGTCCAGGATTGGAATACATGCCTGATATGTATAGATCGTCAGCTATAGAACCTTATGTAGATTACGGTCACATCAGAGGAAGAGATAATGACTCAATTGCACACTTGCAATCTGCAATGACACCTCCATATGGTACAGCTCCTTGGTATGGTTCGAATGAGGAGATTATTAAAGTGATGCTTCCTTACAGACACGCAGCTCCAACAAATGCGGATAAAACTCATGCACTTTGGGGAGAAAGACAATCTGATCTTGGAAGAGATGCAGCTATTCATGATGTAAATCCAATTCCTTATTCAGACGCTTCTTTTGCAGAAGGAAAAGACATCTACACTAAGTTCTGTACACAGTGTCATGGTGAGAAAGGTGATGGACAAGGTAAGATCGTTTTAAATGGGAAAATCACTGGAGTTCCAGATTATAAGAACAACAAAATTTCAGAAGGTGAGATTTTCTATACTGTCACTTACGGAAAAGGAATTATGGGTCAGCACAGATCTTTATTAGATAAAAGAGAAAGATGGTTAGTATCAATGTACGTTAAAGGTCTTCAAAACGGTGGGAAGTATCCTGTAGGTGGAGAAGCAAACGAAGAGGTAAAAGATACAATGGCTGTTGATGGAGAAGCTATGGATGTTGCTCCAGCTGATTCATTGAAATAAATAAATTAAGAACTAAGATATTTTAAATAAAAGGATATGAACTTTTCAATTTCACCAAAAGCAAAAAAATTACTATTTGGTATCGCAGGGTTAGGTGTTCTGTTTTTGATTATTGGTTTTGCCACAAATCATGCAGACATGAAGACCAGAGTGATGTCTGATCTATTGATCAATAGTTTTTTCTTCTTGTCAGCATCGGTTGCGGCATTATACTTTTTGGCATTGAACTACGCTACAGAAGCAGGATGGTTCGTGGTTGTAAAAAGGGTAATTGAGGGAGTTGCTTCTTATGTTCCAGTTGGAGCGGGAATATTTGCTGCGGTTTTGTTAGCAATCACTTTCATGCATGGTGCAGGAGTGTATGTTTGGATGGATCCAGAGCATGTTTCTGCAGATCCGATTATTCAAAATAAATCTGCTTATTTGAATCCTGTATTCTTCTGGATTAGAACGGCTGTTTATTTAGGTATCTATGTTTGGTTCTTTATTGGATTTAGAAAAAGATCAATTAAACAAGACGAAATAGGAGGAAACGATATTTATTTCAAGAACTATAAAAAAGGAGCTGCTTTCTTAGTATTCTTTGCTGTATTTAGTTCAACTTCTACTTGGGATTGGATCATGTCAATCGATGTACACTGGTTCTCTACTTTGTTTGGATGGTATGTATTTGCAGGGTCTTGGTGTTCAGGAATGGTGGTTTTAACTCTTCTTGCAGTTTATTTGAAGAAGCACGGGTACTTGGAGCAAATTAAAGATTCTCATATCCATGATTTGGCTAAATGGGTTTTCGCAACTTCTTTCTTGTGGACTTACTTATGGTTCTCACAATTCATGCTTTACTGGTATTCAGATATCGCAGAAGAAGTTATTTATTTCAACACTAGAATTGAAGAGTACAAATTGATTTTCTTCTCAATGATGTTGATCAACTTCGTATTCCCAATGGTTCTTTTAATGTCTAGAGAGGCTAAAAGACATGCTGGGACACTAGCTGTTGTAGGTATTATCATATTTATTTTCCACTGGGTAGACGTTAACCTTTTGGTAATTCCAGGAGTATTTGGATCACATGGACAAATAGGATTCATGGAATTAGGTTTCTTCTGTTTGTTTGCATCTGCTTTCATCTTCGTTATTTTGAATGCATTGACGAAAGCTCCTTTGCTTGCTGTACAGGATCCTTATTTAGATGAAAGTTTACACCACGAATTTTAATTGATTAAAGAAGTAAAAAGATAAAAGATATGGAATCAAAATTCATAATTCTTATTGTAATCGTTCTTGGAATTGTTGCAATTTCTCAATTAGCTAGAGTATACGAATTAGCTGCAAAATTGAGAGGTAAAAAAGAAGAAGATATCTCAGAAAGCGACAATAGATTGAACGCGAGATTGATGTTTTTGTTCATGGTGGTGTTTTTTGCATCAGTAATATACTTTATGAATGAATATGGTAAAGGATTGCAACCAGAAGCAGCTTCTGAACATGGAGTATACCAAGATTGGTTGATGGGATTGAATATGGCCATCATTTTAATTGTATTCTTTATCACTAACTTTTTATTGTTCTTTTTTGCTTCTAAGTATTATAAAAGAAAAGGTTCAAAAGCTTACTTCTTTCCTCATGATAATAAATTAGAGCTTATTTGGACAGTTGTTCCTTCTATTGTTCTTGCTGTTATTATTATCCTTGGTTTGAAAACTTGGAATGATGTTACAAGTGCACCATCGGATGAAGCTGAAAGAGTAGAGTTGTATTCAAAACAGTTTTCTTGGACAGCCAGATATTCAGGAGCGGATAACGTTCTTGGAGATTTCAATTACAAGTTGGTTAACGATGACGTTAATAACCCACTTGGAATTGTTACTAGAGCTACGATGGAGAATCAAGTTGTGTATTTAAAGGCCAAAATTGCTGATGAAAAAGCAAAATTGAATTCAGACTCGTTAATTTTTGCTGATGAAGTAGAATATAAAATGCATAAAAAAGTTGAAAGACTTTCTAGAGTGGTTAGAAGATTGGAAGAAGAATTAGCTTCTCATAACGATAGTTTGGATATTGCTGCTTTAGATGATAAAATTGTTAGAGGAGACCTTCATTTAAAGGTAAATCAAGAATATGAATTCCAATTTAGAGCGGAAGATGTAATTCACTCAGCTTACTTTCCTCATTTTAGAGCACAGATGAACACTGTTCCTGGAATGAAGACTAGATTCAAATTCAAACCAACAATCACTACGAAAGAAATGAGAGAGAGATTGGGAGATGATGATTTTAGTTACGTATTGTTTTGTAACAAAATATGTGGGGCTTCTCACAGTAACATGTATATGTTGATTCAGGTTGATGATGAGGCAACGTATGACACATGGTTATCAGAACAACCAACTTTTGGAGAAACTGTTGGAGTAAAGTAAAAAAAGAATAAAAAATTAGATAAGAATATTTCAAATTAAGATTAATTATGGGCGCAACTGTAAGTCACGACGATCACGGACATCACCACGAAGAAAGCTTTGTATCGAAGTATATCTTCAGTATGGATCACAAAATGATCTCGAAGCAATTCTTGGTTACAGGTATGATCATGGGAGTTGTAGGTATGATGTTATCTATCTTCTTCCGTATCCAGTTAGGATGGCCAGGAGAAGAGTCTACTATGTTGAATATGTTCCTTGGAGACGATTGGGCTCCAAATGGAATTTTGGACAGAAACATGTATCTAGGTTTAGTTACTATCCATGGTACAATCATGGTATTCTTCGTATTAACCGCTGGATTGTCAGGGACATTCTCTAACCTTTTAATTCCATTGCAATTAGGAGCGCGTGATATGGCGTCTGGGTTTTTGAATATGTTGTCTTATTGGTTGTTCTTTGTTTCAACAATTTTGATGTTCTTCTCGTTATTTGTTGAGTCAGGTCCGGCAATGGCAGGTTGGACGGTTTACCCACCTCTTTCGGCTTTAGAAGAGGCAGTGCCAGGTTCTGGATTAGGGATGACACTTTGGTTGTTGTCGATGGCAATCTTTATTGCATCGTCTTTATTGGGATCATTGAACTATATCGTAACAGTAATCAACTTAAGAACTAAAGGAATGAAAATGACTAGAATGCCATTAACGATTTGGGCGTTCTTTGTTACTGCTATTCTAGGTGTTCTTTCTTTCCCTGTATTACTTTCTGCAGCATTGTTATTGTTGATGGATAGAACAATGGGAACCAACTTTTACTTATCAGATATTATTGTTGGTGGTGAAATGATGGATTATACCGGTGGTTCTCCATTACTATTTGAGCACTTGTTCTGGTTCTTAGGTCACCCTGAAGTTTATATCGTATTATTACCTGCACTAGGGATTACTTCTGAAATTATTGCAACCAATTCAAGAAAACCAATTTTTGGATATAGAGCGATGATTGGATCTATTCTTGCTATCGGGTTCTTATCCTTTATTGTATGGGGACACCACATGTTCCTAACAGGAATGAATCCTTTCTTAGGTGGAGTATTCGTTTTTACGACGCTATTGATTGCTATTCCTTCAGCTGTAAAGGTATTTAACTACCTTACCACAATTTGGAGAGGAAATATTGTTTACACTCCTGGGATGTTGTTCTCAATCGGATTAGTTTCTACATTTATTACTGGTGGTGTAACAGGAATTATTCTTGCAGATTCTGCATTGGATATTCAAGTTCATGATACTTACTTTGTTGTAGCTCACTTCCACGTAGTAATGGGATTATCTGCAATCTTTGGAATGTTTGCAGGGGTATACCACTGGTTCCCTAAAATGTATGGAAGAATGATGAACACAAAAATGGGTTATTTCCATTTTTGGGTGACACTTATCTCTGGTTATGGAGTTTTCTTCCCGATGCACTTTATTGGTATCGCTGGAGCGCCAAGAAGATATTATGATTATTCTGTTTATGAGTTTGTAGATGGTGCACAATACGAAATGATTCTAGACTTAAATGTCTTGATTTCTATTTTCGCAATTATTGGGGCATTTGGACAAGGAGTATTTTTATTCAATTTCTTCTATAGTATATGGAGAGGTCAGAAAGCCGTTCAAAACCCATGGAAATCCAATACACTCGAATGGACTACTCCTGTAGAGCACGTTCATGGAAACTGGCCAGGTGAAAGACCAGTTGTTCATAGATGGCCGTATGATTACAGTAAGCCAGGTGCTGAAGAGGACTTTATTCCTCAGATTGTTCCACTTGCGGATGGTGAAGAAGATCATTAAGACTTTAGATATTTAATTGAAAAACCCGTTTATTGAACGGGTTTTTTTATTTTTAAGAAAACATTTCTGTGGATTCATACGATTTTAGAGACGAAAATTTATCTCCTAGCGACAAGGAGTTTGAAAAGGTACTTAGACCCAAAGAGTTTGGTGATTTTACTGGACAAAAAAAAGTAGTCGAAAACCTAGAAATCTTTGTTGAAGCTGCCAAAAAAAGAGAAGAGTCTTTAGATCACGTTTTGTTGCATGGACCTCCCGGTTTAGGTAAAACTACACTTGCAAATATCATAGCTAACGAACTCGGAGTAGGTTTTAAAGTTACTTCCGGGCCTGTTCTAGACAAACCTGGAGACCTTGCGGGCTTACTCACCAATCTCGAAGAAGGAGACGTTTTATTCATTGATGAGATTCATCGGTTAAGCCCGGTTATCGAAGAGTATTTATATTCTGCAATGGAGGATTATGTGATAGACATTGTAATCGACACTGGACCAAATGCAAGGACTGTTCAAATCGCTTTAAATCCTTTTACCTTGATTGGTGCTACAACTCGAAGTGGACTTCTTACAGCTCCGTTAAGAGCCAGATTTGGGATTAATTCAAGGTTGAACTATTATGATGCAAAGACCTTAACAAGTATTGTAAAAAGATCTGCTAGTATTTTAAATGTGCCTATTGATGAAGAGGCTGCATATGAAATCGCAGGAAGAAGCAGAGGAACTCCAAGAATCGCCAATGCCTTATTAAGAAGAGTTAGAGACTTTGCAGAAATCAAAGGAAACGGTACAATCGATAATGAGATAACCCAATATTCTTTAGAAGCTTTGAATGTGGACAAAGATGGATTGGACGAGATGGATAACCGCATACTCACTCTATTGATTGACAAGTTTAGTGGAGGTCCAGTTGGAATCACAACAATTGCAACCGCCATAGGCGAAAATTCTGGAACCATTGAGGAAGTTTATGAACCTTTTTTAATTCAAGAAGGTTACTTGTTGCGCACACCAAGGGGACGTAAAGCTACGGAAAAGGCATACAAACACCTTGGAAAAGACTTTGGAACAATTCAAGGAGGTTTGTTTTGAAACATCTAATCTTAGCCATTGAGAATAAGGCTTTGGAGCTTGGTTTTCTTGATATTGGTTTTGCACCAGTACATTTTTTAGAAGAAGAAGCACGAAATCTTGAGAATTGGCTAAAAAGGGATTACCATGGAGAAATGAGCTATATGGAGAATCATTTTGAAATGAGAACAGATCCTGCAAAGCTTGTTGAAGGAGCTAAAACAATTATCTCCCTAAGCTACAATTACTTCACAGATAAAGATTTCCCGGAAGATCAATTTAAAATATCGAAATACGCCTATGGAAGAGATTACCATAAAGTTGTAAAAAAGAAACTTCTTTTATTATTTGAATACATCAAGGAGCTAGTAGGTGATATAAATGGAAGATGTTTTGTGGACTCTGCGCCAGTCATGGATAAGGTCTGGGCTGAGAAATCAGGTTTAGGCTGGATAGGAAAGAATACCAATCTAATATCTAAAGGAAAAGGATCTTTTTTCTTTTTAGGGGAAATTATTTTAGATTATGATTTTAAGAGTGAAATAAAGCCAAAAACGGATCATTGTGGAACGTGTACCCGTTGTATCGATTATTGTCCAACAGAGGCCATTATAGCTCCTTATGTTGTAGATGGATCAAAGTGTATTTCCTATTTGACTATCGAACTAAAAGATGAAATCATTCCACAAGAGTTTAAGGGGAAGATGGATAATTGGATATTTGGTTGTGATGTATGTCAAGATGTATGCCCATGGAATCGGTTTTCTCATCAACATACAGAAGAGCAATTTGAACCTAAATTTGATTTACTTGGGTTCACAAGAAAAGATTGGGACGAGTTAAATGAAGAAACCTTCACAAAATATTTTGGTGGATCGCCTTTAAGCAGAACTAAGTATGAAGGTTTAAAACGAAATATTCGATTTATGAATTTGGAATAAAAACCAAATCCAATTCTTTTTTAAATGATTTCCCAAATTCACGATAGCACCAAACCTGAAGTAAAACTATTTCTGTTTGGCTCAACATGTTTTTGGCCTTGTGAATTTCTTTAACAAACAATGATTTATCGAATGCAAAATTGGAAATGATCATTTTGCAAAAATTCAGCATTTTCTTATTCATAAAGATATGAACGAAGAAAAGATGCTAATATTTTAATACAATTTGTGAAGTATTGTTAAATCTTAAAAGATATGTACCGGCTTTCAATTCCGACGCATTTATTTTCCCTTGAGTTGTTCCCACTAGTACAGTTCTTCCAGATAAATCCAGAATTTCAAAATCAATTTTTCCTTGAATTCCATCAATTAAAATCTGGTTCTCAAACGGATTTGGATAGATTTTTAAATTTGAATTTATCTTGGAATCATCAATACTTAAGTTACAGGTATTCAAACTGTTCAATTCCACATAATTTCCGGGATTGAGTGTTTTACCCACAAATCCTGAAAAAGAAGGGCTATATTTTCTAACCTTAAATACGTTGTTTTGTAAAGTCGCGGGATCAGTTCCATCTTGATTTGGCCCGTTGACATCAACCGGATTATAATATTCCCAAACTCTAGTATTTGTTGCTGTATCTACTTCGAAAAAATAGCCTTGAGGGCCGTGACAAACTATTAAATTTCCATTCTCTAAAAATTGTGCTCCTGAGGTTCTGTTCGCAAAGAAATCAGTTGGAGTAGGAGTAGTATAAGAATAAGCATAAGAACTTGGAGCATAAGCTGTTCCAGTTGTATATTGATAAGATCCATCCGGATTCATCGGTAGTTGAATTAGATCTACAGAACTATATTGTGTTGGTCGATCATTCCCATTGTTAAATACGCTCATATAGTAATTCCCACCAGAGGGGAAAATAACACAGTCATGCTGTCTGAAGAGCAATTTATCTGTGGAGGTACCGTGATCATAATTTTCGGGATTTCCTATTCTGTATAGAATATCTCCACCTTTGCCATATGTTCCACCAGCATGAGAGGCGGCTTCATTTGTAGTTGTGCTATGGTCGATAACAATTGCTTCACTGATCTTTCTTAAGCTGATTACAATTTGGTCAAATTCTTCAACATATTGAATAGAGTTTGCATGAAGCCAATCTGCCAATCCCGCATTATTACCGGTACCAAGAACATTGGCATTCATTAATTCGGGATGATCCGCAACGACTCCAAAATTTGATTTGGTGTTGTCAAAGTCCTGAATCAAATGGTCAAAAATATCCCATTTCCAAACCACATTCCCTGTTGTAAGACCTGTGGGCTGAATTTCCACTAGAGTTTCCGCCCAAATAACGGTATCTGTCATCGTAGAGGTATCTCTTCCCACTGAGATACAATCACTATAATATTTTCTTTCCCATACAAGCAAAATCACGTTTCCATTTGGAAGAGGAATAAAATCATGGTGACCTCTTGATTCAGAATCACCGTAAGAATAATTCCAAGTTATTGTTCCGTCCCAAGCCTGTTTGATAATTCTATCGAAGGAACCTCCTCCATCAATATATTGCGTGTTTCCATCATCAATAGTCTTTACTAGGTTCCCAAGAGTATCTAAATAGAAAGCATTTCCATTTGTTAGAGCTCCTTGCCAGTGATTAATTGCTCTTCCACAATTATCAACTAAATAGCTGTCGGTATAACCTGTGGGAGAATACAAGACATAGCCATCACTGGTACTGTTGTAATCATAAGAAACAGTGCCCAGAGTTTGACAAAGAACTTGAGAATAAAAAAATAGACCGGTAGAGATGAGAATAATACTACGGAATAACATCGGATTGAATTACTTGATAAATTTTATAGGTATCTAGATCCATAGCATACGTAATTACACGAATGTTAGAATCAATATTTAACGAATCATTTTCAGGTACAGCATAAGAAAAATCCACTGTAAATTTTTCCCCCGTTGATGCCGATGAGAAAATGGGTTCACCATAAATTGGAGAAATCGTTCCAGCCATAACATTATGATGGTGATAATGATCTTCCGTAACCGCACCGTTTTTCTGAGCTGATATTACTTGCCTTTGGACAAAGTAAGAAACAATACTGACATTTGCTGATAAATTTTCCAAGGCTTCTGCTTCAACATGGACAAACAGCCCATTTGTGCTCGGATAAAAGTTTATAGCTTGCTGGAGATTAATTTTAAGATCATTTGCGGTTAATAATCCACTCACCTCATTCCCCCAGGATGTAGTAACGTGATTCCAGTTCACACCTTCAGGAGAAATCTCTCTATTGATCATACCAACTGGATTCCCAATCATGCCTGAGATATCAATTACATAAGCATCACCAGCATCAGTCGTAAAATCATGTGCATAGTGTGGGTATTCTCCATCACCAGGAGTTGAAGTTGTTTGAAATGCATCCCCTGCAGAAGCATGTATACTGGCAACAAAAACGCGTCCCGGATTATTGGTCTCTAAATCTGCAGCAATTACTGCAGCTGCAGGACAATTTGGACATTTGTGACCTGTAAAATCTTCAATCAAGACATTGAGATCGGTATTTGTATTTTGTCCGAAAGTTGGCCATGGGTAGTCGGACCAATTTCCTGGATAGAGATTTGTGTCCAATTCAATCGGAGGAACAACTGGATTTTCAATTCTATCACAGCTATTTGATAGGAAATTAAATCCGACAAGAACAATTGTAAAAAAAACTATCGTTAAATTTTTCATAATATCGATATTAAAAACTTGCAGTAAATGTAAATGTCACCCCGGTAGCTGCTGGAACCAATCTACAAATTCCTCCAGCACAGAAGAATCCAGCTCTTTGTCTACCGACATCAAGTGAAAAACGCATTCCATTTTTAATGTAACTAAATGATCCCATTATATAATGAACTTTGCGTACTTCGGCATCATTGTTTCCGAAGTTCCATTGATATAAACCTGATAACGTCCAATGCGGTGAAAAGGTTAGTTCTACAAGGCCTGCAAACCAGTGCCCTCTATCTTGCAATTTAGATGGATCGTCAACATCCTTGTGCGTAAACATTCCTTGTAATTCAGTTCTCAAATATACTTTTTTCGCCAATTTAAAGGTCATATCGAGAACAGCCACATGAGAAGTTATCAATTTTTTGTACTCCGTAACTTTGTTCGCAATTGGGTTGAATTGGAAGAAAAAATAGTTTACATTAAACTTAAAAGTACTGTTGATTTTTCTTTTGATTTCTATGTTAAAGTCTTGGTAAAACAAGCTATCCCATTTCGCATCAAATGGTTTTGTGACATACCCTCTTCTAGAACCATCCAAATCATTCAGCTCATATCTGTTCACATCGAAATTAACAGAATAATTTGCTGAGATAGTCATACCGTATTTACCACCGATTTTCGATTTTTTCTTAAACGTATAAATCACATCGGCTTGAAAAGACACTTCGCCATATGGAACGGTTGCATAAGGGTAAATCGAAGAGGCCAAAGCATAGGTATGTGTTTTTGTTAATGCAGGTAAATAACTGATCATTAAATCTGTATTGATGGCGTTTCGATCAGACCTCATTGACATGTTAGACAAGGACTTTGCTTGAATATTAATCCCTAAACCTTTGGTTGAATAACTACCAGTTAAATAAATACCATCTCCGTTTTTGTAGATGTATTTGAAGTCATTTCTGTAGTCATTATCAAAACTTGGATCATTTTCTTTGTGAATGTATTCTCCTGTGAAAAGGAAGCCACCATAACCTAGAGTCAATCTTCCACCATAGGCTCCAACATTTTCAGGAAGAATAAGTGAAGGATTATTGTCTGCTTGATATTTACTTACAAAAGATCCTCCTAATTCAAATCGCCATTTTGTTTCAGCAATTTTTGGGATCATTTGGTTGAAAGAGATTTCTGCATCAAAACCTCTGACTACTCCATCACCTTTAATAATTTGATCTTCAAAACGGAATCTTTGTTTTCCATAAACTCCTTTTAGGTTGATTCCCTTGTATGGAGAATATTTGATTCTAAATCCGTCAATGGCATTGTCAATTCCTAAGTTCCTGTCTTCATAGGCTCTTAAGATCATTCCACTTCCAAATTGCTCATAAAAAGTTCCTGCTGTTACACTGATGTTCTTATCCTGAAATTTAATGTAACGGTATCCAATTCCAGTTCCATCGAATCTTTGAGGATAACCTAACAGAACGGGTAAATAAGATTCAAAACGTACCCCAGCTGTAAACTTCCATAAAGTATAGTTTACGTTCGCGAAACCGTTTAAACTAATTCGTTCAGGTGGAACTTGAGCATTAATTTGAGTATCATTGGCATAAAACTGAGTTCTGATCTCAACATTTCCAGTAACGGTACCATTTAATCCGCCGCCACCATTTTCATTATTTTGGGTATAACCTCCCTTGTACACCAGGAGGCATAGAATAATTAGAGCAATTTTTTTCAAAACGTAAAAATAAAAAGAGTGGAAGTTTATTTTCCTGAAATTTCAACTAGTTTTTCATGTAATTCATCTTCATCTCCAGGAGAATAGCTATTGTGTGTCCAAACAATTTTTCCTTCTCCATTTACAAGGAATGTTTGTGGAGGATTATTCACTCCTAGAGCTCTTCTAAAATCAGAGTTTGGATCTAACAGGATTACATAATCCCATCCTTTGCCATCAACATAAGGCTTTACTCTTGATTTTGTTTTTTCGTCATCGATTGAAACAGCGTATAAAACAACACCCGTTTCTTCAACCCAATCATCATAGACTTCGCTTATTGCTTCTAATTCTCTTTTACATGGGGAACACCAAGTTGCCCAGAAATTGATAATCATTGGCTTACCATCGTTTGATAATTCTCCAGTTTTAATTTCATTTCCATTTACATCTTTCAATGTAACGTTTGGAATAGCTTTTCCTTTATCCTCATCTCTGAATGAGAAAAACATCATTGGAATTGTAAGCAAAAGAATAAATTTTTTCATAATCATGTTTTTTAAAGATCCTAGTACAATAATGTTGCCAAAAGAACAAATAACTTGGGTTGAAATAAAAATTTTTAAGTAGTGAAAGGTTAGAAAAAAAAGGAGGTGTAAAAACCTCCTTTTTAATATTTAATATCTTAATTCTAGAATTATTTTACAACTGAAATTCTTTCAGTGTTAACAGATCCACCAACTTCGATGTTAAGAATGTAGATTCCAGCCTCAAGATCAGAAAGATCAAGATCTAAATGAAGAGCACCAGATACATTTCCTAATTCGATAGTTTTAACTACTTGACCGTTAGTTGAAACAACTTTAACAGTAGTAGCTTCTGAACCGTTTACGTTGAAGTTAACAGTAGCTTGGTTTGAAACAGGGTTTGGATAAACAGAGATGTTATCAACCATGTTGTTCTCATCAACTGATAATGCATTCAAACAGTTGTCAGTAGCTGGTTGCAAACCACTAGTAAACATACCAGAAGTAAATCCTACTGCATCATAAGCTACAGTTGAGTTAGCTGGATCACCAGTGTTTGGACAAATTCCAATGAAGAATGGAATACCACCTGAACCATAAAGGTTATTGTAGTAAGAATAAATTTGATCATGGATCTTAGAGTGTGCAATTTTTGGATAGTTACCACCCCAGTTCAATGAAAGCATTACAGCGTTATCATCAGTTTCTTCAACAGTGATAGCGAATACTTGAACGTCTTGAGTTCCACCACCATTGTTCACCCAGTAAGTGTTCAATTCTGGAGTAGAAGACTGACATGGACCACACCAAGATGCCATGAAATCAAGAACTACGAAAGTTCCATTTCCAAGCAAAGTGTAAAGATCATGAGTTGTTCCCATATCATCAGACAATGTAAAGTTTGGTGTCTGAGCTGCAGTATAAGTATCTGCGTTGAAGTTCAAAACATCACCATCGTTATCAGAAGGATCTGAATCAGTTCCACCGTTAACGTTTGTAATGGACACAGTCAAATCTTGACCTGGAGCTTCAGGAATAGTTACACCAGTGATTACGATATCAGCTGTGTTACCTGGAGTGATTGTTTGAGTTACAGGTTGTGTACCAGCAGTTCCGTTCAAATCGTAAGCGATTGTGAAAGAAGTAAGGTCGTTACCACCTAAGTTAGCAACAGTTACAGTAACTGATTCACCTGGAGCCTTAACAAATGAAATTGCATCTAAAGCTGCATTATCATTTGGTGGAATAAATGTTTGGATGTTATCCAAAGCCAAACCTGATCCCCAGTCAGCGTTATCATTGTAAGTCCATCTTAAAACTAAGTTAGACATACCTTGGTAAGCTGCTAAAGAAACTAAAGCTTGAGTCCAGTCAGAAACAGGGTCAAGAGTTTTTAAGGCAGAATAGCTAGTACCACCATTAGTAGAAATTTCTAAAATAGCAGTTTCACCATAAAAAGCTTTCACGAAGTAATCAAACTTCAAGAAATAAGCTTGACCTGCAGGAAGTGAGAAAGTTGCAGAAACTAACTGTTCATTGCTCATGTCACAGTTACAATCATCATCATTTACATAAACAAACTTTGTAGAGTTTGATGTTAAATCAAAATAAGTTGTACTTGCAGCAGATGTTCCAGTTTGGAAACCTGGAGATGTTGATCCACCAGCAGAAGTAGCTGACCAACCAGCAGGAAGATTCGGAGCAGTTACACCCTCGAAATCTTCAGTCATTTGCGCATTAAGAGTACCTACAGCACCTAGAGCGCACAATCCTAAAAGTAAAGATTTTTTCATAACACTTTTTTAATTTTAAATTAATTAGAGGACGCAATATAAAAATTTAATCCGCTTGTGACCTAAATTACATTGTGAAAATTATTGGAATCCTATAAAGCAATTTTAATTTTATAAATGGTCAAATTTTAACTGATAATAATAGGAACGGGTTTTGATTTGCATTATATTTGTTG
Source organism: Crocinitomicaceae bacterium (assembly GCA_020436025.1). Lineage (GTDB taxonomy): Bacteria > Bacteroidota > Bacteroidia > Flavobacteriales_D > Crocinitomicaceae > JAGQYP01. Next base: position 25,496 of record JAGQYP010000004.1, read on the forward strand.
TATCTTAAAAGAAGTTTTAAATCTAAACTAAATGATTGATATGAAAAGAATTTTACTATTAACTGTATTTGTTTTGGCACTTTCCTTTGGATCCAATGCCCAAACTTATTTAAGAATTATGGATCCAACTAACGGGAATGCCGTTGTAAATGACGCGTACATTACTGTTCAAGGGACACCTGGAGGAACTGGTGGAGTTGGTGAATTGGAGCACGAATTATTAATTAAGAACATTTCTGGTCAATCACTAGATATTAAAGTTACCAGAACCGAATTAGATGTAGCTCCTAATACTAAAAATACTACTTGCTGGTATATCTGTCCATTATATGTTACTGCTGGAGATCAACCTGTATTAGAGTCTGCATTCACCGAAACTATTGCAGACCAAGATACAAACGATACATTCGTTGCTCATCACAGACCTGAAGGTGTTGATGGATGTTCCTTAATGAAATATGAATTTTGGGATGTGAATGATCCACAAAAATCAGAAGTAGTATATATCAAATTCTTACACAACACAGGAAGTGTTGATTGTTCTACTTTGGATGTTGCAGAATACAATGAAGATTTAAACAAGGTTTCTGTATATCCAAATCCTGCTACTACAGCCGTAAAGATTAATATTGAAAACAATTACAATATTACTTCTTTAGTAATTGTGGATATGTTAGGAAAAACAGTTAAAACCATTGACGCAACCAATGTAAATGGTGTAAAATCTGTTGATGTTTCTAACTTAAATAAAGGTTTCTACTTTGTTAAGGTGATGAATGGATCTAACATTTTGAAATCAAAGAAATTAATGATCAATTAAGATCATACTTAAAATTATTCTTGAAACCCTGAGGCAATGCTTCGGGGTTTTTTATTTCAATAAATTTCTGAAAGTTTTCATTCCATCCGTTGCTTTTTCTCTGATAATTTTCACATCTAAATCATGAGAGACATTCACTTGATTTGGATCAATCAAATAAATCTTGCAAGAAGGTTTTGAAAAATATAAAAGATTTGCAGCAGGATAAACATTGAGAGAGGTACCAATAACTAGGAGGATATCTGCTTTTCCTACAATTTCTTCAGCAATAGAAAGATTTGGCACAGGTTCTCCAAACCATACCACATGAGGTCTAAGCTGGAAGCCATTTGAGCAGGTATCTCCTTTTTCGATCAATCCTTTATCAACAGGGTAATAATCTTCATTGACATGCAAAGTGGCAGGATTAGAGCTCTTTGCCAATAGAATTTCTCCGTGTAAATGAAGAACATTTTTTGAACCAGCTCTTTCATGGAGATCATCTATATTTTGAGTAATTACATGAACATTGTATTCTTTTTCCAATTCTGCAATTTCGTAATGCGCTTGATTTGGTTGTACTTCCAATACATTTTTGCGCCGCATATTATAAAAATCAAGGACGAGCTCAAAATTAGCTTCCCATGCTTCAGGGGTAGCCACTTCTTCAATTCTGTATTGTTCCCACAGTCCTCCAGAATCTCTGAAAGTACTGATACCGCTTTCCGCACTAACACCTGCCCCAGATAATACGACTAAGTTTTCCATGTGATTATTCTGATAGCATGCAAGTTAAGGAATTTTTTAATATCGCAAGCCAAGAATAAATCCCTGTATTTCTCTTTTTATCCTTACACATTTTCTTATTTTTGGCGCTTCAAATAAAAAGCTATGGCTAAGAATAACAAACAGGATGCATTAGATTACCACGCTATGGGTAGACCGGGAAAGATTGAAGTAGTCCCGACAAAACCTTATAGCTCACAAAGAGATCTTTCTCTAGCTTATTCGCCTGGAGTAGCAGAACCATGTTTGGCCATTGAAAAAAATCCTGATGATATTTACAAGTATACGGCAAAGGGGAATTTGGTAGCCGTAATTACTAACGGAACAGCTGTTTTAGGATTAGGTGATATTGGAGCAGATGCTTCAAAACCAGTGATGGAAGGAAAAGGTTTGTTGTTCAAGATTTTTGCAGACCTAGATGTATTCGACATTGAAATTAATGAAAAAGACCCTGACAAATTTGTAGAGCATGTTAAAGCCATATCTACTACTTTCGGAGGAATAAATCTAGAAGACATCAAGGCACCTGATGCGTTTTTGATTGAAGAAAGACTTAAAGAGGAGCTAGACATTCCTGTAATGCATGATGATCAGCATGGTACTGCCATCATTAGTGGAGCGGCTTTAATTAACGCATTGGAATTAGCTAAAAAGAAAATTGAAAACGTAACCATCGTATGCAGTGGAGCAGGAGCAGCTGCTATTTCATGTATCAAATTATATATTTCATTAGGGGCAAAACCTGAAAATATTTTTGTTTTTGATAGCAAAGGGTTGATTCATAAAAGAAGAGACGATCTTGATAAGTACAAGCAATTTTTTGCAGTGCATGATAAAGAATTGACTTTAGATCAAGCGATGGGGAAAGCGGATGTTTTCCTTGGTTTGTCGAAAGGAGGGTTACTTACCAAGGATCACGTTAAATCCATGAAAAAGAATCCGATCGTTTTTGCATTGGCAAATCCAGATCCTGAGATATCCTATAAAGATGCTACTTCCGTACGCAAGGATGTAATTGTGGCAACGGGAAGATCCGATAATCCAAATCAAGTGAACAACGTACTTGGTTTTCCATACATATTTAGAGGTGCATTGGATGTGCGTGCTACAGCAATCAATGAGCAAATGAAACTGGCTGCGGTCAGAGCGATTGCTGAATTAGCTAAAGAACCAGTTCCGGAAGTGGTTAACGAAGCGTATAATGAAAAGAACATTTCTTTTGGTCGTGAGTCGATCATTCCAAAACCACTTGATCCAAGATTGATTCAATACGTGGCTCCAGCTGTTGCAAAAGCAGCAGTTGAATCTGGGGTTGCAAAAGTGAAAATTACAGATTGGGATGCTTATGTCGATCATTTGAATAGAAGATTGGGATTAGACAATAAACTCATCAGAAACATTTCTGAAAAAGCGGCAAAAAATCCAAAACGCGTAGTATTTGCCGAAGCAGATAATTACAAGATTTTAAAATCAGCTCAAGTTGCTATTGAAGAAGGTATTGCAGAGCCAGTTTTATTGGGAAACAAAAGGGTTATTGCATCCTTAATTAAAGAAAACAAGTTGGATTTAGATGGGGTTGAAATTATTGATCCAAAATCTGACGAAGAAAAGAAAAGAAGAGAGAAGTTCGGGGAATACTATTTCGAAAAAAGAAAAAGAAAAGGAGTAACCGGATATGAAGCGAGTCAGCTAATGCGCGAAAGAAACTACTTTGGTTGCATGTTAGTTGAAACAGGTTATGCTGATGCGTTGGTTTCCGGGATTACAAGAAACTATAAAGATGTGATCCGACCTGCGTTGAACATCATTGGAACGAGAGAAGAGATTGACAAAGTTGCCGGAATGTATATCATGATGACCAAAAGAGGTCCGATATTCTTAGCAGATACTACGGTAAATGTGGATCCAACCGCAGAGGAAATTGCCGAATTAACTGTTCTAGTGGCAAGCAAATTGAGAAGGCTAAAGGTTCAACCGAGAATTGCCTTACTTTCTTACTCTAATTTTGGTTCTTCCAATGGAAAGGATCCGGAGAAAATGAGAAAAGCAGTGGAGATTTTACACAGGGATCACCCTTCTTTGGTGGTTGATGGAGAATTACAAGCAAATTTCGCATTAAGTAATGATTTGATGCTCGAAAAATTTGCCTTTTCGCATTTAGCTAATCGAAAAGTAAATACTCTGATTTTCCCGAATTTAAGTAGTGGAAACATAGCCTATAAACTACTTCAAGAGATGGCGGATTCAGAAGCAATTGGTCCTGTGTTACTCGGTTTGAAAAAGTCGGTACACGTGCTTCAATTGGGGTCGTCGGTTAGAGAAATTGTTAACATGATCAAAATTGCGGTAGTAGATGCCCAATACAAGAAATAATGATTGCACAACTAAGAGGAAATATAATAGAAAAAACACCTACCTATGTCATTTTGGATTGTGGAGGAGTGGGATATCATGTTAAAATCTCCCTGTATTCTTTTGGATTAATCAAAACCGAAAAAGAGCTGACAATTTTGACTGAATTTATTGTTCGGGAAGATGCTCAATTACTTTACGGTTTCATGGAAAGTGAAGAAAGAGAAATGTTCCGTCATTTAATCTCTGTTTCAGGGATTGGACCGAATACAGCCATGATCATGCTTTCATCTATGACTCCGGTTGAGATAATGAATGCAATTGTAGGGGAAAATGTGAATGCCATTAAATCGGTAAAGGGAATTGGATTAAAAACCGCTCAAAGGGTTATTGTTGATTTAAAAGACAAGGTTTCCAAACTGGAGATCACTTCAAATAATATTTTCAATTTAAACAATACAAACCGAAATGAAGCGTTTACTGCTTTATCTTCTTTAGGTTTTGAGAAAAAATCTATTGAAAAAGCTTTAGACAAGGTATTTGTAGACACCATGAGTGTTGAAGAATTGATTAAAGCTGCTTTGAAAATTTTGTAAGAGTTGCGAATTTATTTGAAGAACATACTCGTCATATTTGTGTTGTTTATTTCTTTTTTGGGATATTCCCAGAGAGGAGAATACGAACCTAACAATATCAAAAGGGAGGTAAAATACGACCCCGTTTCGGGTAAATACATCCTTTATGAAACGGTTGGGGACACCGTTAATTTTCGTCCACCACAAATCATGACTTTGGAGCAATACCTTGAATACCAAAGGCAAGTAGAGGACAAAAAACACTGGAGAAATAAAATTGACCAGAAGACCGGAGGAGACGAGAAAAATAAAATAATTCCAGATTTTAAAATTCCAGGGAAATTCTTCTCAACCATTTTTGGATCAGACAAAATTGAAATTCGCCCACAAGGAGTTGTAGAACTCTCGTTTGGAGTGAATTCCTCTCGATATGACAACCCCCAATTACCGGTTAATCAGAGAAAAGTAACTCGATTTGATTTCCAACAGAGAATTCAAATGAATGTGGTTGGACAGATTGGAGAAAAACTGAAAATTTCAGCTGCGTATAATACTCAGGCTACTTTTGATTTTGAGAATAATGTAAAAGTCGAATACACTGGATTTGAGGATGAAATCATTCAGAAGATTGAAGCAGGGAACGTAAGTTTACCTTTGAATTCAACCCTTATCACAGGTGCTCAATCTTTATTTGGAGTCAAAACGGAATTGAAATTTGGAAGGCTTCGATTGTATGGAATCTTTTCGCAAAATAAAGGGCAGAAAAGTGAAATCAATTTGACAGGTTCCACAAAAGTGCAAGACTTTGAAGTGGAATTAGATTCATATGAAGAGAACAAACACTACTTCCTCAACTTTTATCACAGAGAACATTACGATTCTGCCATGACTACTCTTCCCAACGTGGCCTCGGAAGTCAATATTACCAGAATTGAAGTATGGGTAACAAACAGATCGAATACTACTACGGATAACAGAAACTTTCTTGCATTTACGGATTTGGGAGAACCTTTGCAGCAAAATTGGGAGGGAGATCCGGGCAACAACGCTTGGCCTTATGGAGACTTGCCAGATAATGATGCAAATGCCTTGTACAATTACCTAGCGAATAATCCAAATGTAAGAGGATTTTCGACGGCAGTTCAAGAATTGTCTACACAACCATTTAGCCCGGGACCATTTCAGCAGGCGATTCACTATGAAAAGGTGGAAAACGCGAAGAAGTTAGCCCCTTCTGAGTTTACCTATAATTCAAAACTAGGATTTATCTCTGTTAATCAGCCTTTGAATAACGATGAGGTTCTGGCAGTAGCATATGAATACACCTATTTGGGAAGAACATATCAAGTTGGAGAATTTTCAACGGATGGTTTTACTGGTCAAGAAGCCTTAATTCTGAAGCTTTTGAAGCCTACTATTACTAATGTGAATAATAAGCTATGGGACTTGATGATGAAAAACGTCTATTCGATTGGTGCTTATCAGGTCAATGCACAGGATTTTGAATTAGATATTTATTACAATAACCGACAAACATCCACTTGGGTGAATTACTTGCCTTATCCAGGAGTAGATGATGTTTTGTTGATGAAATTGGTTTCATTGGACAATATTAACCAGTACAATGAAAGAATTCCAGATGGACGATTTGATTTCGCACCAATAACTTTCACCCAAAATAAAGCGACGACTGGAGGTACCATAAACCCCAAAAATGGGCGTGTGTTCTTGACAAAAGTGGAACCATTCGGAGAATTTTTAAGGGATACCATGCAGGGAAGGGGGGTGCCTAGTTCAGTCATAGATCGAGTGGTATTTACCGAATTATATGATTCAACAAAAACAGCTGCTCAGCAGGTCACCAGTAAGAATAGATTTAAAATCAAAGGAAAGTATAAATCTTCGGTAAGTTCTGAAATCTCCTTAAATCAGTTAAACATTCCCGAAGGTTCGGTAGTAGTAACTGCTGGTGGGGTGCGTTTAAATGAAGGGACAGATTATACAGTGGATTACAACTTGGGAAGGGTAAAAATTCTGAATACAGGAATTCTAGAATCCAACACCCCAATTAAAATCGAATTGGAGAGTAACTCGCTTTTTGGTTTCCAGTCTAAATCTCTTTTAGGGACACGAGCAGAGTACAGAATTAACAAGGATTTTAGTGTTGGAGCTACCTGGATGAACATGATTGAGAAACCTTTAACCCAAAAGGTGAATATTGGGGACGAACCTTATTCGAATCACCATATTGGGTTTGACGTAAATTATAGAGGGGATGCACCTTTCTTGACAAAGATGATAGATGCCCTACCCATTATCTCGACGAAAGAAAAATCATCTATCACGTTTAATGGTGAATTTGCGCATTTGATCTCGAATCCCCAACGGGCAATTAGAAATTCAAGTGATCGAGGAACTGCGTATATCGATGACTTTGAAGGATCCCAATCTGCCATTGATATCAGATCATTTACAATGTGGTCTTTAGCTTCCATTCCACAAGGTCAACCTGATATTTTCCCTGAAGCAACTATGCATGGGGAGTTAGCCTCTGGATTTAATCGAGCTTTATTATCATGGTATACGATTGACCCCTTGTTTTATCAAGGAGGATCATTACAACCAGATTATTTTGCGGGATCTCCTATTTTAAATGATGCCAGACAAAGACTATTGCTTCAGCAGGAATTATTCCCTCAACAGCAGTTGCCTACGGGTGCTTTAAATAATATTCCAGTTTTGGATCTTGCCTTCTATCCAACAGAAAGGGGAATGTACAATTATGATTCAACTTTTGTCAATTCCGATGGAAAGTTTACTAACCCGGAAGACCGATGGGGAGGAATCATGAGAGCCTTGAACACAACCAATTTTGAGACTGCAAATATTGAATTCATTCAGTTTTGGATGTTGGATCCATTTAATAATTATGCAGTAAATGATACCGTTCCTGGAAGAGCTACCTCTTTAAATGGAGGAGACCTTTATTTTAATTTAGGAAACGTATCTGAAGATATTTTGATGGACTCAAGAAAGAGTTTTGAAAATGGATTACCCCCTAGCTCGGATACCACAGGATTGACCAATTTATTGGACACTACAAACTGGTCTAGAATTTCTACTCAGCAAGTTGTTGTAAATGCTTTTGATAATGATCCTGATGCTCGATTATTTCAAGATATTGGAATCGATGGATGGAATAGTACAGATGAGCTTGTGCATTATCCTGTTTTCGTGAATTGGGCGCAAAATGCGGGATTAACTCAAGCAGCCATTGATGCAATTTTACAAGATCCTTCAAGCGACAATTATAATTATTATCGTGATGATGATTACGATGCCATGCAGTTGGATATTTTGCAACGATACAAGAGATATAATGGTCATGAGGGGAACTCGGCCTCAACAGAATTTTCATCTCAATTAAATGCGGATGGATATCCTACTCAAGGGACAAACCGACCAGATATTGAAGATATCAACGCGGATAACAACTTAAGTGAATCGGAGCAGTATTTCCAGTATAAAATTTCCATACGTCCTAATGATATTCAGGTAGGAAAGAACTTTGTAACAAACAGAACTCAAGTTACCACACCAGCGGGTGATACAGAATATTGGTATCAATTTAAAATTCCTGTAAAAGAACCAGAAAAAGTAGTTAATGGAATTCAGGATTTTAGATCGATTCGATTCATCAGAATGTTTATGCGTGGATTTGACTCACCAGTTATATTGAGATTTGCACAATTGGAATTGATTCGTTCGGAATGGAGAAAGTATAATGAAGAATTATTGTCTCCAGGTGAAGATATTCAAACAGATCCAAATGGGACTACATTTAATGTGGGAGCTGTAAACTTGGAAGAAAACTATGAAAAACAGCCGGTTCCTTACCGAATTCCTCCGGGAATTAACAGACAGCTGGATGGAACAACTGCAAACTTGAGACAGTTGAACGAGCAATCCATGACACTTCAAATTTGTGGATTACAAGATGGAGATGCGAGAATGGCCTATAAGAACATCGATTTGGACATGCGTTCTTACAATAAACTAAAAATGTTTATTCATGGAGAGCAGATGAATGGTCAACCTTTGAATGACAATGATTTGACTGTATTTGTAAGGTTGGGAACAGATTTCAATGAGAACTATTATGAATATGAATTGCCATTGAAAGTTTCCCCTAATGGGACACAATCTGAATCTGAAATTTGGCCAGAAGACAATTATTTGGAAATCGATTTTAACATCTTAAAGGAAGCCAAAAAGTTAAGAAATGACTTTCTAGCAGATCCTTCAAGTACAGTTTCGTTGGTGACCGAATACGTTTTCCCTAACCCGGACAAACCAGATCAAAGAATTAAGATTATCGGTTCACCCAACCTAGCGGATGTTAAAACCATCATGGTAGGAGTTAGAAACCCTAGACAACAGGACAACAATCCATGGAAACCAGACGATGGGTTGTCCAAGTGTGCAGAGATTTGGGTAAATGAGTTGCGATTGACAGACTTTGATCAAAAGGGAGGATCCGCAGCACTGGCTAGACTTCAAATACAAATGGCAGATTTTGCAAACGTGAGTTTGGCTGGAACTTATTATGGAATCAACTGGGGGGCAATTGATTCAAGAGTAAGTGAGAGATTAAGAGAAGAACAAGTTAACTTTGATTTAGCCACCAACTTTCAATTAGGGAAATTCTTTGGTTCGAAGGCAGGAATTCAATTGCCTTTGTTTGTTGGATATTCTGTTGGAATGATCAATCCGCAATACGATCCGTTAAATCCAGATATCAAATTAAAGGAATACGATGCTGGAACCAAAAAGGAGAAAGCCAAATTAGCTAGAAATTTTACTGAAAGAACATCGATTAACTTGACCAATGTTAGAAAAGAGCGAAAGGCAGGAAAGAAAGTCATGCCATGGGACATTGAAAACATCATGTTAAATTTCTCTTACAATAAGATTCATCACAGGGAGTTTGATTTGGAATATGATAACAATACAACCTGGAAAGGAGGAATAAATTATACCTATAACGCTAGTCCGAAACTATGGGAACCATTTAAAAACAATCAAAAATTGAGAAAATCCAAATGGGCTGGACTCATTAGAGATTTCAATTTGTATCAGGGAATTAAGTTGTTTGCTGTTCGTTCTGAAATTACCAGATCTTATAATGAAAGAAAGGTAAGAAACGTGATGGATACCAACTTTGTGTTTCAACCGACTTATTTGAAAAACTTTACTTGGACCCGAAGCTGGGATTTCAAATATGATATTACTAAAAATTTGAAGTTTGATTTTAGTTCCAATAACAATTCCGTTTTTGTGGAACCAGCTGGACAAATCGATAGAAAAGAAGATCCAGATAATTATCGCAAGTTCCAGGATACCATTTCAGCTCAGTTGAAAAAAGGTGGAACAGCAATGAACTATGGACATAACATGAATGCCACGTGGAATGTCCCCTTTAATCGCTTCCCACTTACCGATTGGATTTCCGCAAATTTCAGGTACGGCGCGGGTTATGAATGGGCCAGGTCACCTTTAGGTCAAGCCGAATTGGGTCATACGATCCAAAATAACCGAAGTTTCTCAATTAATGGCCAGTTGAACATGCTGACCTTGTACAACAAAGTTGACTTTTTCAAACGGATCAATCAGCAAGGAAAGGGAAGACAGGTTTCTCGTCCGGGCAATAAAAAAGATGACAAGAAAGAGGATAAGACCAAAGAGAATGAGGAGAAAATAAAGGTACTGAAAGAGGAATTGGACAGTCTGCAAAAACAATTGAAATCAAAAGATGTCTCCAAGGATAAAAAAGAAACCATCAAGAAGAAGATTGAAAAAGTAAAGAAACAGATTGCGAAAGAAGAGCAGAAGATAAAGGATAAGAAAAGTGGAGAGATTCATCCTGCAGTGGCTACTTTGGGTCGAATTCTGATGGTGGTTCGAAATGTATCTGGATCGTATACAGTTTCAGATGGAACTCTTTTACCAGGCTATAACCAGCTTCCAAGTTTCTTAGGATTTAACGGTGGCTTCAAAGCGCCCACATTTGGGTTTTTATTTGGTGAGCAGGACAAGAATATTTGGGGACGAGAATCAGGTAGAAATTTTGCCAGAACAATGGCAGATGGCGGTTGGCTAGTTGAAAACAAATATCTGAATAGACAAATGATGATCAATCATTCTCAAAACATGAATTTCAGAGCCACTTTGGAGCCTTTGAAAGATTTGAGAATTGATGTGACCATGGATCGGAACTACAGTGAGAATTTAAATCAATTCTTCAGATTTAACGATACGATTCAGGATTGGCAAATTCAAAACCCTCTGGAAACAGGAAATTTGAGTTATAGTACAATTTCCATTGCTACTTCATTTGCTAAACCAGGAGGAAATTATGATTCCAGAATCTTTGATGCCTTAAGAGAAGATCGATTGGAAATTTCAAGAATATTGTCTGCTGCGAATCCGAACTCAAATGGGGTTGATTCTGAAACCGGATTCTACGATGGATACTCTGGAGAGCAACAAGAAGTGATCATTGGAGCATTCCTTTCTGCTTATACTGGGTTGAAGCCGAATTCGAACAATGTCAATCCTTTCAAATCTATTCCACTACCAAACTGGGCAGTAACTTATGATGGATTAGCGAAATTCAAATTCATGAAAAAGATTGTGAAGAATTTTACTTTGAATCACAGGTATACATCGGCATTTACCATGGCTAATTTCACCACAAATTTGAATGCAGAATATGTAGATGGCCATGCAACAACAAGAGATGTCAACAATAATTTCATCAATAACAGACAGATTACCAATGTGGTGATTTCAGAGCAGTTTGGACCTTTGATTGGATTGGACGCTACTTGGATGATCAAAGGTAAAAAAGGGTCGTCTGGTCTGATTACGAAATTTGAGTGGAAAAAAGACCGAACCGTAAGTTTAGGTTTGTCGAATAACCAGGTAACTGAAGTGAAAGGGAATGAATTTGTAATTGGAGCAGGATATAAATTCCCATCTGTGAAATTGCCATTCAAATTATTTGGAAAGCGTCCTGAGTCAGCCTTGAATTTAAGATTCGACATGTCGATTAGAGATAATATTACGGTGATCAGAAAGATTGTAGAAAACACCAATCAGGTAACTGCTGGACAGAATTTAGTTTCGATCAAATTTGCAGCGGATTACAATTTAGGTCAGAATTTGAATATTCAGTTTTACTACAATCAGAATATTACAAAACCGAAAGTTTCTACCTCTTATCCAACCTCCAACATTGATTCAGGAATTAAGCTTACCTTTAATCTAGCAGAATAAAATCAATCAGCATGGAATTTTTATTGAGAGAAGCCCGAGAAAGCGACATGGAAGCTGTTTTGGGGCTGATTCAAGAATTGGCCGATTATGAAAAAGAGCCAGATGCAGTAATTAATACGGTTGAGCAGTTAACTCAAGATGGATTTGGTCCAAATAAGATTTTCGATTGTTCAGTTGTAGAAATAGATTCTGAAATTGTTGGGTTTTATCTGACCTATATTTCCTATAGTACATGGAAGGGACGCTGTTTATACTTGGAAGATTTTTACCTTAAACCAGAATTCAGAAGGTATGGAATTGGGAAGATCATGTTTGATGAAATTGTTGAAAAGGCAAAAAAATCGGGAGTAAAAAGGATGGATTGGCAGGTTTTGGAATGGAACGAACCCGCCATCAATTTTTATGAAAAATATGGAGCACATTTAGATAAAGAATGGTATAACGGACGTTTGTTTTTCGAATGAAAATTTTGAAAGACATACGATTTTGGATAGTACTTTTCTTTGTAATCCGACTTTTTAACATCACACAGGCACCTCTGGAAATTTCCCATAACTGGAGGCAAGTAACAGGAAATATGATTGCCAGAAATTTCCTTGAAACAGATGCCAATATATTTTACCCAAGACTTGATTTTGCAGGTGAAAAAGATGGAATAACGGGAACGGAATTCCCTTTGATGAATTATTTACACTATGGGATTTCGAAAGTTTTGGGCTATCAGCATTGGTATGGAAGATTGATTAATTTGATTCTTGCTTCACTTGGTATTTGGTACTTTTTTAGGATAATAAGAAGGTTTTTTACTGAGGAGCATGCCTTTTACGCGTCTCTTATTTTACTTTTTTCACTATGGTTTAGTTTTTCAAGGAAATCCATGCCAGATATATTCAGTATTAGCTTGTGCATGATGAGTTTGTTTCATGGCTTGCGCTATTTGTATGATCAAAAGGGAGTAAAAGATCTATCGTTATATTTCATTTTGGGAACTTTAGGCATCCTAAGTAAAATTCCATCTGCCTATATTTTCATTCTCTTCTTCCTTCCGATGCTGGATAAAAAGATTCCACTTAAGAGTAAAAATTGGTTTGCAATTACTTCCATCTTGATTCTACTCCCTTCCATTTGGTGGTATTTTAGTTGGGTGCCTCATTTGAATGAACAATCAGGCTTTGTGCACTATTTCATGGGAGACCCAATTTTAGTTGGGGCAAAGGAAATCATGGCGAATTTAGGACAAACGAGCATGAAATTTTATGCCGATGCCATGGGGTATATAGCCTTTATCTTGTTTGTTGGAGCACTTTTATGGGCGATTAAAAAGAAAGAGAATCAGGTCTTACTAGTTTTTGGATTATTGAGTTTCACTTTTGTATTGTACATTTTCAAATCAGGGTACAATTTTCCTCATCACAGTTATTACATTTTGCCATTTGTACCTGCATTAGCCTTTGTATTGGGATGGGGATTGACTCAAATACCAAAAAAAGCAGTTGTTTATTCAGCATTGGGAATTATCGCAATAGAGAATGTAGCAAATCAGCAACATGATTTTTTCACTAAGGATTCGGAAAAGCATAAACTAAAACTGGAAAGCATTTTAGATCATTTTTCGGAAAGAGATGATTTAATTGCGATAAGTGGAGCCCCAAATCCCCAGGAAATTTATTTTGCTCATAGAAAGGGATGGATTTTTAATGAAAATGACTTGCAATCGAATGAATTCTTACAGAAAATAGATGAAGGTGGATGTAAATTGGTTGTCATCAACAAACATCATTTTGATCAAGTAATTGAAGGATCTGAGAAAATTTTTGAAGATGAAGATTACAGGATTTATGCGATAAAGAAAAAGTAATTTTATTTCAGACTTTTGTGTTGATCTACCGCTTTTCTCACTGAACCGTACTTGAGAAGTAATTCTTTTGCAGATTCGTAATCCAAACCAGTTTCGGCCATGATCATTTTTGTACCTCGATCCACTAGTTTATCGTTACTTAATTGCATGTCCACCATTTTGTTTCCTCTAACTTTTCCCAGTTGAATCATTACTGATGTAGAGATCATGTTGAGCACTAATTTTTGAGCTGTACCGGATTTCATTCGCGTACTCCCCGTTACAAATTCAGGTCCGACTACAGGCACCATGGAGTGTTGAGCCAATTGGTCTAAGGGACTATTTGGGTTGCAAGTAATTCCGGCAGTGAGATTTCCATTTTTATTGCCTTTTTCAATCGCTCCAAGAACATAAGGAGTTGTTCCAGAAGCTGCGATTCCAACAATTACATCGTTTTCTGTTAAATGATGTGCTTTTAAATCTTTCCACCCTTGTTCAAGATCATCTTCAGCAAATTCGACTGCTTTTCGGATGGCAGAATCTCCTCCAGCAATGAGTCCGATAACTAATCCATGTTCCACGCCAAAAGTAGGAGGGCATTCAGACGCATCTACTATACCTAATCGACCTGAAGTTCCCGCACCTAGATAAAATAGTCGGCCTCCTTTTCGCATTCTTGAAACGCAAGCCAAAACGAAACGCTCTATTTCTGGAATTACGCGTTCAACTGCAAGGGGTACAGACTGATCTTCTTTATTGATATTGGCAAGTAGATCATGCACCGACATCTTTTCCAGATTGTCGTAATTGCTAGAGGATTCCGTTATTTTTTGCATGTTGTTTTTTGTTTAAAAATACTATTCAGAATCGAAATAGTGTGTTTTTTGTTTTACTTTAGTCTCAAGAAATGGATAAAAGACTTAAATATCTGTTAATAGGGCTGTTCGTAATTGCTTTGCTTTGGATGCTTTATTATATCCAGACTGTTATTGCTTATATTTTGATAAGTGCAGTTGTAGGGATGATAGGCCGACCATTGGTTTGGAAGCTTAAAAAAGTTCGAATAGGAGGGAAACAAATTTTTTCTGATACCACTGGGGCTGCAATTGTATTGGTATTCTTTCTGGTTTTAATCGTTAATTTCATTGGGTTGATTGTTCCTGTGATCATAGAGGAAGCCAACACCATAGCCAACATTTCGCAGCATACATCTGCAGAAGATACGGATGGACCCATTTACAAATTGGGAGAAAAAATGCAAAAAGTGGGAATGATTCCTAGCGATGCTCATCCAAGAGGCTATTTGGTAGGAAAAATAAAAGATGCCATAAACATGGATGCCATTTCTGTTATGTTTTCAAACTTTATAGGATCTATGGGAAGCATCTTAATGGGATTGTTTTCTGTTTTGTTCATTTCCTTTTACTTTTTGCAGGATTCCAGAATCATCACCTCAGCTATATTTAGATTTACCCCAAGAAAAGACCGGGAAACAACAGCTCAAATGATGCGAAAAATTAAAGATGCGCTTCAATCTTATTTTTTAGGGTTGGTAATTGAAATGTTGATAGTTGGATTCTTGATTTGGTTGGGGATGTCGATTTTGGGTGTAAAACATGCTGTGGTAATTGGCTTCTTTGCTGGAGTCATTAACATAATTCCTTATTTAGGGCCGTGGATTGGAGGATCTTTTGCCTTATCCATTGGGTTTATTTCAAATTTAGAGAATGGAATCAATGCCGAAATGGGAACATTGCTTGTATCGCAGTTAATTGTTGTCGCGGTTGTCCAATTGATTGATAACTTTATTTTGCAACCCAGAATTTATTCAAAAAGTGTAGGAGCTCATCCACTTGAGATCTTTATCATCATTCTGATTGGTGGTACTTTGGGAGGAATTATTGGGATGATCATTGCAGTTCCCACTTATACTTTTATTCGAATCGTCGCTTATTATTTTTTCGAGGATTATTCATTTGCTCAATTCATCACGGCCTCCATGCGAAAAGCGGAAGTGAGCAAGGAAGAAAAATCATAGGTTTCTTTTAAAAATTCCTTACTTTCGTGATTCTAAATTTTAGCAAAAAAGTTATGGATTACGATGTAGTGGTTATTGGTTCAGGTCCTGGTGGATACGTTGGTGCAATCAGATGTGCTCAATTAGGATTGAAAACCGCCTTGATAGAAAAATACGACACTTTAGGTGGAACTTGTTTAAATGTTGGATGTATTCCGTCAAAGGCACTTTTAGATAGTTCAGAGCATTTTCACAATGCGAAACACAATTTTGACAAGCATGGAATTGGCGTATCTTCTTTAAAAGTGGATATGAAGCAAATGATCGCCCGAAAAAATGAAGTTGTTGAGCAAACTTGTGGTGGGGTAAAATTCCTAATGGACAAAAACAAGATTGATGTACATCATGGGTTGGGTTCATTTGTGGATAAAAACACGATAAGAATTACACCAGCCAAAGGAAAACCAACCACAATTACTACAAAAAACACCATCATCGCAACAGGATCCAAACCAAATTATTTCCCAGGAATGGAGCCAGATAAAAAGAGAATCATTACTTCGACAGAAGCTTTGAATTTAACGGCTGTTCCAAAGAAAATGATTGTTATTGGAGGAGGAGTTATTGGACTTGAATTGGGATCAGTTTATGCTCGATTGGGGACAGAAATTGAAGTAGTTGAATTTGCTGATTCTATTATTCCAACCATGGATAGAGAATTAGGGAAAGAATTGACTAAAGTATTAAAGAAAGAAGGGTTTAAATTTAACCTTCAACATAAAGTTCAAAAGGTAGAAAACAAAGGAAAATCTGTTGTAGTTACCGCCTTGAACAAAAAAGATGAGGAAGTTTCCTTTGAAGCGGATTACTGCTTGGTTGCGGTAGGAAGAAAGCCATATACAGAAGGACTAGGATTGGAAAATGCTGGTGTGAAAGTATCAGAAAGAGGGCAGATCGAAACAGATAATCATCTAAGAACAAACGTAGAAGGAATTTATGCCATCGGTGATGTGGTTAAAGGAGCTATGTTGGCACATAAAGCTGAGGAAGAAGGCGTTTATGTTGCTGAAATGCTGGCAGGACAAAAACCGCACATCGATTACAATTTGATTCCTGGAGTAGTGTACACTTGGCCAGAAGTTTCTGCAGTTGGTAAAACAGAAGAAGAATTGAAAGCCGCCGGAGTAAATTACAAGAAAGGATCCTTCCCAATGAGAGCTTTAGGAAGAGCAAGAGCTTCCATGGACATCATGGGATTTGTAAAAGTATTAGCCGATGCAGAAACGGATGAGGTTTTAGGAGTGCACATGATTGCTCCAAGAGCAGCAGACTTGATTATGGAAGCTGTAACAGCGATGGAGTACAGAGCTTCAGCTGAGGATATGGCAAGAATTTGTCACCCGCACCCAACGTTTACAGAAGCGACCAAAGAAGCTGCATTGGCGGCCACAGATGATAGAGCAATTCATTCTTAGAAATTGAATAAATAAATTGAAAACCGGAACAATTTCACTTGTTTCCGGTTTTTTGTTTTATGGAGCAAAGCATGAAGAAGAAAGTAGGCGTATTGATGATCCAGTTAGGAACTCCAGACTCTCCAAAAGTGTCGGATGTGCGATCGTATCTTTCAGAATTTTTGAATGATAAGCGAGTTATCGATCTGCCGTGGTTGGGAAGAAAATTGTTGGTGAACGGAATCATTGTGCCATTTAGAGCGCCCAAATCCGCAAAAGTCTACAAAGAATTATGGGAGCATGGAAAAGGGGAGTCTCCATTGTTAACTTATTCTAAGTCCATAGTTGACCAACTCAATGAAAGATTAAATAAGGAAAACATATTCGTGCATTTAGGAATGCGTTATAAAAACCCACACATCGTGGATGCATTAATAGAAATGCGAAAGCAGAATTATGAGGAAATCATTGTTTTCCCTTTATTTCCACAATATGCAAGTGCTACAAATGGTTCGGCCATTGAAGAAGCGATGCGCGTAATTAAGAATTGGTGGGTCGTTCCAAACATGAAAATCATTTCACAGTTTTGGGATCATCCGGGATATATTGATCAGTTTGTAGAGAATGCCAAGAAATTTGATTTGAAATCCTATGATCATATTTGTTTTTCCTATCATGGACTTCCTATTCGGCAGGTGGATAAAGTCTATGAAGAAGGACTTTGTTCAGATCACAATTGCGAACACGAAATTACAGATGATAATAAATTTTGTTACAAAGCTACCTGTTATGGAACCACACGATTGATTGCCGAGAAATTGGGAATTGAAGAAAAGGATTATACCGTTTGTTTTCAGTCCAGATTAACAAAAAACTGGTTGGAACCATACGCGGATAAAGTGGTTGAAGAGAGAGCGAAACAGGGAGATAAACGAATATTATTCTTTTCACCTGCTTTCGTGGCTGATTGTTTAGAGACCATAATTGAGATCGGAGAAGAATATCAGGAGATCTTTGAAGAATTCGGCGGAGAAAAAGTGGATTTGGTCGAATCCTGCAATGATAAGGTCGAATGGGTGAACACTTTAGAGCAAATGATTCGAACAAAATCCCTATCTTAAGAGAAAAACGGAACATTTGTTTTTAAAAAGATACCTTTCAACGTTTAATTTATTTTTTACAATTGTCTTTATTTTTCTGGCATTTGTTAATCATGATTTGGAAAAAGAATGGCGATTTATATTAGCCATTGAGATAGGTTTGTTTTTGAATTTAGCTAGATTAACCGTCCTAGAAAACAGACTATACAAAACTCAACAGTACATCATTTCAACAGCTCTTGTGGGCTTGTTGTTTTTTAATATTCTGATTCTCAAAAATGCTGAAATAAGTTCGAAAGCAGCTGTAAGCATTGAAAAAGTGCACTACCCTGCAGCTTATTTGGTCTTGAATATCTTATTCATTGTCATTTTAATATTCAATCCTAAAAATCAGGAGTCTTAGTTAAGACCAATTTTCAGAGCTAGTTTAAAGGCAAAATTGTCAATGGTTTTATCACTGATCCAATAAGGTCCGTAACGCATATAGGTTGCGAATCCTAAACCAATGAACTGGATTTTAATCAAATTATCGATTCGAACACCACTTTCATAGTAACCTTTCTCCATGGTTTTGTAACTCACCCCAAAATCGTATTCCTTATTGTTCATTCGACCCCAACCTGCAGCTGTAGCCAAAGTAAATTGGGGTTGGAAGAATTTCACTTTGGTTTTGATTTTTTTGAATTCAAGATAAGCATAGAGGTTTGTACTTAAATCTGAATAGAATTCTGCAGGTCCCATAGCCTCAAAAGCATATTTGGATGCGATGGTAAAACCTGAATTTGTACCTATTTCTACAAATCGAAGATCAAGTGGAACATTTCCTAAAATCTGGGCATAATTGGCTTGTAGATAGATTTTCCCCAAAGCTCGGATATTGAATTCCTGATCTACAGAAAGGTTGAATCGCCAATAATCGTATCTTGAATTGATCACACCTTGAAACCCTCTCATGATCACTGCATTAATTGTAGGCCATTTGGTTCCCATTGAAACTACTTGACCAGGGAGCTGGATCACTTTTTCTCGAATCGACCATCTAAAGGTGATCCCTGCTTCAAATATATCGTATGGATTTTTATTGTGAAGCGTATCGTTTGCAAAATGGTATTCGTAATTATCGGTATTGTTTCTTTGTTGGTAATTAAGGACGCCATTCAATTTAAAATTCCCAAATAGTAGTCCTCCAATTCGGATACCTAAATATTTATGATCCAACATGTTTCGTATATAAAATCTGGAAAAGCTAGAAGTAGACATCATGCTAAAATCCTTGTCTGGAAAGCGAATTCCCCCACGTTGGACTATGTCTTTGAAATATTTGACCTCAATTTCAAATTGTTTTTTTCTCCAGACTTTGAAAAGCAAACTCCCACCGTATTTCCATTCTTTGTCTTTAAAACCATAACCAAAATATCCCCCAACTTCCATCCATTTCAGCATGTTTCGGTTGGTAAAAACGCCTAAACCAAGTCGCACTCCTTCATAATCGTTGTAGTCTAGAACTCGCATCATATCGATGTCAATGAATTTGATTGGAATTCTTCCTCGCATCAGAGCAGAAAATGTTTCAAGTTTCTTTTCAATTTTTAAATTCTGCGAAACCGAATCGATGACACGGTAAGTCTTAATTTCTTTATCGGTAATGGAATCAATTCGATAATCTTGCCAAAATGAAGAGTCTTTTTCATTGGCATCTTCTTCAACATCTACATCAATAGCGCTAAAACTTACTCCTTTGTAGGAGGGGTTAAAATCAAATTCGGTGATGTAGGTAGTTCCTTTGAAAGAGATATCTGGGTTGATCTTGTTGATGTTTACCATTTGTGTTCCAAACTCAATTTCTGTTTTAAGTTCATACGGAAACCAAACTCCATTTTCTAGCTTTTTATAATTCTGAATAATCTTGATCTCGGAATTCAAGATCTTTTTGGCGGGACCAGTGATTACTTTTTCCAGAGCATAATTTTCAGAATTGATGTACAACAACCCTTTCATCGCATTGAAATTGGATTTCGGTCTAGGAAAAAACTGAATGATAAAAGTAGAATCTGCTGCATTGATAATGGTGTCTTCGATGATGAAGATATACCTAGTTTCTGAGTTGGGAGAAAGTGGATTGACATACTCCTGATTAAAAATCATGAAGCTATTTTTGTAATAGGAAAAGGCTTGAATTTGAGTAAATAAAGCAGTAATAAGAGGATTCTTGAACCCGGAAATTTTAGATCCTAAAACCGTCTTTTTTGTCTTGTTCGGACTTTTATGAAAAGTTTCTGTTACAGACTCAAAAAGGAAGAAATACTGCGAATCCATGAACTTGTAGGCCGATACTGTACTTGTGTCCGTAATAATTCCTTGCTCAATTTTATTCACCAAAGCGGAGTCCATGATCCCTTCAGTGTAGTATTTGGAATAGGATTTTAATCGATAATCTAAGTTTCGTTCAGGATCGTTGTCTTTTCTGTTTTTTGAGGCTCCTCTAATGATTCTAAGTGCGGGATTTTCTCCAGCGATTACTTCAATTTCATTAAACTCAGTGACTTTGGGTTGCAGGTAAACCGTGTCTTTTAAATGAGCGTATTGAATGATTCTATTATCGTAACCTACAAAAGAGAACCGGAGCATGGTAGAAGGAGCTGCATCAATTCTAAATTTTCCATCGATGTTGGTGACTGTACCTTTTTTTGTATCGTCGAACTGAATATTTACGAAGGGCAACGATTGTTTGGTATTGGCATCAACCACGATTCCTGATTTTTGCCCCCATAGTGGAAGCAAAACGAAAAAAGCAATGATATGGAGCCAGAATTTCATTTACAGAATTGGTGAAAACAAGCGAGCAAATGAGGCAAAAAGCTTTTGCTTTAATGACAAGCTTTGCCAAAAATCTGAATTCACTTGAACGGATTCTTTCAAATCATCTTTAAATTGATTGACTAATACTCCAGAAACTTCCGGATTGTAAAGGATAACATTCACCTCGGAATTTTGTTCGAAGCTGCGGTAATCCATGTTCGCGGTTCCAACGGTGGCAATTTCTCCATCTACGATCATTATTTTGGCATGAATAAAACCTTTCTGGTAAAAATAGACTTTCACACCTGCCTCTAAAAGGGGTGGAATAAAGCTATTGGTAGCAGATTGAACCAGTTTGCTATCGGAAACACCGGGTAGAATAATCTCAACAGTTACTCCAGATTTTGAGGCATTTGTAATGGCGGTTAAAATACTCTCGTTCGGAATGAAATACGGTGTCACAATTCGAATATCGGATTTGGCTGTGGTAATTAAACTGAAGAAGGTGTCCATCATGATTTTAGGCTGAGATTCTGGTCCGGATCCCACCACAGAAGACAAACACCGATTTTTAACTTCATTTTTAGGGAAGTATTTTTCATCTGGCAAAATCAGTTCCTCTTCAACAAAATCCCAGGTGATGAGAAACATGGTTTGCAATTCATAGACCACATCACCTTCCAGTCTTAGACTCGTGTCTCTCCAGTAATAAGGATTTTCAGATAGGTATCGGTTGTCGTATCTTTTATCAATATTGATCCCACCGCAATACCCTATTTTACCATCAATAACAATGATTTTACGGTGATCTCTAAAATTTAATTTATTCGCAAATCTTGGAAAACGCACTGGAAGGTATTCTCCGGTTTTCACTCCCGCTTCCTGCATTTTGTAAACAGTTTGATTAGATAGGCTCAAACTCCCCACACTATCAAAAATTACCCGAACTGTAAGACCTTCCTTTGCTTTTTTAATCAAAACATCGATAATCTGATTCCCCAGATCATCATCGGAAAGAATGTAATATTCCAAATGGATATGATCCTTTGCCGCGTTTAAATCTTCCAGAAGTCTGGGAAATTTCTCTTCTCCGTTTCTTAGAACTTCAACATTGTTTTCAAGTGTGAGAATAGAGTTTTCAGATGTAAATAGCAGTTTTGGAGTTTTGATTCTTTCACCGAATCTTTCTTCCAATAACTCGTAATTGTCTCGGATGATCTGTAAATAATGATTCCTCCAATCTTCTAGCAGACGAGAACTTTTGATTTTCCTTTTTGCAAACTTCTTTCTGCGTCTGTATTGCATCCCGAAGAAGAAGTAAACAATCAGTCCCAGACCGGGTAGCAAGATGAGGACTAAGATGTAGGAATGAGTTTTTAGTGGGTTTCTATTTTGAAGAAGAATGGTAAAAATCGTCTGGATCACCAAGAAAACATAGATGATCGTTATGATTGACGCGATAAAAGTATATAACTCCAAAACCTCTTCTTTAATTTATCAAGTACTACGGTGAATTCCCCCATTATGTTTAGATTTATAGGGATTTTAACAAACTTTAAATTCTTGCTGAAGGAACAATTTGAAATACTTTCATTTCTCAACGAGCGCAAATTGAAAAATATTTTGAAGCTTCGACTTTCCTATTTCAAATCAAAAATCAGCAAAAAAGTACAACATTCCGGGCGTCCTTTTTCGATTTCGATTGAACCTACAACTGCTTGTAATTTGGGTTGTCCGGAGTGCCCGAGTGGTTTGAAAAAATTCACCAGACCCACAGGGAAATTACAATTGGAAATGAATCGGAAAATCATTGATGAATTGAAAGATGATTTGTTGTACATCACCTATTATTTTCAAGGGGAACCCTTTATCAATCGAAATTTTTTGGACATGGTTCGCTATGCCAATGAAAACAAGATTTATACTGCCACTTCAACCAATGCACATTTTTTAAGTCCCGAAGCCTGTGAAGAAATCATCGATTCAGGGTTGAATAAATTGATCATATCACTGGATGGATTGGATCAAAAAACATATGAAACTTACCGAATCGGTGGCGAACTGAACAAGGTGATTGAAGGCATGCAAAATTTGTTTCATTCGATTCAGAAAAGGGGAAAGGGGCCTCATGTGATTGTTCAATTTTTAGTCTTTAAAAGTAATGAGCACCAAATTCCAGAATTGAAGAAATGGATGAAACAATTTCCTGGATTTGAACTCAAATTGAAATCCGCCCAATTTTATGAGTTTGAAGATGGCAATGTACTCATGCCGGAAAACGAAAAATATTCGAGGTATAAAAAAATTGGTGAAAAATTTAAGATTGACAATACACTAGAAAACTCTTGCTGGAGATTGTGGAGTTCGTGTGTGTTCACCTGGGATGGTAAATTGGTTCCATGTTGTTTTGATAAAGACGCGGAGCATATCGCGGGGGACTTAAGTATTGAAAATTTTGACCAAATCTGGCAAGGATCTACCCTAAATGAGTTTCGAAAAACGGTGTTTACAGACCGAAGTGAAATTGAAATCTGCAAAAATTGTAGTGAGGGGAGTAAGGTTTGGATGTAAGGATTTTTGCTTTGCTAAAAACCATCGATTAAAATTGTTAACTTCTCATAAAAATGAACCATTTATCGTATCGGGTGTAGTATTTTCCGTTAAGAAATTGTTCTCACTAAAAAATCGTACATGAAAAGAATTGTTTTGTTTGGTAGCCTCTTCCTTTTTACCATTGTTTCGTTTGCCAATGAAATTGAGATCCCTTCAAAAATTGACAAAGTAAAAGTATTTCTAACTGGTGCTCAAATTGAAAGAAGTGCGAATGTTCAATTGAAAATGGGACGCAATCGGGTAATTATTAAAGGTGTTTCGGCGAAGTTAGATGAAAAGAGCATTCAGGTTCGATTTGCAGAATCCATTAAATTGATGTCGGTAAGTACAGAAATCGATTACGACATTTTTGAGGGGAAAGAAGGTAAAATTGGGCAGTTAAATGACTCTTTAAAATTCATTGAGTCCAAAATTCAAGGTTTAAGTGATACACGTTCTGCTATTTATGCAGAAAAGGAAATCCTAACCAAAAATCAGAAATTGAATGGAGATAATGCCAATGTATCGGTAGAGCAACTCGAAAAAGCGGCTGATTTTTACAGAAAGCGCATGGAAAAAATCAACAAGGAGTTGACCGATATCAAAAATGAAACCAATGCACTCAATGACAAAATGTGGATGTTGAAGCAGAAATTAGACGATCTCAATTTTCAAGAATCCACTAGAAGCAATCAAATCATCATGATTTTGGATACCAAACAATCTTTGAAAGCCAATTTAGCCATAGAGTATTTTGTTTCCGGATGTGGATGGGAACCCAACTATGATTTACATGCTTCTGACTTAAGTGGAAAAATCAAAATGTTCTACAAAGCCAAAGTTTTCAATGATACAGGAAATGACTGGGATGGAGTAGAGATGATTTTGTCTACTGGAAACCCTAATTTAAGTGCCACTTTTCCAGAATTGTCTCCATGGTATTTAAGCTATTTGAATTATGTGGAGGATAAATCCAAATTGAATGCGCAAAAAAGAGGAGATGTGAATTATTACATTCCTGATAATACGGTAAACTGGGACATGGTCGTTGAAGACAATGAAAAGAAAGTAGTACAACTTCAAAGTGAATTGAGCAATTATAATGGTTACTTCAATGACGTACCCTTGAATTTTGAACAAAGACAACAGTATTTTAAAAAACCAGCCAAACCCAATGTGGCTTATAGAACAGTGGAAGTTTCTCATTTGAGCAGTGAGTTTGAAATCGAGGAAAAATATTCGATTCCATCCGACAAAAAACCTTATTTAGTGGAAATCAAGGAACACGATCTTTCAGGAACTTTTGATTATGTGGCTATTCCTAAAATGGAGAGAGATGCCTTTTTGTTGGCTCAAATTCCAGGTTGGGAACAATTGGATATTGTACCTGGTCCAACCAAAGTTTATTTTGACGGAACCTATGTAGGAGAAAGTTATATCGACACAAGAAATGTAGAAGATACTTTAGGTTTATCCTTTGGTAGAGATTCTAAGATCATTACAAATAGAAAGTTGCTTTCTGAATTTTCAAATAAAAAGATCGTTGGAAATAACAGAAAGGATAGCTATACCTATGAGTTAACGATTAAAAACACCAGAAACGTTGAGGTAGAGATGGAAGTTCATGATCAGATTCCAGTTTCTCAGGATAGCGACATTTCAGTAACTGCGGATGAACTTTCGTCAGGAATTTTGGAAGATGTAACGGGGATTGTTTCCTGGAAAATCAAACTGGCTCCAAATGAGTCTAAGAAGTTCAGAATCTCTTTTACTCTCAAGTATCCAAAAGATAAAAAAGTACAAGTGCGGTCATTCAGAAAAATGAGTGCCCCAAGATTTTTATAAATGAATTGTAGTCATTTGGTGTTTTAAAATGTTCTACTAAAAAAGATAAGTATGAAAACTATATTCGTTGTATTCCTTTCCTTCTTCACCTTCAATTCCTTTGCTTCAGATATCATTGGCAAATCGAAGATTGAAAAGGTCAAGATTTTCCTAACTGGGGCCCAAATTGAGCGCACCTCTAAAGTAAGTTTAAAAACAGGTCGAAACAGAGTGGTATTGCCAGACATCAGTGCGAAACTGGATGAGAAAAGTATACAGGTTCGATTTCAGGAAGAAATGAAATTGATGTCGGTGAGCACGGAATTGGATTTTTCCATTTTTGAAGGAAAAGAAGGGAAAATTGGAGAATTGAATGATTCTTTAAAATTCGTGGAAGGAAGAATTCAGGATTTGAATGATGTGAAATCGGCCATAGATTCTGAGAAAGAGTTGCTTAATAAGAACAAAGAGCTTGGAGGCAACAACTCGAATTTGACGGTAGAAGAAATCGAAAAAGCAGCCAATTTTTACAGAAAAAGAATGGAAAAGATTAATAAAGAGCTGACAGATATTCGCAATCAAATCAATGGATTAAATAAGAAAAAATGGCTTTTGCAATCGAAATTGGATGTTTTAAATTTCAAAGAATCAACCAAAAGCAACCAAATCATCATCATTTTAGATTCTAAAAAAGAGCAAACAGTAAATCTTGATATTGAGTATTTTGTATCAGGCTGTGGATGGGAACCCAATTACAATTTAAGTGCAAAGGATTTGAGTGGGAAAATCACAATGGAATACAAAGCCAAAGTTTTTAATGACACAGGGAATGACTGGGAGAATGTAGAAATGATCTTGTCGACCGGAAATCCTAATTTAAGTGCAACATTTCCAGAGTTATCTCCTTGGTATTTGAACTATCAGACTTACATCCAAACCAAAGGAAAAGTAGCTTCTAATAAAGACAGAGGTGAGAAAAATTATTATATCCCGGAGAACAACATGAATTGGGATATGGTGGTAGTCAACAATGAAAATAAGGTAAGAGAAATCCAGCAGGAAGTTCAGATGAATGCGAGATACTACGATAACATTCCAAAAGGCGGTGAACAAAGACAAGTGTTTTTAGGAAAAAAGCCAAATCAAACGAATGTAGTTTATCGAACTATTGAAGTATCTCATTTAAGCACAGAATTTGAGATCAAGGAGTCTTACACCATTCCATCGGATCGAAATCCTTATTTGGTGGACATCAAGGAACATGAATTGAATTGCACATTTGAGTACGTTGCCGTTCCAAAAATGGAGAAAGATGCCTTTTTGCTGGCTCAGATTCCAGGATGGGAAAGTTTGGATTTGATTCCAGGTCCAACTCGAGTGTATTTTGACGGAACCTATGTTGGAGAAAGTTGGATTGATACTCGAAACGTTGAAGACACCCTAGGACTTTCATTTGGAAGAGATTCAAAAATTATGGTAAGTCGTGAGTTGCTAACTGAATTCTCCAATAAGAAGGTTATAGGAAATAATAGAAAAGACAGCTATACTTATGAAATAACTGTCAAAAATACGCGTAATAATGCAATAGAGTTGGATTTACACGATCAAGTTCCCATTTCTCAGGATAGCGAGATTTCTGTTGTGGTAGATGAGATCTCTTCTGCAAATAAGGAAGAAGAAACTGGAATCTTGACCTGGAAAGTAAAATTAGGTCCGAATGAAAGTAAAAAGTACCGAATTTCGTTCACATTAAAATACCCTAAAAACAAGAAGGTTCAAGTGAGATCCTTCAGAACAATTTCTTGTCCTAGTTTTTAGATCAAACAAACACACACAAACGAGTCCGGGCATTGCGTTCGGACTTTTTTTGTTCTTTTGGATCTACCCGACCTAACTCCAAAAGAGTAAGATAAATCCAAGTCAGTGAGCTGAAACCAACCACATACAAACAAAAAACCCCGACATCGCTGCCGAGGTTTTTGTCAAATTTTTCTGTGTATTAATCAAGGTTTATATTTTAGTGCAATACAAATTTTATTGGAATGGTGAAACGCACTCTCACTTTCTTTCCTCTTTGTTCACCTGGATTCCATTTTGGCATTTTCTGAACCACATCCATCGCAGCTTCATTTAATCCATATTGAAGAGTTTGGCGAAGGATCTTAACGTTTGAAATAGATCCATCCTTTTCAACTACAAAAGATACATAAGCCGTACCTTGCTCTCCCATCTCTTTAGCTAAAAAAGGATAATCCACATTTTTAGAGATAAACTCCATCATGGCTTTATCCCCTCCAGGATAGGATGGCATAACTTGGGCCCATGACTCAATCACATCCAAATCTTCTGTTTTGGGACCTGGATCTCCGATATTACCAAAATCAATAACGTCAATGTTTGGATCTACAATATTATTGTTTGTAATCGTTACGTTATTGTTGTTATTGGCATTGTTGTCTATTACAACCGTTTCAATAATTTGAGGAATTTGTGGCGCCGGCGGTTGAAGTCGCTGAGGTTTTGGCTCCGGTAATTCAGTGAGCATTTCTTCCTCAATCACATGCGCTTCTTCCTCTAGGTAATTCTTAGCATATTTGTTCTTAACTGTCAGCGTTTTCCATTCGAAAGCAGCTAAGGATAAGCTACTTACGAGAATCAACCCCGCTGAAAAAAAGGCCATACGATTCTTCTCCAAGCTAATGCTTGATTTTTTCTTTTCGATCATAATTAAAATGTTTATTGATTAATACACTTTACTTATTTCAAACCCCGTGCCAAAATCAGTTTGAGAGTGAAAAGTGAGTTTGATGGATGTTTGATTTATACCAATAAAACTCTTTATTTAAGCGGATTATTATCTAAGTGTTTTATAGAATTCCTGAATTTTCTACAAGTCTATCGAAAACAAAAAAGGGCAGAAAAGCTCTACCCCAATTATTAATTTTTCATTATTAATTCTTAATTGAATCAGTCCATCATCTTTCCTTTAAGCATCTTGTTCCAATAGATGAATGGTAGACCGTATTTTTTTAATAGCCACATGGTCCATTTTTCTCTACTTGTATCTACAAATTTTGAAAGTAATGGGTCGCTCATTCTTTTTCCACCATAACCGAATTCAGCTAAAAGCATTCTTCCTTTCCCTGTAACTAGCGGACAAGAAGAATAACCGTTATAATGATGACTTGTTATTGGTTTTCCGTCGATTAAAGCCAGAATATTATCCACTACTACAGGAGCCTGTTTTCTAATCGCTGCCCCAGTTCTTGCGGTAGGAACTGCAATAGTATCACCAACTCCAAATACGTTTGAGTAATCCGGATTTTGCATGGTAAATTGATCCACTTTCATCCAACCTTTATCTGGTCCATCTTGATGAGCCAATTTTGATTTCTGAACCCATTCAAAAGCTCTTTGCGGTGGAGCCAAATGACAAACTTCACAATCAATCACTTTCAATCCATCTTCGGTTTCTGTCTCCTTAATTTCATTATTTGGATCATTCATGGTAATCGGTCCACCATCTGCATTTTCTGTTTTCGTTTGCTTGTAATAAGCTTTTTTGTTTGGCCCATCAATCTTCACTAAGGAATAGGCATGCTTCAATACAATTCCTCTTTCCTCATTAATCTCATACAATCTCGTTTTGAAAGGTTCCACACCAAAACAAATTCCTCCAGGGAAGGCATAAATTACCTTTGCTCCATGATTAAGAATACTTTTCTTATTCAATCTATCTGAAACCAAATAAGCCACTTTTTGCGGTGCTCCTGGACATTTCAATGGAGTATCTGGGAAAGTGAACAAACCATTTCCACTTTTAAAATTCATCAAAACTTCTTTCGCATATAGAGGATCAGTGTATACAGAGCAAACATTGTTTTTACCCAGAGTTTCGGCTAAACCTTCCACTAAATCTGGTCTGTTTTGCAAACCTGGAGACATCACTAAATAATCATAGGAAACGGTATCCCCAGAAGCCAATTTTACCTGGTTGTTATCAGGGTCAAGTTCAGCTACTTTATCTTTAATCCATTTAGCCCCTTTTGGAATATATTTTTCCATAGGTCGCTTGGTTTTTTCATAATCGTAAACATCTGCCGAAACCAAAGTCCATGCAGGTTGGTAATAATGAAAATCAGCAGGATCAATGATTGCAATATCTAGATTTTTTCTTTTTCTAAGAGCATTTGCTGCCACCATGATTCCCCCAGAACCAGCACCAACAATTACAATTTGATGTTTTGTATTAGCCATGTTTTATAAATTTTTGGACACTGCAAATTATGAATCTTCTTTGATAATCAAAGTGATAATTATTACAGAAGTCCATGATACTTATCAAAAGCAGCTAAAATAAACCACTTTTCAAGTGAAAGGGATTAAGGAATTGTTATTTTTTCTATCCTCTAATTGCTTTTTCTAAATCTAAAGCCTTTGGAATCAATACTTTTTCTTCCAATTCAGAATGAAAATGAAGGTCTTTTTCGAAGTTTTCCAAATGATCCATCAACATTCTAAATTGAGATTCCGCATTTTTTGGAACAGGAAATTCATTGATGGCTCGACGCACAATTTTCACATCTGTTTCTGTATCCGAATGCTGATCGTGAAAGGTGGAAAGCAAATAGCGGTCGCATAATTTTAATAGAGCGAGGTTTTCAAATGCACCATTTTCTATGTCTACCAAGGTTTGTACGTAAGGGATTATTTGCTGATCCTCTAAATCCAAATGTTCTTTGAACTCTCTGTAGTATTTATGAAAAAAGTGATTTAAGATCAAAGTGGAAGGATGCATCTGACCAAAAGAGTTGCACAGAGAATGAATCAACATGGAAATTTCAGGTAGTTTTTTTTCCGTGTAAAATCGATGAGAAAGCACTACATAATTCAATAACTCCACCAAACTACAATTCTGTAACAGAGGTAGAGAAATAGTTCCGGAATGAATATAATCTTCAAATCCTTTTTCAATAAATTCAGCTACTTCCAATTCGTATGAAAGGTTATTGCGCTGGGTGATGTAATCTGTCAATCTTTCCTGATTCATGACTATATGCTTTTGATCAAAAACAAAATTGTTGATTCTCTAAGGCTTTGTCAATACCGAAAAAAAGGTATTCTGATAAAAGTTTTAAAAAGTGTAAGGTGAACAAATCCAATCCGTCTTTGTTATTAAGTAAAATCAAGTTAGTAGTTGTAATTAGAGTAGAGTAAAAGGTCGTCAGGAGTGGCGGCCTTTTTTTCAATTCTTATTGTTTGCGGAAATCCGTAATTTTCTTGAAAGCCTCTTCCCTAACTTTGAAGAATGAAAATTTATGCATTATTATTTATTGTACTACTAAGTACCTCATGTACCAAAAGGAGGAGTGTTCGAATAAGTGTTTATAATCCTATTACAGGAGAGCGATATGAGAATATTCATGGAGGATTGTCAGAAAGGAAAAAAGATGGAATTTTTTTAGGCTTGTACAACAACTCCAAATGGCAAACAGTAGAAAATTTTGTCACCGATATAAATGGTGAAGCGGGGTTTACCTATAAATTTCTCCACAATCATGCATATTTCGCATTTATCGAATATTCTAAAGATGAATTTGAACTCTACAAAATAAATAGCCAGATCGCTTATTCTCAAAAGGCCAAATTTGGTTATGCTGAATTTCAATTGATTCCTCTAGCAAAAATTAAATTAAATATTCGAAATGTAAATTGTCAAGGAGCGCAGGATACGATGAAATTATATCGAGTTTTTCAGCTGGATTCTGATTCTGGTAACCCTCAAAATTTCTATGGTTGCTATGATTTTATGGCAAACTATTATTCCAAAATAAAAATGGGAGAGTGGAGATATGAATGGGAAGTGATTCGAAATGGAATATCAACTTTTCACGATACCACATTCTATTTAAATGAAAATGATTCTATTGAAGTGAATATTTTTTACTGAAACAAATAATTTTGTGAGGGCTGCCCCTATAAAAAACGTCAAAGTGCAAAATCACATTATGAAAAACAAAGGACTTCTTTTCTTTCTACTTGCGTTTACACTCACTTCCATCACTTTTCCATTTATGTTGGAAGATGCACCATCTCATGAAAATCATCTTTTGTATAAGGAGCTTGACTATCTCAAGTCCTATTCCATTGAGGATTCTGTTTTTGGAACCAAGACCTATGTGACTCTGACCGAAACCAAGCGAATCATGAAAACCAATGCCTTGCCAAATCACAAAACAGGTAAGTTTCCCAATGCAGGAAATCCCAATAAAATTTCGGCTCAGCAGATGACTTATGAATTTCCATTGAAACCAAAACGAATGGACAAACCAAGATGGGCCAGAGAACCGGGAATTGCTTTAAATGGAGTTAAGTTTGAGCCAGAAACAGCTGAAAGATTTGTTTGTGAAACTGGAGAAGTCTATAAAATTGAAGCGTTTCAGGATTTAGTGAATTTAGGATTGGATTTCAATAATGCCCATGTACAACCTACCGGAGCTTATCATTATCATGGTGTACCAAGTGAATTGATCAAAGTTTTGGATAAGGGAGAAGATTTGATTTTAGTTGGATTTGCCAAAGATGGTTTTCCAATGTATTACAGTAAAAGTGGGAAATACAAGCCAAGTTATCAGCTTTCAGAAAAAAATAGAACCGGAGATGTTTGTAGCTATCGCAACCCCAAAAATAGAATCGATAAAAATTTAAACAATACTCAACCAGACGGAACATTTGTATCGGATTGGGAATACGTAAAAGGAAAAGGAGATCTGGATGAATGCAACGGGATAGAAATCAATGGAGAATATGTGTACCTAATCACCAAAGAATATCCTTTTGTGGGTCGCTGTTTGATGGGAGAATTTAAGGAAGAAAGACCCAAAGGACCACCTCCTGGAATGAGACCACACGGACATCCGCATGGTCCGCCACCGCAACATCGTTGATCCCAATTAGGTTGATCGGCATCATTTTTTTAACTATTTTCAGAGCCAAATAACCAACAAGCATTTGTACAAAATGGTGGAGTCCTAATCTTTTCCTTTTGAAAATTCTTGTTATTAAAAAACTGTAAATGGCTTACGGAGAAGAAGATGAACGAGAAGTTCTAAAGTCCTCTATGGATATAAATAAAGATGAACAAGAAGAATCAAATTGGAGAGAAAACCCACCAGAAGAAGAAATCGATATTAAGGATTTTTTAATTCCGAATAAGAGATTTTTTGCGACTTCTTCTCTAGTATGGATCAACACAATCATTTTCGTATTGATGGTTGTTT
Organism: Crocinitomicaceae bacterium; assembly: GCA_020436025.1. Lineage (GTDB taxonomy): Bacteria > Bacteroidota > Bacteroidia > Flavobacteriales_D > Crocinitomicaceae > JAGQYP01. The sequence continues at coordinate 58,249 of JAGQYP010000004.1, forward strand.
CCGGAGTTCATATCATGGAACCATCAGTTGAAAGTCTGTTGAATTGGGGTGCTAATTTTAGACCCGTTACTTTGGATGGTGAAATATGGAGAATCCTCACAAGTTGCTTTTTACATATCGGAATATTACACCTTGTGATGAATATGTATGCTTTGCTTTATATAGGTGCAATACTAGAACCCATTGTGGGTAGTTTACGATTTCTTATCATTTATATTTTAGCTGGAATAGGAGGAAGTGTGGCAAGTATTTGGTGGAATGAATTAACCGTTAGTGCAGGAGCATCAGGAGCTATTTTCGGAATGTATGGAGTATTCATGGCTTTACTTTTGTCTAATATTATTCCAAAAGCACAGAAAAATTCCTTGATGGCAAGTATTGGCGTATTTGTGATCTACAATTTGATTAATGGAGTTAAAGGTGGAATTGATAACGCAGCACATATTGGCGGTCTACTTGCTGGGTTTATTATCGGACTTATTTTAATTCCAGCTTTAAATAAAAAGGAGGATTCAACTTTACTAAAGAAATCTCTTCTAGGATCTTCATTGCTGGTTTTAGCTTTATCCTTTTGGATGTATTCTACTATTCAAGTGGGTGACATCGCCAAATACGATGAGGCGATTAGTCAGTTTATTCGATTGGAAGAAGAAGCGTTAAGTGTTTACCGTTTGCCGGCATCAGCCACCAACGAAATGTATTTAACAGAAATAGAGAAAGTTGGTTTGCCTAAATGGAAAGAATGTCTCGAGATCTCAGCGAATATAGAGAAGATGAACCTCCCTGATGCTTTAAAGGCAAGAAATGAGATTCTTAAAAAATATGTTTTACTTCGGATTGAAGTATATGAATTAATGTATCGGGCCATAGACGAAGATTCAGAAGCGTATACTGATCAAATTGAAAGAAAAAATCAAGAAATGGATGTTTTGTTGAAAGAAATAGAAGCACTTTAAGTTTTTATTTCCATTCCGCAGCTCATTTACTATGAATGCCTAACTTTGCTTCATGGAAAAATTTCAAGTTTCTGTTGAGGTAAGATGGTCTGATGTAGACCAAAACCGACACGTTCGACATTCTGCCTATTATGATTATGGCGCACATGCAAGGATAAAATTTTTAGAATCCGTTGGTTTTGATGCACATACTTTGGGAAAACTAAATATTGGACCAATTCTGTTCAAGGAACAATGTAATTTTCTCAAAGAATTGAGTCCATCGGGCAGAATCACCATCAACGTTTTGAAAGGTGAAATTAGTGAGGGATCCCCAAAATGGGTTTTGTACCATGAAATTTTCAATGAAAAAGGAGAAAAAGCGGCTCATATCAAAGCAGAAGGAGCTTGGATGGACTTAAAAGAAAGAAAAGTAGCCCTTCCTCCACATGAATTATTTGAGCATTTTGATTCTTTGGAACAGGGAGAAGATTTTGTTTATCAGAAGTAATTTTTTCAACTAACTGCATGTAATTACTTCGTACATTTAGCCCTTATGAACGAAGTAATTGAGCTCTTTTCTGCCTTTGGGGCAACGGTTCTGATCATTATTGCTCAGTCTACTTACATCTACAATATTTTTAAAAGGAAAATCAGACCAAGCACTTTATCTTGGATAGGTTGGTTTTTACTCATGTTTGCCACATTAATTGCCATTATAGTGGAAAGCGGATGGGAATGGAGCATGAGTGGATTTGCAATTTCTACTTTTGGATGTGGTTTTATTGGTTTATCGGCTTTATTATTGAAACAATATACCTACAGAAGCAGGGACTGGTTTTACTTTGTTCTGGGATTGGGTTGCGGACTCATTTATCAAATCTCAAAAGATCCTATGCTAACTACCATTGCAGGAATTTTAGCTGATTTTATTATCGGAATACCAACCATTGTTAAAGTAATCACCCATCCCGATACCGAAAGGACTAAAGCCTGGTCTTTTGGTCTAACCTCATGGACTCTAAGTACATTGGCCGCCTTGCAACACGACCTTTTGTACATTCTTTTCCCAGCTTATCTGATGTTATTCAATGCCACCATGATTATTTTTACGAATCGTAAGAAACCAGATTCGAACAGTAAAAACACTTTGTATCGTTCGCATATTTGAGAGAATAATGAGGCTATTTGTCTAAGCTTGTTATCTTTAGAAAATGATAGAAGCGATTTCCATTCAATATTATAAAAGTCCGGTTGGAGAACTAATTTTAGGTTCTTTTCAGGATCAAATTGTATTGGCGGATTGGAGATACCGAAAAAAAAGAGAGGAAATAGACGCTCGTATTCGAAACGGACTGAAAGTAGATTTTCAGAAAAGAAAATGTCAACAAATTGAAAATTGTCGCAATCAGTTGGAAGAATATTTTTCTAGTGCGAGAAAAGAGTTTGATCTTCCCCTTCTGTTTGTAGGAACTGATTTTCAAAAAAGAGTATGGCAGGAATTGAGGAATATTCCTTTTGGAAAAACGGAAACTTATCTTTCACTGAGCAAAAAAATGGGAGATGTTAAAGCCATTCGAGCAGTAGCATCGGCAAATGGAGCAAATGCAATTTCCATTATTGTTCCTTGTCACCGAATAATTGGAACAGATGGAAAGTTGATTGGTTATGCTGGCGGACTACCAGCTAAGAAAAAATTATTAGAATTGGAAAGTGAAGAATATCAATTAAATCTTTTTGAATCATGAGAAAAACAATATCCACAGGTTCTACCTTCGAGAATGAAATCGCTTATTCCAGGGCGGTAGTCAAAGACAATTGGATTTTCGTTTCTGGGACTACAGGATTCAATTATGAGAATATGACCATTTCAGAAGACATTGTGGAGCAAACAGAACAATGCCTGAAAAACATCCGGAAAGTTCTGGAAGAAGCAGGATCTGGAATGAAAGACATTGTTCGGGTAACTTATATTTTGCCTAATGCCGAGGAATTTTCTAAATGCTGGCCAACACTTAGGAAATATTTTGAAGAGGTTAGACCTGCAGCTACCATGATTTCAGCCGGACTCGCTGATGAAAGAATGAAAATAGAAATTGAGGTGACGGCAGTTAAGTAATCAGTGACCAGTAACTGGTGAACAGTTTTTGTGAATAGTTCCAATTTTCACCCCTCCCGTCGCCTAAAGGGGAGGCTAGAGAGATTTTGAAAAGTAAAAGTCCCCTTTAGGGGATTTAGGGGTAATTTGATTGAGAAGACTTATTTTATTATTTATGTATCAAACTGAATTTCATTTTCAAACTCAACCAAACATTACCCTCCTTCATCCCTAATTATCAGTAGTCTAGCGAAAATTCAATTTCCCTCATCAAAAAATCACTACCTTTGCACCAGCAAAATGGACTTTCTTGAATAGCGATATTCTTCGCGCGGTTGGATCACAATTCCTACATCTTTCAGCCAATTTTTAGTTTTTCCACACGCACAAACCAGACTTTTAGGAGTCTTAAACTGACACATTTATATGGCGACATTCAACAAAAAAGAGAGAGAAAAAAAGAAGGCTAAAAAGAAGAAAGACAAGGAAATGAAGAAGATGGAACGCAAAGAAAGCTCTCCAGGAGGTGGACTTGATGCGATGATGGCCTATGTAGATGAAAATGGGAATTTAGTTGATACGCCACCAGATCCATCAAAGAAAAAAGAAATTAAGGCTGAAGACATTGATTTGAGTCAGACTAGAACCGTTGAAGAAGAAGACACGACTACCGAAAAACTTGGTAAAGTGGATTACTACAACAACGACAAAGGTTATGGATTCATCAAAGACGCCAATTCAGAAGAGCGTTATTTCTTCCACGTGAATGCCGTAAGTGGAGCTTTAGTGAATTCAGGTGACCGAGTAAGCTATTCTTTGGAAAAAGGTCCAAAAGGAATGGTAGCAGTTGGAGTTTCGAAGAAGCACTAATTGACACAAAGAGAATCTAGTGTGATTTGTCTTGGAATCACACTTTTTTAATATTGAATTCCCCTTCCCATGTGAATATTTCGACTGATTCGATCATCATTTCAATTTCGAGTGGCATTAAATCAGCAGCATACCCAATCTGAAAGAACATTTTAAAATCATAATAATTATCGGAGGCATAATCATAGTTCCAACCATTCGTGGATACTTCAATTCCATCAATAAATTTACGACTATTAGAAGTGGTTCTATCACAGATAAAAACAAACTCATTACCTGTTTCTCGCCCCATACTTAAATTAGGAGAAATCCCGAAAGGATTGTATGAAGTTGTGGTTGAAATGAACCAATAATTGTTGACAGCCAGACTAAAGTTGTATAATAACAATGAGTAAGAAGTGGAACCCGTATCGTTTTGAAACAACTCTTGAAACCAGCTGTCTTTTAATTTGATTTTTACACCTAAACGATCTTTATTTAATTTTGATTTATAAATTGTATCAGAGATTTCGGCTTGTATCCAACCTCCACCACAATCTGACATTGGAAGGCTTCTTTCAAAGTACAAATCCAATCTTCCGTTTTGAAATTTGATACAACCATAAGGAGAATTTAATATTGCTGTATCTGGAACTGCATACCATCCTTTTGAATTGTCATTGAATTCATCTAAAAAGAGGCTTTCCTTTACAAATTTTTCCTTTGAGCATGAAAAAAATGCAAAACAAATCAGGAACATGAAGGAAGCTTTTTGAAAATGATTCATTTTATTCTATGATTAATTTCTCAACGAACCTTGTATTTTGATGATTAAATATAACGAAATATACTCCAGAACTTAATTTTGAACATTCAATTTTCAGTTCCTTTTCATTTTCAATTTCACCTTTTAATCGAACTTGTCCAAAAGAGTTGAAAATTTCTATTTGTGTATGTTTTGGTGCCTTTATTTTGAATGAATTCTTTGCTGGATTTGGAAATACCACGAAAGAATTATCCCCAAAATTCTCGTCAATACTTGCAGTTGTACTATTTGTTACAAATATCATATGGGTTAAATAATTATAATAGTTGATTCCATTTTTTTGATACAAATTCTTATAATAAAACAGATAAGGATGTGCACTTGCTCGAAGTGAAGTTGGAGTCCATGAAAAATTCATTGTTAAATTTGATCCATTAGGAATTACATTGACTGTAGCATTATTCGAACCCAAAAATTGATCACTAAATGGTAGAATATTGATAGAATCTGCACCAGGATGAGAAATGCTAAAAGATCTTTGGATATTTGAATTAACTTCTACAGTATCTACAAGGAAACCATTTGAATTTCTCTGCCACAGCTCTAAGCCAGCATACTCCAATTTGCTTGGAATAGTATCTTCCACAAATACAGAAAAATGAATCTTAGATTCCATGTTTTCAATTCCATTTGGAAATTTTTCAACTTTGAGTAAAAAATCATAATATCCTTGAGGAGTATTAGAGGATGTTATCCAAGTAAATTCACCTGAAGAAGGATTAATACTAATACCACTTGGAATTTCAATTGCAGGATTAAAAATTGAAAACCTGTATTCATAAGATGTTATAAAATTGTCTTCAGACAGACCTATCGGATTAAATTTTAATGTGTCACCTGGAATCACAGTTGGACAAGCAGACGACTTATATTGTAAAGGCTTGTCGCTATTAAAAAATGGAGATAGGTAAATAGTTTCAGCTAAATAGTAGGAATAGGGTAGAGATAAATTTAAAGAGTTACAACTATAATTTGTGTCAAAATGAAATGTTATGAAACTACCATAATTTAAATAGTCTACATTAAATTCATAGGTATTTTTGTTAAATCCATTTTCAATTGGTTGAGTATTGACCAAATGTGAATAAAAAGTAACACCATATCCATCATCAATAAAGATTGAATCAGGAACCGAGATTGAACTATTTGAGAAAGTGTATAAACGGAAATCGTATTCGCCATTTTGAACAATATTGTAATCGATATATCCACCTAAATATTGAGAATAGATTGGAATCGAAGAAGATAAAATGAATAATAAAGTTAAAATAGCAGAAAAATGCATAGTTGGCTAGTTATAAGCTGTTTAAGGTAGTGATTATTTAATACAAATCCAATGACGAATAAAACCTAAGTTTGTCTAACCTTTATTCTTCACATAAATCAATTTAAATCGATTGTTCTGATCTCTTTGTTCGATAGTAAACTGATCAAGAGATTTAAATAAAGGGGTCAGTTTTTCAAATCCAAAATTACGTGGGTCGAAATTGGGTTGTTTTTTGAGGATCAAACCTCCAACATCACCTAAAAAGGCCCATCCATCTTCATCCGCACAAGCCGTAACCGAAGATTGCAATAGCTTAATTACTTTCGGCGTTATCTGATCAACATTCGGCGCTTTTTGCTTTTTATTTCCTGTTTCAGGCTTCTCTTCTACTTTTAAAATTTCCAAATAGATGAACTTATCGCAAGCCACAATAAATGGATCTGGTGTTTTCTTTTCACCAAAACCATATACAACTTTACCAGATTCTCTCAAACGGTTGGCTAACTTTGTAAAGTCGCTATCCGAAGAAACCAAAACAAAACCATCTACATTTCCTGAATACAAAATATCCATGGCATCTATAATCATGGCCGAATCTGTTGCATTCTTTCCGGTTGTATAACTGTATTGTTGTATGGGATTGATGGCATTTTCCAATAAAATCTTCTTCCATTTCGAAAGATGCGGTTTCGTCCAATCCCCATAGATCCTTTTGATCGTGGGAGTTCCATATTTACTGATCTCATCCATCATCTCTTTGATATATCGAGAAGGGATATTGTCGCCGTCAATAAGAACAGCAAGATTCTTGTTTGTAGTCATTCGGATAAGTTACGAAGAATATTGGTGAATTAAGAACCGAGCGATAGCGAGCTCATTGACCGATAGGGAAATAATTAAGAATGAAGAACCGAGCGAAAGCGAGCTCATCGACTGATAAGGTGATAATTAAAAATGAATTTTAAACTTATTCTCATTTGCAAATGATGATCTTTCTATTATTCACTTGTAGACTCGAAAAACTCTACACTCAAAAAACTCTAAAATCTAATAAAACTATTCACGCATACAAATTCAATATTAAAAAATTGTTAACTTGGGGATTCATCAATCTATTTACTCATGAAAAAAATAATTACTCTCAGTTTTACTTTTGTTTCTTTTTTCCTATTTGGTCAAAATCCTACGTGTGACGGGAACAGATATTTGAATGATATTTTCCAGTTGGATTCTACTTTTGGTGTGACCTTTGGAAATTCTACTACTGTTGGGGGAACCAACGCTGATTTGAAAATGGATATTTACGAACCTTTAGGGGATGCAGCAACCAAAAGGCCGGTAATTATTTTAGCATTTGGAGGAAGTTTTGTGGCGGGAGATCGCACACAGATGCATGATTTATGTCGCTATTATTCCAAGAAAGGTTATGTTACAGCCAGTATTGATTACCGAATTTATGATGGTCCTGTCTTTCCATTTCCAGATAGTATTGACATGACAGATGTGGTTATCAAAGCGGTTTCCGACATGAAAGCGGCAGTTCGGTTTTTTAGAGAAGATGCTTATACCTCGAATACTTATAAAATTGACACGAATTTCGTTTTTGTTGGAGGTGTTTCTGCTGGAGCCATAGTGGCAGATCATGTGGGAATGTTGGATTCAACAGACATGGTAGCCACTTTTGTAGATTCGATCATTCAAGCAAATGGTGGTTGGCAAGGAAATAGCAGCACAAATACCCAATACTGGGAAAAAGTACACGGGATTTTGAACTTTTCAGGAGCGTTAAAAGATGCTAGTTACATTGATGCGAACGATCCTCCTTTGTTTTCAGTTCATGATGATGGTGATGGCACCGTTCCCTATGCCGGAGGGAGCGCCAACATTTTCACGGTTCCGATCATCTACATGAATGGATCATATTTAATGGATCAGGAATGCCAGAGCGCTGGAGTTTCTAGTGAACTCATCACTATCGTGGGAAGCAATGGACATGTAAGTTATTTCAATACCCAAGTAGGACAAGATTCCATTTTGGATCGATCTAGAGATTTTCTTTATCCGATTGTTTGTGCAGGTAGTTTAGGTTTAGATTCTGAGCAAGAGGTTGCACATGTTTTCAATGTCTATCCAAATCCGACTAGTTCAACAATTCATATTGCTTATGAAGGAACTGAGTATTTTGATTTTCAGATTGTGGATCTCCAAGGAAGAGAAGTGATAAATCATAATCATTTGCTAGGTAACCAAACCATGGATCTATCTGAATTGAAATCCGGAACATACATTATCCGAATTCAATCCGATCATCTGGAGGTGAAAAAGCTTGTGGTGGAATGATTTGAATTAAGAATGAATAATTAAAAATGAATTTTAAACTTATTCTCATTTGCAAATAATGATCTTTCTATTAGTCACTTGTATACTCGAAAAACTCTACACTCGAAAAATTCTAAACTCAATTACTGCGCAATCAACTTAAACCCTTGTCCGTGCACATTTACGATTTGCAGAGACTCGTCGGATTTGATAATTTTTCTGAGTTTGGCGATGTAAACGTCCATGGAGCGTCCATTGAAATAATTGTCGTCTCCCCAAACGGCTTTCAACGCTGCATTTCGATCTAATACTTCGTTTTTGTTTTTTACTAGTAGATGAAAAAGCATGTTTTCTTTGGTAGTTAATCGAGTAGATTCGCCGTCTAATTCTATGGTTTGCAAAGACGCATCGTATTTGATTTTTCCAATTTCGTATTGGTTTTTCTCTTCTTTATCTGCATCCCCTTTTGCTCTTCTTAAAATGGCGTTGATTCGAGCCAATAACTCTTCCATTTCAAAAGGTTTGGTCAAATAATCATCAGCTCCAGAGGCAAAACCAGAAAGCTTGTCCTCTTTCATTGATTTGGCTGTTAAGAAAAGAATCGGAATCTCTTTATCGAATTCACGGATTTCTTTGGCTACTGTAAAACCATCTTTCACGGGCATCATGACATCCAAAATTAAAAAGTCAAAATCCCCTTTTCTGAATGTATTGAAAGCGATTTCACCATTCTCACATAAGGTAGTCTGAAACCCTTTTGCAGTAAGAAAAGTGTTTAACAATTTTCCAAGGTTTACGTCGTCCTCGGCGATTAATAGATTTAGTTTACTCATTGCTTGCTTAGTTTTAATTTTATCGTAAATGTGGAGCCTTTTTGGACATCACTTTTCACGGTAATTTGTCCTTCATGCTGATCCACTATTGCTTTAACATAACTTAATCCCAATCCAAATCCACGCACATCGTGCACGTTTCCTGTTGGAACACGGTATAATTTTTCAAATATTCTCTTTTGATGCTCTTTCGGAATACCAATTCCTTGATCTTCCACATCAATAACCGCATAGTCTTTTTCTTTTTTGAGAATGATTCTGATTTGAGGAGCGTCCTTGCTATATTTAATCGAGTTGTCCAATAAGTTGTGGAAAATATTCGTGATGTGCACCTTATCTCCTTCAATCCAAAGATCCTTGTCTTCTTCAATAAATTCTATTCCTCCTCCTTTAGATGTAGCCAGGAATCGGGAATTCTTGACCATCTTTTCCAATATCTCATTCAAATTCAGTTTTTGTCTTTGAAGTTTGAGTTCTCCTTTGTCGATAATGGCCGTCTGCAATACATTTTCTACCAAGGAACCCAATCTTTTATTTTCCTGATTGATCATGTCCAAATAAGACTCCATGGATTCTTTATCTTTCGGAATATCTGGGTCGTTGATGGCTTCGCATGCCAATGAAATTGTAGAAATTGGAGTCTTTAATTCGTGGGTCATGTTATTGATGAAATCATTCTTTAAGACAGATAATTTTCTTTGTCTCAATATGGTGGACATTACCACATAAAATGTGAAAATCATGAAGATCAGAAGTAATATCGTAATCGTAATGATTCTCCATGACCCCGCTACCAATAAAGAATTTGTTTGTTCGATTTTAAGTGTCAGATACAAGCGGGTTCTAAAAACATCTCCAGGGAAAAGGAGGACTTTATAGTCGTACTCACTTAAACTGGGATTGAAATGTTCAGATTCTTTGTACAAAATATTGATGGATTCTTCGTCCTCATAAATCACGTTGAATTCAAAATCCCCTTTTATTCCGGCCCCTTCTAATTCTTTAGTTAGAATGGAATCCAACAGAGTCAAATTCAAACGTTCATCATTGGAAAGTTCAATATTGTCACGGAATATCTCGATTAAGAAATCATTCACATAATTGGCCTTTTTCAGCATCAAATCTTCCAATCGATCATCAAAAGGTATTTCAACCAATCCCGTGTCAGATTCTGAAAAATTGAATTCCGGATCAGAACTAATCTGCAATACACCTTTGTAATTTCTTGCCAAAATTCGATGCTCAGAAACCAAGCCCGTTAAGGTATCAATCGATTTTCCTGAAATGATAAAAAACTTCTCTTTTTTGCCTCCTCTGTAGATTGTTGTGTCCTTAAAACTGACCAATTCATTGCTATTCAACATGTTTTTGACATTCTGATGAATCAGTTTGTTTTCCTCAGCTTTTTTTCGGACTTCAAAAATGGCTTTGTACTTGATGAAATTTTGAACTTTTTCGTGTCGGGCTGCTACCAACTCTAAGGTTTTGTTCATTTTAGCGTCCAACTCTTGCTTCTCAAAGCTTAGTGTTTTTTGAACAAGAAATGCCTGAACAGTGATCAACCCGATCAAAGCCAAACCAATGGTAGTAAAAATGAAGTAGATCCTTTTCTTGTTCATGTTACAGTTAAAATTACGAAGTGGGGCAGGGGTTTCTTATTCGTTTAACTTTTTTTAACAGGGAAATAAAGGCTTTCACCCAATAACTGCTCGCGTTTGAACTTCTCTTGCACGACACTTTGCACCTGGGTTCCAATAATTTTAGACTCGAGCCAGGAAATGATGTCCAAATACAGGAAAGGTCTTTTTTCGTATTGCATTTGCGAGAGTTTTACCAGTTTGGAGCGCAATATTTTAAAGGATTTATCCAACTCCTCTGGTCTCATCGTTCTCAAATTTCTTACCCAGGACAGAATCTCTTCCTGCACCCCTTGAAGGTCATCCATTTTACTAAGAAAACGATACACCGATTTGATCTGGTATTCTACCAACTCTTCGTTTCCTACTTCATAGTGCGCGATCAGGTTTAGAATTCGAGCAAAACACTGAATGTCTTCTCTCAAACTTGATTCTTTCACATTGATGATTTTATTCAAATAGATAATTGTATTTCGGTTGTCTCCTGCGCCAAAAAACAAGCAAGCAATTTTATAATTCAGGTTGATGGATCGATGATAATCCATGGTGGTTTCATATTCTTCCAGGAATTCTTCTATTTCGGGGATATTTCTTAATCCATCCGAGAAAGTACCTTCTAGGAAATGTTTGTTGATGAGATTGGTGTAATAATACAACCTTAGCTGATATTCAGTATTCTCATTTCTCTTTACCGGATCTTTCAACAAATCCTTCAAAATATCTAAGTACACCACAAATTTCTCGTAATGTCTCAGGTTAAATAAGGCTCCCAGAATATTATTGATCCCCTTCAAATAGATCTCGAATTCATATTCTTTCATTTCAGGGTATTCTTCATAGAGATCTACCCACTTTTTAGCGTATTTATAGCAATTTAAAAAGTCCTGAACGATATAATAATACCAGTAATAGGCATTGTACAAGTGCATTTTTTCGTAATAATCCAATTCCGTATCACCAAAATCCGGGAAATTGGAATCGAAATATTGTTTTACGAATAAATACTCTTTTTCATTCTTTACAAATCCAACTTTCAGGTACAATCCATAAAGTTTGAGTGTCAGATTGGAATACTCATTACTTTCACTAATCTTATCAATGAGTTGGTTAGATTCCAGAGCCAATTCTTCTGCACGTGAATCTATGGATCTTGTAATGTATTGCGATTCAATTTTCTTTTCGAAGAAAGTAATGTCAAGGGAAAGAATGTCCAAATTATACTTCTTCGCTGTCGATTTAGCTCTTTCCAGAATTCGCAATGATTGGTTGTAGAGTCCGCGATTGTAGAGTACTCTGGCATAATCAATAGATTCCCGAATATCGATATCCGTCGAACTACCTGCATGTTGCAATCGCAAACTAACGAGTAACTGTTTGTACAAATGTGCTTTCAGGTTACTTAGCTGTGATTTTTTGATGTCTTGGTATTTCTTCAATAAAGCTGAATCCGAGTAATTACGGGTCTTGTCAATAAAATCAAAAATCTGTAAAAACTTGGCATTATCTGAACTTTGAAATCGACCCACATAGAGTTTAAAAGCCCTTTTTTCGGCTTTAGAAAGCGAGCCAATTAGCTGTATTAAGTTCTCTGTTTGAATATTGGGCATTGTAAAATCAAATTCTTTATCTACTTGAAAAACAAAGGATTACAGGAAGATATCACAAAAACAACCTGCTTTGAATATCGTAAATATCAGACATTTTGATTTGATAATAAAATATGATGTGCATAATTTGGTCTCACAAAAGATTTTAAAAGGAGAGAAATTCTCCAAGTTTTCGATTAATAGCAAAGACTGCTCCGCCCGGGGCAGTCATTTTTTTACCCCATATTTCCGTTTTAAACACTTAATAAACGCTTATTTTTTGTTCTGCCATTTTCTAGGTTTCTTTTTCTCTATTTTTGATTCATGAAACCCCTAAATTTACTGGTCTATCTCTTGTTTTGGCAAGGGCTGACAGGCCAATTAATCATGCCGAAAAATGCCTCTGAAACTGCTCTTGGAGTTGGCAACAGTTTAGGCAAATCTTTTTTATCCGGCTTTCACAACCCAGCTCGAATTGAGTTGGATTCTGCCAAATTTCGTGTTGGAGTCGGCTACGCTAACTACTATTTCATTCCCAATTTAAATCAGATTGCAATAGCCGGACAATTCCGAATTGGAAAGGGAGGATTAGCATTGGGTTATTCTAATTTAGGATGGGGAAATGTGAATATTCACCAGGTGAACTTGGCTTACGGTTTACAACTGGCCAAAGGATTTAGAATGGGGGTAGCGGTGCACTATTCATTTACTCAAATTTCAAGTGAAGCGCATCAACAAGGCATATTTCCCACACTTGGTTTTTCCTATAGATACAAAGATCATTTTTCCATTGCCGTTCATGTCGAAAATCCTATTGCCATCAGGTGGATCGAATCATCTGAAAAAATGCCCATTCGATTTGATTTGGGGATAGAAGCCTATTTCGGTAAATCCTTTCTTACTCGATTGGCTCTCGTTAAAACATTGAATTCAGCCCTTCAATTTTCTTTGGGATTTGAGTACGGCATCAACAAAAAAATCTTTCCCCGAATTGCCTTCAGCATTTTGCCTCTTGGAATAAGTGGAGGTTTAGGATGGAGAATGAAACAATTTCAATTGAGTTTAGGGTTTTGGTATGTCCATGCCTTAGGCCCTATCAGTCAATTTGATCTGAGTTATGAGAAGTAAAATCGTCTTGCTCTTATTTTTTTTCCCATTTTCTATTTTTGCTCAGGAAGAGGAATGGCTTCAACAGATCATGGAGAATTATGTCAACCAAAATCCGGATGGCATCTATGATTTGGACCAAATTCAAAGGCAATTTCAAGAATTACTTTCTGACCCAGTTCTATTGGATTCCAGTCACCCCGAAGAGGTTGAACGCCTATTTTTTTTGAGTCCTGTTTTACAGAAGAATATCCAAACACATATTATGGAGAATGGTGATTTTCTTTCCATCTATGAATTGCAATCTATACCCGGAATTTCGGTCGAACTTGCACGAAATTTGAGTCATTTGGTTCGTATGAAATCGAGCGAATTTCAGATGCGATCGAAAAAATTTCATGTCAATCTTTCTTCGGGCTTCAATCAGGATATAGGCATTTCAAAAGGCTATCATACCAATCAATTTTTAGGTGCTCCACATCGATTTTATTTCAGATCTCAGTTTCAGATTGGTTCCAAAATAAAAAGCGGTTTTCTCTATGAAAAGGATGCTGGAGAAGATTATATCAATCGAGCATATTTCTATAAAATCCCACATTTCTCTGCCTTTATAGAATTGAAAGGGAAGAAAAATATTCGGAACATTATTGTGGGGGATTATAAATTGCTTTTGGGGCAAGGGCTCCTTATTTACCAAGGATATGGATTTGGAAAAACGATCGATCAACCTGGCAATATTCGAACAACTTCTGAAGTCAAGGCCAATACTTCCCTCAGCGAGAATTTCTTTCAAAGAGGATTGGCTGCTCACTTTAAATTTGGAGCTTTTGAGTGGATTCCTTTTGTCTCCTATAAAATGCAATCAGCTAGCCTGTATGAAGACTCTATTTTGTATTTCAAGAGTTTGGATTTGAGTGGGAGTCTGCAAACCGAAACCGAAATTCAAAAACAAAAAAACCTCACCGAATTTCTTGTTGGATCGAGCTTCCGACTTAAAAAAATGAAGTTTGAGTTGGGATTGAATTATCTGCATAGTCGCTACAACCATCCCTATAGCAACCAGGAAAAAACCTATCAGATTTACAATTTCCCAACTGCTCAAATGGATCATCTTTCAATGGATTACAAGTACTTTTTTTCAAAAGGTGTTGTCTATGGAGAAAATGCCTTTTACGTTCAATCCAAAGGAATGGCTTTTATGAATGGTGTTTTACTTTCTGTTTCCAAACAAACTAGCATCCTTTTTCATTTTCGTTATTACTCTCAAAGATATTTTGGTTTTTATAGCTCTGCCATTGGCGAAAATTCTTCAAATCAGAATGAATTGGGGATTTATTTCAATGTTAAACACGACTTCAATCGCAAATGGCAATGTTTACTCTATGCCGATTACTTCCTATTTCCTTGGCTAAAATATGGAGTGGATGCACCAAGTTCTGGATTTGAAGTCAACGGTCGACTCAAATACAAGTGGAGCCGGAAAATGGAAATGTACATCAATTACCGAATTAAAAGCAAAGAGGAAAATATACTAGGTGAAAACGATTTGAATGTGCTACTCAGAAATTACAAACAACAATTGCGCATTCATTTTAGCACAGAATTGGATCAAAAAGTGATGCTTTCCATGCGATTAGAGGGGAATTTATACAAAACAGAGGAATGGACCAGCGGATTTTTATTTTACCTCAATTTACAATACAAACCCAACGCCAAGTGGCTGTTAAACTATCGATTCAATCTCTTTTCAACTAGTAATTTCGACAATGCAATTTATAGTTTGGAAAGAAGTCTGGGAACCATCACCAGTTTTCAAGTGTACTCTGGAGAGGGCGTGGGATCCTATCTTTTTGTCAAATACAAACCCATAAAATCGGTACAAATCAATTTCAAATTTGCCTTTCAAAACTACTTTAATCAACTGACAATCGGTTCCGGAAACGATGAAATCAAAGGGAATTTTAGAGGAAAAATTGGTTTTGAGGTCAAGTATTCTTTTTGATTTCTTGAATCGGAATGCTTATTGAGCGAAAATTTATTTTTGTCTAGCTGTCTAGTTTAATTCCCCAACCAATAAGCTGGATTCAAATTCTTTATTCCTTCAGGTGTAATTTGACGAATTTCAAAGTGGGCTTCAGATCTTTTTCCTGTACCATCAGGAAGGAGAGAACCGATGAGCTGTTTTGTTTTCACTTTGTCTCCTTTTTTCACGTAGGTTTCTTTTAGGTTGGAATAAACTGTTCGGTAAGATCCGTGGGCAATGATAATCACTTTTCCTGCTCCTGGAATCACCAAAACGGAAGAAACTTCTCCTTCGTAAATTGCGCGAACATTGGATCCTGATACCGTAGAAATATCTACACCATTATTGTATGTGAAAACATTGGCATGTACTGGGTGAGGATTTTTACCAAATTTTTCAGTGATTTCTCCTTTTTCAACCGGCCAGGGAAGTTTTCCTTTGTTCCCGTAAAAGCTTTGTCCGGTTAACAACATTTCTTTGGTAGGTTTAAATCCTGCGGTAGTTTTTGTCGCATTGGATTTAGACAATTCCATCTCAATGGCTTTTTGTATGGCCTTCGCTAAATCTCTTTTTTCCTTTTCTTGTTGTTGAAGCTGGGAGAGAAGTTTGGATTCTTCCTGCTTTAATTTCTGAAGGGTTTGATTCCGTATTTGTTTGTCCTTCTCAAAATTCAATTTCTCTTGATCCTGCATCGAAATCAGCGCTTGTTTTTCGACTTTTTTATCTTCAAGTTGAACAATTTTTTCCTTTAATTTCTCTTCCGCTTTTTGAATGAGGACAATCTGATTTTTTCTGAATTCTTTGATCTTATTCAAATACTTGATCCGCTTGAACGCTTCGTTAAAATTGTCTGCAGAGAAAATAAACATCAATTCGTTGTATTCATTTCTGTTCTTGTAGGCGTATTGAATCATTTCCCGATACTGATCTTTCAATTGTGCAATATCATTTTGCATGGATTGAATCACGGAATTGTACTCCATGATCAGTTTGTTGATATCGGTAATTTGTTCGTTTACATTATTGATCAATTCCTGTCGATAGGAAATTTGCCGACTAATGATGCCTAATTCTTTGGTTGTGGTCTCAGATAAATTTTTGGTATCCCCCAACAACTTTTTGGTAAACAAGATCTTTTTGGCGAGTTTCTCTTGTTCTTTTTTAAGGGTAGCACTGCTTTTATTCTGACCAAAAAGTGGGGCAGAAAGTAAAAAAAGAATCGCTATGAGTAAACCTTGGATTTTATTCAATTTCCTCGTACTTATCAGGGATTTCAATGTCAAATTCGACAGGCTCGTTTACACGTGATTTAAGATATTTTAATTCCAATAAGATAGTATCTGAAGGCGTTGTTATATACAATTCAGATGTTTTAGGGATACGATTTCCATCTAGGTAGAAGAACTCTGGATAAGATATTGTTATTGTGGCCGTATCTTGAGGCACATCTAAAATAATCTTTTGCATTCTCAATGAATCTGGATCAATATAATACCTCATGATCAAATCATCTGTATCGTATTTTCCCTTATAGAATTTATCGATATCTTTTTTCGAATGCGTCGAAACCACATAGAAATTTTTGTCTTTAACTTGAAGATATTCTCTCGTTGTATCGAACTCAATTGGCAATCCTAAAGCCAATTCTTCAAAGTTGTCGTAGGTTACCTGTGTGGCAACAAATGAACTTAGAAATTTATAATCTTCAATCCAATATTCTTTTTTCGTTTTGTCTAATACGGTAATGCTGTCCTTATCCACCCAACCATCATAAATCGGAATACCGGCAAATGAAATTCTAAACCATAAAAGAGAATCTCTCCTGAGCTTCACAGAAGTTTTGAAAGAATAATTGTATTTCTTCGATTTAAATTTCGTGGCAATTTTGGTCTGCAGCGACTCTAATTTATTGTCGTGATCATTTTTCAAGATTGTTAACAATTCTTCAGTCGACCTTTCCTTTGTAACTAAGGTTTGGCTATTCTTTTTTGTCCCGCAAGCGACTAGAATAAACAAAACTAAAAGGATCCCTAAAATGATATTATTTGGCCTCATAAAACTTCTTGTCCTTAATTTTTAGTTCTAAAACGTTGGTATGGTCGTTGAATTTAAGTGCTTTTTGCCAATATTCAATGGCTTGATCTAAATCATTCAGTTTAAAATAAATATCGCCTAAATGTTCCAATAAAGTTCCACTTTCATAAGAGGCATTTTCCTTGGCTTTTTTGGCCCATTTTAAGGCTTCTTCAAATTGTTCTTTTCTAAATAAGATATAGGCATAAGTATCTTCATATGTACTCATGCTTGGTTTCAGTTTGATGGCCTTTAAAGAAAGCTCTTTTGCTCTGTCCAAATTTTGATTAGCTAGTGAAAGATAGTACGCGTAATTATTCAACAACAAACTATTTTCTGAATCTGCTTGAACCAATTTTTCATACAATTCAAATGATCTTTTGTATTCTTTTGATCTAAACCATGCTTCTGCCAAATAGGTATCAAATTCGGTTCGAAGTTCTTTGTCGTTTACAACGATTCCTCTTCCAAAGTCCAAAATTTCAGCTGCTTCTTTGTATTTGCTGATTTTCAGACCAGCCATTCCTTGGAACAAATAAAACATGGGTTGGGATGGGAAATTCTCACTCGCTTTATATGCATCTTCCCACATGTACTCATAATTCTGTAATTCGCCATCTAATAGGACTAGTTGTTTCCATATGGCAAATCGTGTATCATCCAATTCTGAAGCTTTTTTGAATGCTCTTCGTGCCTCAGAACTTCGATTGTCTCTTAACATGAAATCTCCTTTAATGGAATAGGCCTTTGCATCATCTGGATGATATTTAGTTAAGGAATCTAGTAATTGGAATCCTGCTAATTTCATTTCTGTGTTGTCCTCAGAGATATCAAATAGAGTGATCAGAAGTTTAACCTTGGTATCAATATCCACGGATTTCCCTGAAAACGCTTTGAACAAGGCATTCATGGCCTTTTCCAATTCTCCGTTACTCATGTAATGTTCCGACAAAGTAATCTGAGCGTATCCATTATCCGGGTTTTCCTTGATCATGAATTCCAATGTGGCAAACCCTTTTTCCTTTTCTCCAATTGAATTGTAGTAGTCAATCAAATACTGATAATATTCTGGATTTCCGGGAGAAGATTTGATTAGCTTTTCCAATTCAGCAATGGCTTCATCATTTCTTTTTAATTCTCTGTAAATCTCATGTTTTCGTAAGCTGAGTTCTTTGTAAATCCCAACTTGTTCCTCAATTTTCTCATACACTTCCAAGACCTTATCAATCTCATTCATATAGACTAAACATTCAGAATATTGAAAAAGATATTCTAGATTGTCAGGTTCGTTTTTCAGTAAAGTTTGGTATTCCGCTACAGCTTCTTTGTATTTACCAACCTGCAATGAAATCAAAGCGAAATTAAGTCGGTAAAATTTATTTTTTGGATCTAATTTCACGGCCTTTTCTCCGTGCTCAAACGAGTTATTCAAACTTCCAATTTGCGCATATAATTCTGAAAGAGCATAATGCACCGCATCTTCATCGGGCTTAAGTTCCACGCATTTTTCAAAGAGACGGATGGCAGACTGATAATTTCCAATGATCTTTTCTCTGATGGCATCATGAAAGTAAAACTGAAACTCCAGATTCGCTTTTTCATCTTCCTTTCCTTTTTCTTTTTTAGATGATTTTTTGGTCTTATCCTTTTTATTTTTTTGAGAATAAGAATCCACGGTCACCAAGAGTAACAAAACAAGAGGAAGATATTTCAGAAATTTGATCATAGTTCAATTTTGGAATAATCACCGATGCTGAGATCTTGTGATTTTCCATTTACTTCAGCTTTATTTCCAATCATGGAATTTTTCAAATAGACGCCTTTTACAATAGTTTCTTCACCAATAATCGAATTTGCAATTCTACTATCGGTTACAACGCTGTGTTCACCAATGGATACATTCGGACCCACCACCGAGTTCACGATTTTAACATTTTTTCCGATAAAACAAGGTTGGATGATTACAGAATTCTCATTCTGGTGTTCTTCAACATTATTAATTCCATCTTCGTGATCAAAATCCAAAATGCGTTGATTGGTTTCCACGGTTACAGCTTTATTTCCGCAATCCATCCATGCAGAAACTTCTCCAGGAACAAATACATAATTTTTTTGAGTCAGATTTCTCAAGGCATCGGGTAGTTGATATTCGCCACCTTTAATGATATCGTGTTCGATTAAATAGTCTATTTCTTCCTTTAATTTTTCTCCATATTTGAAGTAATACACCCCAATCATGGCTAGATCTGATACAAACTCTTTTGGTTTCTCAACAAATTCTACGATGTGACCTTGATCATTCATTTTTACCACACCAAAGGCTGAAGGATCCTCAATTTGTTTTACCCATAGAATGCCGTCAACATTCGGGTCAATTGTAAAATTTGCTCTAAACAAGGTGTCTGCAAAAGCGATGATAACTGGTCCATGAAGCGATTCTTTTGCACAATGAACTGCGTGTGCTGTTCCTAAAGGTTCAGTCTGATGGTAAATTTTTCCAGTAGCTCCCAGGCTAGAAGCTATATCCAATAGGTCGGTTTCTACTTGTTTTCCAAAATCACCAATAATAAAGGCGATTTCATCTATTTTTTCAGTTGAAATTTTTGCAATGTCCTCAACCAATCTCTGTACAATCGGTTTTCCACCAACTTTTACAAGTGGCTTTGGAGTAGTAAGTGTGTGAGGTCGTAATCTTGAACCTCTTCCGGCCATGGGCACGATAATGTTCATATTGTTGCTTTATTTTTTTCCGGTACTCCCAAATCCACCTTCACCTCTTTCGGTGCTTTCAAGTGAATCGGTAAGTTCCCATTCAATCTGTTCGTATTTTGCAATCACCATTTGTGCAATGCGATCTCCTGGTTTGATCTCTACATTTTCTGATGATAAATTAACGAGAATCACCCCTACATCTCCTCTGTAATCCGCATCAATTGTTCCTGGCGCATTCAAAACGGTAATCCCTTGTTTGTATGCCAAGCCAGATCTTGGTCTCACTTGCGCCTCATATCCAGCTTCCAATTGAATTTTTAAACCAGTCGGGATCAATCTTCTTTCAAGAGGTTTTAACACCACTGGTTCGCTCAGATTTGCTCTGAGATCCATTCCGGCAGACATCAACGTCTCGTAAGAAGGCAATTCATTATTTGAAGTATTTACTACTTTAATTTTCATCTCTTCTGTATCAGTTTAAGGGGGTTTTCGAGTATAAAAACCACAAAAATAAACAATGATAGCAATATGGTGTTAACTAATAACTTCACAAAAATAGAATCGAAATTGAATATCAGAGAGATGAGGTACAATAAAATAGCCAACAATAGATAGAAGATAACTTTTCTAATATTGTACTTGATGGGGTAATGAATCTGACCCAATTTCCATGAAGCTACCATCTGTGCAAAGTAAACAACCAAAGTGGCGATTGCTGCTCCCATATAGCCTATCCATGGAATTAGCGATACATTTAGGACGATTGTCAGGATGGCTCCACCCATAGAAATGTAGGATCCAAACTTGGTTTTATTGGCCAATTTGTACCAAATGGATTGGTTGTAATAGATTCCCAAAAATATGTTTGCCAGAAGTAAAATGGGCACAATTTTTAGGCCTTCCCAGTATTTTTCATTTGGAATGAAATATTTGAAAATGTCTAGATACAAACTCACCAATAGAAAAATCAAACTCACTGTTATAACGAAGTATGTCATCACACGAGAATAAATCTTTTTGTGATTTTCATCTTTCGATTTACTAAAGAAAAAGGGTTCGGCAGCATATCGAAAGGCCTGAATGAAAATGGTAATCATGATCGATAATTTGTAACAGGCACTGTAAATTCCAACCTGTTCCAAGGAATAACTTCTCCCATGCGAAGCAGTCAAGATTCGACGTAAGAGTATTCGATCCAGCACTTCATTGATAATTCCGGCAAACCCAGCAATCACTAAGGGAAAGGCATACAAAAACATTTCCCGCATGACAGGCTTGTCGATTTTAAACTGAATCGCTTTAAACTCTTTATATAAAAGAATTGGGCGCACTAAACTTGAAAGTAAATTGGCAATAAAAACGTAGCCAACACCTATAGAAGGATAATAGATCCAATCGATTAAGAAAAAAGAATTTCCGGAATCATACAGTCCTTTACAGAATAAAATGAAAAATAGGTTTAAGGCAACATTTACCCCAATGGTGACCAATTGCACCATGGCAAACTGCCTTGCCTTATCTTCCAGTCGCAACTTCGCAAGGGGAATGGCAGAGACGGCATCTGTTACCACAATCAAAGCAAACCAGATTACGTATTCCCTGTGTTCAGGGTAATCTATAAAATTGGCAATCGATTGAGAGAATCCTATTGAAAACAAGAGGAAAATAACGTTGACAACAATGATAAATGTCCCGGCTTGATTGTAAATATTTTGCTTGTTATTGCCTTCAATGTGAGAGAAACGGAAAAAAGTGGTTTCCATTCCAAAGGTGAGTAAGACAACCAAAAAACCAACATAAGCATACAGTTCCCCTACCACACCATAGGCTTCTGGATCGAAAAACCGGGTGTAAAGGGGCACCATAAAATAATTCAAAAGCCTACCAACGATAGATGATAGGCCATAAATTGCGGTTTGCCCTGCTAGTTTTTTAAGCGGATTCAATTATCTATTTTCTAAAATTCGGTTTTCTCTTTTCGAGGAAAGCTTGGGTTCCTTCTTTGAATTCTTCGGTACCAAAACACTTTCCAAATTCTTCAATCTCCACTTCGTATCCATTTACTCCATCCTGATAATTCGAATTGACACATCGAATAGCCGCGGAAATGGCATTTGGAGAGTTGTTCAATATTTTTGAAGCCATTTTTTCACAAGTTGCCATCAAATCAGCTTGTTCAACAACCTCATTTACAAGTCCCCATTTCAAAGCCGTTTCAGCATCCATCATACCTGCCGTAAAGATCAGCTCAAACGCTTTTCCACGTCCAATTAATTGAGCAAGTCTTTGGGTTCCACCATATCCAGGGATGACGCCCAAAGAAACCTCTGGCAATCCCATACGTGCATTGGAAGAAGCAATTCGAATATGCGAGCACATTGCCAATTCCAGTCCACCACCCAAAGCAAAGCCATTTACTGCAGCAATTACAGGGGTAGTCAAACTTTCTACTAAATTGAATAGAGTTTCATGACCTTTGGCACTTAATTCTTTTCCTTGCGGAGTTGAAAAATCGGCAAACTCTTTAATGTCTGCACCAGCAACAAAAGATTTTTCACCCGATCCAGTCAAAATGATCACTCCGACTTCCTTTGATTTTTCAGCTTCTTTGAACGCTTTGCTCAGTTCTTCAATAGTTGCTTTATTCAGAGCATTCAACTTATCGGGTCTGTTTATGGTGATTTTGCAGATTAGATTTTGAGTTTCTACCAGTATGTTATTGTAAGACATAATTCAATTTATTTTAAACTTTAAAGTTAGTTTTAAAATTACGGAAATAGACAATGAAGACCAGCACTTTTTAACAAATACGGCTGAATAAACTTTTAAACGGTGGGAGGGGGTTATTTTTCGTGTTTCTGACGGTACTTTTTATAAGCTTTAATCAAGATCATTAGCAAGATTCCAAGACCAAAAAATCCGATCAACCCATAGATCCAATCAAAACTATTTTTCATGATGATGACGAAAATAATCGACACTAAAAACATGGTGCCCACCTCATTTAAAATTCGCAATCTTTCCGAGGTATAATTTCCCTGTTCTTTTTGAAGTTTGAGGAAAATACTGTGCAGTCCCATATGGTATAGAATTAATCCAAAAACCAATGTGAGTTTAATGTGCATGAAACCTTGTTGAAGCAAAGCTTGATTTTCGACCAACATCCAAATTCCAAAAAGGGTTGTCAAGATCATGGCTGGCCAGCTAATGATGTACCACAGACGTTTCTCCATGATTTTGAACTGGCCCGTGAGAATAGTCTTTTCATTTTCCGGTTTTTTTCTCGCCTCCACATGATAGATAAATAATCTTACCATGTACAGTATTCCTGCAAACCAGGAAACCATAAAGATTAAATGAAGCGATTTTAACCAAACGTAAAGCATGAATTGAACTTTTATGTCTTTATTTAATTATTAATGCTGCACGAGCACATATTTTAATCACCTAAACAAGGTATTTACTAGCAAAACTAACCAAAAATTAAAGTGAAAAAGGAAGTCCTTCATTTTAATTACATATTTTTGATGTGCTGAAAACACAAATAGTTAGAAATGAAAGCTAAAACGCCAAAAGAATCCTTAACGATTGAAACCAAGATCGTTTTGCCCAACGACACCAATACCCTTGGGAATTTATTTGGAGGACAGCTTTTGGCCTGGATGGACGAAATAGCTTCCATTTCGGCTCACAGACATTGTAGAAGAGTTGTTGTTACAGCTTCTGTAAACAATGTATCTTTCAAGAATCCCATTAATCATGCAGACATCATTATCCTTGAGGCAAAAGTGACTCGAGCATTTAACTCCTCAATGGAGGTTTGGGTGGATGTTTATGTAGAGCATCATGTGACAGGGAAAAGGAAGAAATCCAATGAAGCTATTTACAACTTTGTTGCTGTGGATCAGAATGGCGGACCAATCACTGTGCCTGCTATTCAGCCTGAAACGGAAGAAGAAAAATTAAGATTTGAAGGGGCTTTAAGAAGAAAACAGTTGTCTTTAATTTTGGCTGGAAAAATGAAACCGGAAGAGGCGACTGAACTAAAAGCGATTTTTGATATAGTAGATTAAAACAACCAAATAAAAACAAATAGAAATGAAAAAAGTAGTTTACAGTATGCTTGTAGTTTCTTTGGCTTTATTCTCTTGTGGAGGTGAAGAAAAGAAAGACGAGAAAAAAGATGAAAAGAAAGAAGAAAAACAAGAAGAAGTTGCAGAAAAAGCAATGTGGACAGTAGATCCAGCGGCTTCTACAGTAGAATGGAACGGATACAAGGGAGATGATCCAACAAATGATGCTCACCTTGGAATGGTTTCAATTTCAGAAGGTTCAATTGTAACTGAAGGAACTAAAATCACTGGAGGTAATTTCAAAATTGACATGAACACTTTGAAAGAAACTACAGAAGGTGCAGACCCAACTTATTCTGAAAAATTGATCAAGCACTTAGGTAATGAAGATTTCTTCAACGTGGCCTCTTTCCCAGTTGCTGAATTAAACATCACTGCAGCAGAAGACAAAAAAGTAATGGCAGAATTGATGGTTCTAGGTAAATCAGTTCCAGTTGAAATTCCTTACGAAATCAATGTAGACGGAGAAAGAGCAAGTATTACTGCTGAATTTTCAGTAGATTTTACTTCACTTGGTCTTCCAGGTACAGCATTAGAAGAAGGTGGAGATCCAGCTGATAAAATTTCTGATAAAGTGAATTTCACAGTTCGATTGGCTGCGATTAAATAAGTTTAAAAAATTAGATTATTTTTGAAACCGCCCATAGTGGCGGTTTTTTTATACCTAAAATTTTGGAATATGCGTAAAATCCTTATAGTCGGAG
The DNA here is from genome assembly GCA_020436025.1 of Crocinitomicaceae bacterium. Lineage (GTDB taxonomy): Bacteria > Bacteroidota > Bacteroidia > Flavobacteriales_D > Crocinitomicaceae > JAGQYP01. The sequence continues at coordinate 83,351 of JAGQYP010000004.1, forward strand.
CTAGTGGTCAGATTGGTACAGAGTTAGTGTTGGAATTGAGGAGAAGATTTGGAGCAGAAAATGTGATTGCATCTGATGTCAAAGATGAACCTTCAGACCTCTTAAAAGATGGATTATACGAAAAGCTGGATATTCTTGATAAAGAAAGCTATAATGCTTTGTTAGATAAGTATAAAATTACTGAAGTTTATTTGTTGGCTGCATTGTTGTCGGCAACCGCGGAAAAGCATCCTGAATTTGCATGGAAATTGAACATGGATGGTTTGTTTCACGTGTTGGATTCTGCCAAGGAAGGTAAGATTAATAAGATCTTCTGGCCAAGTTCCATTGCGGTATTCGGACCAAATACTCCAAGAGAGAACACGCCTCAATATTGTGTGATGGATCCATCGACAGTTTATGGTTTAAGTAAATTGGCTGGAGAGCGTTGGTGCGAATACTATAATAAGAAGCATGGAGTGGACGTTAGATCGATTCGTTACCCAGGCTTAATCTCTTATGGTTCCTTGCCTGGAGGAGGAACAACAGATTATGCAGTCGACATTTTTTACCATGCAAAGGCCGGAAAGAAATACAATTGTTTCCTGAAAAAAGATACTGAGCTTCCAATGATGTATATGGACGATGCTATTAAGGCGACTATTGACCTAATGGAAGCACCATCAGAAAAGGTTGTAATTCGCTCTAGTTACAATATTTCCGGGATGAGTTTTACCCCTGAAAAAATCTATGCAGAAATAAGAAAATCGCTTCCTGACTTTGAGATCGAATACAATCCGGATTTCAGACAAGAAATAGCCGATTCGTGGCCAAAATCGATTAACGATAACGAGGCTCAAATCCACTGGGGATGGGCGCCAGAGTATGATCTTAAAGCGCTAACTTTGACTATGTTGGAGCATGTAGACCCATCTAAACTATTTTAGTCTATCAAATAATTGCATTTGTCTAAAAATCCAATATTTTTGCCGAAAAGGTCATTGATTAATCGAAGAAAATCCATACCTTGTTGTTTGGCTGGTATTGACATTTAAAGAAAGGACACTCAAGATGAAGCTATTAACACTATTATCATTTGTATTGTCATTGGGAATTGCTACTGCTTCCGATAATAACGGACAGGGTGAGGACAAGGCTGGCGTTACTGACGCCAACGGCAAAAAACAGGGACACTGGATTGTGAAAGGAAAACACAAACCAGAGAAGAATTATCCACCAGAGGATAAGATTGAGGAAGGGGATTACAAAGATTCCAGAAAAGAAGGTGAATGGACATTTTTCCATATTGGTAATGTTCCAAAACTTAAGACCACTTTCGTAAACAACAAAGCGACTGGTAAGTACATCAAGTATTATCCGAATGGAAACATGAAGGAAAAAGGTGAGTACAGAATTGGTTTGCAAGTGGGTACGCAAGAAACATTTTTCGAGGATGGAAAATTGAAAAGAAAACAAGATTATAATTCAGTTGGTAAACCAGATGGAGAAGTAGTTGAATACTGGCCAAACGGTGAAGTGAGAATGAAAGGAACGCTTGCCAACGGAGTTAGGAAATCTGTAGAAAGAAGAAACGAGAACGGCGAACTTATCGAGAAAATGGATTTCGGTGATGATGGGAAGCCAGTGAACATTGTAAAAGGTGCTGCTGAGAAAACTGAAGTGAAAGAAGTAGTAGGTGAAGGTAACGTGGCAGCAAAGCCTGTTGGAACTGAAACGAAAGACGGAAAGCCATTCCAACCAGATGGATTTAACATGTTGTACAAAAACGACGAGTTGTACCAAGTTGGTAAATTTAAAGGTGGAAGACTTTGGGAAGGTAAATTCTACAAGTATGATGCGGACGGACTTCTTTTAAAGATTGAAATCTATAAAGGAGGAAAGTACCACTCAGACGGACAGATGTAAAATTCTTTAAATTACAAGATATTGAAAGCGACCAATCGGTCGCTTTTTTTTATTTTTAGCCAAAATATTTTTCAAATGAGCAAACTCCATATTTACAATACTCTTACAAAACAAAAAGAAGAGTTTAAACCGATTCAAGATGATCATGTAGGAATGTACGTATGTGGTCCTACTGTTTACAGTTATGTTCATTTAGGAAATTGTAGAACTTTCACCTCGTTTGATATGGTCTATCGTTATCTTCTTTATTTGGGATATAAAGTAAGATACGTTAGAAATATTACGGATGTGGGTCACCTTGAAAGTGATGCAGATCAGGGAGAAGATAAGATTGCAAAAAAAGCAAGATTAGAGCAATTGGAACCCATGGAAATTGTTCAGCGCTATACGGTGGATTTCAGAAATGTAATGCGCCAACTTAATGCACATCCACCAAATATTGAACCTACAGCAACAGGACATTTAATTGAGCAGATACAAATGGTTCAGGAAATCTTGGACAAAGGATTTGCTTATGAATCGAACGGATCCGTTTATTTTGATGTAGAGAAATATAACGAAAGTCACGGATACGGGGAACTATCGGGGAGAAAGATTGAAGATTTAATTGCAGGCTCAAGAGAACTGGACGGACAAGAAGAAAAAAGAAGTCCATTGGATTTTGCTATCTGGAAAAAAGCATCTCCTGAACATATCATGAGATGGCCTTCTCCTTGGAGTGATGGATTCCCAGGATGGCATTTGGAGTGTTCGGCCATGTCTACAAAATACTTAGGTGAAACTTTTGATATTCATGGAGGAGGAATGGATTTAAAATTCCCTCATCATGAGTGTGAGATTGCTCAGGGTTGTGCTGCAACCGGACATAAACCCGTAAAATATTGGATGCATACCAATATGCTTACTTTGAATGGGAAAAAGATGAGTAAGTCTACAGGGAATACGCTTTCACCGGCAGAATTATTTTCAGGGGAAAATGACAAATTGGAAAAAGGATATTCGCCAAGTGTTGTAAGGTTTTTCATGATGCAGGCCCATTATTCTAGTGAGTTAGACTTCTCTTCTGATGCAATTTCTGCTTCTGAAAAGGGGTTCATTAAGTTAATGACTGCTTATGGTGTGCTGCTAAAATTGGAAACCAGCAGTCAGTCGTCAAAAAATGTACAGGAGATGGTGGATTCCTTCTATGATGCAATGAATGACGATTTCAATACCCCAATCTTAATTGCAAATTTGTTTGAAACAACGAAGTACATCAATTCAGTACATGTAGGAACGGAGACTATTTCAAAAGAGGACTTGGAATTGCTTCAAAAGGAGTTCAGGGGATTTGTTTTTGATGTATTGGGATTGGTGAATGAAACAGAATCTGACAATTCGAAGATGGATGAGGTGATGGCATTGTTGATGGAAATTCGAGCTGAATCAAGAGCCAAGAAAGATTTCGCAACATCGGATTTAATTCGGGACAAACTGCAAGAAGCAGGAATTACAATCAAAGATTCAAAGGAAGGGACAACCTGGACTTTTTAAATACAATTTTATGATTACTAAAGACACTGATAAAAAGCTCTTTTTATTGGATGCTTTTGCATTGATATATAGAGCTTATTTTGCATTTGCAAAGAACCCAAGAATCAACTCGAAAGGTCAGAATACTTCGGCAGCATTTGGATTTACAACGGCATTGTTGGATATTATCAATAAAGAAAAACCTACCCATTTGGCCGTGGTTTTTGATGCACCTGTCGCAACAAATAGAGAGTTGGAATATACCAATTACAAAGCCAATAGAGAAGAAATGCCCGAGGATATTCGGAACATGTTGGAACCCATCAAAGAGATCATTCGGGCTTTTAATATTCCTATTTTATTAAGAGAAGGATTTGAGGCGGATGACGTAATCGGAACTTTAGCAAAAAGAGCAGAAATTAATGGGTTCACGACTTATATGATGACTCCAGACAAAGACTTTGGACAGCTCGTTTCAGAAAATATTTTCATGTACAAACCTGGTCGTTTTGGAAAAGGTCCGGAAATACTTGGCGTACCAGAGGTATGTGAAAAATTTGAAGTCGATCATCCTTTGAAAGTGATCGATATTTTAGGATTATGGGGAGATGCCGTTGACAATATTCCTGGTATTCCTGGAATCGGAGAAAAAACTGCTAAGAAATTGATAGGTCAATATGGATCAGTTGAAGGTTTGATTGAACATGCGGAGGAACTTAAAGGAAAGCAAAAAGAAAACGTCATTAACTTTGCGGATCAGGGAAGAATGTCTAAAATGTTGGCTACCATCATCACAGATGTGGATGTGGAATTTGACGAAGAATCATTGATTTTGGAAGAGCCAGATCCAGATAAAGTGAAAGCTATTTTTACAGAGTTGGAGTTTAGAAATCTTTCTAAAAGAGTATTAGGAGAAGAAATTGTGGTACCAACCAAAACTGTTTCGAGTTCCCCTACGGCACAATTAGATATGTTTGCCAACCCGGAAGCCGCCCTTGTCCCAGATTCGATACAAGAAGAGGTAGCTACGTTTGAAACAGGAAAGAAAAACTATCGTTTAGTTCAATCAGATGCTGAAATAAACAATCTCGTTGAAAAACTGGCCAAGGAGTCATCCATCTGTTTTGACACAGAAACAACCTCCATCGAATCTCTAGAAGCGAAACTGGTAGGAATTGCTTTTGCCACAAAAAAAGATGAAGCTTATTATGTAGCAACACCCCACCAGGATGATGCAAAAGTAAAATTGATCCTGGATAAATTTCAGCCCATTTTTTCTGATGAAAAGAAAGAATTGATCGCACACAATGCCAAATATGATATCAAAGTATTGATGAATTACGGGGTACAGATCAAAGGAAAGATCTGGGATACCATGGTAGCGCATTATTTGATTCAACCTGAGTCCAAGCATTCCATGGATTATTTGGCAGAATTGTATTTGAATTACAAACCGATCAGCATAGAAACTCTGATAGGTAAAAAAGGAAAGGACCAACGATCGATGGGAGATCTTCCCCCAGAGCAAGTCTATGAATATGCTTGTGAAGATGCAGATATTACCCTTCAACTCAAGGCTATATTTGAACCTGAAATTGAAAAAGATCACCTAAAAAATCTTTTCTATAATATTGAGACACCTCTGATTCAGGTTTTGGCAAAAATGGAAACCGAAGGAATCAATTTAGATACTGCATTTTTAAGACAGTATTCGGTGGAATTGGAAAAAGACTTGACTCAATTACATGCTGCAATTTTGGAGATGGCGGGTGAAGAATTTAATGTAGATTCTCCAAAACAGCTTGGCGTCGTTCTTTTCGATAACATGAAAATTACGGATAAAGCCAAGAAGACAAAAACAGGTCAGTACAGTACTTCAGAAGACGTGTTGGCAAAGTTGGAAAATGAGCATCCAATCGTTCCAAAAATTCTGTCATATCGAAAGCTAAAAAAATTAAAATCGACTTATGTGGACGCGCTTCCTGAGCTTGTTTTACAAGATGGACGAATTCACACCCACTATATGCAAACGGTCACTGCAACGGGTCGTTTGTCTTCCAATAACCCCAATTTGCAAAACATTCCCATTCGTTCGGAAGAAGGGAGAGAGATTAGAAAAGCCTTTATTCCAAGAAATGAAAATTTCACCTTGATGGCATCTGATTATTCTCAAATAGAATTACGCATCATTGCTGCATTGAGTGGAGATGAGAATATGATCCAAGCCTTTAAATCGGGTCATGATATTCACTCTGCAACGGCTGCGAAAGTGTTTGGAGTAGACATTAAGGAGGTGACCAGAGAAGATAGATCAAAAGCCAAAGCTGTAAATTTTGGAATTGTCTATGGTCAGTCTGCATTTGGTTTGTCGCAACAATTAGGCATCAAACGAGGTGAGGCAAAAGAGATCATTGATTCCTACTATGCTCAATATCCAAAGATCAAAGAATTCATGCATCAATATGTGGAATTGGCAAAAGAACAAGGATATGTAGAAACCATCATGAAGCGAAGAAGGTATTTGAAAGATATCAATTCGGCTAATGCTGTGGTGAGAGGATTTGCAGAAAGAAACGCCATTAACGCACCAATTCAAGGTTCAGCAGCGGACATCATAAAAATAGCCATGATCAAAGTTCAAGATGCCATGGAAAAAGCCAATTTGAAGTCAAAAATGCTGCTTCAGGTGCATGATGAATTGGTATTTGATGTGCATAAGGAGGAAATTGATCAAATGAAAAAATTGGTCAAAGAAAACATGGAAAATGCAGTTGAATTGGTTGTTCCAATGGAAACGGAAATGGAAGTTGGAGCGAATTGGTTGGATGCACACTAAGGGGAAATTATTTCCCTATCGGTCGATGAGCTCGTTATCGCTCGGTTCGGAATGTTGACTTCGGAGTTTTTTAGTTGCGATATTCGGTAATATTTTTTCCTTTTTTCACGTTAGATTTGTAGTGTGAAGGGGATTATCTACATAGGAATTTTCTTTTTTTCATTTCAGCTTTTGGCTTCGAATGAAATCATGGGTTTTGGGAGTAATCCTGGCAACCTGCGAATGTTTATTCATGTACCTCAACAATTGGTAAATAGTAGGGTAAAAGTACCTGTTGTCTTGGTGTTACATGGATGTTCGCAAACCGCAAAAATTGTAGAAAAGCAATCAGGTTGGAGTGATTTAGCTGATAAATATGGTTTTATTGTCGTTTACCCGGAACAAAAAAAAGTAAATAATCCAATGGGTTGTTTTCGCTGGTATGATTACGATGATAAGGAGTTGGATGAAGTAAAATCCGTCTATCAAATGCTTGATTTCACCGAACGCAATTACAAAGTCGATACGAATCGTGTTTTTATTTATGGATTGTCGGCTGGTGGAGTCATGACGGTTCATATGTTAATCAGACATCCAGAAAAATTTCAAGCTGGAGCATGTTTGGCTGGCGGACCTTTCAAAATGAGTGAAGATGGAGGAATGGCCATGTTGCAAGAGATGGTATTCATGGAAGATCAGTCGAGGGAAGAATGGAAAAGGAGTTTGAAGGAAATTGATACCAATCAGACTTTTCCAAGACTCATTCTAGGTCATGGAAAAAAAGACCCTTTGGTCAACATCCAGAATTCCTTTGAACTTATTGATCAGTTTTCCATCCTTTATCACATGGATGCTTTGGAAGATAGTTTAATCATGAATTTTGAAGGCAATCCATTGATTGAAAAACGAATTTATAGGGATCAGTCTGGAGAGGAAAAAATTCAGTTCTACCTAATTGAAAACACAGGGCATGCTCTTCCAGTTGACCCAGGAGAAGGTGAAAAACAAGGAGGAAAAACTGGGATGTTTGCAGTAGATAGAGATTTCTTTTCGACTTATTATATTGCCAGAGATTTTGGATTGATTGATGATTGAGGGTGGCGTTACAAACGCCTGGAAGCACTAGGTTTTAGCCTTTTAAAAATTCATTTTTCACATCTGCTATTTCCACTGAAAAGCCCAAAGCTTCTAAAATAGAAACGCGACTTATCAAGATTTCAGGATCATTCACTGAAATAGGAATGGTAACTTTTTTACCATCAGCTGTAAGAGAATAAGACGGATTGGTTTTCTCTTGTATTTCTGGATTTTGAACAAACTCCAAGTATTCTTTTAAATAATTAAGCCCTTCATTTTCACTCAATTTGAATGCTTCATTTGGGATAGAAGAAAACACGTGTACTTCTTCTCTGGCGCGTGTGATTAGTACATTAAGCCTATTGTGACCTCCGTTTTTACTAAGTGAACCCATATTCATGGAAACATTCCCTTTTTCATCGGGACCATAGCCTATGCTGATCAACAGGACATCACATTCATCACCTTGGAGATTTTCCAGATTCCGGACAAACAAACTCTCGTCTTCGATCAGGGAAGCTATTTTATCAGACTTCAACAGGCTTTTTTCCAATTGTTTTTGTTGAGCCAAAGAAAAAGCGGCTACACCAATGATCTTACTTTCCCAATTAGCCAGATTTTTTTCAAGGTATTGGCGAATGGATTCCGCTTCTTTCGGATTGATTCCTTCATGGTAATTGGAGTCTGATACGAAATGATATTCTAGTGCATTCTGACCAATTTGCATGGTCGGACTCACTTCTAACTGCGAATCATAAAAGGCATGATTTGAAAACTGAATAAGCTGTGGGTTTTTGGAACGATAATGCCACCTTAGCATATGGTTATCCAGTCGGTAATTTGCTGTATCCAGAATCGATGGGCCTACTTCATTACCCGAAAAGAAATTAGAGGGTGGCATTTGCATTTTATCTCCAACAATAATTACTTGTTTGGCTCTGTATAATGCTGGAATAATATCCTCTTCTGGAATCTGACTTGCCTCATCAATGATTAATAGGTCAAATTGTTCTTTTTCAAAAGGAAGGATTTCAGAAACACTCAAGGGGTTCATCATCCAAACATTTTTCATGTTGAAAATCCAATGCTTGGAATCCGATTCACATAACTCACGAATACTTTTGAATCGTTTTGTTTTTGAAAATTCATGTGTCAGAATTCGTTTACCAGATCGAACTATTTTTTTTAATTCTTTTTCTTTATTATTGAGTCTTCCAGCCGGAGTAATCAATAAATTTTCTAGTTCCTGAAAACGCTCACCTAACTTTTCTTTTAGTCTTTTTGAATTGGTTTTATTGTTTTGATTTCGTCTTTTAATAAGTTCCTCAATATCCTTCAAAAGGGATTTAGGTGTGGTTTCTTTAAGAATGATAGAGGAATCAATTATTTTCTGAAAATTCAGTTGATGAACTAATTGATCCACCTGTTTCCAATCGCCAGAGAAATCCTTCAAAAATTGGATAATTTCAGTTGAAAAGGGATTCTGATCGGCATAAAAATCTTTCTGGCGCAAGCAATAAAACTTGATTTCGGGTAGCATTGCAATAGCTTTTTGTAAATCCTTGAGATTCGAATAATTGGTTCTAAATAGGACTCTTTGGCTATGTTGAATTTGATCTAAAACTGGATTCAACTCATCTAATTGGTGAATTTTATCAGCCGACAATCCTAAAATTTGATCAAATAGTTCTTTTTGGTACTCCGATTTTGCCAGAATTAGGTTCAATTCGTCAATTTCTCTTTCTGGATCCTGTATTTGAAAGTCTGTTTTCAATTGTGAACGCAGGCTAATCAACTCCTTTTCCAATTCAAAATGGTCCTTTGTAGCTTGGAAGAGCTGATCCAAATCTTTTATGGCGTCAGTTCCAGCATGTTCGATAAGAAGGTTTTTTGCTTTTCGACCTTTTGTGGAGAGTAAGCTATTTTTATTTAGATAAGTCTCTAAAAAATCGATGGTTTGCAAACTTGGAATTTTGATCCAGTGTTTTAAATCCAATTGCAATACCTCCCATTTTGCTTTTGTGCTTAAATATTTGACGCTGATTCGTTTATATTTCTTTTCCGTTTTTTCATTATTCAAGATTTCAATTTTTTCTTTGAATCTCAATCCTGTAATGAGTCTGGCTTGAATACAAATTTTCGAAAGTTGATCAAATTCATCTGAAATTTCAGCTAGTGCATTCCATTTTTCAAAGCCACTTTTCAATATTTTCAGATGGCTGTCCCATTTCAATTCAAAATCTTGACTTTTCCATAGGTTTGTATTCAAATTAAGAACTGCGAACAATTCTTCTTTTTGTATTTCTCCGGACTGAATATCCTTTAAAACTTGTTGCCATACATTTTGGAATTCAAACCATTCTTTCAAATTCGGAAACGATTTGATAGGTGATTGGATGTCAATTTTTTGATAATTTTTTAATGCTTCCTGCAGATTTCCACCCAATTCATTTCGAAATCGGAACAAGTGGTCTAGAAATAACTGAACTCGAGAATAAGATGCATCAATTTCTTGTAAAGTGAGCGAAAAATCTCCTTTTTTCTTGAGTTCAGTCCATTGTTTCTCAAGGGATTTAACAAAATTCTTTTTGTCTGCACCAGAATCCGTCACTTTGGCTATGTGATGGTGCAAATTTTTAGACTTTAGCTTCTCGTAGACCACATCGATGGCCGCCTTTTTTTCAGAAACGAAAAGGATTTTTTTACCTAAAAATAGGTTTGCTGCGATGATGTTGGTGATACTCTGTGACTTTCCAGTACCTGGAGGACCTTGAATACAATAAGATTGATTGGTCAAACTTTCTTGGATCACTTTTCTCTGTGATGCATCTGCTTGATCGATCAATAATTCTTCTAAAGTTTTAGAGTGAGAGCTATCTACTTCCAGATCGGGATTGAAGTCAAATAATTGTCTGATAGGATTAGACAATTCATCTTCATGCATGGCTCCAATCTCATCCAGAAGAATATATTTTTTGTAATTGAATATACCTAAAAAGGCATCATCTGAAGATTTATTTTCTGGATTGATCTCAATATTCAGTTTTTCTCTGGCGACTTTGATTAATAGAGGATTCATCACTTTGTTTTCCCAATCCAAAACAAGTTCAATCTTCTCTTTGCCTAAAATTGTTATTTCAACTGGAACCAAATACAAAGGCATGGTCCCAAATTCATCCATTGCTAAATCAATTGTTCCCAAACTCAAATACAGGGTATTGAGTCCAGTTTCTTTTTTAATCAGATTATGTTTTCTGATCACTTTTTTTAGGTCGGCATCGATTTCCAGAATTATTTTCTCTGGTTCTGTCTCCAAATCAGATGAAATAGGATAAAGTCCACTTTTTTGATTTAAATCACAGAGCGG
>JAGQYP010000004.1:94126-106284 GCA_020436025.1 Crocinitomicaceae bacterium
ATTCATGCAGGTTTGCATCCGGACGAATCCACGGGTGCAATCATGACGCCAATTTATCAAACTTCGACTTATGTGCAGGAGGGAGTTGGAAATCATAAAGGCTATGAATACTCCCGAACAAAGAATCCTACCAGAAGTGCGTTAGAAAGCAATATTGCAGCTTTGGAGAATTGTCGATTTGGTGCTTGTTTTGGATCTGGATTGGCGGCAATTGATTGTGTAATCAAAATGTTGAATCCCGGAGATGAAGTGATTTCTACTGGCGATTTATATGGAGGAACTTATCGCTTGTTTACCACAATTTTCGCAAAATATGGGATTAAATTTCATTTTGTTGGGATGTCGGATACTAGTGAGATTGAAGCTTCGATCAACACCAAAACCAAATTGATTTGGGTAGAGACGCCAACCAATCCGATGATGAATATTATTGATATTGAGGCTTGCTCCAAAATAGCAAAAGCACATAATATTCTTCTTGCAGTAGACAATACTTTTGCCACACCTTATTTGCAAACGCCCGTAGATTTAGGGGCTGATATTGTCATGCATTCAGCTACAAAATATTTAGGAGGTCATTCAGATGTGGTAATGGGAATATTAACCACGAACAATGAAGCAATCGCTAAAGAAATGTATCGAATCCAGAACTCTTCTGGTGCGATAGCTGGGCCTATGGATTGCTTTTTGGTTCTTAGAGGAATCAAGACACTTCATGTAAGAATGGAGAGACATTGCGAGAATGGAGAAAAAGTAGCTCAATTTTTAGCCTATCATCCAAAAGTAGATCAGGTGTATTGGCCGGGCTTTGTAACGCACCCAAATCACGAGGTGGCAAAAAAACAGATGAATGGGTTTGGAGGAATGATTTCCTTTAATTTAGTGGGAAATAAACTCGAAGATGCCCATCAAATAGTGAAAAATTTAAAAGTATTCTCACTTGCAGAATCATTAGGCGGAGTAGAATCGCTATGTGGACACCCAGTGACCATGACGCATGCTTCTATTCCAAAAGAAGAAAGAGAAAAATCAGGTGTAGTAGATTCTTTGATTCGATTAAGTGTAGGAATTGAGGATGCTGATGATTTAATAGAAGACCTTAAAAACGCTTTAAAATAATAGAAGATGATCAATCAAAAGTTTGCAGTAATTGGAGTAGGAAACTATGGTTCTACCATTGCAAGAAGATTAGCAGAAAAGGGCGCAGAAGTTTTTTGTTTTGATTCCAATGAAGACAAAATCGAAAACATCAAGGACGATGTTGCTCAAGCAGTAGCCATCGATTGTACGGATGTGAAAGCCATGATTTCTCAAGGGATTAAGGACATTGATGTGGCTGTTGTAGCCATTGGTGAAAATTTTGAGGCCACTGTTTTAACATCGGCAAACTTGTTAGATTTGGGGATCAAAAGAATCATTGCAAGAGCAAGCGGACCCAATCAAAAATTGATTCTCACAAAAATTGGAATTGAAGAAATTCTTTCTCCTGAAGATGAGGTTGCATTTGTTGTACGCGAAAAACTTTTAAACCCATCTATCATCTCTTTTTTACAACTTCCAGATAATTATGAGATTGCTGAAGTAATTGCTCCTAAAGGAGTAGTGGGCAGATCTATTTCAGATATTGATTTCAGAAATAATTATGAATTGACATTGGTTACAGTGAAGCGTGTATTCGACATTAAAAAAGATGGGAATTTGGTAGAAGAAACCCACGTTATTGGAGTTCCAAGTGGGGAGACAGTCATCGAAGAAAGAGATACTTTGGTCATTTATGGAACCAAAAACCATGTCGAGCGATTCCTAGAGATCAATAAATCATGAATTATTTTTTTATTACCGGAGATTCTTCAGGCATTGGGGAAGCACTTAAAAGGCTTGTCCTTAATGATCAGAACAACATTGTTTATGGCTTGTCTCGGAGAAATCGAAAGGAAGAAGAAAGATATTTTCCAATTCAGCTTGATCTATCCAACCCAGAGGAAATCAGTCAATTTGATTTTCCAGAACTCCAAGATGTGGACCACATTTATTTAGTGAATAATGCGGGACAAATTGGCGCCATTCAACCGGTTTTTGAGCAATCCCTTGAGGAAATTGCAGAGGTATTTCAGGTGAATACAATTGCGGTAATTCAAATAACCAGTATGTTTATTCAAAAATACAAATCGCATTCCCTCAAGATCATTAACGTGAGTTCGGGAGCGGCTCTGAATCCTATTCAAGGTTGGGCGACTTATTGCAGCAGTAAAGCAGCTTTGGACATGTTTTCTAAGACTCTGATCGCGGATTTGGAATTCCGAGAATTAGAAAATGTTGAGGTGTATTCTGTATCTCCAGGAGTTGTCGACACAGCCATGCAGAAGGAAATTCGAAGTTCAAAATCAGAAAATTTTTCTCGTTTAGATCAATTTCAAGAGTTAAAAGATAATTCGGAATTAATTGATCCTCATCAAACTGCAGCACTCATCTACCGGATTCATGAAAACCCTTCTTTTTTCAATTCCAATTTCATCAACCTAAGGGAGTTCTATTAAACCAACCTGTTAAGACCTTTTTGCGTGCTAAGGAATAAATTGTATTTTTAGCAGGTTAGAATTTTACATCAATCGAATCATGAAAAAAATTACGCTCTTCTTAGTAGGAATATTTCTACTATCACTGAACTCTTCTTTAGCTCAAAAATGTGGAACCGACAATTACACCATGCAGAAAATGCAGGAGTTGGGGTTGTCTGAATTGGACATGCATGAAAGAATCATGCGGATTGTTGAACATCAACCTTCAGGAAGTAGAGTTGGACCCTATACAATTCCAGTTGTTTTTCACGTAATTCATGATAATGGATTGGGAAATATTTCTCAGGTTCAAATCCAAGATGCACTAGACGCATTGAATGAGGACTACAATAAGCTTAATGCTGATTCAGTGAACTGGAGAAATACCGCAAGCGCACCTTTTGAGCCTAGAGTGGCGGATATTCAAGTAACGTTTAAGTTGGCAAAATTAGATCCCAATGGAAATTGTACCAATGGAATTGTACGAGTTAATGCACCTCATTTGACTTATAATGCAACAGATGATGTAAAAAGTGCTGCAAATGGAGGTTCGGATGCTTGGAATGTAAGCATGTACATGAATGTTTGGGTAGTAAATTCGATTGACGGTAGTGGTCAAGGAACTACTTTAGGATATGCAACATTACCTTATTTTGGTGTAAGTAATACATCCGGAATTGTGGTTAGACATGATGCTGTGGGTAGACAGGGAGTTGGAACTGCAAACTCTGACGGAAGAACTTTAACCCATGAAGGAGGGCACTTTTTAGGATTATTGCATACCTTTCAAGCTCCATTTTTCGGAGGAACTTCAGGATGTCATACAACCGATTGCAACAATTCAGGAGATTATATTTGCGATACACCACCAACAGATGTAGCAACATTTACCTGTAATTACAATTTGAATACTTGTACAGGTGTTCCTGCTAATTCATATTATGGAATTGATGTAAATGACATGATTGAAAACTATATGAGTTATGATGTATGTACAAATATGTTTTCTGAAGGTCAGAAGAGTAGAATTTGGTCCGTATTGGATTCTACGGCTTTCCCTGAATACAATAATTTAGTATCAGCTTCTAACGCAACAGCAACCGGAATCAATCTTCCAGATGTATTGTGTACGGCAGATTTTGCTTCAGATGCAAGAATTATTTGTGCAGGTGAAACGATCAATTTTACAGATGAATCCTTTAACTATGTAACTTCCAGAACTTGGTCATTCCCTGGAGGAACCCCATCATCCTTAACAGATTCTGCAGTGAGTGTAGTGTATGCTACACCAGGAATTTACGATGTTTCCATATCTGTTACAGATGGATCTTCTACGAGAGATACAACAAGAACCGGTTATATTATCGTTTTGGACAATCCTGGAAATAAAGACACTCTCGCGGATAGTTTTGAAAGTTATTCAAGTTTCCCTGATTATGATAATTGGGTAGTACAGACCGGTTATTCTCAATCGTTTGAAGTTACTAATACTGCTTCAGTTTCTGGGCTGTATTCACTTGTGTTACCTATTCATGGTCAAACTGGTATTCGAACTGACGAGTTGGTTTCTGGGGTGTATGATTTTTCAAGTGCCTCCTTGGATTCAAATTTTTATATCAATTTTAAATATGCCTATAAGAATAGAACGAGCAACACGAGTAATGGTACCAATTTCATAAAGATCTATATTTCACAAGATTGTGGAGAGACTTGGTTGGCAAGAAAAAACATTATCGGTTCTAGTTTTGGAAATGGGGTAGATTCAAACCCATTTGTGCCAACATCTGGAGATTGGATTTCGGAGGAATTGATGTTACCGGTTTCTCAGGTTCAGTATTCTAATTTCAGATTTAAGTTTGTAATTGGAACGGAAGAAGCAAATAATGTTTATCTAGAAGATATCAATGTTTATATTGCTGGTCAGTCGCATTTGGCTGTAGATAACTTAGAATCAAACTTTGACTTTGCTATGTATCCAAATCCGGCTAAAAAAGAATTGAATATTGGGTTAAATATTAAGTCTCCTCAAGTAGTCAATGTTGATTTACTTGACTTGTCAGGAAGAAAGATCAAAGTGTTGCTAGAGAATCAAAAATTACATCCTGGAGAGCAATCAAAACTAAGTCTTGATGGAGTAAGTTCAGGTGTGTATTTGGTTCAAATGAACATAAATGGACAGCAAATAGTAAGAAAATTGGTGATTGAATAGTTAAATAAGGGTAGTATCACCTTTAATCAATAAATACTACCATTTAAACTTGTATTGTCTGCTATGTTACTTTGGTCACCAGACTTTCATTATAAATTTCGTAAATTGCGAAGTTGTTGCTATTAGAGGTTTTTGTTGCTAAAAAATTTCCGAAATGTCCAAATGACAGAAGATAGCAGGAACAAAGGTTCATGAATTAATAAAACCAAGAATTTGGATAAAATTTACATTGTATTATGAAAAAACTATTTATCGGCTTATCACTACTCTCAGGTTTGTATGCAGGTGCACAGGAATTACTTCCTAAGTGTTCCTCTCATACGGTTTTACAAAAATGGTTAGAAGACAATCCAGACAAAGCAGAGCAGTTTAGAAGATCCAGACAAGAATTAGAGGATTTTACTCAGAATTATGTGCAATCCAATGACTCAAGAAGTCGTGGAGTTGTCTACACTATTCCAGTTGTGTTTCACGTGATACATGATTATGGAGAAAGCAATATTTCAGATGCTCAGATTTATGATCAAATGGAAATTCTGAACAGAGATTACAGATTATTAAACCAAGATGCCTCAGCGGTTGTTGCTGAGTTTCAAGGAATGCCTGCAGATATAGAAGTTGAATTTGTTTTGGCAACGAAAAAGCCTAACGGGCAATGTTTTAATGGAATTACCAGAACAGCTTCAACGGCAACATCTGGGAATGAAAATCAACAAGTATCGGCAGTTCAAAATGCCCATGGAAACTTTCCGGGAGATGAATACTTGAATGTTTTTGTGGTGACTGAAGCGAGTGGTGCTGCAGGATATACTTATCCTCCTTCATTTTGGGGAGCTTCGATGAGTGCAGGGATTTATATCCAACATTCGTATGTTGGTTCTATTGGTACTGGGGGTGCGAGTACATCAAGAGCTCTAACACATGAAGTAGGACACTGGTTTAACCTTTCACATACATGGGGAGATACCAATAACCCTGGAGTTTCTTGCGGAGACGATCAAGTTTCTGATACTCCTCAAACAAAAGGATGGACAACATGTAACTTAACAGGAACAACATGTGACGGACAAAAAGACAACGTAGAGAATTATATGGAGTATTCTTATTGTTCTAAAATGTTTACACCTGGTCAAAAGACAAGAATGAGAGCCGCTTTAGCGAGTTCAACTGCAGGTAGAAATAACCTTTGGACTGCCCAAAACTTGGCTGCAACAGGAGCGGATGGAACAAACTCATTCTGTAAAGCAGATTTTGAAGTTGATAGAAATTACACTTGTGTTGGTGGATCCATTCAATTCACAGATTTATCTTACAATACAACTACCAACTGGACATGGAATACAACAGGAGGAACGGCTGACAATGCAAACGGGCAAAATCCTATTGTAACTTACAATACTCCAGGTTTACATCCAGTTACTTTAACATCAGGAGATGCTGGTTCTTCCGATTCTGAATTCAAGAATAATTTTATTCATGTTTTCCCTACAACTGCGGGTTCTTTCCCACATGTAGAAGACTTTGAAGGATATGGAAGTTTACCTACTTCAGGTCTTGTTTCTGGATTTGATGGTCACCCATATGGTTGGGAAATTCATAATGGTGTAGGTTCATCAGGGACAAAAGCAATTAAGTTTAATGCCTTTGCTTGTCCATTTGGGCAATTGGAAAGAGAGTTTATTTCTTATCCAATTGATTTGACATCTGCAACTGCAGGCGACATTGAATTCACTTTCAAAATGGTTTACAAACTAACTGATAATATGGTTGGGGCGGAGAAATTATTTGTTTATTTCTCAGATGATTGTGGAGAAACTTGGACTTTAGGAAGACAATGGTTTAGTACTCAAATCAACCAGGGAACGTCAAACTTTGCTTACAATCCTACTACAGCTGGAGAATATGTGATGCAAAGCTACACGATTCCAAACAATTTTAAAGTTTCCAACTTCATGTATAAGATGGTTTGGAAGAACACAGGAGGAAACAACATTTTCATCGATGATATTAATATTGCTTACTTAGGAACTGCAGGAATAGAAGAAAATGTACTTTCTGGACTAAGTGTATATCCAAATCCTTTCGGAGATAATATTACAATCAAAGCTCAATCAGAAATGAACGAAGCTGAGATTAAAATTTTCGATGCAAGAGGTAAATTGGTGAAATCATTGAAAAAAGATATTGTTGATAACCTTACGATCAATACTTCAGAATTTTCTCAAGGATTATATATCATGGAGATCAGAAATGGAGGGTTTTCAAAATCTTTCAGAATCGTGAAGTAATTTAAACTTATTCAAATTCGAAATGAAAGGGAGTCATTGTGGCTCCCTTTTTTTATTCATTTAATTTACTGTTATCTTGAATTAGCAGACAAAGGTAAAGGGTGTAGTAAGGTTATCTATCTGTATTCAACCAAAAGGAAATAAAGGGTCAATTAAAAGGACTTAGGCAACAATTGATCCTATTGTTACTACTCTTTAAGGATAATTCGGGGCACTATACTATTTAACTTGGCATGATCTCTTTGTCAAGTTGGCTAAGAAGGGATAGTGGGTTGGATTCATTCTTTCAGGTAATAAAGAAATAAATTGCTACAGAAGGATTGGGTTAAGTGAGTGGGAATTGTATAAAAGTATCGAAATAAAAAAGGGCTTCACGAGGAAGCCCTTTTTCAATATATTCTATTTGGAATTATTGAACGATTACTCTGTGTTGCCCAATTCCAGTTGAAGTTTTAATTCTGATTAAATAAACACCCTTCACAGTAGTGTTCAAGTCTAATTCATAAACTTCTCCTTTATTCATTCCAAGTGTAACTGAATTCATCAATTTACCTTTTACATCCAATACTTCAATCACGAAGTCATCATCAATACCGTGGTTGTTGATGAAAACAATTCCTGAAGTTGGGTTTGGATAAAGTGATACATAATTGTCCAAATCATTTTCAGTCAATGAAGTACAATCAATTAAATCAATTGTTACCATTGCTGTGTCATTAGGACAAACTCCGTTGCTAGCAACATAAGAATAGTTGTATTGTCCAGCAGCTTCACCATTGAAATCAACGGAGTTTCCAGACAATGCTGTTCCAGTTGAATCATACCAAACTCCACCTAAGTCTACTGTTCCAGAAAGACCATCAGTAAGAACAACAGTTCCATAGTTACATTCTTGAGAAATTGTTCCTCCCATTCCTGCACTTGGAGTTCTCAATACTTGAACAGGAACGATTACTGAATCGTACCCACAAGCATTAGTAACTCTGTATTCTACTTCATAAGTTCCAGCTGCTTGGAATGGAGAAGAGTTGTAGTTAGAACCAGTTACGAAACCTAACATGGGGTTCAATTCTGACCACATTCCATTCATGTCTCCACCAGTGATAGTTGAGTTCAAGTTTAATGTTGCACCCGCACAAACCTCTGCAGTTTGAACAGTTCCCGCTTCGATTTCAAGATCTGTCAAACGAATATTGATGATTCCTTGATCAGAACCACTGAATCCATCTACTTGAATATAATACACAGTCGAAGGAGATAAACCACACATAGACATGGTGTAAGGATCACTAAATCCTTCTACGTTAAACTGTGCCCAGTCACCACAATCAGTAGTCGAGTAAACAGTTGTATAAGTATCAAAATCAGATCCAGAAAGATCAATTTCTACTTTTCCAGAAGCTGGAGAAACAAACTTGAACCATACAGTTCTGAATGCTGGCGCACCCGTACCTTTTGTCTCACCTGTGTGAATAGTAGCACCAATGTTTGAATAAACATAAGTTGAGTCATACATTAAATCTACTGCAAAACAAGTTGAATCGTTTACTAATGGTGTTGCCACAGTGATTGGACCAACATAAGGATTGTTAGTTCCACCACCACAGTCAGCATACAATACGAAGTCAAATACCATACCGTCAGCAAGACCTACAAGCGTATCTGGATTTGTATCAAAAGCAACCATAGTTCCTGTACCTGGTGTAAATCCTTGCGCACCATATTCGATGTTCCACATAGTTTCAGAACCACCTGCAGTCCATGAGAAAATCAAAGTATCTGTTACATTGTACGTATTCATGAATCCAGTTGGAGCTGGGCAAACAGGATCAGTCCAGAAGTTAACCGGACCATAAGCCATAGAAGTATCTCCAGCGCTACAAGCAGCGTAAACGTAAATATCATACTCTGTATATTGCATCAATCCAGGGATTGTATCAGAAGTCGTGTTTGTAATGAAAGACATTCCAGTACCCGGAGTAAATCCAGCTGGTCCGTATTCCACTTTCCATTCTGTTTCAGTTCCAAATGGAGTGATGTCGAAGAATGCGCTATCTGTATTTACACTTGTAACAGTTACATCATCTACCATTGGACAAGTAACATAGTACCAGTGAATACACATTCCATTTGTCAATACTGGTTGTGCATCAGATACTTCATGATTGTAATCAGGACCTTCTACACCAACTGTAGCATCAGCACCATAATCATATCCAGAATCACCGAAAACTACATCTTGATAAACAAAATTAAATTCATTTGTACCTTCATACATAACCAATTGGAAAGTAATACCATCAGGACCTCCTAGATCAATATGTGCTCTATTGTCCCATTGAACAATAGCTCTTCTATTTGGAGCAGTACCTCTTACTTCATAAACTAATGGACCTGCATCATCTATCATATCTGTCCAATGAAGATAGAATCCTGGCCCATCATCTCCAATATTTCCTCCAGTAGAAACATAACCCGAAGTTGTTCCGAAGCTAACTCCTCCATTATCTCCAATTGAGATTTCATTAGACAATAAACTCTCTAATTGGAAAGGGAAAGGTAAAATAATTCCTGCCATATCATCATCTCCAAGGTTGTAAACTGTACCAGTTGCAGAAATATCCTCAAATGGAGTAGTACATGTTGAATCCCAAACTAAATATCCAATATTAGGATCTGCCATTCCCCATGAAAGAGGTCCAACCCAATCCGGACCAGATCCAGGAGTACATTCGGACATTACATACAGATCATAGAATTGACCTCCGGCCCATCCAAAGATAGTATCCTGAGTTCCAGTGGTTGATTGTGAACCTAATTCCTCACCATTTCCAGGTGTGAAACCTGCTGCACCCCATTCGATGTGGTAATTAATGGCACTTGGGTTTGCGTTAAAGGAGAATACTAAGGTATCCTCGGACATATAATCCTGAGTTAAACCAGTAACGGGATCACAGAATGGAATATAGAAATCAATAGGACCTAACCATCCTCCAAGATCTGTTCCACCGCAATCAGATTGTACATACAATTGCCAGTAGGATCCAATAGGGAAATTTAAAACAGAATCTTGCGTTGAAGTTGTGCTAAACATTCCTTGTTGCTGTCCCATTCCAGGTGCAAATCCAACTGGTCCCCATTCAACATTAAATTGTCCAACAGTTGAAGGATCGTTGAAGTTAAAGATCAAGGTGTCATTAAGAATGTTAACAATGTTTAGGTTTGTAAGATCTGGACATAAAAGTTCTCTCACAACTACATTGTCAACTGCCCAATAATAACCCCAATCAAAATTATCATTGTAGTGGAATCGAATCTTAAGGGCACCATTGTTATATACGGAAATATCAATCATCTGATGGTCAGGAGAACCCCATGCACCAGCATCACTGGTTTGATAAAGTACAGTTTGCCATGTAGCTCCATCCCATACCTGTACTTCAGCTTCGTCAAAATCATACCAATTGTAGTACTGATCAAATTCCAAAAATAAATTGGTAGCACCAGATGTCCCAGGAACATTAAACTCCACATAGTCATCTGCATCTGCACCGGGACCCGGTTCATCATCATTAATAAATAAAAAAGGAGATCCATCAAGATCATTTCCATTTAAATCTGTTACAACCTGCCAAGTTTCAGGATGGCTGTAAGGAGAGGTAACTGTCCACCCGACTGGAACTGTACCTGGAGTAATGGAGTTAAAATCTTCATCAATAAACACCGATTGCCCTAGTAGGGTAGAGGTGTAAAGTGAAGCTAACGCCAATAAACTAAGTAATTTTTTCTTCATAGATAATTGTTTTAATTAAACGTAAACAGTAAATAAATAAGTGATGCAAAAGGTTCACTAAATTCTGCATACACCAAAAATAATCACTTGCAAATTTAACAATAATTACCTGTTAGAACGAATATTTAACATTTTTCGATGAGCATCTGAGAATTATTGATAAAAACAATAAATGATCTTTTAAATTCTGTTTTATTTTCCCTTATTTCGCACTATGGATTTATCAATGAAAGGAAAGACAGCAGTTGTTTGTGGAGCAACTCAAGGAATCGGAGAAGCTACTGCAAAGGAGATCGCCTCTTTGGGTGCAAAAATCGTAATTGTAGCGCGAAATCAAGAAAAGCTTGAAAAAGTGAAATCGGACCTAGACAAAATAAATGGATTGGAGAATGATTTCATCGTTGCTGATTTTTCTGATGTCCAAAATGTGAAGTCAGGAATCGAAGCTTGGCTATCAAAAGGGAATTCTGCTCAGGTTTTGATTAACAATACTGGAGGACCAGCAGGAGGACCAGCGAATCAAGCAGGATTGGATGAATTCACTTCTGCTTTCCAAATGCACCTGTTGTGCAATCATGCTTTGGTGCAAGCTCTTTTACCAGGAATGAAAGAGGCAGGTTACGGGAGAATAGTTAATGTTATCTCTACTTCGGTCAAACAACCTCTTCCTAATTTGGGGGTTTCCAATACCATTCGGGGAGCTGTGGCAAATTGGAGCAAAACACTTGCCAATGAGTTGGGTCAATTCAATATTACGGTTAATAATGTTCTTCCAGGTGCAACAGATACGGTTAGGTTAAAATCCATTATTGAAACGAAGGCTTCTAAAACGGGAGAACAAGTTAACGACATTGCCAATCAGATGGCCAATGCAAGTCCGATGAAAAGAATTGCTCGACCAGAAGAGGTAGCGAATGCCATCGCATTTTTAGCTTCACCGGCTGCCAGTTATATCAATGGAATCAATGTTCCTGTAGATGGTGGTAGAACAGGGTGCTTGTAGGAGTAGGAGTGTTGAGCAAGAGCAAGAGCAGGAGCAGGAGTATTGAACAAGAGCAAGAGCTAGAGTGGGAATAAATGTCCCTTTTCTTTTTGAATTATCTTAGGACGGTTACATGACCGTAAATTACGTCAATGTTGGAGTTTAGATCTTCGTATCGAATTTTCCATACATACACTCCGTCTTGAACTTTTTCTCCTTTGTATTTACCATCCCACCAATCGTAGATAGCATTTCCTTAAAAAAACAATTAACAAAATCAAATGAATAAAAAAAAAAAAAAAGTTCTAAAATTCCCTCCTTTGGCTCC
>JAGQYP010000050.1 GCA_020436025.1 Crocinitomicaceae bacterium
GAAATCATCAGTTGCAAAGACTGAATTTATAACTTAAATTTAAGCTCCCTTGGTAAACTTTAGTTTGAAGACTTACAGAGAATTTGGCAACTACCAGAATACTCAAATTTTAGTCTCAAAAAAACAGCTTAGTTTTTTACAAATTGAAGCGCAACTCCTTTTTCAGGTAATATGAAATAGTATAATCCTTTGCTCAGATTTGATATTTCAATTGGTTGAGATACTTGCTGCCTTTTTTCTAAAATTACTTTCCCATATTGATCTACAATGAAAAGAGTCTCCTGACCTTCCATGCCTTTCATTCTGATAAAATCAGTTGTTGGATTGGGGTATAACGAATACTGCTGATCGGTATTCTTATATTCGGCAATATTCACGTATCTAGGTGCATGAAAAGACAATTTTGCTAGAACACAGCTATACCAATTATTTCCTACTGGAGAAAAAGAGATTGTATCAAATGAAATTGGATCATTATCCCCTGGCTGACATGCTACGTAAACATCGCCATAAGGAGAGAGACATAAATCTGAAGCGTAATCACTGGAATTTGATCCTCCTCTTTTTAACCATTCAATTTCTAGATTTGCATTCATTTTAAGTACTAAAATATCTAGTCCGTGAAAAAAATAATATGTGGTATCCTCATAGGAAATATTATTCCCGGTTATTGTCATGTAAAGATTATTGGAATTATCTAATTGTAAGCCGGTAATGGCATCCCCACTGGAAGATCCACCAATAGTATTGTAATTTAATTTCTGTCCTAAAGCATTATATTTTATCAAATAGGAATCGATATTTCCTCTGCTGATAAGCGAATCCTGACCAAAAAACAGCGTATCCCGATAAACACCTGTTGCATAAATTTCATCATTGCTGTCGAACTCTACATTCGTGACCATATCGGAATTGATAAATGAGTTCTGCGATCCTCCGAAATAATCATACCATTGCAAAACTCCGTTGGAGTTGTAATAACTGATGAAAGCATCCCCTGTCCCATTCGATAAAAGTGTATCACTACCAATAAATATAGAATCGTTGAATGCTCCCCCTATTGCGTAATTTCCCTGTGAATCAAAAGCAATATCATACATTCGTTCTTCCAGATGACCATGATAACCCAAATGATTGAAGCAAACTCCGGATGGATCAAACCATGCCGCAAAACAATCCAATTGATGGTAAGCGGTTAGTGTATGTCCGTTTCCAAAGTCGACATCAGCATTGTAATCACCCACTATTACAAGGTTATTGGATGGATCAAACTCTAAATTCCAAATCCAATTGTCATAGGTTCCTTCCAAAAGCCTTGTCCAACTTAATACTCCATCTGTATTGTACTTTGCTATAAATGATCTCAATGAACCAGTGGAATACAAAGTAGTATCCACACCTTGGGCATTTGTACCGATATAGCATGTACCAGCTAATCTGCCAGACACGTAAACTTCATTTTGGTCGGATATCAAAATTCGATAAAGTTCTATTGGGTATCCAAGATTACCAAGTGACATCCCCCACTGATACACACCATTCGAGTCCCATTTTGTAATAATTCCACAGGAATTTCCTGAAGATACCACTGGAAATGTATCCGTTCCTATTATCAAGTCTTCATCAAAATTACCAACTGTATAAACAAATCCATTTTGATCTAATGCAACATCTTGAAATTTATCAACTCCTATACTCTTTCCATGTCGTGCCCAAACAAAAGATGGCTCAGTTTGACTGAAAGTGTAAATGACAACAAAAATATTGATTGTGAATAAAAACAAGTATTTGATCATGATATGAATTTTATACTAAAGATATAGGTTTTAATAATTCCCACACCTTCTCGCTATAATTTTTAAGATCGTATTGTACGATCTCCTCATCAGGAACAGGTTCAAAATTCAATTCAGGATATTCCTTAGAATGTTCTTCAGTTGTCACAAGAAACATAGCCCCATCACTTATTATTTGGACGTTCTTGTCCTCCAACATTTGAAATGAAACACCGTCGATTAGTTCCGCAAACATTAACTTTTTTATACTTTAAAATTTTAATGAAACAATTCATTTGTTGGTGCTTTGGGAAAAACATTATTTGGTTATCCCCACCATGATTGGGCGGGGGCGACTAAGGAATATCCTTTCAGTGCGGGTAGTTATTACAAATTTGGATTCTTCCAAGTTCGATCGAGACCATTTTTGTGTAAAAATTCAAGAAAATGTTTACCAGTTAAGGGATAGAGTTAAGTAATTGTTTATTACCTTGAAAGCTAGCTTTCAAGGATTTTGAAAAACCCATGATCCAAGATCAATTTAGCGTGTTCCTCCCTTGAAACTCTTGCCTACTTTGAAAATACGTGAAATCTTACTACATTTTATTTATAAAAATGAAAAAGAATTGACATTGTGTTCCTATCTTTATCAATTGAGTAACTTCACTAATATTTTAAAATAATGTCTTTTGAGTTTCGCTTTTCTAGATTCTTTTCCCCTGCCGTTGTAATTATCTTACTACTTTTTAATTCATGTTCTGAAGAATCCAATGAAGAACCAAATCAAGTGAATTGGGAAAAAAGGAGTTTTACGACACCTATTACATCACAAACAGAAAAAGGTGAAACTTATCTCTCAGTATATTCTGAAATTTATAGCATGTCTCAGCATCGAACTCACCATTTAACAGTCACAATTAGTATGCGAAACATGAATAGAAAGGATACAATTGTCCTTGATAAAGCAGAATATTTTGATTCTAAAGGAGAACTTCTTAAGTGTTATTTTGACTTTCCAGTAATGCTGATACCAATGGAAACGTTAGAAATTGTTTTGGAGCAAGATGATGTAAAAGGAGGTTCTGGAGGAAATTTCATGTTCAATTGGAGAAAAGAGGAAAATGCTGTAGACCCTTATTTTGAGGCGGTGATGATTTCTACCGCAAGCCAGCAAGGCCTTTCTTTTATCTCTGAAGGAATCAAGATAAAGTAATATGATAGAAATTATTTCGACATTTTTTTTCCTTTTTGCAGTATTAGATCCCATTGGTTCAGTTCCTGTTTACCTAGAAGCAACCAAACATTTTGATCAGAAGTACAAAAAGAAAATAGCGATAAGAGCTTCTATCATTGCCTTTTCCATTTTATTTACATTCATTCTATTGGGACAATTCGTTCTTGAGGGAATGGAAATTACATTAGATGCATTTCAAATTTCTGGTGGTTTGATTTTGTTTCTATTTGCCTTAACAATGATATTTGGAGAAGGAAAACCTGAGTCGGAAAAACATGGAATTAAAGATTATAGACATGTAACAATATTTCCCGTAGCTATCCCCTCCATTGCTTCTCCTGGTGCAATTATGGCTGTGGTATTATTAACAGACAACCACATTTACACCATAAAAGAGCAAGCAATTACAACGCTTCTAGTTCTGATTGTGGTATTAATAACAATGGGAATTCTCTTGTTAGCATCAAAAGTTCAAAAAATAATTGGTGAATATGGGATCACAGTAATTAGTAAGGTAATGGGGATGCTATTAGCTTCATATGCTATACAAAGTATTTTAAGTGGGTTGTATGGCTTCTTCAATAAGCATGATTTGGGATAGGAAAGAATTCTTTAAGCTATACTGCCATGAAAAATACTCCCACTGATGAAACCAATATTACTAATCATACTTATTATATTCTCATTTTTCCTATTTGGACAAAGTCAACAAGTAAAGGCAGAATGGTTCTCTAAAGTTAAATTCTCGAAAATCCATGAACTTGGAAAAAGACATTTGTTCTATCAATATTGCATAGAAGATTCTGATTCCCTGATTTCAAACGGTTCTATATCCTTTGTAAATTGTTCTATTGGCAACATAGAAAAGTGCAAATATCATATTAATTTGAAGGATACAATCATCTATGAAATTAGCATCCAAACGAAAAGAAAAGTTGATACAGAAAATCTTCTACAAGTCTTAGATTCGAAATATAAATTATCAAAAGTAATCGACGCTAAAAGTCTGTGTGAAACCTATTTTTATTCAACTTCAAAGGAAAATGATTACTTCTATATTTTGCTAAATTTGAGTAAAAATAGGAAGAACGCGTATTTGAAAATGATTTATAGAAATTCATCAACATTTGAAGAACTATTTGATTAATAGTCAAAATCATCAACTCCACACCTTATCACAACAAATTTCCCGACCCATACTGTTGGACCACACAATCTGGAACAGATTAACTGGAAATTAGTTGATGAAATGAGAACTTAGTTGTTGCAAAATAGTATTTAAAAAAACAGACCTCTGACCAGTTGAAAAACTCCAAAGGCAATCAACAAAGCTCCTAATATCACGAGTTTAGATCCATGATTTTTTTTCAACTTTAAATAGTATTCTCGTTTTTCATCATCTTTAAAGTTAGGCGTAATAGCACGGCCAAACAAGAGTGCTAGATAAATACCACCTGCTATTTGAATCAATGAACCAATAATGAGACCTATGTTTTGCATTTTCAGATTGATTAAGTAAAAGCCTGCAAATTAAACTAAAAACTACGAGGTCTTAACAAAGGACAAAGATTTTTCTGAACTCAATTTGATATTGTGCGCAATATTCCATTCCTAACCAGATAGTTGTAATAAATGTTCCTCTATGAACCAGATTTACAGAGCTTGTATCCTTTTTTGCTATTTCCTTTTGAGCAAAGGCATCAGTATTTACAGATAGGAATAAAGTAGTTAGAATGATAATTTTGGCTAGGTACTTCATAGTCCAAATATATGAAAATCATTGTCTCATTCAATTCCCATCATCCACCTGAAGATCAATCTTCTCTTTCAAACAAATGAACAGATGACCCAGCAAGACTTTGAGAAGTCAATCCTCCAATTCTTAGCTTATCTTCTTTTTTGTTGTATTGAAAGTCGTGTGGGCTAAAAGAACTACCAATAAGTGCTGGACTTAGCAAGAGTTTCTCATTTTCGGTATCCACTTGATAGGTCAATGTATCATACTGAGATGTATCGGTTCTTTGGAAATAACAATAACCATTGGCATTGAATTCAATTCGAATTGGTGGATATTCAGTTGAGTGATGAACCCAATTACCAACAATTTGATCTTGCTCTGGAAACTTTTCCTTGTTGCAAGAAGCCAGGAAAAGCAAAGAAACTAATACGGATAAAATTGATTTATACATAGTGATTGAGTTAGTTGATTATCAAACGAGTGGCTTTATGTTTTATTGTCTCCACACCTACTATCAATTCGGCAAATACTATCTTTTCCAATCAATTCCCATCATCTATCTAAAGATCAATCATGAAAACCGTTCGCTGACTCTCACTCTGGAAGTAAGTTAAAATAATTACTCCCTGCAATTCGCTATCTTTGAATCATGAAGAACCCCCGACTCTTTTCTATACTGACCCTTTTCCTTCTCAGCTGTTCCCTACTTAGCTGTTCAGGCAAAGAATACGGCAAAATGACCGACTCAGAAGGAAATGAATACAAAACCATCAAAATTGGAGAGATGGAATGGATGGCTGAAAATCTGAAAGTGACTCAGTTTATCGATGGTAGTCCGATCCAGCGAGCCAATTCGAAAGAAGAATGGGTTTTTAATTGTAAAAATGGCATTCCTTGTTATTGTTATCCGGATTTTAAGAAAGAATTGGGTGAAAAATATGGATACCTATATAACATCCCTGTTATCAGTAAAGGCAGAGAAAATTTATGCCCAAATTGGGGCATCCCCTATATCGCGGATTGGGATTATCTTATGGAACAAGCCGGTGGGATCGATGATGCGTTTAACAAATTAATCGGAGAAAATAGCAGTACGGGATTCGATGGTCTTTTGGGAGGTACTATAACAAAAGGTGGTTTTGCAAGACATAGTTTAGAAAATTATACTTCCTTTTGGACAAGTGGGACAGATGCCTATTGCTTCATTTTAGAGGAAAGGAAAATCGTTTTCGTCAATGCCCTAAACGTAGCAATATGCGATGGATTGTTTATTCGTTTAGTGAAATCGAATTGAATAAATCCTGCAAATAAAAAGCCCCAACATATTGTCAGGGCTTTCTAATATCATTTTGATCTTTTTTAATTCTTCACCACTCTGAATACAGAATATTCTCCTTTTTCATTTCGGATTTCGATGAAATATATTCCATCGGCTTCTTCAATGAAGTATTCCAGATTAGAAATATTATTCACTTTCTCAGATCTCAAAAGCTGACCATTTGCTGATCTTAATGAAATAATACACTCACCTTGAGAAGCTGTGAACTCAATATTCAACTTACCGTTGGTTGGATTTGGATAAATTGATACCATATCAGAAAATGCACCTTCCTCAATTCCCGCAAATGCAACATCTTCACATAAAGAAGTATCTACACATCCATCCAAGGAAACTTCCACTCCGTATTGTCCAGTGTTAGTTGGACTAAAGGACTGATTCGTTGCTGATACAATTGTAGAATCGTTTACACAATCAAACCACTGGTAAGAATCCGCACTCGCTTGAGCCACGGACAAAACATTTGCTGTGTTGGTTACTGTCAAGTCGATCGTTGTTACAGTTAAGTTGATCGTCACTGTGCTATCACATCCATTTGGTCCTATATTTGAAAACACTTCTGTTCCTGTTGGATTTGCAGCATTGTATGTTGTTCCATTTACCACAATGCTGTCATAAGTACAAATCGTGCTATCCAAAGTGCTATCCAAAGCAGCCAAAACATTCAAGTTGATGGTAACTGTAGAATCGCATCCAAAAGGACCGATATTTGTGAACACTTCTACTCCTGAAGGATTGGACGCGTTATACGCTGTTCCATTAATCATCATAGTCTCTTCCGCACAAATAGTGGAAGTTTCAGTTCCTGTTTTTTCTGCAAGTACAGTTACTGAAGCCAAGTTGGACATTTCCAATTCGCAGTAAAATCCACAAACACCAGATCCATCTACCCAGTTTGTACCAGCATTTACAATTGTAGCATCCGAACCAGTAATTGACTGAATAGCGGTCCCACTTCCTTCTTCAAAAGCAGTTAATTGAACCAAATTAGCTTCCGACCCAGTCAAACAAGTATTCATGTCTGCTGCAATGTCGATACCTGATCTTGCAATATTCCAAACTCTAAAATCATCAAATGCCGTATTGGTGTTTCTTCCTCCAGTTCCAGCAGGAAAACGCACGTCGTGTCCTAGATCGATTACGGAAGCCGCATTATTCACAATCACATTCGTAATTCCATTTGAATTTGACGCGACTAAAGCTCCATCATAATAAATATACAATCCAGAAGCATCAGCCACAGTTGCTACATGTACCCATCCTGTTGGAAGGGAAGGAAATACTAACGATGTCCAAACTCCATTATTATTCACATAGAAAGTACCCGCATGCCATAACCACACATTGGTAGCCGCATTATCTACTGATGGAGTACCTTGACCTGCCCAAGGATGTTGTCCGTTGTTGAAATTCACCCAAGCCTCAATGGTAATTTCATTGGTATAAGAATAAAATGGCGCACTGAAACGAACATGATCATTCGTTGCAGGAAGATCAACTCCCGAACCTTTATATTCTCTTACTGCATAAATGTTGTAGTTCATGTCTGATGTCAATGTACCTGTATTGAATGTTAGAGCAGTTCCATCCCCAGTGATCGGTCCGTCAACGATTGTATCATTTTGATCATCTCTCAAAACATAATCCACTCCATTATCCGAAGCAGTTGTTGTAATAGTTGTTCCTGTATTGCTAAAACATACTGTTCCATTGGTTGCACTTGGAGTTAAGTCGGAAATGGAAATGACCGTTAAATCCAAAGTCACAATACTATCGCATTCGTCTGGTCCTCTTTTAATGGTGTGAGTTGCCACGTTATTGTTTGTAGTATAAACATTTCCATCCAACCAAACATAACCACAAGCAGCTGTTACCACATCTGTTCCTGCTCCAGGACTTGTTGTTAAACCTTGAAATTCGAAAGCTCCTATATCTACTTGACCGTTGTGAACTCTAGGTTGAAGTCTATGATCCATAGACATATTTTCAGCTGAATCTAAATCCCCATCTAAATCAATAAAATCAGGAAACAACAGAGTTTGGTCTCCGTTATCGATGGCGTCAGAATTACAGCTAATATGCAAACCATCATCCGAAGTAAACCACATGTCGTCCAGACCATTTGGGTCAGAAGGATCTCTAAAATCTGGAGTTCCAACTAAACAGTTTGTCCCTCCAGTGTAGGTGTCGAACAAACAATTATTAAATGAAGGAACATTCCCTCCAAATCCCGGATGCAAGGCAAAAGCATATATATCACTATTACCAGCTAAACCACCTTGAATTTGGTTGCCATGAAAAATAGAGTTGCTGATTGTTGTAGTTGCATAGGTTGCTCCTCCAAAATAAGCTCCCGCAGCGCCATAATAAGTTCCGGGAGCGCTTGCTTCACCGTAATTATTTGTAAATGTGGCATTATTGATAAAGTTACCATCTGTGTACTCTACAAACATTCCTCCTCCAGAAAATGCATAGCATCCACTTCCATTATCTATACCTTCTGAATTCGCAGAATTCCCTTCTACAACCAAATTGGAAATTTGACATCCAGTAGCTTGAGTGAGAATAAGCCCTCCTCCTGTAAAAGAGTATTCTGAATTGGCTGTAGCTTGGTTCCCAATTAGAGCACAATTGATCATTCTATTAGAACCTGCATAAAAAGAAATCGCTCCAGACGCCATGGCACCTTGAAGACCTCCACCACCGGAAGTATTTGTTGCCAATGCGCTATTGTTTGAAAAAACAACATTATATAGAATTGTATTTCCAGAAGTTACACCCATACCTCCAGAAGCTCTGGAACTTAATGACGTTGAAGTCCAATAACAATTCGTTTTTGCATGATTATCACTAATCTTGCAATTTCTAAAATAAGGAGCTGGAG
Organism: Crocinitomicaceae bacterium; assembly: GCA_020436025.1. Lineage (GTDB taxonomy): Bacteria > Bacteroidota > Bacteroidia > Flavobacteriales_D > Crocinitomicaceae > JAGQYP01. Next base: position 8,971 of record JAGQYP010000050.1, read on the forward strand.
CTCCACCTGTAATTACTCCTCCGGCGCCATAAACTAAACTTCCTCCAGACTCAGTATCTGAATAATTCTGAGTAATAATTAAGTTTTCAAAAATTGCACCTGTGTTACTAATTCGAAGTCCACCAGCACCATAGTTGATGTAGTTGGCTCCCATGGTAATCGTGAAACCATCTAATCTTGCAGATGAATTCACATTCTGAATAAAAAAGACAGAATTGGAGTTATTAAGCGTATCGCCATTTTGATCAATATCTCCACTCAAAATACACACATTGGTATTCCAGTTTCTCTGAGTGTAGGAAGTTTCCGTACCCGCAAATCCTCCAAGGATAGTCAAGCTATCTTTCAAATTAAAATAAGCCGATCGATCGTTGTCGGTATACCCAACACCTTGATCAGGGTAATAAGTTCCCGCAGCCACCCAAATGGTGTCGTTGTAAACAGAATTTGTAATTGCATCTTGAAGATTTGTATAGGCATTGGCCCATGAACTCCCATCGTTGGATCCCGATGCATTGAGATCAACATAAATGACATTTGCAAATGAGGCAGCACTTATACACACTGCGACAAATGAATAGAACAGTTTCTTCATAGTAGTTTGTTATAAATTTAATTTCAGCGCGCTAAAGTAGAAGATTTATTATTATCCCGAACGTTTGAAATGTTAAATTTTTGAGAAATTATTAAAGTGAATTTTTGGTGGATAAAGAATGTTTTTCGAAGCCCAATAGATTTAAACGTTTACAATTATTTATACGCATATTTTTTATTTATTTATGCGTATATTTGTAAAACAATAATTGCTGTATTATGGACAAACCACTTAATTTAAAATTAGACGATCAAATAATTGAGTTTGCTAAGAATTATGCAAAATCAAAAGGATTGAGCTTAAGTAAATATCTTGAAAAGCATTTTAGAGATCTGATCCAAGAAGAAATCAATGATAAAAATTACTTAAAGAAATACGGTATTTCGGAAGAGGAATACAATGAATTTAGAGAAAATTATGTTGACTCATATGGGATCAAAGAGGGAAGTGAAAAAGAGTTCTTAAAGAAAAGACTTAGAAAAAAACACTCATGAAAAAAGTATTCCTCGATACCAATATTTTTATCGATTATTTTGATGATCAAAGAAGAGATCATTTAGATTCTTTTCTGCTTTTGACTAAGGCTGGGAAAAATTACAGCTTATTTTGTTCTATGAAGACGGTTCTAGATGTTTATTACATCCTTGGGGAGAACAATCAAGCAAAAAAATGTGTGAAGCGAATTTCTCAAATTTGCACTGTTATTCCTGGAAATTTAAACAATTTAAATCAAGCTCTCGAAATGAACAACTGGAAAGATTTGGAAGATGCTTTCCAATACTCCATTGCAATTCAAAACAAGGCAGATTTTATTGCTTCTCATGATAAAAAAGGATTTAAAAATTCGGAAATACCTGTTTTACGTTCGCTTAGATTAAATGAAATGTTCTTAGATCATGTCTAACTAAATTTTCTTCCTCATCAAATAATGCTGAATCTCCCCAAAAAGTAAATGGGTTTTCTCCACATTTTCGTAACCAATTGCGAGGTAAAAAGGCACTGCAATTTCTCTGGCTTGAAGCACGATTTCGGTCATTCCAATCTTTTTCGCAAAGGCTTCTACCTCCGCCATGATCTTCTTTCCAATCCCTTTTCCTTGGGCTTGATCCGAAACAGCCATGAAACGTACTTGCCCCTGTTCCAAACTGTTTCTTTGTAATCTGGATACTCCCAATAATTGTCCATCTTCAAAAGCGGCAAAATGAAAAGCCGCATCTTCATCATCGGCTTTTTCGGAGCCTTTGGGTTGGTTCCAGGGTTTTCTTAATTCTTGATAACGAAGATCGAAATAAGCTTCCCATTCCTGATCTGTTTGTGGTGCTCTAACTTCAATCATAGGATTTGTATACAATGGATTTGACTCTCTTGGTTGCCACACCATCAATATTTTCTTCTAAAACCAAATTTTGGGCTTCTTCGGATTGAAAAACTTCGTCTAAGGATTTAATTCGGGCAGATGGAACACCTACTTGATTCAGCTCGTCCACGATTTTTGAGTCTTTTTTGCTGATCTCATTTTGCAACAATTCAAATAATTCCAATCTATTGGCTACTCTATTTTGATTGAATGAAAATCGATGATCATTTGCCAATTCACCAATACCTAAATACTCACATAACTTCTGAAAATGCGTATGCGAACCAATGGCAAAAGTGATCAGTTTGCCATCCTGAGTCTCAAAAATTTCCCCGTAAGGCGCAATATTCGGATGCTTGCTCCCTATTCGTTTGGGAACATGTCCGGTCATCAAATAATTGGAAGCTTGATTCACCAAAGATGCCAATGCTGAGTCAAACAAAGAAACCGTCAGTTTCACAGCTTTTCTATTTTCTCCTTGTTTTAAAAGTTCGATCAGAATTGCTTCCTTTAGTTGGTGTCCGGCCAATACATCAATTAAAGCTACAGGCATTTTAGTAGGCGGATTGCTTTCTTGTCCATTCATCGACATAAATCCACTCTCAGCTTGTAAAATCAAATCGTATGCAATTCTTTCCGATTCATCTCCAAATCCTGTAATAGCTGCGTAAATAATCTTGGGATTGATTTTTTTGAGTGTTTCGTAATCCAAGCCAAGTTTGACATCATCTCCCTTTTTGAAATTGACTAAAACAATATCGGCTTCCCGAATCAAATCTCGAACTTTGTCAAGATCTCTTTGTTCTTTTAAATTCTTAAACTGATACTCTTTGTGGTAGTTGACTGAACAGAAATAAGCGGAAACTTTGGATGACTTGTCCTCGCTAGCCAATTTCCAAGAACGCGTCACATCTCCCCCGGATCTTTCATTTTCAATCTTGATGACTTCCGCCCCTAATTCAGCAAAAAACATCCCAACCGAGGGTCCGGCAAGAACCCCAGCCAGCTCAACAACCTTAAGTTTATTGAAGTCCAATGTTACTTAATTCCGATCACTAAGAACTTACTGATTTTCCAGAATTTCTTGTAATTCGTGATGACCAATTTGTGTCCATTGTCCGTTTCTACAACTTGATAAGAATCAGTTGGGTGCTCAGTAATGATCTCGTATTTCTTTCCCTCAAAAGGAATTTCTTTCACCTTAGTGATGTCCACTTTTGTGAAGTATTCCTCATTTAAATCCGACTTAATTTTGATCGTTTTTAGCGTATAAAATGCTCCGTTCTTTTCGATCACATTATTGTCTCTTAATTCATTCACGGTTCCATAAGCATAGTAAGCTTCGTTCAATTCAAGCATGGTCTCGTAAGCCAATTCTACTTGCTCTTGGTAGGCATCAAAAAGCTCTAAATATTCTCGGTCCATATCGGCCAATTCATTTCTCAATCTTTCAATCTCTTTATCTTTCTCCTCGATTTGCTTCAACAAATTGTCTCTCATGGCGATCAACTCATTGTTTTCCTTTTTCAGATTGGAAGTTAGCTTACGCAACTGAGATGCCTTTCTCGCATTCTCTTCACGAAGCATATTCAGTTTCTTGATCTCTTCAATGATCCAGTTTTTGGAATCTTCCGACAATTCTACATCTCTTGATTTGATTCGAATCTCATCTTCTTTTAAGTTGATAGAAATTAAATTATCCTGAATCTCGTTGAACAATCTTACAGACTGATTGATTGTGGAATCCTTGTCGGACATCTGCAATTTCAGATTTTCCAACTCCGATTTCAATCTAGCTACTTCTTCAGACCCAGATTCTCCATCTTTTTTAGAATCGTCTTGCACATCTCCCTGACAAGAAGTGAAAGCTAAAATAACCGATACTACTGCAATTTTAATTGTTTTCATTTTGTTCAATTTAGAATGTTCTACCAACACCAAGTAAATAATAATGCTCCTGTAATGTAAGAAAAAGCTTCGATGAAAGCTACTCCATGATTCGGCTTTTCCTGGTTGACTAACTCGTCCGTTAGTTTTCTTTTTGGCAAAAGTATTTTATCTGTTACAATTCTCAATACAGGAAGCAAAATAATTCCTGCTAAAACATCAATTCCCATGTAAACAGAGCTTTCCAATACAGAATAATGAGAAGATGCGATACCATGTTCCAATAAAATTCCAAATGCAATTAATGCTCCTGCATACCCAATGGCCACTGCAGAATTCCCTTTCTCTATTTCATGATGAACGTTGTAGGGTGTAATTAAATTGTAGACTTGTGAGATCACAAAAAAGACTACTTGAGAAATAGCCCAATAGACGATTGTCAGCCAAGGCTCATCCAAATCCATGCGCATCGCTCCAAAAATGATGAAACCTGTAGCTATGAAATTGGCTGCTTCAATGATTCCAGATCCTACATTTTGCTGCTCAATGATTTCCTTTTGAATATTGTATTTGGCGAAAACGATTTTGTTATTCAGGATGGCGGATAAATTCATAAGTAAAATAGAAATTCCTCCATAGGCCACTGTCAAACCAACATCTTCCCAAAAATTAGCACTTCCTGATCCGGATAAAACACCGGCGAGAGAAATCAATAAACCGATATAATAACCCACATGAGCAATCGAAAAAGCAAAATTGTCTTTCTCCACCAATTCATGGTCAATATTAACACCCTTCATGAAAAGTCCGAGGGTAAATTTTGCAATCACAATCAACACCAAACAAGCGGCTATGTAAACCAGCGGGTGATAAGTGATGTACTCCAAATTGATATTTAAAGCTAAATACATACTATTTTATTTTCCAGAGCCCCCTCCTTTTCTGAATCCGGACGAACCAGAACGCGAAAAGAAACCAGAGCTTCGTTTACGACTCATGAAATTATTCTTCGATGTTTTCCTTTTGTAGAAATTAGGTCTGTTGGACTGAGTATACTTCGAACTGGTCCCCCATTCATTTCCTTTGGAACCATAATACGGTCTTGAACCATAATAACTAGTTCGATACGTATTGTAGGAATTGTAATAAAGTGGTCTGCCACCCCAACCAAATATTGTCCGATAGAAGTAATACTGACCTAAAAACACCCAAACTCGTTGTCCGTTTCTATCTTCCCATCTACCATACTTCTCATTCCCCACAATATGTCTGTAACCAGGAGGAGCAACCAGTTTATCTATATTCCCCTTTTCATCAATGGCTACAATCGACATATCCAGATTCTCTTCATTCAGGATAAAGAAATTCTCATTGACTTCCATCCATTCTGTACTGTCAACCTTGAACTCTCCCCCTTCCGAATAAAGAATCATGTATTTATGAAAGTAATCCCCATCTTGCAGATCCATGTCCTTCAAAATAATTGAAACAGGCCCTTTGTCCTTGTATTTTTCAATCAGGTCGTCTACAGGATTTTCCTTCCATTTTTCTCCCACACAAGAAGCAAATAGAAAGACAGTAAATGCTATGTAAAGCCAATTCTTCATTAATCTTCTAACGTCCTTGGAAGGATATTGGACACTTCGTAATTTTCAATGTATTTCCCTTTGTAGGCATCTACGGATTTCTCTCCATTTCTCACCACAGTTATAAATTCCGATTCATTTGGATCATTAAAAGTCCAAGAAACGATTTCAACCTCTTCTTTGGTGTCCGAATTGATCATCAATCCAGGTGATTCATCCACAATATTCCATGTTTTCCCATCATAAGCAAATGAAGTTCTTGGCTCATCTTTGTGAAATACATCTTCTCTTAAATCCGGCAATTCAGTCATCATATTGATCCGTTTACTTACCGAAATTTCTTCACTTGGAAAGGATCCATAATACAGGTAAATCTCATTTTTCCCATCGTACAAAGTCCATTCTTTTCCTTTGTAATTCCCTCCCCAGTCGTATTCATACTCTTCAATTGCTTCCCAACTTACCAGGTCATATTCTACGATATACCCTTTTTTGATGTCCTTCACTGTATAGTCTACAGAACTACCTCCTTTGTCGGACTTAAACATTTTAAAAATTCTATTAAATACCATATCTATCCTATATAAATTACATCATCAGAACCAAAGAACCAGTTTGGAGAATGCAAGTAATCACCGTAACCGGCATACCCAATTCCCAAATAGTTCCAATACATTATTAAAATCAAAAAAGCTGCGATCATTCCAAAATACAAAAGTGGAATGGGTTTAGTTAAAAGTCCAATATCCTCTTTTACTAAATTCCACAGACTCAAAGGATTTCCAACATAATTACTTGCGACAAGAAATAAGACCAACAAGGCTACTTCAAAAATCAATAGATAACTGAAATACAGACTTCCCGAAGACTTCGATTTTACTGTCGCTTCTGCGATCATCAATCTTTCCTTATCCATGTCGACCGGTCCTATTTTCTTTGTGAATTCATCATCCATGGTATAGGCTCTGATCTTGTATGTTCCTTTTTCATTTAGGATGATCTTCGCAACAAGAGGTTCGCTTGCTCCTTTATCTTCTGAACTTTCTCTATACCACCATAAGGTTTTGTAAAACGAGTACACCCTTCTTCCATCAGGTCCATAGAGATCCATCAAAACCCCAGTAGCTCTTTCAAAATTTTTAATTGCTGTTGAATAAGGTATTTTCAGAGTGATTTGGTGAATTTTTCCCGGATGGACTACCTCGAAAGTTTGTCCCTCAGCCATTTTAAATTTCTGCTGACTCAATTCGGTATTCTTGGTGTTCCCCGACATCATCCATAAGATCAATGTGAGAAGAATACAAGCTATATTCCCAACAAAAACTGCCGCAAATTTAATCTGCTTTTTACGCTGTCTTCGTTCCGATTTAATCTCCTCTAAAACCGATCTTCGGTAATAATTTCGAGATTCACGACTGTAGCCTATATTTCTTTCGTACCAACCCATTTACCCAAGTAAGAAAACAACGTAAAATACGCTGAATCCGAACAAAAAGATTATCCCGAAGATAGCCAAAATATTTAACCAAACAGGAGGATTTCCGCCTTTTCCCATAAATTTCTTCTGTACCAAAATGAAATTAAAAATGGCAATAATTGGGGCAATAAGAAAAGAAGTAATGGTTGCCACCTTAATCAAATTCCCAAAACCTTCGGGATCGTTCTGAAAATAGAGAATAACAGCAAAAGTCCCAATTACCAATACTAACAAGGACAAGCGATACATCAAATGGGTACTGATTTTTTTTCCTTGCTTTTCCACAAGTATCTCGGAACTCCTTTTCACTGCTCTTGCATATCCGTCAAAAACAGCAATCGCCGTTCCGAACATGATACAGAAAGAAGAAACGGCAATCAGCAAATACGACCAATCTCCTATACTTTTAGTGTAAATATTGACTACAAAATCAGCAAATGGAACAGCTTGTCCGGGTATCTCCTGCCCAGTTTCATAAACTAACAAAGTACCCAAACTCAAGAAAACAACTGCTAATAATGCGGAAACGATATAACCAAAATTGAAATCAAACAAAGTCTCTTTCAAAGTAGGTTGATAACCGGTCTCCTTGATTCTTTCGACTGTCCACAAACTATTCCAGGCTGAAAGATCAACCGCAGTGGGCATCCACCCCATCAATGCAAATAAAAAAGGAATGTTCTCTTTTTTTGACAAAATCCCGGAAGGAAACAAAGTCTTGTCTTGAAAACCAAACTTCACGGCAGCGAAAATCAAAGCCAAAAGTGTCGTAATCAAGAGAGTCACGCCGATTACTTTTATTAGCTTGTCCAGAATCTTGTATTCTCCAATGAGCAGAATTCCGGCACAAATAAAGATGAGCAATGTGAGTGTCACATTTCTTTGACCAATTGCCGCATCAATACCAAATAGATTTTCCATGAATCCTGCTGTAACTGCCAGAACAGCTGAAGAAACCAAAAACATGGAAACCGCCGTAATTGCCAAATACATGTAAAACGCAAATTTGGAAAGCTGATAATACCCATCAATGATCGATTTCCCGGTCTTGTTTGCATATCTCGATCCGAATTCAAAAAAAGGATACTTGAATAAATTAGCTAAAACTACCGCCCAAAGTAATCCATATCCAAACTTCGAACCGGCTTGAGTAGACTGCACCAAATGGGATACTCCAATCGCTGTGGAAGCAAAAAGAATTCCCGGTCCTAAGGTTTTCAGTACAGATTGAATATTCATATTCAAATAAACTAATTATTTTTGAGAGGAAATTCATGTACATATAAAAATTCAAGATGTCATTTAACTCTAAAAACATTCCTTTACTTGAGCTTTTCAAGAGCTATGACAAAAGTGTTTTTAGTAGTGATTTGTTGGCAGGTCTAACACTTGGATTGATCTTAATTCCACAAGGTATTGCTTATGCCATTATTGCTGGACTTCCACCTATTTTCGGTTTATACTCGGCGCTGATTCCTCCCATTATTTATGCTTTTTTAGGAACTTCCCGCAGACTTTCCATTGGAGCCGCGGCGATGGATTCTTTAATTATTGGAGCCGGACTTTCCGCACTGAATTATTCTAATCAACTAGACTATGTTTCAGCCGCCATCACTGTTTGTTTTCTTGCGGGATTTGTTCAATTAGTCCTCGGGATTTTAAGATTTGGCTTCTTCGCCAACTTTCTTTCTAAACCAGTGATCAGTGGATTTACCTCTGCTGCCTCGATTATTATTGCCATGAGTCAGCTCAAAAATGTTTTTGGTTTGGACATTCCCAGCTCTAATCAAGTTCAAAAATCAGTAGAAAATCTTGTCAAACACTTAGACGAAACGAACTGGACAACATTCATTGTAGCCCTATCCACAGCAGTTCTTCTCATTGGTATCAAAAAAATATCAAAACTAATTCCAGGACCAATCATTGTTGTTACCATTTTTACAGCACTCACCTATTTCATGCATTTGGATTCTGAATACGGGCTGAAAATAGTGGGTGAAGTACCTTCAGGATTTCCGCCATTTACAGGCTCTTGGTTCTTATGGGAAGATTTGATCAAATTGGCCCCATTGGCCTTAACCATTGCCTTGATCAGTTATATGCAATCTATTTCCATTGCCAAATCACTTCAGGACATGAAAAATGATCACGAAGTAGATAATAATCAGGAAATGAGAGCCATTGGAGTTGGTGCCATGATTGGTTCTTTATTTGGAACCTACAGCAGTGCTGGTGGATTCTCCAGATCTGCAGTGAATCAGGAGGCGGGTGCTAAGACACCTGTGAGTTTGATCATTGCTTCCGTATTTATTTTAATCGTCCTCCTGTTTTTGACTGGACCCTTTTATTTTCTTCCAAAAGCCGTGATCGGAGCCATCATCATTACGGCCATTTTAAAGCTGATTGATTTAAAGTACGCCATTGAGTTGTTCAAGATGTCGAAAGAGGATTTCTTCATGTTACTGATTACATTTGGAGTCACTTTAACAGTGGGAATCATAGAAGGATTGGGCATTGGTATATTTGTCTCCATCGCCTTATTACTATTTAAATCTACGAATCCTCACATTGCGGTGTGTGGAAGAATCCCTAACAGCAAAAACTTCAGAAATATTAATCGATTCCAAGATGTCGAAACATGGGAAAACATCCTCATTGTCAGAATTGATTCGAATTTATACTTCGCAAATATTGACACGGTAAAATCATTTATCAAAACTGAATTACTGAAGAAACCACAAACAGAATTAGTGGTTATCAAAGCAGAATCGATCAGTGCCATTGACACCACTTCCTTAAAAGCTTTGGATGAATTTGTGAAGAGTTTACAATCGCAGAACATCCAAGTTTATTTCTCTGGAGTCATAGGTCCAGTGCGTGATTTATTCTACAAAATTGGGTTTATCGATACCATTGGCAAGGAATCTTTGTTTTTGGATGCCGAATGTGCAGTCAACCATTTCTTGAAGCACGAAAACGATCAACACCAGTCCAAGGCAAATCAGCACAATTAAAAATTTATTTAGAATCTTTATAAATAAAGCGCGTTTGCTTATTTTTGCACCATGAAGAAAGATGGAATGATTGAGTTAATGGCTCCATGTGGAGGTTGGGAAGCCTTGCAAGCTGCAATTGACAACGGTGCGGATTCGGTTTATTTTGGTGTAGATCAGCTTAATATGAGAGCTCGAGCTACCATGAATTTCACATTAGGTGATCTTCCAGAGATTGCAGAAAGATGTAGTAAAGCTGGAGTAAGAACCTATCTTACTTTAAATACTATCATCTACGACCACGATCTTTCCATCATAAAAAAAGTAATTGACGAGGTAAAGAATACGGGCATCACAGCCATTATCGCTTCAGACCAAGCTGTAATTGCCTATGCGCGACAAAAAGAGGTTGAAATCCATATTTCGACTCAATTGAATGTCACCAATATTGAAACAGTGAAGTTCTATGCCATGTTTGCCGACACCATGGTACTTTCCAGAGAACTTTCCTTATCTCAGGTAAAGAAGATCACAGAACAAATCGTGAAAGAAGATGTTCGCGGTCCTAATGGAGAACTGATCGAGATTGAAATATTCGGACATGGTGCGCTTTGTGTGGCTGTTTCTGGTAAATGTTACATGAGTTTACACACAGACAACTCAAGTGCAAACAGAGGAGCTTGCATTCAAAATTGCCGAAAAAAATATACGGTGATCGACCAAGAAACCGGAACGGAATTGGCCATCGACAATGAATACATCATGTCACCAAAAGACTTATGCACCATTGATTTTCTCGATCAAGTCATTGATGCCGGTGTGAAAGTACTTAAGATCGAAGGGCGTGGAAAAGCTCCCGAATACGTAGCAACAGTAACCAGATGTTACCGAAAAGCAATTGATGCGTATTATGCGGGAACCTATACGACTGAGTTTGGAAAAGAATTGATGAAGGAATTAGAAACCGTTTACAACAGAGGATTCTGGGGCGGTTATTATCTAGGACAAGAACTTGGAGAATTTTCATCAAAACCTGGTTCGTTAGCCACACAAAAGAAAGTCTATCTAGGTAAAGGTGTTCACTACTATCCAAAAGCGAAGATTGCTGAGTTTAAAATCGAAGCACAATCCTTAAAAAAAGGAGATAAGATCTTGATTACGGGTCCAACCACAGGAGTCTACGAAACAGTTGCCGAATCCATTTTTGTGGATGACGAACAAGTAGCTGAAACGAAAAAAGGTGATCAATGTACGATTCCATTGGAACAGCGAATTAGACTAAGTGACAAACTCTACAAAATAGTGGAAGCCTAATGCTGGTTGTAACCTTACAAAGAGACAAATGCATTGGCTGTAATTACTGTGCTGAATTGTGTCCGGAATTATTTCGGATGTCAAAAAAAGATGGGAAAACAGTCTTACTTAAAAGCAGGGACCGCAAGGGTTTTCACACCATCAACACCAATGAAATTCACACTTACGAAGCAGAGCAAGCAAAGAAGGCTTGTCCAGTCAATATTATTTCTGTAAAAACGGTTTAGGCAAGTTGATTTTTGAGTAATTTTCAGGAAAATTCACTGAATTAGTATGAAAATTGCAACGGTAGACTACTCAGATTTCATTTCAGGAGATGCTGAAAAGAGAAATCAATTTATCCAAGAACTAGGTGATTCATTTTCCAATATTGGTTTTGCGATTGTAAAGAACCATGGAGTTACCAAAGAACTTAGAGACAATTTATACGATGCTAGTGTTTCCTTCTTTGAAATGGATGATAACACTAAGAAGAAATACGAAATTGAAGGCATTGCAGGACAACGAGGGTACATTTCTCCTGGAAGAGAGACTGCAAAAGGAGCTGATATACCAGATTTAAAGGAATTTTATCACATCGGACAGGAGGTTCCGGAAAACAATGAATTTGGATATCCAGCGAATATTTGGCCCGAAGAAACTCCTCAATTAAAAAAACATGGTTTAGAGGTATTTGACACATTCAATAATACAGGAAGAGATCTTTTAAGAGCGATTGCCTTATACCTGAATTTGGATGAGAATTATTTTGATCAAAAGATTGAAAAAGGAAATTCCATTTTAAGACTGTTGCATTACTTTCCGCAAACCGATTTAAAAGATATCCCGAATGGAGCGGTGAGAGCTGCAGCACATGAAGACATCAATTTAATCACTTTGTTGATGGGAGGAACTGCTGAAGGTTTGCAAGCAAAGACGAAAGCAGGTGAATGGATCAATGTGAGTCCACAACCAGATGAAATTGTGATCAATGTAGGAGACATGCTTCAACGCCTAACCAATGGCAAACTGGTTTCAACTACCCACAGAGTAATCAACCCACGAAAAGAACTTTTACATACCTCAAGGTATTCAACTCCATTTTTTCTACACCCGATA
>JAGQYP010000051.1 GCA_020436025.1 Crocinitomicaceae bacterium
TCCAAAATCCCTTACTTCAAAATGAAGGGAATGTCCTCGATCATAAACTTTAATTTCGATTGGATCTCCTTCTTCCGAATATTTGATGGCATTCGTCACTAGATTATTCAAAACATTTAACAATATTCTAGGATCGATTAAAAAGATCTCCTGATTCAAATCAAATTCTAATTTAATCACCTGATCCTTCTTCAATAAAAGTTCTAAATCAGAGGCCGCTTTTTCAAATACTTCTCTGATATTATTAGGCTTGGGATTGTACTGCACCTTATCACTTTCCATTTCATCAATAGAAAGAAAATCACTGAGTATATCGATTAAATTATGAACAGAGGTCTTTATCCTATCTAAATGTTTCGTTGTTTTTGGAAGATCATTTCGCTCTATATATTTTGAAATTAAATCCGAAGATGAAAGGATTGCGCTCAAAGGAGTTCTGAACTCATGAGAAGCCATGGAAACAAACCTTGTCTTCAACTCATTCAATGCTTTCTCTTTTTCCAGAGACTCTAGCATCTGGTCATTCAACTGAACTTGTTGCGTTATGTTTCTTTCAACAACTAGTATTTGCTCAACTTTGCCATTTTCAAGTAACAAGGGAACTGAAGTAATTTGATAATGATTCTTCTTTAAATTCAATTGAAAACTGACACTTTTCCCCTCAAAAACCTGTTGTAAATTGGATCGAATTTCTTCATGAACACGTTTAGGTAAACGATCTAAATAATTCGTTCCAATCAATTTTTCGGAGGTTATCCCCATCGAATAAAGTTCTTCCCCTTCTATGAAAATATAATTTAATTCTCTGTCAAAAACGTTAATTGTTCCATCTGGGAAATTTCGCGCAATCAGTTGGTGCAACTTTTGACTTTCTCTAAGTTCTTTGGTCCGCTGCTCTACCTTCCTTTCCAAGCTTTTGTTCAAGGAAAGAATCTCTTTCTCATTTTCAACTCTCTTCGTGATATCAGAAACAAGTCCCACGGCTAGTTTGCTTCCATCTCGCTCTAAATAACTCAAACTGATTTCAACATCTACCAGACTACCATCCTTTTTCAAACCTTGAAGCGTCATTCCAATTCCCATCGTACGAGTCATGGGTTTTTGCATAAAGCTAGAATGATGGTGTTTATGTTGCTCTCGAAATGAATTAGGAACCAGAATCTCCAAATTCTTACCGATTAACTCCTCTGGATCGTATCCAAAAATAGTTTCCAATCGCTTGTTCACTTTCTCAATAACTCCAGAAGAATTGACAATAACAATCCCCTCTTTAATGTTTTCAAAAAGTAGTTCGTATAAATTTTCGATTTCCTGCACCGTCAGAGTTTGTTAATACTAAATTACTGCTTTCTTTCACTTCTCAATCCACAATAAGTGATTTTTATCAAATTGAAATTTGGCAATAGACAGGAAAAATCCCCCTTAATTTCCGAAATTCGTCAAAAAAAAGGTGAAAGGAGAGCATTGTTTTCATTGTGGCGAGGTAATTGAAGATAATATTGATTATCAAGAACATTCGTTTTGCTGCGAAGGCTGTCGCACTGTTTATCAGATCCTTTCCGAAAATAACTTAGGTGATTTCTACACCATCGATGAAGATGCAGGTCGCAAACAAAAATCTATAGCCGCGGATAAATTTGACTATTTAGATCTGGAAGAAATAAAGCAAAAGTTGATTTCCTTTTCTGATAATCAGATTAATAAAATCATCCTCTTTTTACCAGCAATACACTGTAGCTCCTGTATTTGGTTACTTGAGAATCTACAGAAAATCAACCCATCCGTAAGGAGTTCTCAGGTAGATTTTGTCAAAAAAGAAGCAACAATTACTTATGACTCCAGTCAACTCAAACTATCCGAATTAGCATTACTACTGTCTAAAATTGGATACGAACCTAATATCAATCTGGAAACAAAGGCTGAAAAAAAATCACACATCAACAAACCTCTACTTTACAAGTTAGGAGTGGCTGGATTCTGCTTTGGGAACATCATGCTTCTAAGTTTTCCAGAATATTTAGGCCTGAAAAGCAATCAATCTGAATTCCAGAAATTGTTTTCTTACATGAATCTAATTCTCGCCTTACCCGTTTTAATTTATTCTTCTCGAGATTATTTTATTTCGGCCTACAAGGGAATCCGAAGTAAATTTTTCAATATTGATATTCCAATTTCTCTTGGTATTGTTACTCTATTTCTTCGTTCTTCGTGGGAGGTTTTAAGTCAGACAGGTGCCGGCTATTTTGATTCTTTAACCGGCTTAGTATTCTTTCTGCTTGTTGGCAAATGGTTTCAGGATAAAACTTACAGAGGAATCCAATTCGAAAGATCTTACAAATCCTATTTCCCAATTGCTGTAAAAAAGAAAACGGCCACAAGAGATGAAATCATTCCATTAGAAAAATTAAAGGTTGGAGATCAACTAATTATTCGAAATGAGGAAATTATACCAGCAGATGCCAAATTGATTGAAGGAGAAGCTCGAATCGATTATAGTTTTGTTACTGGAGAATCAAAGGCCAATTCTGTTGAAATTGATGAAAAGATTTTTGCAGGGGGAAGACAGAAAGGACAAAATATTGTAGTTGAAATTGAAAAAGAAGTGAATAATTCTTACCTCACTAGCTTATGGAATCAAGATATTTTTCAAAAGGAAGGACGTGCGGGATATAAAAATTTTGTAGACAAGATCAGTCGCCATTTTACCTTAGCTATCATCCACATTGCATTGGGTTCTTTAGCTTATTGGCTCACCGTTGATCTTGGATTTGCATTCAATGTATTTACAGCTGTTTTGATTGTAGCTTGTCCTTGTGCTTTAGCCCTTACACTTCCTTTCACTTATGGGAATGGAATTCGCATTTTAGGTAAAAAAGGTTTGTTCTTGAAATCACCCGAAGTCATTGAACGAATGCACACGATTACAGATATTGTTTTCGACAAAACAGGAACCATTACAGATATTTCAAAATCTTCGGTGGAATATGAATTGGCAAATGATGAAATCGTATTTATCAGCTCCATTCTAAGTCATTCTAGTCACCCAATCGCCGAAACCATTTGTGCTAATTTTAAGTCAGATTACATTCCAATTACGAATTTCGTAGAGCATAAAGGTCAAGGAGTGGAGGGCGAAATACAAAGTGATCATTATAGAATTGGTTCGGCAAAATGGATTCTGGGAACAGAAAATCTACAGAAAACGGGGGTTTGGATTGAAAAAAATGGAAAATTCATTGGTCAAATCAGTATAAAAAATGCCTATCGATCCGACTTCCTGCATCTACTGCAGTTTAATTCTAACTACAATTTCCACGTAATCTCAGGTGATAACGAGGGAGAGAAACAGTATTTGGAATCCTTAAAAATACCATCCTCGCATCTTCATTTTAATGCCAGTCCGGAAGACAAACTGAATTATATCAAAAAGCTTCAACAAGAGAATAAAAAAACTTTGATGATTGGTGATGGACTTAATGATGCCGGAGCCTTAAAACAAAGTGATGTTGGATTCGCCATTAATGAAAACGTTTACAATTTTTCACCTTCATGTGATGGTATTATATTGGCTTCTAATTTTGCTCACATCACTGATTTTCTGAGGTATTCCAAAGACAGCATGAACGTTGTGAAAATTTCCATTTTGATCTCATTTCTTTACAATGTTGTAGGCCTTTCATTTGCTGTTACTGGAAATCTCACCCCATTGGTGGCAGCTATCTTGATGCCTCTATCATCCATTTCGGTTGTGGTCGTTGTTACGCTTCTTACCAATTTACTTGGAAGAAAAATAAAAAGGAGGACCTAAAAAGAATCCTCCTAACTTGTTGCTTTGAGATTTAGGTTTGTTCTGTACTACTAAAGTTTGAATATTATCGGTAATACCATTTTTACTTTAACCTTTTTGCCCTTATCCTCACCAGGAGTCCAATTTGGCATAGCTTTAACCACTCTTAAAGCTTCATTGTTCAAATTTTCATCGACTCCATTTAATACCTTTGCATGGGTCACTTGCCCTTCTTTATCCACAATAAATTCAATCATTACTTTTCCTTGGATATTGTTCTTTTCAGCTTCCTTAGGATATTTAATCTCCTTTTGCATATACTTAATAAGAGCATCCATACCTCCAGGAAATTCAGGCATTTTTTCTACTTTATCATAAACCGAATCGCCATCCCCTAAAATATTGAGAGAAGAAATTCCATGACTCCATTGGTTTGTTGAATTCCACGAACCCAAGATAAAAACCAATCCTAAAATTGGAAGAATACTCACATATCTGAACAGACTTCCCTTTCTTTGTTGCTTTAACATTTTAATTCTCATTTTTATTGATTTTTGATTATTAAACTGATTAATAAATTGAATTTGATTTGCACCGAACACTTGATTCAACAGGCTATTCGCATATTCTACTTGATTATTTCCTGATGCAAATTGATCGGCTTCACATTCGTGATTTAATTTGACATCTCTTTCCAGTAAGAACACAAAAGGATTATACCAAAACATAACTTTATACAAATTATAGATCATTAAATCTACTGAATGTCCAGCTAATGCGTGTTTCATTTCATGCTTCTTGATTGCATCCATCCCTTCATTCTGTGTATTAAGTACAATGTATCGAAAGAATGAAAAACTGGAATACTTTTCAGAAAATCCTAACCTTAATCTACTTTCCCCTATTTCTTTAAATGAAATTCTACGAATCATTTTGATTGTAAAATAATACTGAAGGCCAATGTAAACACCCATTACTGAGCAACCGATCATGTATACTAATAACCAAGAGTTCTGTATAGGACTATGTACACCAGTTACTTCGATTAAGGAATCCCTCTCCACAACGATAGCTTCTAGTTGTACAGGATTAAATGAACTTACTTGCATTCCCCAATATGAGTTTTGAGATATCCAAAACAATAGAATTGGCAGAATTGGAAGACTTACCAATATAATTCTATTGAAAGTGTACCATTTCATTCTCTTTAACGAAGTTTCATAAACTCCATACAGCAATCCAAGTGAAACGATATGAAAAAGAAGTATTGCCATCTTTATTTCTTTTTTAGTTCTTTAATTATCTCTTCTAAATCGTCAAGATTAAGGTTTTCTTCTCGAGCAAAAAAGGAAAGCATACTTTTAGGAGATCCATTGAAATATCTTTTCGTTATGGATTTCAACGTGCTTTTAGAATACTCTTCCTTAGAGATCACTGGTTCATATAAATTCGATTTTCCATATGTTTCGTACTTGATAAAACCTTTATCTACTAAAATCCTGATCATAGTCAATACCGTATTGTATGCAGGTTTCTTTTTATCGTATTCGATAGCTTCGGTAATCTCTTTGGCAAATCCTCTATTAATTTTCCATAATGCTTGCATTACCATTTCTTCCGCTTTTGTCAATTCTTTCATTTCATAAACTTATAACTAATTTTTTAAATATACAACTAATTATTTAACTATACAACTAAATATTTAATTATATGTATAATCTATTGATTGAGTGGTTACTTCTTGAAAAGACTCACGATTAAAATCGCAGAAAGAATAAGGATGATTCCAATCCATTGTAAAGCGGAAACAGATTCATGCAATAAAAGAATGGAAATCACCACAGCAACAGGAAGTTCCACAGAAGATAAAACAGAAGAAAAAGTTACACCGATTTTTGGCACACCATAGGCAAATAAAATAGGCGGAAAAACAGCCCCAAATAAAGCCAATGGGATTCCGTATAGAAGAAAATCAACCTCCATGAATGCTGCTTCATGTAGTTTAGGTCCTAATAAAATTAAAACGATGATCGTCGATACAGCCATCATCACCATTGATTTAGAAAGAGGTGAGATTTTTGCATTCAACCTTCCATTGATGAAGATGTACAAAGCGTAACAAAGAGCAGAAAGTAAACCAAGGATTAATCCTTCTGTGTTTAAATTTGAGCCTTCAAATGCACCTACTCCTCCAGCGGCTAAAAAAGTACCCAATAATAAAACCAGAACAGCCATGAGCTGAAGTGCAGATGGTTTTTGCTTGTTTAAGAAGTAATCCAATAAAAATCCAATCCAAATAAACTGGAATAACAAAATAATTCCAATAGAAGCGGGGATATGTTGAACGCAGGAATAATAGAACAAACTAGTCAATGCAATCGTTGCACCTCCAAAAGAAAGTGCTCCCCATTCCTTAAGCCCTATTTCCTTAAATTTAAATTTATGTTTTTGAAAGAAGTTTAGAAAAAGAAGGACTATAAAACCAAACAAAATTTGAAATACCGTTGCATCTTCAGGACTGTATCCTTCTTTATAAGACAGCTTTGCTATTGTAGATAAAATCCCGTAAGAAGCAGCACCAAAGAAAACAGCAAGTATTCCTTTAAACATGGAAATCTTTTAGAACCAAATTAGTCCTTTTTCTTATCCTTTTTCTTATTCTCCGAATTTTTATGCTGAAGATTTGCTGTATATGAAATCATGAAAGATCTCATTTGCTCAGCCTTTAAAGGTCTTAATGAGTACCATCTATTCGTAAGGTTGTTACAAACCACCGATACCTTGTGCCCTCCTTTAAAAGTATAGCTTAAACGCAAGTCCATGATAAAATTACCATTGTTTTGATTTTCGAAGAAATCTCTGTACTTCAAATTCTGAAGAGCTGAAGTTCCCGCTGTTGCATCCTCAAACTGAAAAATCGATCTATCTACATTCTCCATTTTAGAGAAATAGCGGAAAGAATAGCCTAAAGCAAAACCTTTAATGTTGAATTCGATATCTCCTTTAAACGTATGGATAAAACGATATTTAAGAACCGTCGTATTGGAATCTACTGATGTTGATCTAAAGCTTAACTCTCCATTACCCGAAGGATTTAAATCTTCTGCATAAACATAATCAGGCTCCAATGATTGAGGCAGAGAATAGGTATATCCGATCATGAAATTCATTGAATAATCTCTCTTATCGGTTCTTTTATCAAAAGTTACGTCTCCCACAAAGGATGCATCTACACCGTACACTCTAGATTTACCTGTATTAATAAATTTAAATCCAACCCAAGGGAATTGTGTTTTCCAGAATCCGAACAAATACTCGATGGTATTTTGATATTGTTGCATGAAGAAAGCTCCATCAATAAATCCTCTGAACTTATCAAATCTAAAACCTTGTTTAATTCCGATCTCTGTGTTCCAAGAATATTCTGGAATCAAATCTTGATTCGGATAAACACCTAAAATTCCAAGTTGGATATTGATCATTCTCTCTGTAATAGTAGGATATCTAAACCCTTGACCAAAAGAAGCTCTCAGGAAGGTTCCTTGGGAAAGTTTGAAATTCAAACCACCTCTAAATAATGGGGCAATCTTTCTTTTACTTTTATCACCAAATGGATCAAAATACTCTGCCCGGAAACCTAAAACAATGTTCATGATATCCCAGAACTGTTTTTGCATCTCTAAATAGAAACTTCCATTCAACAAATGATTTGTACTATCACCACCTGCATCCGTATACATTCCAGATGCACTAAAATTATATTGCCCCAACAATCCAATCGTCAATTGCAAACTATCTAAATTCTTATAAAAACGATTGAAAGAATATTCACCATAAGCAATCATCCCAATCGCATCCATATCGTTACTCATGTCATTATTGGCATACATATAACGGAATCTGAATTTGTGGGTATTACCAACTCCTTCAATGAATGTTAAATAAGGATCCACGTTAAAAATAAACTGTTTCTGAAGTAACATCGCACCCGGATAAGCACGATAAAAATTCAAACTATCATCTTGCCATGCAAACACAGAATTGGAATTGGAGTACATGAAGTTTCCATTCAATCCATACATCAATCCTTTTACTTTTTCGGGTCTGTGTCTTAATCCAAAATTGATTCGGCCTTTCTGAGATTGCAATTGATTATCTGTAAAGTTTGTAATCGTGTCGATTACTGTAGAGGAAGGTTTAGGAGCTCCAAGATAAGAGTGATCTGCATCAAAAGTTCCTCCGATTACAAAATCCAATCTTGGAGTCAGTCTTCTCATGTGTAAGAATTTCACTCCCGCGATGTAAGGAAAATCACCCCACCATTTCATTCCTTTATCTCTGGGTCTGTCGTACATACCCGCGTATACATTCACCTTAGTACTCGGATTAAATCCTGGTTGATTTGTTTTCATTAATATGGCTCCACTTAATGCAGATCCAGGTACTCTTACACTACTTGCACCTTTTAATATTTCAAGGTCTGCCAAATTTTCAACTGGAATGAACCCCCATTCCGGTTTTCCTGCATCCGGAGACATCATAGGAATATCGTCTACAATAATGGACACTTTAGCTCCTACACCAAAGGTAAATCCAGATCCACCTCGAATTTGAGGTTCACCATCTAGAATTGTCGTAGAAGCATCAACCGTATTCAAAGTTGTGGAAATATCTCGGTCTCCTCTATTATCGATTAATGCAGTAGGTATTTTAACAACAGACTTAATGTCTTCATCTTTAACTTCTGCAATCCTTGTGCTTTTGACATCTACTCCTTTTAATACGATCACACTTTGAAGAGTCACATCGTGGGTAATAGTTTGTCCAGCCACAATTTCTATTTCAAAAGTATCTCGCATTCCAGTGAAGGAGCATACTAATTTTCTTTTACCAGGCTCAAGCTTTAATGAATACTTTCCAAATACATCTGTCACTGTTCCAAAAGAAGGATCCTTAAGTAAAACCACATTTGCACCAATTACAGATTCCCCGGATTCTTTGTCATAGACAACGCCTTCAACGGTACCTGTCGCTTGTGAAAATGAAATTGTACTAATAATTGTAAACAGTAGAAGTATGTAGATTTGTTTCATATTAAATAGTTGAGTAATAAAAAGCCCCTGTTCGTTTCCAAACAGGGGCTAAAGATAAAATTAATCTTTTATTTCAGGACAACTTTTCCAGTCGTCGCATTGTCATTTGTAATGATATTGAAGTAATAAACACCGAATGGCACATCCATGTTGAATGTATTCAATGTTCCGTTATTCAATCTTGTATCTAGAACAATCTTTCCTTCAGATGAATACATCTTAAGAACAGGATTATTCAAGGTAACATTTGAAAGATTCACAAACATCTGATTTTCGAAAGAATAAACTTTAATCAAATCTAATTTATTCTCCACGATAGACACTGTAGAATCCGTAACGTTAATTTGTACTTCAGAAGACATCACTGTACATCCAGAGATCACTGATTCACAAATTACGAAGTAAGTACCTACTGTCGCAAAGTTTGGAGTATAGCTCGCTCCAGTTTCAGCTGGTGCAAAACTAGTATATCCAGAACCAGAAGTGGTAGTATAGAACCACTCTCTAGAAGTAGCTGTTGAAGATTCAGTAGCATTCAATACTGTTCCATCTTCTAAGATATTCAAATCTTGAGTTGCAGTTGGAGCGATAGACACAGTGTGTCCAGTATTGTTTCCAACAGTAACTGTAGAAGTTGTAGTAGTACATCCGTTAGCATCAGTAATCACAACATAGTAGTTATCTTGAGCTAAACCTGTAAACGCACCTGTCGTATTCGAACCATGTGAAGTGTTTCCAGAATCAAACAACTCGAAAGATGTTCCATTCGATCCAGTAACGTTTACTTCTCCATTTGGATTCGCACAGTCAGAGTTATCAACTGTAGCAGTAGTACCAGCAGTTGGACCAGTTGGAGCACCAACAGTTACAGTTGCAGATGTAGAAGTACATCCGTTGGCACCTGTTACAACAACATAATAATCATCAGCATCCAATCCAGTAAATGCACCAGAAGCATTTGACGATACGCTATTGTTTCCAGAATCGAACAATTCGAATGAAGTTCCATTTGAACCAGAAACGTTAACAGCTCCTGTAGGAGTAGTACAGTTTGTATTATCTGTTGGGGTTACTGTTCCTACAGTTGGATCAGTAGCTGGGTCAACAGTTACAGTAGCAGTTTGAGCAGGAGCACATCCATTAGATACGACAACATAATAATCTCCAGGAGCTAGTCCAGTAAATGTACCTGTTGTATTTGTTCCTTGTGAGTTATTCCCTGAATCAAACAATTCGTATGAAGTACCATTATCTCCAGAAACAGCTACTTGACCATCAGGTGTTGTACATGAAGTCGAAGCTGTTGGAGTAGCAGTACCAGCTACAGCATTTGGATTAACAGTTACTGTTACAGTAGTTGGAGAAGACTCACAACCAGCAACAGTTTCAGTAACAGTATAAATATGTACACCCACTGCAGAAGAAGGAGTCTGAGTTGTTCCAGTTGAAGCAGGGCTTCCTCCTAAATACCACTGAAGAGTACCTCCAGCACCAGCAGTTGCAGTTAGATCTGTCATTGTTGCACCTTCACAATAAGTAGCATCTGATCCAGCAGTAGGAGCAGCAGGAGCCGAAGCAGCATTTCCAACTGTTACAGTTGAAGTAGTTGCAGTACATCCAGCAGCATCAGTAACAACTACGTAGTAGTCACCTGCAGCTAAACCTGTAAATGTTCCTGTTCCGTTTGTTGTTTGAGATACATTTGAAGAGTTAAACAATTCAAATGAAGTTCCACCTGAACCAGTCACGGCAACTTGCCCGTTTGGCGAAGTACAGTTGGTTACATCCGTTGGAGTAGCTGTACCCGCTGAAGGAGGAGTTGGAGCATTAACAGTTACTGTAGAAGTAGTTGTCATACATCCATTAGTTGTGATCTCCACATAGTAATCACCAGGAGCTAAACCTGTAAATGCACCTGTAGCATTTGAACCTTGAGAGTTATTTCCAGAATCAAATAATTCGAAACTTGCTCCGTTTGAACCAGTTACATCAACTTGTCCATTTGGTGTCGAACATGAAGTTGAAGCTGTTGGAGTAGTTGTTCCTGCAGTTGGATTAGAAGGAGCTCCAACAGTAACTGTAGAAGTTGTTGTGGTACATCCATTCAAAGTGATAACAACATAGTAATCACCAGGATTCAATCCAGTAAAAGCACCAGTTGCATTCGTTGTTTGTGAAGCACCTGCTCCAGTAAACAACTCATAGGAAGTTCCATTCGATCCCGTAACATCAACCTGTCCATTTTGAGTTATACAGTTATTCGATGCAGTTGGAGTAGTTGTTCCTGCAGTTGGATTTGATGGAGAACCAACAGTTACAGTAGACGTAGTAGTCATACATCCATTAGTTGTAATCTCAACATAATAGTCACCAGGATTCAATCCTGTAAATGAACCTGTAGCGTTTGAACCTTGCGAGTTACTTCCAGAATCAAACAATTCATAGCTAGCACCATTCGATCCAGTAACCACAACTGAACCATTTTGAGTTGTACAGTTACTTGAAGCTGTTGGAGTAATAGTTCCAGCAGTTGGATTAGTTGGAGCATTAACCGTTACAGTAGAAGTTGTAGTAGTACAACCATTCAAAGTGATCACAACGTAATAATCACCAGGAGTTAAACTTGCAAACGAACCAGTTGCGTTGGATCCTTGAGAGTTGTTTCCTGAATCAAATAATTCATAAGAAGTACCATTCGATCCTGTTACAGCCACTGCACCGTTCTGAGTTGTACAGTTATTGGATGCAGTTGGAGTAATTGTACCTGCAGTTGGATTTGCAGGAGTACCAACTGTCACAGTTGAAGTTGTAGTAGTACATCCATTCAATGTAATCACGACATAGTAATCACCAGGGCTCAAACTTGAGAAAGAACCTGTAGCGTTTGAACCTTGAGAGTTATTTCCAGAATCAAACAATTCATATGAAGTACCATTCGATCCTGTAACAGCAACTGCTCCATTTGGAGTCGTACAAGAAGTAGAGGCCGTTGGAGTTGTAGTTCCAGCAGTTGGATTTGCAGGAGCACCAACAGTAACTGTTGAAGTGTTCGCATTTCCACATATGTTTGTTACAGTAACATAATAATCACCCGCTGCTAGTCCAGTAAATGTTCCAGTAGCATTTGTTCCTTGAGAGTTATTTCCAGAATCAAATAATTCGTATGAACTTCCATTATCTCCTGAAACTACAATTTGTCCATTTGGAGTTGAACAAGAAGTTGAAGCCGTTGGAGTTGCCGTACCTGCATTTGGAGCAGGGTTAAAAGTAATCGTAACAGTAGAAGCTTGAGAACCACATCCTGCTACAGTTTCAGTAACATAGTAAATAGAAGCACCAACAGCAGTTCCTGGAGCTTGAGAAGTCCCCGTTCCAATCACATTTGAAAGTCCAGCATTATCATACCAAGTCAATGACCCACCAGCACCAGCAGTAGCTGTCATGTTAGCAGGAGTATCACCTTCACAATAAGTAGCATCTGAACCAGCAGATGGAGAAGCCGGAGCATTCACTGTCAGAGTAGCTCCCGTATTTACTGGAGAATACCCTGAATGGTTTCCAATTACTCTAATTCTAAAGTTACTTGAAACTCCTACTCCGTAAGGAATAGTTGCATTAATTGTACCAGAGCTCACTCCAGTACCAGCATTAAAAGTTCCAATGTTTGTTGGTGAATTAAATGATCCACTTGCATCAGATAACTGAGCTGTAAAAGTTCTAGCTGCAGTTGTAGTTCCTGAAGTTGTGAAATCTACGTTAATTGAAGCTCCACCACAAATTGCTGCAGTTGGATACGTCGCATTAACATTGTAAATCAACAACAAATCATCTACATACAATTTAGATCCATTTGTACCCCCTCCAGCAACAGCCGATGAAGTAAAGGTCACTAAAACATAACTTGGAGTTCCAGATTGCGGATAAACAAAAGGAATTGCTTTTCTTTCCCATCCAGAAGTATTTCCAAAATTCATCTTCGCTTGACCCAATCTATCCGTAGTATTGGTATCGTTTGGATCTCTAAAGTTGATATTTGTATGAGCTACAGCCGAAACACGACCTTGGTCACCACTCAATCCTTGGTAATTTGCCCAAAACACAATAGAATCTGGCTTTGAAGTAACAGCTTCGTTCCATTGAGCATTCCCTGTGTCCGTATAATTGTGATTATTTGCTGAAGTAGGAGTTGTACTACCTGCTCGAACACGACCACAAGTCATCAATCCATTTACAGCAGTTCCAAAATAATTCTTCGTTTCCATTCTCGCAGCATAAGTTCCTCCGTGAATGGTTGTACCTTCTCTAAACAAAACTTGTGGTCCTAGGCCACAAACAGCACATCCAGAAGTATTTGCAGTTTTCAACGATGACCAATCATTTGGTTCCTCATTACTGGAACCAACGTTTTGCCAGTTCTCAAAGTCTGCGTTATTAATTTGCTGTTGCCCAAACAGAAATCCTGCGGATACTACTAAGGCACTCAGCGTGAGTAGTTGTTTTTTCATGATTTTTTAGTTTAATTTAACCTTAAGATTTTTAATTAGTTTTTCTTTGTCCATGATAGTAACTACATGAACACCATGAAGGTGAGATAAGTCTATTGTATTGTCTCCGGAATGCAATGATCCTCTGTAAACTTCTCTACCAAGCATGTCATTAATGATCAATGTATTTTCACTTGAAACATCTTTCACATATAAATTATTCAAATAAGTATACACATTCAAATCGGAGGTCATGTTATCATCAATAGATAAATAATCACCTGAGAAATAAATTGAGTCCAATACTAAAAGCGATCCTGATGAACCAGCAAATGCAGTTCCTCTAGATGAGCTTAAAAACAGAAGACTAATAGTATCTCCGGCCATTGCTTGATTATAATTTAATGGAATCAAAAAAGGAGTAAAACCAGATGTTGAATCTTTTGATTTGAATTCCCCATAAGCGATAGTATCTCTTTTCATAAGAGAAGGGTTCCATTTTGAAACGATAGCAGCGATCATGCATGTATCGATAGTCCCAAACAAGCTATCATTTGCCTGTGTACCAATATTGAATTCCATATATCTATCATTCGGCTGGTAAAAATAATACCCACCAAAAAAGGATGGAGTTTCAGTATGAGCTCTACCTGGATTAGCAGGAGCCAAAGGATTATACGTCATCAAAACTTGTGTAATACCATTTGTAGACTCATCGATCTCTCCATTAAACAAGTTACCTGTGGCAATTAATCCATTCAGAAATCCAGTTCTAAGAGCAACTGCATGCGAACCAGACTGTGCAAATGTTGTGTCGTACATAAATCCTTTTGGTAATCCCGCCGCCAAGGAAGGAAGCGTAATCAACATTGGATTTCCAGAATCCCAATAACCTGACTCCAAACTATCTACAACAATTCCAGTAGACTGTGGATCGTCATGAACCGTCCAATTCTCAAAATCGTTATTTGGAATGGTTTGAGAAAAAACATTAGCAGAAAATGCTGCCAAAGCGAAAAGTAAAATTTTCTTCATGTGCTATCTTTTATAAATTATTACTTGGTTACTAGTTTATTATCTCACAACAATTTTACGGGTAATCATCTTTCCTCCCGTGTTAATTCTACAGAAGTACACCCCTTTGTTGTAAAGATTTTGAATTCGAGTTGTTGTATTGGAATTCACCTTTTGTGTAGCAATAACCTTCCCAGTCATATCAATAACCTCCATAGGATAAGTCTCTACAGATTTTGATTTCATGTTTACAAACACCAAATCCTGATCGTAATAAACCGTGAAATCCTTATTATAATCATAAGTATCTACACTCAAATTATTGTAAACCAATTCTAAATCATCCACCCATACAGCTGAACCATTTTCAGAAATCGTACTATCTCCAGCTGTACAAATCGCCAAAATAAAATCAGGAGTTCTGGAATCATCATAATTAAAAGCAACAGCAAAACGCTCCCATTGACCATTTGTAGTTGCCGTCCAATCATATCGAGCTCTTCCTACTCTGTTGGCTGCTACGTCATGCACACCTTGGATATACAAAGGCAAGGCACCATACCCAGTATGCAAGATCACCTCACACTTTCCTTTATCCTGTCCAGTTGGCGCGTATTTATACCATCCAACCAATGAATCTGGTCTCCATGAAAATCTTAAGTGCCATTTATCATCCGTTGAATCTGTGTAGATATATCCTTCTTCAGGATTCAGGTTTTGTGGTGCATGAAACCGACCATTGGTTATACCACCATTAGCTGCAACACCTAAGGTATAAATCGTTTCCAATCTTATACTATACCCAGTTCCATCCCTTCCTACAGCCTGAGTAAGGGTCCCGTCAGGAGATAATTGTGCGAGAGACGGATCATCAGATGACTTTAAACCACTCCATTGAACT
The DNA here is from genome assembly GCA_020436025.1 of Crocinitomicaceae bacterium. Classification (GTDB taxonomy): domain Bacteria; phylum Bacteroidota; class Bacteroidia; order Flavobacteriales_D; family Crocinitomicaceae; genus JAGQYP01. Next base: position 15,280 of record JAGQYP010000051.1, read on the forward strand.
GGTTCAAGAGCTGTAGAGGAACTACCTCCAACCTGAATGGTTTCCCATGCTTCAAATCCTGGATTTTCTAATTGAGGGGGTGTTTGAGCGTTTAGTACTGCGCACGCTCCCAGCGCAATGCTGAGTAGAGTTTTCTTCATGTGTTTCTAAAATAAGTAAATTTTCAATTTGTAAATATAGCAAAAATCATGCCAAATTTACATTTTTAGAATTATTTTTAAACTCTAGTAAACACCTGAGATACAGTGATAAGTACAACAATAATCGTGCCAATTTTGATCGAATTACAGTCCTGCTTTTTCTTTTGGATATGCATTGAAAGTTCCTTGTCCCTTACTTACAAGACTTCCATCTTGATTTGTGATTTCTCCCTCAACAATAATCAGTCTTTTTCCTTGAGCCAATATTTTTGCAGTTCCATGTAGTGTATCCCCAAGAATAACAGGTTTAAGAAAGTTTAATTTAAATTCTACTGTAGAAACTACACATTTTGATTTTGAGGCTACTGTAAGAGCTGTAACGCCAAGCAAAGCATCCATTAAAGCAGCAACAGCCCCACCATGAGCAGCAATGGGGGTTGCTAAATGCTTAGTTTGGATTTTCATTTTATACAATACTTCCCCTTCTTCATAAGACTCCAAATCCATATTCAGCAGTTCACCAAAATGATTGGATTTTTTATATTCCTCAATAATCTGATCTATCATGATTCATTCAATCTTACGTATACCACTTTTTTGGTTTCAAAAAACTCTTCCTCAAACACTTTATCTAAATCGAAAATCTCATAATCCTGCTTGATCTCGCTCAATTCTTCTGCTAATTCCCCTCCTTTTAAGTAGAAAATTCCATTAGGATAACTATTCTTATTATCCTTCTTTATTTGATGACGAACCCATGGAATAAACTTGTTCATTCTGGTAACCGCTCTACTCACAATAAAATCAAATTTCCCCTTAACCTTTTCCGCTCTTCCTGTTTTAGCCTCCACATTTTTCAAATCGAGTGCTTCCGCAACTGCTTCTACAACTTTCATTTTTTTCGCAATAGAATCAACCAAAACAAAATGAACGTCTGGAAATAAAATAGCAAGGGGTATACCTGGGAAACCTCCACCAGTTCCTACATCTAAAACATCCGAACCTGGCTCAAAATCAACCATCTTTGCGATCCCTAAAGAATGCAATACATGGCGTTCGTAGAAATTATCCAAATCTTTTCTACTGATCACATTGATTTTTTCGTTCCAATCCGAGTATAATTCAATTAAACTGAAAAATTTCTGGATTTGATCCTCAGTTAGATCAGGGAAGTATTTAAGTATGATCTTCATTTGTATTTAAAAAGACAAGTTCGACTTTGGGGTCGAATGCACCAATTTTACCTTTTAATAAATCTATAAACTCAAGACCAAAACTAGCTAAATATGGCGTAATATTCTCATACCGTTCTTGAAATACCCCATTTGGATAAAATGAGTTTTTCACGAATTGAATTGCCTCAATATCATGCTTTTTCTTTTGTTTAAGTACCTTGATGAATTTATTTTCAATCCTTTTCAATTCCTTTTTTTGTCTTACCAAGCTTGCTTCTATGGCTTGTTTCAAACTTACATCAATGGCACTCGATTTATCCAACAAAATACTCTGAAGTTCACTCAATAACTGCTCCTCTTGTTCCATATTCAACTCTTCAGAGTTTGTTTGAATGAATTCCTTTATAAGCACACTTTCATCCTTAAGGTAATGTGGTAATTCTATATTTAATATATTCAATTTTTTCTCAGCTTTTGACTCCACCAGTAAAAGAGAATTTCTGACAACCAGAATAGGAAATGGAACTCCATATTTTTCAAAAGCTGATTTCAATTCCAGCCAATATGCAATCTCTCCTGCCCCTCCCAAATAAGCAACATTTGGTAAAATTGTCTCTTGATACATGGGACGCATGACCACATTTGGACTAAATTTTTCAGGTTGCTTTTCCAGTAAATCCAAAATATCAGCTTCTTTGAATTCTAATGAAGAATTCGCGATCTTATAGACTTCGCTTTCTTTTATGATTCGGCCTCTTTTCTGGTCATGAAGTAAAAATAGATTCACCTCTCTTGGGTTAACCTGAACTTTATAACCCTTTTTATCAAATTTACTGATTACATCATGAATCTCAAGATGTGCCAGACTTTGAACTAGTTCTTTTCTAAGAGTGTTTTGAAATACCCTTTTTAAATCTTTTTGATCCCCATCTACAATAACCAATCCATACTTCCCAAAAAGTTCGTTAGCTAAAAATAGAGTCGCCTTTCCAAGTAATCCCTTTTTGCAATATTCTTCAAATACAGTAAGCGCTCCATGTGAATCATGACCGATACAATCCTTAACCTCTTTGAATATTTCGGAAAGCCCTTCAGTAGAAATTCGACCGACGGCATCCTGCACATCCCTTTTCCACTTAAATTTTTTATCTCCTATTGAAAACTGTGCTATTTCATCAAAATCATGATCCTCAGATGCCATCCAAAAAATTGGAACAAACTTCTGATTTTGATTATTCTTATTTAATTCTTCCGTAATATTAATCACCTGAAGAATCTTATAGAAGAAGAAAAGTGGCCCGGTAAAAATATTCAATTGGTGCCCTGTGGTAATAGTAAAAACATTGGACTGCAGAAGCAAATCAATATTCGAAGAAACCTTGGGTGAAAGCTCAAGATTTTCATATTGTTTTTTAAGGGAATCAACCAGAACCATTCTTTTTTGATCAGAAAACTCTCTGACTGTAGCCTGCTTTAAAATATTCTCTGCAGAAAATAGCGGACCGTGAAGATCCGGAATTTTTCCTTCTAAATAATCTCGAATTAGATCATTAGATTGATAAAATGTCTTCTGATCGATATGCATAGAAACCCTCTATTTGTTCAAACAACAAAGGTAAACTTAATTCTCATGAATTCCATTTGATTTCAATTTGAAACGAAAAAATAGGAAATCCTTTCTATTAAAATTCTTTTATATCTTCGCCCAAATCAATTTTTGTAGGATGGAATTACTTAAAGGAAAAATCGCAATAGTAACAGGTGCTTCAAGAGGAATCGGACGTGCCATTGCAGAAAAATTTATCGAAAATGGAGCTACAGTTGCTTTCACCTATTTGTCTTCAGATGAGAAAGCGAAACAATTAGAAAAAGAACTAACTTCTAATGGAGGAACCGCCAAAGGTTTTAAATCTAATGCAGCAGAATTTGATGCAGCTCTAAACCTAGTGGACGAGGTTGTAAAAGAATTTGGAACCGTAGATATTCTGGTAAATAATGCAGGGATCACAAGAGATAACTTGTTGATGCGAATGTCTGAGGAACAATTTGATGAAGTTATTAATACCAATTTGAAATCTTCTTTTAATCTAACTAAGGCTGTATTACGCACCATGCTTAAGGCAAAATCTGGATCCATTATCAACATGAGTTCAGTAGTTGGAGTAAAAGGAAATGCAGGGCAAGCGAATTATGCCGCAAGTAAAGCAGGAATGATTGGCTTCACAAAATCTGTTGCCCTCGAACTAGGATCAAGAAACATCAGATGTAATGCTATTGCCCCTGGTTTTATAGAAACTGAAATGACAGATGCACTGGATGAGGCAGTAGTTCAAGGATGGAGAGAAGGTATTCCATTAAAAAGAGGAGGATCTCCTGAAGATGTTGCCAACGCAACTTTATTTTTAGCATCCGATTTATCTGGATACATTACAGGTCAGACACTTAACGTTTGCGGGGGAATGCTGACCTGATAAAAAATAACTCAATGTTAAGAAAATGTGAAATTTGTAATTTTTTTATTTTTTCTTGACGCAGGTAAAAAAAAAGTACTTATATTTGAACCGAGGTTAAAACCTCAATGACAAATGAGTAGTAGGTGAGTTGAAGCTGTGCTGGAGAGCACAGCTTCTTTTTTTGCCCAAACTTTCCTGATCTATTCCAAAGCTACTCATTTGTAGATGTCTGAATGATTTTAATAGAATCCTAAGCAAGAATTCCCTTTCTGATTTGTGCTTTTTAGTTTGTTTGTTGTACTTTTGTCACCTCAAAAGGCCCCGTAGTTCAATGGTGACGATAAATGTCACCACTAGTAAAATCTACGAAATCACAGATTTCTTGTTTTACTGAGCTGAATAGAAAGGCAGAATTGTCAGTCAAGACATAAAAAACAAAACATATTGGCCCCGTAGTTCAACCCCGACGAAATGTCGGGACTAGTAAAATCTACGAAATCATAGATTTCTTGTTTTACTGAGCTGAATAGAAAGGCAGAATTGTCAGTCAAGACAT
>JAGQYP010000052.1 GCA_020436025.1 Crocinitomicaceae bacterium
TTCCCTTCACCTTTAATTTCGTCATCTTTTTCAGCTCCATTCCAGCCATATCTATAAGCACTACCATCACTACCATTTCTACCAGGCATCTGCATACCAAAGGGGTAGTAGTTTACACTTCCTCCACCTTCTTCCCAAAATAGCGAATGATGGCCCACATCGCAGCCACGGAAATAGGTACGGTAATAAAGAAAGGTACACCCAATCCAGCGGGGATAATTCCAAACACCAAAGCAACACCACCTACAGTTAATGCATAAGGCATTTGAGTGCGAACGTGGTTTACGTGGTTACAACTACAGGATAGGGAACTCAAAATGGTGGTGTCTGAAATTGGAGAGCAGTGGTCACCCAGAACAGCTCCGGCTAAAACAGATGAAACCGTATTGTAGAATATTCCCATCGAATCCGAATAATCATATCCTGCACTGGATGCAACAGCCCAAGCAGCAGGTAACATGACTGGATAAACCAAGGCCATGGTACTCCAGGAAGATCCCGTACTGAAAGCAATAATCGCCGATAAAATAAAGGTAATGGCTGGAATCGCCCAAGGAGCAAAATCGTTTCCGAATAAATCCTTGATGAAGTCTGCGGTGTGCATTTCAGCTGTAAGATCAGCTAAAGCCCAGGCTAAGACTAAAATCACAATGGCATTCATCATGGTTTTGAATCCGGTCATCACCGTTTCCATGGTTTTAAGTAATCCTAATTTTCTTTGAGCGAGCGTCATACCAATAGCCACAATCAATCCAAGCAAAGACGACCAGAGCAGCGCAACATATGAATTGGCATTTCCTATTACCGTTCCCAATCTTTGAAAGAAGGTGGTTGGTTGAGCTTCTAATGATGGCATGTTTGCCCAGACATCTCCCCATGACTTAGCTTCTATATTGATTTCAGCTAATGCCCCGGAAGTTCCTTCAAAACCAGTAAATAACAGACCAATCAAGGTTCCAAATATCACGACTAGAATAGGTACTACGGCATTGAACCATTTTGGAATCACTCCTTCAAAGGGTTGAAGAGCTTTTAATTCGGTATCTGATGTTTCCGTATCATCTGATTCATCCACGGCTTTTCCTTGAACGGCCAGCATTTCGTAATGATGCATGGGGCCAAAATCTCTTTTCATTCGGATCAGCATATAGATGAAAATTAAAGTCAGGATAGGGTAGAAGGAATAAGCTAAGGAGTTTAAGAATACCGAATAAACCCCTTCTTGAATTTGCGTTTCGTTTTTATTGATCAATTCCATTCCGCTATTGATGTACCCAAGTTCCGCACCAATCCATGTGGTGACAAAGGCAATGGCGGAAATAGGTGCAGCGGTAGAATCCACGATGTATGCCAGTTTCTCTCTGGAAATCTTGAGTTTGTCGGTAATGGTTTTCATGGTATTTCCAACAACCAAAGTATTGGCGTAATCATCGAAAAAGATCCCTACTCCTAACCAATAGGCTGAAAGTTGGCCAGACTTACGCGTTTTTGAAAAACGAATGATCTTGTTCACGACTCCTTGCATCCCTCCATTTCTAGAGATTACGGCTACAATGGCTCCAATCAGCATGGAAAATAGGATGACGGAAATATGGTCTTTGTTGGCAAGTGAATTCACTAAGTAGGTGTCGATAATGGCAAACAAACCACTAAAAATTCCTGGAAAACCGTTTGCGTAAAAACCAATGATAGCCGTTCCCACAAAAATTCCTGTTAGCAAAGAGAAAATCACTTCTTTAAAGACCAAAGCCAGTAAAATGGCAATTAATGGAGGTAGAATGGAAAACCATAAAGGCACCTCTTTCGGTTTGGCTTCCATGATGATGTGGTGACTTTTAGATTCAAGTGCTTTGCCGTCAAACTTATATGTAATCTGACCCTTTTCAACTTTGTAATAATTGCCGTTGATCTCAATGGAATCACCTTCAGCCATTCCAACAGTCTTCACTTCAACTTCAGTATGTTGGAATACCAGATCGGGTGCAATGAGTTGGATATCCTTCGCTTCTAATGAGGAAGAGAAAGAAAATAGAAGGAGAGTAAAAGCAATTAAAAGTTTGTTTTTCATGCCTCTAAATTAGTTTTTAAATTGATATCGTAACCGCATTTGAAATGACTTTTCGGACATTCTTTATAACCGTGTAAGCCACAAGGACGACAATCCAGTTGATCTTCTGTCTGTAAGATTTTAGCATGTTCAGCCAGTGGACCAAAACCAAATTCAGGAACTGTAGAGCAGAAGAAAGCTGTGGTTTTTGCGTTCATGGCTGAAGCCAAATGAAGTGGGGCGGAATCGTTCATGTAATTCATTTCGGCGCGCTGCATTAATACGGCACTTTGTACCAGGGAGAGTTTACCACAAAGATTGGTAGTCAAATGTTCTGGATTTTCTTTCATCAACTGATTGCAAAATTCAAGATCTCCCGGTGCTCCCAATAAAAATATTTTAAAATCCTTTGGGATCATGGCGATCAATTCCTTCCATTTTTCGAAAGGTAATTGCTTGGTAAACCAAACCGAAGTGGGAGCCATGGTCACATATTTTTCCGATTGATAGGATTTTACGATTTCCAGGTCTTCTTGAGTGGGATATAATTTAGGGAGCACTTTTTCATCTCCCACCAAATCTTGAATCAAACTCAAGTTTCTTTCCGTCTCATGTTGTCCATTTCCAATTTCGTGAGGAAGCTTTTTTGAAAAGAATCGTGAAAGTGGATTTTTATCAAAGCCTCTGGTTTCTTTAGCCTTAGAGAGAATCGTTACCAGTCCGGAAGCCGTGAACCGCTGGAAATTAACAACCAAATCATACTTTTCATTCCGGATTTCCCGGATGATTTTAAATAAGTTTTGGTACTTATTCTGCTTTTTATCCCAGCAATATACTTTGCCCACATGGGGGTGGTTTTGAACCAGACTTTCATTTCCTTTTCTAACCAAAACATCCATTTTGGATTCAGGATATTTCCTGCTCCATTGCTCTAAAATGGCAGTAAACAGGATAACATCCCCAATGAATGCGGTATGTATGAAAAGTACTTTCTTCATCTTGCAAAACAAATATAGTTTTTTCATCAAACAGTTTTGAAAGATTGATATTGTTGATAAGTCGACTTTCTGTTAATAACTTCTGTGTAGGCTTAAATTTCTCATTTACAGAAACTGATAATGATTTCATAACGGAATCTTAACAATTAAAATTTGGGTGGAGCAGTAAAAAATAATTTACTTTGCACCAAGCTTTCTAATGTTCTCCTTGAGGTTGAACAATTCAAACTGAAACCATTAGAGAGTATAATTCGAAGTGATATGAAAAATGTTTTAAGACATACTTCCTTTGAGCTAGTGATTTCCCGATCACTGTAGGATTTTCATTTTACTTTTTTTCCTATTTGCATATTTATTAATCCGTTATAATTCAATTGAGTATGAAAAGAATACTACTTTCAATTTCTGCTTTGTTTTTAATGGGCTCTACAATCGCTCAAGATTGCACTGATCTATTCATCTCTGAATACGTTGAAGGGTGGTCAAATAACAAGGCTCTCGAGATCTACAACCCAACAAATCAAACAATTGACTTGTCAGGTTATTTTGTTTCACGATACAGAAACGGTCTGAATCAAGCCGAAGTATCGAACTCTGTACAGCTTACAGGTATGATTGCCCCGCATTCAACTTATGTAGCTGTAATCGAAAAATTGGACCCACAAGGTCAAGGTCAGGAAGCTCCAGTTTGGGATTCATTGCAAGCAAAAGCGGATGGTTTTTATTGCGCTGATTACAATACTTCAAATGCCATGTATTTTAATGGGGATGATGCATTAATCCTTTACAAAGGAAGTTTGAATGGGTTGAATTCTACAGATATCATCAACAGTGCAAACATTCCAACTCTTGCAGTTGTGGATGTTTTTGGTAAAGTTGGAGAGCAACCTTTAAACGAGAATGGTGGAGATACTAGTCCAACTGGAGGATGGTCAACTGCATTTCCTTATGCGGGTGGACCTTCAGGAGGTGTGATCGTTACTGTAGATCATTCCATGATTAGAAAAAGCACAGTATTGAAAGGACAAACCAATCCGGTTCCTTCATTTTTTGATCCTTTATTAGAGTGGGATACCATTCCAGCTGTAATTGTTAGATTGGATCAGAATGGAGATACTGTATTTTCTCAAGGTGGAAACCCAATCTTAGACGGAAACTGGGAAAGTTTAGGAATGCACGATTGTAACTGTGCTGTAAACGGAATTGAAGATAATGAAATGGCAAAGGTAGTTTCATTGTATCCAAATCCATCTAACGGAAAAGTTACTATTTCTAGCACTGAAGAAATCGTTGAAATTAAGGTTTATGCGATTAATGGTGTTTTAGTATACTCACAAAGCTTGACAGCTTCAACTCACTCAACACTCAATTTGTCTAATCTAGAAAAAGGAACATATTTGGTCAATTTCAGAACGAAATCTGGCCTCGTAGGAACTGATAGATTAATTTTAGAGTAACAAGAATGAATAACGGGGCGGTAATTTACCGCCCCCTATTTATTGTTAACTATGAAAACTAAAATCTTACTCTCATTTTTTGCATTTCTTTGTCTGCAAGCCTACGGTCAATCTTCCAAAGTAGAAGGAACCGTAAAAGACGAAGTAACGGGAGAAACCATCATTGGGGCTCACGTAATGATCGGATCAGACTACAAAGCCGTAACTGATTTTGACGGAAAATTCGCTTTAACAATACCGTACGGAACCTATCCTATTAAAATTACTTCTGCTGGATACGCTGAATATTCAGATTCTGTAGAGATCAAATCAGGATTTACGCCACTGAATATCTCTCTGGGAACAATTGAAATTCAGGAAGTAGAAGTTGTGGCCGATCTTGGAAAAAAACACGAAACTCCTGTTTCCATTACCAAAATCGATCAAAAAACAATTTCCGAAGAACTTGGTAACAGAGATCTCCCAATGGTTTTAAATGCCACACCTGGGATCTATGCTACCAATCAAGGAGGAGGAGATGGAGATGCACGTATTACCATTCGTGGATTTTCGCAAAGAAATATTGCCGTAATGATCGATGGAGTACCGGTAAATGACATGGAAAATGGATGGGTGTATTGGTCCAACTGGTTTGGACTAGATGCCATCACCCAGTCCATGGAAGTTCAAAGAGGATTGGGTGCTAGTAAAATTGTGACGCCTTCTGTTGGTGGTACAATGAATATTGTGACTTCCGGAATGGAAAACCGATTTGGTGTCAGAATCAAATACGAAGTAGGTTCTGGAAATGCACACAGAGCTACCATTGGCTACAACTCTGGAAAGTTGAAAGGAGATTGGGGGATCACGCTCGCAGGTTCTTTCAAATACAGAGATGGTTGGGTGGACAAAACGGGATCTCTTGGAGGATTTTATTACGCCAAGATTCAAAAGAAGTTCGGAAATCACATCCTGTCTCTAAGTGCCTTTGGAGCTCCACAAAAACACGGACAAAGATCTTACAAAGCACCCATTGCAGCTTGGAATCACGATAAAGCATTAAAATACGATGCAGATACCACTGGAATTGTTGAAAGAGGATATCGATACAACGAACATTGGGGTACTTTAACACGAAGAGGTAAAGATGAGTTGATCAATGAACAATTGAACTACTACCACAAACCTCAATTCACTTTAAGACATTTTGGAAAATTAAAAGACGGTTTATACCTGTCCAATGTAGTTTATGCTTCCATCGGAAAAGGAGGTGGAACCAAATTGTACGATTACGGTGGAGCATATAGAAATACTGCGGGTCAGATAGATTTCGATAGAATTTATGATGGAAACCAATTCACTGAAATTGCTGGATCGATCTATCCCAATATCGATTTGAATTACGATAGCACAAAGTTAAAAGCCAACAACCCATTAATGTCTGCAGTTAACAACCACTGGTGGGTCGGATACTTAGGAAATATCAAGTACGAGATCAACGACAAATGGACCATGACGGCAGGAATTGACTACAGATATTACGAAGGAGAACACTACCACGAGATTTACGATCTTCTGGGAGGGGATTATTTTATCAATTCTTCCAACCTGAATGATCCGAATGCAATGAAAACGGTTGGAGATAAAGTAGCTTGGAAAGATTATCAAAGACACAGAAATGCGATCGTTCAATGGGCCGGAGGTTACGGATTGTTTGAATACAGCGGGACGAGATGGAATATCTTCATCAATGCTTCTTTGGCCGGAAATGGATACAAAGGAGTAGATTATTTCAACAAGAAGTTTATTGATGTAGGAGATACCACGATTCGTATTGGAGCAATTGATACTGTTGTCTATAATGGAGTGGAATACAACGCAAGTACAAGTGGATTGAAATACGATCAAACCAAATGGAAATGGCTGCCATCCTATACATTTAAAGCAGGATTCAATTATAAGATTACAGAAGTAATGGGATTCTATGTAAATGCAGGATACCTTTCTAGAGCACCTCAATTTTCAAACGTAGTGGATTCGGATAGCCGAGAAGTTGGATTTTATGAAGGAGAGATCAAAAATGAAGAGATCTTGGCAGGTGAAATTGGGTACAACCTGTATTTTAAGAAGTTTGTGCTTTCAATCAATGGATATGCAACTTATTGGAATAACAAGCCTTACCCGTTTGGAGTTTCAGTTCAGGTGGCGCCAGGAGAATATGAAAAGTACAATGTATTCGGGATGAGCGCCCTTCACGTGGGTGGAGAAATGGATATTTCTTACAAACCTTTAAAACAATTAACGATTGACGCCATGGTTTCTTATGGAGACTGGAGATGGGCTTCACCTGCAACGCTAAAGAATGCTACAACGGAAACAAGATTCGATCCAACTGGAGTGCATGTTGGAGATGCAGCACAATCCGTTTACGCCCTTTCAGTTCGAAGCGATTTTGTGAAAGGAGCTTATATCAAAGTGAGATATACCTGGTTTGACAGACATTGGGCAGACTTCAATCCTTTTGATCTTCAGGGTGCAGATGCTCGTAAAGATCCATGGAAGCTTCCAGGTTATGGAATCATGGATATCACTTTAGGATACAGATACAATTTCAAAAAAGTGGGATTGTTTATCACTGGAAATATTTTCAACGTTTTGAATACCTATTACATTCAAGATGCTACAAATAATGGCTACGCGTCTGGCTATACAGATTTTGACGCAAAATCGGCCGATGTGTTTTTCGGTCAGGGAATTACGTGGAGTGTTTCACTTGGTTTAAATATTTTTTAAAATGAAAAAGTTACTACTTAGTTTGTCGGTATTTGTAGGTGCACTTTCTTTTGCACAATCAGATATCAACGACGCCAGAACAAATTATTCTGTGGGTCAAACCGTCACAATTAGAGGTTTGGTTCAAAACGGGGATGAATTAGGTCCGATCCGATACATTCAAGATGCTACGGGAGGTTTGCCAGCTTATGGAGGAATTTTGAGTTCAGTGAATAGAGGAGATTCTATTACTGTAACTGGAGTGCTATTCGATTACAATGGTTTGTTAGAGATTTCTCCGACAAACAGCTTTAATGTATTAGCAGCCCCTTCGGTTATTATACCGCCACTTGAAATCACCATTCCAGACATGAGTGAAACTTATGAAGGTCAATTGATCAAAATCGTAAATGTGACCATTACAGGTCCTGGAAGTTTTGCGGCAAACACCAATTATGATTTTTCTGATGGAGTAAACACTGGACAATTGAGAATTAGCACCAACTCTAATTTAGTTGGGCAAACCATTCCTGCAGGTCCTGTTACTATCGTTGGACTTCAAGGAGAATACAGTGGGACTTACCAAATGTTACCACGTGATCAAAACGATATCATCGCATATACGCCTCCAGCAGAGGAGATCAACATAACGATTGGAGGTCAGACCTATTTGACAGGAACGGATTATGTAATCGGTACAACTGCAAATACTACAGTAACTATTGAAAACTTAGGTGCTACAAATAACCTAACGATTTCAGGTATTACTTATTCAGGTGCCGCTGCTTCGGATTACTCAGTTTCTGGAGCTCCAACTTCGATTACTCCAGGTGGAAATGCAACTTTCGATATTGTTTTTGCTCCGTCAACTGGAGGAAGCAAGATTGCTACTTTGGAAATTGCTTCGAATGATGCAGATGAAAACCCTTATTTGATTAATTTATATGGAATTGGTACGGATAACTTGGCAACTGAGCCTTCAGCAAACCCATCCAATTTGACTTTCCCTGTAAATACTTCTTACGCTTTAACGGGTAATTTTACCTCTGTTGGAGATGCGGAAAGCTATTTGGTATTGTGGAAAAAAGGATCAGCTGTTTCAGGTGCTCCAATGGACGGAACGACTTACTTAAGAGGAGATGTTGTGGGTGATGCAACTGTGGCTTATGTAGGTTCTTCAGCCGCTTTTACGCCAAGACACGTGATTGCAAACCAAGACATGCATTTCGCAATTTATTCATTCAATGGTCCTGCCGGTTTTGAAAATTACGTAAACACCACACCATTAACCGGAAACAAAGCTTCTCTTGATAATATGATGGGAAGTTATTACAGTGGAATGGATGCACAAATAACAAGTTTCCCTTCGGATCTGAGCACCTTAATCAATCCGCACACGCAAATTACTTATGGGAATTACAAAGCAACTGTAATCAATCAGTTTGAATTGAGAGATACCATTGCAGACTCATCTGTAATTACTTGCGCTTACTCCGGAGAAAATAAAGTTTTCTATGGGGCTTTTGATTGGACTACTTTAGGTTATTCCAGAGAGCATACCTATTCTCATAGCTGGATGCCAACTTATCCTGCAGATGCACCATATCCAGGATTACCTGAGTATTCAGATCAGCATAATTTGTATCCAACAAACTTGTACGAAGCCAATACGCCAAGATCGAATTTGCCTTTAGGGAATGTTGTGAACCCTGTAGATTCTTATTTGGAAGGTCAGACAGGATATGACGCAAACAATGTATTGGTGTATGAACCAAGAGATATGCACAAAGGAAACGCAGCAAGATCCATCTTTTACATGGCTATTTGTTATAACGGAGTTTCAGGAAATAACTGGGGAATTCCTACAAACCAAGATCAAGATGTATTGAAAGCTTGGCATTTCCAAGATCTTCCTGATGATTACGAAATTGCTAGAAACGATTATATTCATTCTGTTCAAGGGAATAGAAACCCATTTATCGATAGCACGGATTGGGTATGTTTCATTGATTTTTACGATTTAAGTTATGTTTCTGCCGGATGTAATTTGAGCACAGAAGAGATCGAAATGGATCAGTCTTTCAAGATTTACCCAGTGCCTTCAACAGGAGAGCTTAATATTGCAACTAAGAATCTGAATGGATTGTATGAAATCGATGTAACAGATGTTAGTGGTAAAATCGTTTACAGCTTATCCAATGTGAATTTAAGTCAATTATTTACCATGAATTTAGAGCATTTGAATTCCGGGTATTACATTGTTTCCATTTCAGATAAGAATATTCGTTTGAATAAACCTTTTGTCATAAAATAAATCGATACATAATCGAAAACTTGAAAAAGAGCTATACTTTTATAGCTCTTTTTTTATGCATGTTTGTTAGTGATAATCGTATACAATCTGTCTATCCTTATTTTCAGAATAAACTGAATGAACTGTACTCGGATTCAGAAATTCGACATTTGACCAATCTGGCATTGGAAAAAGTGACGGGTTTGAACAGAACAGAATTGTTGCTTGCCAAAGACCAAACGGTTTCAGAATCAGATTTGCTGAAATTACGGTCGATTGTGAAAGAGCTTCTACAAAAAAAGCCCATAGAGTACATTCTTGGAGAAACCGAATTTTCTGGTATGCTTTTTAAAGTAAGTCCAGCAGTCCTCATTCCTCGACCGGAAACGGAAGAGTTGATTCGGTTAATAGAGAAAGAGGTTCGCGATCCACAAACAATTTTAGACATTGGAACGGGTTCGGGATGTATTCCTATCGCATTGAAGTCCCATTTTACTAAGGCTGAGGTGTATGGAATGGATGTGTCTGACAAAGCTTTGAACATAGCAAGGGAGAATGCGGAGAATTTAAAAGTGGATGTACAATTTATTCAAGAAGATATTTTACAACCCCAAGGTGCTTACAAGTCTTTTGATTTGATCGTGAGCAATCCTCCTTATGTTTTGGAGTCGGACAAACGGGAGATGGAAGCCAACGTTCTGGATTTCGAACCCCATTTGGCCTTGTTTGTTCCGGATGAAGATCCACTGCTTTTTTACCGTGAAATCTTGAAATTTTCAGAAAAAAACTTAAAAAAAGGGGGTTCGCTCTACTTTGAAATACATGAGAAGTACGCAAATCCAATAAAACAATTATTTTTAGATGCTGGATACGTTTCAGTGGAAATTCATCAGGATTTTTACGGAAAAGATAGAATTGTAAAAGGGATCAAATAGTGGAAGAAATTCAGAAAAAAATTGCCGCACTTTCGGAAGAATTAGAACAGCATAATTATAATTATTATGTGCTCAGTAATCCAACCATTTCAGATTTTGAATTTGATCAAAAATTGAAGGAACTGGAAGCGTTGGAAAAGCAATATCCCCAATTTGCAGATCCCAATAGCCCTACAAAAAGAGTAGGAGGAGATATCACTAAGAATTTCCAAACAATCAAGCATAAAACACCCATGCTTTCTCTGTCCAATACGTATTCCAAAGAGGAAATTATTGAATGGGAAGAGCGTGTCAACAAAGTAATCGATACCCATCACGAGTATGTTTGTGAATTGAAATACGATGGTGTAGCGATTTCCATCACCTATGAAAATGGGGAGATCAAACATGCCATTACCAGAGGAGATGGTGTCCAAGGAGAAGAGGTTACTGCGAATGTGCGTACCATTCGATCCATCCCTTTAAAGTTGAAAGGCAATTACCCTGGTGAATTTGAAATTAGAGGAGAAATCTTTTTTCCATTAGACAATTTCAATGATCTGAACCGTAAAAAAAGAGAAGCGGGTGAAGACGAATACATGAATCCTAGAAATACGGCTTCAGGCACACTAAAACAACAAGATTCATCTATTGTTGCTGAAAGAGGCTTGGATTGCTTTTTGTATTCCTTTCATTCAGATGAGAACGAGAAAGAAACTCATTTTGATTCTGTGGCTTTTGCTGGAGAATTAGGCTTTAAAATTCCTCTCGCAAAAAACAACTACATCAAAAAATGTAGCAGTATTGATGAAATCATGGAGTTTGTAGATTACTGGGACAAACAAAGAGATTTTCTCAATTTTCAGATCGATGGAATTGTGATCAAAGTAAATAGTTATGCGCAACAGGAAGAACTGGGTTATACCGCTAAATCTCCTCGTTGGGCGATTGCTTATAAATTCAAGGCTGAAGAAGTAACGACCATTCTTGAAGAAGTCACTTACCAAGTCGGGAGAACAGGTGCCATTACTCCAGTGGCAAATTTAAAGCCGGTTTTATTGGCTGGAACGACCGTAAAACGTGCTTCATTGCATAATTCAGATCAAATCGAAAAGCTGGATTTGCACTTGAAAGATTCTGTTTTTGTGGAGAAAGGAGGAGAGATCATTCCGAAAATTGTTGGAGTTGAGCTAGATAAAAGAGATCCTCTGGCGGAGAAAGTTAAGTTTATTGAAAATTGTCCGGAATGTGGACACGAACTCATAAGAAAAGAAGGAGAGGCTCAACATTATTGTCCAAATGAAAATGGATGTCCTCCTCAAATCACAGGTAAAATTCAGCATTTTATTTCGCGTAAAGCCATGGATATTGATGGTTTAGGTGCGGAAACGGTTGAGTTGTTGTACAATCAGCATTTAATTGAAAATATTGCAGATCTCTACACTTTGGAATACGACCAAATTATGGCCTTAGAAAGAATGGCTGATAAATCCACACAGAATTTATTGGACGGAATCCAAGCTTCCAAGGCTCAACCTTTTGAAAGAGTATTATTTGCAATTGGGATCCGTTTTGTAGGTGAGACAGTTGCTAAAAAATTAGCCAAACATTTTAAAAATATTGACGCACTGATTCAGGCGAGTTTTGAGGAATTGGTCAATGTAGATGAGATTGGAGAAAAGATTGCCATTTCGGTTCAACAATTCTTTCAGGACGAAAAGAACCTGGAAATTATCGATCGCTTGAAAAGCTTCGGACTCCAGTTTGAAATCGTTGAGGCGGAAAATGCTTCCAATAAACTAGAAGGAAAATCCATTGTGGTTTCGGGAGTTTTTGAGACTATGAGCCGTAATGAATTAAAAGAGCTCATCGAGTTAAATGGAGGGAAAAATGTAGGTTCTATTTCCAAAAAAACCAGTTTTGTACTAGCTGGGGAAAACATGGGGCCATCCAAATACGAAAAAGCAAATGAATTGGAGATACCAATCATTAGTGAAGAGGAATTTTTAAATATGATCAAGGGAGATGCTTAAAGGAATTCAGGAATACTTCGCGAAAAAGAAGGTGAATAAAATTCAGAATGGAAGAAAATCTCAGGTCTACAATTATCTGAATTCAAATTCTATTGGAATATTGTGTACTTGCGAATCGGAAACTCAAATTAACTTGATTCAGCGATATATTCAAAAACTAAAGGAAAACCACGGAATAAGAAAAATTAAACTTTTAGCTATTTGCAACGAAAAGGAATTGCCTGCTTATTTCAAGGAAACTGAAAATGTAATCGGAGTAACTTCTAAGGAATTTAGTTATACAGGAAACTCTGAAAACGGACGTTTTTTAGACTTTATTAAAGAGAATTTTAACATTTTGTTAGATTTTAGTCGAGATGTTAACCCGGAGGTAAAGTTTGTGGTAAAAAGTTCACACGCAAGCTTTAAAGTTGGTAGATTTGCCGACGAAAATCTGGAGATGTATGACTTGATGCTGAATATGGAGTCAAGCAAGGATTTAAATATGTTCATGGATCTGCTGGATAAGTATATGGTAATGATTGACCAGAAAAACAAGTAAGATGAAAGAATTAAAAGGAATGGGAGTGGCTTTGGTAACTCCGTTTGATGGAAATGGAAATGTCGATTTCGATGGATTAGGCAAACTAATCAATTATCAAATTGAAAATGGGTGCAATTATTTGGTAGTGATGGGGACAACAGGTGAGTCGGCTACCTTAAATGCGCAAGAAAAGAAGGAGGTATTGGATTTTGCGATCAAAACAAACAATGGAAAATTGCCTATTGTATATGGAGTAGGAGGAAACAATACCATGGCAGTTTGTGAGCAATTGAGATCCATGGATACAACTGGGATTGATGCCATACTTTCTGTTTCTCCTTATTATAATAAACCCACTCAAGAAGGAATTTATCAGCATTATAAGGCCGTTTCTGAAGCTTCAAGACTGCCAATTATTGTTTACAACGTTCCAGGAAGAACTTCTTCAAACCTAACAGCAGCAACGACTTTACGACTTGCAAATGACTTTGGCAACATTGTTGCAGTGAAAGAAGCAAGTGGTAATTTAGAACAAGTAATGACAATTATTCAAAACAGACCAAAAGACTTTTTAGTGATTAGCGGAGACGATGCAATTACGCTTCCGATGATCGCTGCTGGAGGGGACGGTGTAATTTCCGTTGTGGGTAATGCCTTTCCGAAGGATTTTAGTTTGATGGTGTCGTATGCATTGAATAATGAAATTGAAAAGGCTAGAACATACCATTATAAGGTGTACGATATTATAGATTTACTTTTCTGTGAAGGAAACCCAGGTGGAATAAAAGAAGCCTGTGCTGAGATTGGGCTAATGAGTAACAATTTGAGATTGCCATTAGTGAATGTTTCTTCTTCTACAGCAAATAAAATCAAGGAACTAACACGGGGTATTTTTAGAAACTAGTGTAACATTTAATAAAAAATCTACGTATATTGCGTGTGTTCTGACATTTAGAAACTATAAAAACGTAACATATTTAAATTTATGAAAAAAGGAATTTTCAAAGGATCGATAGTTACAGCAGTGGTTGCAGGATCAATGCTGGTAGTAGCATGTGGAGGCGAAGACACTAAAAAGAGTGACGCCAATACTGTTCAACAAAACGATAATGACACCAGTAATAATGAGCAGGTTTCAGGTTTTGAATTACCAGGAATTCCTACCCCAAATGACTTATTTGATTTAGTTAAGGCTGTGGGTGTTCAAATGAAGCCAGGAATTACAAATGACGTTGCAAAGGTGTCAGAATATGTAGATTCTAAATCAAAAGCTCTAAATTTTGGTGTGTATTCAGCAGATTTAGGTTATATCGCTTGCTTTGAGGCAGGTCCTGATTTCTTGGGTTACTTTAAAGTAATTCAAAAACTAGGAGATGATCTTGGAATTTCAGCGGCTTTTGATCAAACGTTGATAGATCGAATTGAAAACAATGACGGAAATTTAGATTCATTATTTTCGATTTCAGAATCAACCTATTTTGAGTCTTACGCGTTTTTAGAAGAGAATGGAAAAGGTAAGGAATTGGCTTTGATCATCGCTGGTGGTTGGGTTGAGTCCATGCACATCATTTTCGAATTGTCTGGAGATTACAAAGATGGAGCGGTACTAAACGAAAGTATTGCTGGACAACAAGTTGTACTTGAAAGTATTCTTGAGTTCATGGCAAGATATCAGGATGATGACATGATGGAGATCATGGATAAATTCTCTAACGTTTTAATGACATACACGGAAAACATGACTTATGTTGAAACTGAAACTGAAGTGAAGAAAGAAGGAGACAAAGTAATTCTTGGTGGAGGATCTGAATTCGCTATGAATGAAATGGCTTACAACGAAATAAGAAAACAGATTCAGGAATTAAGAACTTATATTACAAAATAATACTGTTACCTATGAAAAAGATTTTGCTGACTAGCGTATTTTTGAGCTTCGTGATGATTCTGCAAGCTCAATGTGTGAAGCCGGAATACTTTATTATGAAAAGTAAGAAGAGCGAGGGATACTTGATTAATGGTCAATCCAAATCAGGTTATTTTGAGCCAGGAGAAGTATACGAAATGTCTTTTATCGCTTATGCTGATATGGATTATAAAATTTCCGTAGGTGCCGATGTTGAAGATAAAAACGGACAAATCGAGTTCGAGTTGTACGAAAAGAAGAATAAGCAGGTGAAGGACGGAAATACGATCCGATATGAGAAAGTAGATAAAATTCTCTTTAAGAATAAAGACAACGAGATGACTCAATCTTTTGAGTTCCAATCTGGAGCAACACGTAGAATTTACGTTCGTGTTCAGGTACCGAAAGTAGATGGTGGTGATGGCGCAGCTGAATCTTACGTTTGTGTAGGTGTGCTTCTTGAACATCAAAGAGGAGTAAAAACCGGATTTGGAAACTAAGATTTCTTAAGATATGTGAAAAAGAGGGGTAGATTTACTCCTCTTTTTTTTGTTTCAACTTTTCTGAAGCATTTTTCCGTTAAATTTGAAGCATGGAAAAAGAATTAGTCTTACAAGCCAAGAATTGGATCGAATCGGCAAAGCATATTGTAATTATTGGACATAAATCTCCGGATGGGGATTCAGTAGGAAGCTCCCTAGGTCTTTACAATACGCTGATCAAATTCAAGGAGGATGTGCAGGTTTGTATGCCTGATCCCTATCCTGGGTTTTTAAGATGGATGAAGGGAACGGATGAGATCAAAAACTTTGAACAACATACGAGTCAGGTTATGGACCTCATGGAGCAAGCAGATCTTATCTTTTGCCTTGACTTTAATTCCGAAACCCGTGTTGGGAAAATGGAAAATAGTTTGAGAGAAGCTTCTGCCAAAAAAATCATGATTGATCACCATCAAGATCCTTCTGATTTTGCTGATATTACTTTCTCTTTTCCAAATGAATGCTCTACAAGCCAGTTGATCTATAAATTTTTAGCTCATGCGGAGCTATTGAATTATTTAGATGCTGATGCGGGGGCTTGCTTGTATTGCGGAATCATGACCGATACAGGTTCTTTCAAATTTCCAAATACTTCACCAGAAACCCACCGTATCATTGCAAATTTGATGGAGAATGGTGTGGATCATTACAAGATTCACGAACTGGTTTTTGATCAAAATACTGAAGATAAACTCAAACTTAGATCTTCCATCATCAGCAATAGCTTAAGAGTTTTGGAGGAGTATAAAACAGCCATCATTGCGGTTTCTCAAAAGGATTTGGAGAAATTCAACTATGAAAAAGGGGATACGGAAGGCTTGGTGAATGTGGCTTTGTCTTTAGGAACAGTCAATCGTTCCGCCTTTTTTACGGAAGAAGACGGACTCATCAAAATCTCCTTTAGATCCAAAGGAATCGAAAACCCGGTAAATGGCATCGCCTCTAAATATTTTGAAGGAGGTGGACATATCAACGCAGCTGGTGGGAAATACTTGGGAACCCTGGATCAAGCTGTACAAAAGTTTGTAACTGTTTTACCTGAATTCGTTTAATTGTATGATGAAGACAATTTATATTTTTTTAATCGGAAGTCTTTTCTGGTCTTGTGCTGAAGAGAAAAAACCGGAAGAAATTAAGGAGGCTCCGAAATACGACAAAGAGCAATCCATTGAGATGTTCAAGGGTTTTGCCGAAGAAGAGAAAGAAGAGATTGAGAATTTTATCATGCGACACCCAGACTGGAAATTGCAATTTACGGAAACGGGATTGTACTACAGTGTTTACAAACCAGGGGAAGGAGAGAATATTCAATACGGTCAAACAGCTGTTGTACGCTATGAAATCTCGGGTCTGGATGGTTCCGTTTATTACAAATCAGACTCTCTGAAAACTGAATCTTTTAAAGTGGATAAAGCGGATATTGAAAGTGGGATTCATCAGGGAATCAAATACATGAACAAGGGATCTAAAGCTAAATTCATTATTCCCTCGCATTTGGCGCACGGACTCATTGGCGACATGGATAAAATTCCAGCTTTAGCTTCTGTAATTTATGATGTGGAGTTGGTAGATATTCAATGAGAATTGCCTTCGCTTTCATAGTGCTGATACTGGTCTCCTGTTCTTCCGAATCTGAGAAGTACAAGATGATTCAATTTGGTAAATCCAGTGAAAAACCGGAGTCCACAGACGCACTTTTAGTGAAAACCATGGCCAAGTCTGACGAGAAAGTCAGGGTGTTGTTTCCCGGCGAAAAATCTGAACTCAACGAAATGGTCTATCAATTGGGAAAAGGGGATTTGGTCGAACTGCTAATAGATACAAAAGAATTAAAAAAAGGAGACCAATTGGAGTTGATGGACTTTCGTGAAGCGGAGGAAATCAGCAATATAATTGAAGGTTTAGGTGAGAAAATAGAAGAAAAGGAAAGATTTCGCTTACTCCAGTACTTTTTTGCCTCGCCAATAGCTTACGAATACAAACAAGGCGTTTTCATCTACCGAAAACATCTTTCTAACAGTGGAAAAAAGGGAATCAAGAATTCCATCTACAGAATCGCCATGGAATGCGAACTTTTGGACGGAAAAAAAGTATACTCAACAGAGAAGTCGGCGGATTTGTTTGAATTCAATAAGTCCATGCCTGACCAAGTGACAGAAGGATTGGGAGTGGTGATGGACATGATGGAGGAAGGAGACGAATTCTGGGCAGTCGTGCCTTCGATTAGTTCTTTCGGAAAAATAGGAATCGAAAAAATCATACCACCAGACGAACCCCTGGTGTACAAATTAAAATTGATTGAAATTATAATCTAATGAAGAAAATAGTTCAAATACTAGTTATAGCTACTCTTACAGCATGTAGCACGGAAGGTGTGAAATCTGACGCAGAAGCAGATGCACAAACGAAAGAAGATACAGTGCAAATCGACACCAATCAGTTGGCCGATGAAAACATAGATATCAAAATTGATTCTACTTCTTCAGAAAAGGAGTTTCCTAGTGGATTGCGCATTGTTTGGGAGCAAAAATTAGGAGCCGAAAGATTGGAAACCGGAGATGTGATCAAGCTGGATTATGTCGCAAGAACTCCTGATGGAAAGATTTTCGATTCCAGCAGAAAGATTGGACGCTTCATCCCGGTTCGTGTAGGTTGGGGAATGCTCATCCCTGGTTGGGAAATGGCCTTAAAGGAACTGGCATTGGGAGAAAAAGCAAAAATTTCCATCCCATCGGCATTGGCTTATGGAGAAAAAGGAGACGGAAGAAGGGTAGGACCCAATATGGATTTAACGGTCGAATTGGAAGTGAAAGAAAAAGTGAAACCCACCTTCGACAGTGCAGGAATTAAAGTCTATATCGTTGAGAAATTCCTGGAAAACGAAAGTCCAAGAGCCGTAAAAGGTCACGAAAAAATGATGTTTGACTACTGGTCCTTCACCGAAGAAGGCAAAAGATACGATTCTTCCTACGAGAAAGGGCATGCCTTCGTATGGCACATAGGAGATCAAAACCTCAATTATGGACTCAGAACAGGCTTAATGCAACTTAAAGAAGGGGAGTCTGCCTACATCCATGTACCAGCAGAACACGGATTTGGAAAAAAAGGTCTGCCAGGCATGGTGGAACCGAACCAAGATTTGATGTTTATAGTTACGGTTAAAAAAGTGGAATGAGTGTAGAATTAAGAATTAAGAATTAAGAATGTAGAGTGTAGAGTCTTTTTTTCCTTTTGTCTAGTATCTGTAGTTTAGCTGCAGGAAAATGCTGTATTGGTTTTCGAATTTTTTCGTGGTGTATTTTTTGTCAAAGAAGTGGCTATGCTACGTTTGAATTTCTACCTATGAGTAAATATTCCCTTAAAAAGGATTCTTCACCAATTTGAAATCTTTGAGAGAGCTTTTTGACGACCGATTTACTGAATCCTCTTTTGTAGTTTAAAATCTCTGAAATGACTGATCGTGGCACGCCAATTTCCTCTGATAAAGCTCTTGCAGTTAAATTATTTTCCTCTAGTAAGGCTTTCAATAGATCTACTGGAGTTAGCTTAGCAAAAGGATTCTCTTGTTTGTCCGTATAATCTTTTATGATCAACCCTAAAAGGTAATATTCATTTTTCAAATCTTGGTTTTTACTTCCTTTACCCAATAGTTTTCCGATCTCCAAATGTTTCTGGCAGTATTCAGCGTATTGCTTTTTGGTGGTGATTTGTTTTAAGGAGCTATTCATATTACTTGCTGTAAATGGTAAAATTAACATTAAATTCGCAAAACGCGAATTTATTTACTTTTGATTTTATATCTAACATCAACAAATATGATTCCTTGGAGGCTGATTTTCTTGTTACTTGATTCAAAATTCTGGAGAAGACTAGTATTAAGTGCAAAACTTAATTCACCATATTTTTCATCCCAGAATTTAGGTGTGTAGTAAAAGCTAATTTGATGGCTAAGGATATGATTTCTAATTTGATTTATTTTATTGAAAGCATACATATTTCCTAAGCCTATGGAGGCATTTTTCTTAAATATTTTTTGATTATACCTCAAGGTTGGGCCAATAAAATGTGAGCTACCTGTGACTTGTGATTGCAAAATATATGTGGTTGAAAATTGTAAGGTTGATTCTTTTG
>JAGQYP010000053.1 GCA_020436025.1 Crocinitomicaceae bacterium
ATTTTTAATTTTTAATTCCCTCTATTTTTTTTTTACACAGAGTGCACGGAGAATACACAGAGTTGCACAGAGAATTTCTTAGCGAAACTTTGCGAAACAATCCCACCATTCCTAATTTTTCATTCTTAATTCTTAATTCTTAATTAAAGAAACCCCTATCTTCGTCCCAATTCAAAACTTTTTACGATGAAACTGAAAACGATTATTTTTTCTTTGATTGCGATCACTTGCTATTTCACTAGTTCGATGGCGCAAACGACTACCCTAAAAACAAAATTTGGATCGATTGATATTCCTCAAGACTGGACTTCTGAGGTAAAAGAAGAAACTGGGGAATTTGTTGTTTTCATTCCAGGGACGGACGAGAAATTTAGAAGTAATTTCACCTTAATCAAGCAAACTAATGTAGATAAGAGCATTGATTTAGCTAAATATGGTCAAATGACTAAAGATCAACTGGATCAGTACTTTGCTGGTTTGGATATTTTATCGGCCAAACTTATTGGATCAGGAAAAACTGCATATTACTCTATTTCTTATTCTGGTTTGTACAAAGATGATCGTTTGAATTGGAAACAGGTCATTTATCTTCATAAAAACACGGCTTACATCTATACTTTCACTACAAAACCAGAATTGTTTGAGGAATTGGTTAAATCAGTTGATCAAGTATTCAGCACAATTAAAATTAAAGGAATTCACTAGCCATTGGAGACCGTAAACTATAGAAAATCGTTCATTCTATTGACTTCCCTCTTTTTCATGTGGGGATTCATTACGGTGATGAATGATGTCTTGATCAACACTTTTAAAGGGATTTTCAATCTTACTTCTGTCCAACAATCCTTTATACAACTTGCCTTTTTTGGTGCTTTTTTTATTGTGAGTCTGATCTATTTTCTGATTTCTACAAGTTCGGGTAGAGATCCAATCAACCGAATTGGTTACAAAAATGGAATGGTGATTAGTCTGATCGTTTGTGGCTTGGGTTGTCTGGCCTTCTACCCTGCTGCTCAGATGGAATCGTATGGTGCCTTTTTAACGGCTTTGTTCATTCTGGCTACCGGAGTCACTTTCTTACAAATTTGCGCCAATCCCTATGCAACAATCTTAGGTCCTGAAAACTCGGCTTCAAGTCGATTGAATTTAGCTCAGGGATTTAATTCTTTGGGAACAACCATTGGTCCGCTTGTAGGAACCATCTTGATTTATAAGATCTTTTCTTCGGGCGAACAAACCCCTGAATCTGTTGGAAAAACCTATGTTTTCTACGGCATGGCTTTTATTCTTATTGCGATTTTTGTCTGGTTCTCCAAAATGCCTGCTTTTTCCAATGAAGAGAAAATTGAATCGGGTTCTGGAGTTTTCAAGCATCGTCATTTGGTGCTGGGGATTTTTGCGATTTTCTTTTATGTAGGTTCAGAAGTTTCTGTAGGTTCGTGGATTGTAAAATTCATCATGCAAGAAGATATTGCGGGACTTGAAGAAGCCAATGCAAGCTATTATTTGAGCTATTTCTGGGGTGGATTGATGATTGGTCGTTTAATGGCTAGTATTTCTCTTAGTCAAGGGCTTTCTGAAATGAAAAAATTGATCTACATGCCTTTAATTAGTTTGGCGGTATTCTTTTTCATCTTTTTTGTGACGAGTATTAAAATTGAAAATGGTTCGGTGCATTTTGAATTTTTAGGGTTCAATCAAATCGCTTTATTTCTACTTTTCCTTTTGATCAATTACCTGGCCTTTATCTTTGGAAAAGGAAATCCTTCAAGTTCTTTGGTTATTTTCTCTTCCATCAATTTAGTTCTTCTATCTATTGCCATTTTTGCTAAAGGCGAACTCGCATTTTGGTCGATTATTGGCACAGGACTTTTCTTCTCAATTGGATGGTCTAATATCTTCTCTTTAGCTATCAAAGATTTAGGAAAACTAACAAGTCAAGGGTCTTCTCTTTTGGTCATGGCCATTGTAGGTGGAGCTGCCTTACCAAATATTCAAAGTCAAATAATAGATGCTCAAGGAGTTCAAATTTCTTTCATTATTCCCCTGATTGGGATGCTTTACTTGATCTTTTACGGTTTGAAAGGTTATAAAATCAAACAGATATGAAATTGGCCGTTGGAATAGATATTGGAGGAACGAATATTGTTTTTGGCTTTTTAGATCAGAAAGGCAATATTCTTTACGAAGAATCCCTGAAAACTAAATATTTCTGCACACCAGACACTCTTGTCGATACGCTTTCTAAAAAGATTCAAGCTCAATTGGATGAAAACAAAGATTGGGAGTTGGTCGGAATTGGAATCGGAGCTCCAAATGGAAACTATTTCAAAGGAACCATTGAGCATGCTCCAAATTTGGATTGGAAGGGAATTGTCCCGTTGGTGGATCTGTTTAAAAAGTATTTTGACCAACCCATCATCCTGACCAACGATGCAAACGCCGCAGCTATTGGCGAAATGCTTTTTGGAGTAGCTAAAAATGAATCGGATTTTATCTTAGTGACATTGGGAACAGGTCTTGGAAGTGGTTTTGTTTCTGGGGGGCAACTGATTTATGGACACGATGGTTTTGCCGGAGAATTAGGTCATACGATTGTAGAAGTCAACGGTAGAAAATGCGGATGTGGAAGAAGAGGTTGTTTGGAGACTTATGCAAGCGCCACTGGACTTGTGCGAACTGCCCAAGAATGGATACCGGAAGACCCCTATTCCATTTTAAATCGTTACAATTCCACCGAAATTTCAAGCCGAGTAGTTGCGGAAGCGGCAAATGAAGGAGACCAACTGGCCCAAAATATATTTGAATTCACGGCAGAAAAACTTGCACTAGGTTTGGCAAATGCCGTGGCGATCACCAGTCCAAGTATGATCGTTTTATACGGAGGTGTGAGTCAGGCCGGGGACCTTTTAATGACGCCCTTAAAGAAACACTTCGAAAACTACCTACAAAACATCTTTCAAAATAAAATCCGACTTGAATTCTCAGGTTTGGAAGAAGGAAATGTAGCGGTTTTGGGTGCGGGAGCACTGGTTTGGAAAAGTTTGAATTAGGAATTAGGAATTAAGAATTAAGAATTGATGATGAAATTTATATTGAAAAACCCAATTCACCTCTTGCTCTTGCTCACTACTCTTGCTCAATCCTGTAGTTCGGAGAAGTCGGAGTCCTCTGAATCTGAGCAATCAAATAAAGAGTATATCCAAGAATCTCCAGTTGATTTAGTGAATCCATTTATTGGAACTGGTGGTCATGGGCATACCTATCCAGGTGCTACGATGCCTTTTGGAATGGTACAATTGAGTCCGGATACGCGTTTGGATGGTTGGGACGGCTGTGGAGGCTACCATTATTCAGACTCCATCATCTTTGGATTTTCACACACGCATTTGAGTGGAACTGGGGTTTCGGATTATGGTGATGTTTTGCTGACTCCCTTCAATTTGGATTATATTCCTGCTTATCAGGAATTGATGGATCATTCGAAAACCAAATCCCGATTTGATAAAACAAGCGAAATTGCCAATCCAGGCTATTATTCGGTTACTTTAAAAGATTTTCAAATTAATGCTTCTTTAACCGCAACGGAAAGAGTGGGGATTCACCAATACATCTTCGAGAACCCCAAAAACAGAATGATTGCCATCAATTTAAATCACCGAGACAAAGTTCTAGATTGTGGTTTTAAAATGATGGATGACTCAACCATCGTTGGGACAAGAATTTCAGAAGCTTGGGCAACGGAACAACACGTCTATTTTGCAATTCGATTTTCTGAGCCTTTCAAATTAGAATATCCAAGCGGGCAGGCAACAGTGAAAGACCTGTTCAGAATAGCTGTTTTTGAAGAAAACGAGCATCCAATACGAGTTGAAGTTGGTTTGTCGGCTACGAGTGAAGAAGGCGCTCTGAAAAACCTCAAGTATGAAGCGCGATTCAACACTTTTGAAGAATATGTAGCACAGGCTCGAGCTACTTGGGAACAACAACTGGATAAAGTAAAGGTTAAAGGTACATACCGAGATCAGTTAGTCAATTTCTATTCCGCTTTGTACCACACGATGATTGCTCCAAATGTTTTTAGTGATGTGGACGGGCATTACCGAGGAATGGATCAAAAAGTGCATTACAATATTCCGGAAGAAAAAATGTATACCGTATTTTCTCTTTGGGACACTTTTAGGGGCTTACATCCACTTTTGGCTTTGATCGACCGCAATAAAAACACGGAATTCGTAAAGACCTTCCTCAGACAATATCAAGAAGGAGGAGCTCTACCTGTTTGGGAACTAGCTGGAAATGAAACCGGATGCATGATTGGTTACCATGCTGTCCCAGTAATTGTTGACCATGCCGCTAAGGGAGGAAACCACGAATTTGACAGGAAAAAAGCATTGGAGGCCATGATTCACTCAGCTGAAATGGATCATTTGGGTCAGCCCGCTTTCAGAGAAAAAGGCTATATCGCTGCAGGAGATGAAGCCGAATCTGTCTCCAAAACCTTGGAATATGCCTATGACGACTGGTGCATTGCGGAATTTGCTGATGGAAACAAGGAAATCTATAACAAGTATATTGAAAGAGCCCAATACTACAAGAACCTCTTTAATCCCGAAACAGGATTCATGCAATCGAAAATGAATGGGGCTTTTGCACCAAATTTTGATCCTTCAGAAGTGAATTTCAATTTTACTGAAGCCAATTCCTGGCAATATTCCATGTTCGTTCCACAAGATATTGAAGGGATGATTGAACTCTATGGCGGACCAGACAAATTTGAAAAGAAATTAGACGAATTGTTCTCCACCAAAATGGAACTTTCGGGCCGACACCAAGTGGACATCACCGGATTGATTGGTCAGTACGCCCACGGCAACGAACCTTCTCACCACATGGCTTATTTGTACAATTTTGTGGGCAAACCATGGAAAACGCAAGAGAAAGTAGCTCAAATTCTGAACGAACAGTATTGGAATGGTCCTGATGGTTTGTCTGGAAACGAAGATTGTGGCCAAATGAGCGCCTGGTATGTTTTAAGCGCCATGGGATTCTACTCTGTGACTCCAGGATCTCAAGAACTCATCATTGGTTCCCCTTTATTTGATGAAATCACTTTTACAGCCTACAAGAAACCGTTCACTATCAAAGCGATTGGGCGAAGCGATTCGAAAGACAATATTTACATCCAATCCGCCACTTTAAATGGGGAGGAATACAACAAGAATTACATTCATTACATGGATTTCTTTGAAGGAGGAGAACTGGTTTTACAGATGGGAAATACTCCGAATAAAGAATGGGGTTCAGAAAAAAATTCACTCCCACATTCCAGTATTCCAGCAGAAGACCGAATTGTTCCTGTGCCCTTCTCAACCGTGGCCCAACAAACGTTTGAAGAATCAGCGAATATCGAATTGAAATCAGTTTGCAAAGATTGTGAGATTTATGTTTCTCAGAATGGCGGAGAATTTGAAAAATATTCCGAGCCAATTTCAATTACAGAAACGACAGAATTCAAGTATTACGGGCAAAAAGGAACAAAAAAGAGTAAGCTCGTTACTTCAAAATACCAAAAAATTGAAGGCGGAAGAAGCGTGATTTATGAATCCGAATACAGCAATCAGTATGCGGCGGGTGGAGACAAAGCCTTGGTGGATTATCTGAGAGGTAGTCCGAATTTCAGAACAGGCTATTGGCAAGGATTTCAGGGTCAGACCGTCACTTTCATTGTAGATTTAGGTGAAATCAAAGCATTCAACAAAGTGAAAGTGGGCGTTTTGCAAGACATCAAATCCTGGGTTTGGTATCCCAAAGAAATGCGTATTTCGGTTGCGAATTCTCCAAAAGGGCATTTCAAAGAATCGGGAAGAGTGGCCAACACTTTCTCAAGAAAAGAATATGGTGCTTTTACCCAAGAAATGGGAAGAAACTACCCCCTTCCAATTTATGCCCGCTACGTCAAAATCGAACTCGAATATCCGGGAGACTGCCCTGACTGGCATTTAGGTAATGGAGGGAAAGCTTGGGTTTTTGTAGATGAAGTGGTGATTGAGTAGGGGGTTTTCATTACTGATCACTCACACTCCAAATGGTTCCTGAGCTTGTCGAAGGGCTCACACTGATTTTGTTACACGGAGCTGCACGGAGAAGACACGGAGTTTCACGGAGGAAGTGGTTGATGTAGGATCTATGATTTATGATGTATGATGCATGATTTATGATGATTAAAAAATAAAAGTAACAAGGACAATTCACTTGGAACTTGGAACTTGAAACTTAGAACTAAAATTCCTACTTCCCTACGTTTTTTTCGGTTTTTTCTTCGCTGCTGGGAACAAGATATTGTTCAAGATCAATCGATAACCAGGGGAATTCGGGTGGAGGTTCAAATCTGTTGGTGGATCTCCCACGTAGTGTCTGAAATCTTCTGGGTCGTGGCCTCCATAGAAAGTCCAGGTTCCCTGCCCCATTTCTCCGTGGATATATCTTGCTGTACCAATGGCTTTGGTTTCTCCCATAACTAGAACATTGGACTTGATCAGGTCTTTTTTGAAGTCTGTTGTCTGCCCCATGAATCCGTCAATGACTTTGGTATGGCACTGGGTGAGCATGGTTGGAACGATGTCGGTTTTTGCCATGAAATCGAACAAGGTAAATTTATCCTGGCTCTCTGGCATATTGTGCTTATCCGTCCCGTCAATATCGGAATATTCGTATTCCATTGGGTTTCGGCTTAATGTAAAATCTTTGAAGGCAAAAGTATTGTTGTAATCCAGTTTCTTTTGTGCGTTTGGATCAGATGCATCTCCATCGTACATCGACTCACAGATATCTGTTTTATGGGCGGCCAAAGCAATGTCATAGCTGTCTGTTCCCGAGCACATGGTGAACAAAAAACCTCCTCCTATTACAAAATTTTTAATGTTGGTCGCGACAGCTAGTTTCAACTGACTCACCTTTGCAAAACCTAGGTTTTTCGCGTCTCTTTCAGCGTCTCTTACTTGTTGCTGATACCAGGCAGCAGAACGATAACGCGCATAGAATTTCCCGTATTGTCCAGTAAAATCTTCATGATGCAAATGCAACCAATCGAATTCCGGTAATCCACCTTTGACGACCACGGAGTCGTAGATTTCGGTGTAGGGAATTTCCGCGTAAGTGAGAACTAAAGTTACAGCATCATCCCAAGGTTGTTTTCCGGTTGGAGTGTATACCGCTATTTTAGGTGCTTTTTCTAATTTGATGATTTCTTGGTTGACAGCTGGGTCTGCAATTTGCATTCGGATATTTTCAGCTTGACCTTCGGCAATGACTTCGTAAGAAACCCCTTTAATTACCAAATTTTCCTGGATGGATTCCAGAGCTGGCATCATAAAAGCTCCTCCACGGTAATTCAAAAGCCATTCAATTTCTACCCCATTTTCCAAAACCCAAAAGGCAATTCCGTAAGCCTTCAAATGGTTTTTCTGTGAATTATCCATGGGGATAAGAATCTGAGCTCCAAAGGTGTTCAGACCAATAATTAAAGTAATTATGAATGTGAGTTTTCTGGCTAGCATATTGTTAAAACGGTGGATCGTCCAAATCATTGCTTCCAAGATCTGAAAAATCATCATTGTCTGGTTCGTTCATTTTAGAACCGATCGTCATGTTTCCTGCCTCGTCGAAACTGTTGTTCGGACCAAAACCTCCACCAAAATTAGGGGTGTCGAACGTATCCAGATTATCAAACTTAGCCAAATTCGCGATAAATTTCAAGCGCACATTTTCCAGGGCTCCGTTTCTGTGTTTTGCGATGATGATCTCTCCCACTCCTTGAGTTGGGTTACCGTTTTCATCTTCTGTCATTCCGTAATATTCCGGACGATAAATGAAAGTTACGATATCCGCATCCTGTTCAATTGCCCCAGATTCCCTCAAGTCGGAAAGCATTGGTCTCTTATCTCCTCCCCTGGTTTCAACCGAACGAGAAAGCTGAGAAAGTGCAATGATTGGTACATTGATCTCTTTCGCAATTTCCTTAATCGAACGTGAAATCGTAGAAATTTCCTGCTCTCTGTTTCCTCCTTTTCCAGTTCCGGCGGTCATCAACTGCAAATAATCAATAATCACCAATTGAATATCGTGCTGCATCTTCAAACGACGACATTTTGCTCTTAATTCGAAAATGGAAATCCCCGGTGTATCATCAATAAAAATAGGCGCATCTGCTAGTCTGTTAATTCTGGCGTGCAACTGTTTAAACTCATAATCTTCGAGGGTTCCTTTTCTCAGTTTTTCTGAAGAAATCCCGGTTTCAGAAGCAATCAAACGATTCACCAACTGTACCGAAGCCATCTCCAACGAGAAAATTGCCACTCCTTTATTGTAATCCACTGCGGTATTTCGAGCCATGGAAAGTACAAAAGCCGTTTTCCCCATCCCCGGACGAGCAGCAAGTACAATCATGTCTGAAGGCTGCCAACCAGAAGTCACACGATCCAAATCTGTAAATCCAGTTTGAACTCCTGAAATCCCATCACCTTTAGCCTTAGCTGCTTCAATATTTGCGATGGCTTGAGTTACCAACGGACCCATGGTATCGTAGGATTTATTGATATTTCCTTCTGCCACTGAAAACAGATCGCTTTCAGCCTGATTTAAAAGATCAAAAACATCCTGTGTTTCATCGTAAGCAGAACGAATGGTTTCCGAAGAAATCCGTATCAATTCTCTTTGAATATATTTCTGTGCAATGATTCGAGCGTGGTACTCCACGTGAGCCGAAGAAGCCACTTTATTGGTCAGTTGCGAAATATAAAATGCTCCACCAACTTTCTCCAATTGACCTTCACTTTTCAACTGATTTGTAACAGTAAGAATGTCAATAGGCTCTGAGTTTCCAAACAATTTAAGAATAGCAGAAAATATCTTTTGATGGGCTTCTTTGTAGAAGAATTCGGGTTTCTTCAAAATATCAATCGAGTCATTCACAGCCTGATTCTCCAACATCAATGCACCCAACACTGCTTCTTCCAAATCAATGGCTTGGGGAGGCAGTTTTCCTACATCAGCAAAAGGATTGATACGCTGATTTCTTGAATTCTGATTGTTATTTTGTAAATTTTGTCCCGGATTCTCCATCATGCAAATATACGTAATCAAGAGCAGGAGATAAAGGGATTGTGGATGAAGTTGAAGAATAGTTTTCAAATAGAGTTATTAACAATTGTTTATATTTTTCTTTTGATGGGATGCCAAAAGAAAGATTTGGAGCGACCTACTCTTACAGTTTCTAACCCGCTTACTAATTCCCAATTTTATGCCTTAGAAGACAGCATTTACTGCTCTGGAACCGCTACAGATGAAGTGGCTTTGGACCGCATAGAAATCCAACTTCAATCTTCCACTGGTTCGCCCGTTCAATCCAAACTCGTTCGTTTTGCAAGTTCCAATACCCTAAATTACAATGTCGAATATCCCTTAAATGATCTGCACCTTGAAAGTGGTAATTATCTTTTGAAAACGACGGCTTTTGATAAAGCGGGAAATTCATATAGCATCTACAGAGAAATCATCATTTTCGGTGTTCCTCGGGTCAAACAAGGGGTCTTCTACGTGGCAGATTTAGGTGGAAATTTTACTTTAGGTCGAATCGATAGTTTAGATCAAGATTCCACGGCTATCGGAGTCTATCCGGATTTTGGAGGAATGGAAATCAACAATTACGATCAACAACTCTTTTACATGGGTTATGAGTCGGTCGATCTTTTAGCATTTAATACCAGAAATTACACCATCGAATGGAATGTTCCAAATTTGGCCAATCCTCCAGGTACCTATTATTTTCATCAATTAAATTTTTCTTCTGACCATTTGACCATCAGCTTGTTCAATGATGAAATTTTGAAACGCTACAAAAACGGTGGCGCCTATGGAAATGTAGTTTTGAATTATAATGGGGGTCAGCCCGAAACCACTTTCAAAAAAGGAGACTACCTTTATGTGGAAAGCAAAGATATAGGTACCAGTAGTCGTAAATTTCAACGCTATTTTTACAGCACAGGAAGCTTTGATGAAGATTTTACCATTGGATTCGATTATCGGAAAATACTCTCAAAATCTTCTTCAGAACTGGTCATTTTCGGAGAATCTGGAGGGCAATCTCAACTTCGAATATTTTATGAAAACGGAGGAAATTATTTTCAACCATTGAACTTACTACCGGGTAGCTTTATAGATGCTTTCCAGGTTGATGACAATAATTACTTAATTGTACAGGATAATGGCGTGTATGCCTACACTTATTCGAATAATAATTTGATCACCAATTTCACTGAAAACGCCATTTTAAGTGCCGCCTATGATGATTTGAACGATCGAATTTATTTGGGCTTTTCTAATCTGATCAAAGTTTATTCAAGTTCTGGGATTTTTGTTCGAAATATTCCTGTAAGCGGAAACGTGGTCAACATAAAAGTACATTACAACAAATGATGAAGGTGATCAAAACATCGGATGGATCCACAACGCTCTATCGTGAGGATATAGACGAAACTTACCATTCAAGACATGGTGCCGTTCAAGAAGCTCTGCATGTTTTTATAGAAAATGGACTCAAAAAATCCACTAAAAATCCTCTTCGCATTTTCGAAATGGGCTTCGGGACTGGATTGAATGCTTTTCTAACTCTTCAAAATGCCGAAAAAGAAGTATACTACACGGGTTTAGAGCTCTATCCTATTGCTCTCGAAATCATTGAACAAACAGAATATTGGAAAACGCTCAATTGTTCAAAAGATGATTTTCTAAAATTGCACAAGCTTCCATGGGAAGAATATGCCGATCTCAGCCCCAAATTTCACCTCCGAAAAATGGAAGGAGATTTGAATGATTTCGACCTAGATGAACAATTCGATTTGATCTATTTCGATGCTTTTGGTCCGCGTGTCCAAGGCGAACTCTGGGAAAAAGCCATTTTGGAGAAAATTGTGAGTCGGATGAACAAAGAAGCTATTTTCGTCACCTATTGCGCCAAAGGACAAGTAAGAAGAGACTTGGAAGAACTCGGACTAAAAATGGACAGACTACCTGGACCTCCCGGGAAAAGAGAGATGTTGTTTGGGAAGTTGGTTTGATCGTTCTCGCACTTTTTCACCCCGGACTGAAGTCGTTGGTTAGATATTAGATTTTCAGACTCTAGATTTCCAGATTATTGGTTTCGCACTTTTTCACCCCGGACTGAAGTCGCGGGGTTACAAATCCAATTTACATCTTTAATCCCTACTTTTTTTATATCTGCAAACCATGTCTCTTAATCCTTCTTCCCACATTGTTCGCTCGGTACTTCTCCTAAATTCCGTCTGAGGATTGAATTCCTCCCGGAAGGATCTTGCAACTAATTAATTTTGCACTTTGCACTTTGCATTTTGCATTTTGCACTTTGCACTTTGCACTTTTAACTTTGCACTCAAATATTCCCAATTTTTCCTAAAAACGTAAATCTCTGACTTTTCCTCCCTATCTTATTATGCGTTCATATAAATAGGAAAACATGAAAATCTTTCGTATCTTAAGTAGTTCTATCCAAAGACTTATGGAGCTTGTTAAAATGAGCTTTTATTTTCTTCTGTATTTCGCAGAATTTTTCGCCGCTTTTGTCGTGGCTTATTTTGCCTTTGCTTTTATTTGTTTGATAGTTCCGTTGAGCTCAAACCACAAACAAAAAGGAGAACTCACTGAAATCTTTGTGAAATCGAACGGAGTACATTGCGATCTGGTCATTCCCATTGCCCATCAATTTGATTGGAAAGAGTGGATCGGGATTGAAAATTTTGCAACCCATCATGCCGATTACCTGTCTGTAGGTTGGGGAGACAAAGGTTTTTATGTAGATACCCCGGAATGGAAGGATTTGAAATTTTCAACGGCTTTTCGGGCATTGTTCATGAATACACAGACCTTAATGCATCTGACGTTGATCGACAAACCCGAATGTTCTGAGAAATGTAAATCCATTTTGATTGATCAGGAACAGTACAAAATTCTGGTC
Source organism: Crocinitomicaceae bacterium (assembly GCA_020436025.1). Classification (GTDB taxonomy): domain Bacteria; phylum Bacteroidota; class Bacteroidia; order Flavobacteriales_D; family Crocinitomicaceae; genus JAGQYP01. Next base: position 12,032 of record JAGQYP010000053.1, read on the forward strand.
CAAACCATACAAGATCGTTTTGTGAAAAATGCTTCGGGCAAACCCATATTAATAGAAGGAAAAGGTTATACTCCGGATGATAATTTTTATGAAGCTTATGGATCCTATTCTCTTTTCATGACCTGTAATGTGTGGACCAATAATGTCCTGAGACGAATCAAAGTGAAAACCGTTTATTGGGCGCCTTTCGAACAATGGGTTTTGAAGTACCTTTAATGCTGGATGGTTTTGCTTCCCAGTTTCTTTACATCGACAATTTCTCCCGATTCGGAAAATGTATATTCGGCTGCGTAATAGTCGCTCTGGTTTAACATTCCTGCTGGTTCTTGTATCCATAATTTCACTTTAACCTGATTGTTTTCCGTCCATACAGTAGGCTTAAAAAAACTACTCTCCGAAAAACCTTCAGGCATGGAATTCACTTCGGATTCCCAAACAGTGACAACCTTTGTTACCCATTTCAAAGCCAAATCTTCTCTTTTGGATGCCTCTTTCCAACCATAGTATTCCAAAGCTCTTGGGGTAAGTTCTTTTAACGAAATAAAGTCTCCTGCAAAATAATAGCTTTCTCCCATGCATCCCCGATCACTTGCAAAGGATCCAACGGCAGCGACATGTTTGAACGTGCTGGAAACATTGACACAGATATATCTTTTATTCTTTTCAAAGTCTATGCCCTTTTTCTTGCAATATTCTTTTTGGACTTGTTCTTCATTTAATTCTTCGATCTTTCCTCCATCCAGATTTACTGCGCATGAAATCAGAAAAATATTTAATAGTATTGCAAGCATAACACGATTCATTATCAAGGGTTTATTTTGTTAATATATCGTTAAAGATTTGAACTCCAATGGGGTTTGGCCAAATTTTTGTAATTTCAATCATGGATTAGAAACAAGACTCCTATGAAACAGATTTACTTTATTTTCTTCATTTTTCTAGCACTAAATGCATTTTCGCAAAACACTTTTCAAACCTTTTTTGACGATTTCAACGACAATGCAAATCAGTGGTGGGAAGGAAGCAACAAAGACAAAAATGCAAGCATATTTGATGGGAGTTATACCTTCGAATCTTTCCAAAAAGACACACGAAGCATTGTGTATAGAGAAATGACTGTAGACCCTGAAGTGCCTTACACGATTGAGGCCAACATCCGTCTGGATAAAGGAAAAAAAAACATGGGATTTGGATTGGTACTGGGTTGGGACAATTGGGACAATTATTGTCGAATTCTTATCAGTGACAATGGGATGGTTCAGATCTGGCAAATCATTAATGGTAGTGGGCAAAAGGTTGTGAACTGGAAAAAATTACCTGATGGAATTATTCGTCCAAAGGGTGAATTTAATCACGTGAAACTTGAAAGAGGTGGTGACGGAACAACGCATTTATACATTAATGGTAAAATCGCTGCAACTCCTTCCAATGTCAAGTTTGTTGGGAAAAAATATGGATTCATTCTAACGGACAAACAAAAAATAACGGCTGATTATATCCGAATCAAATATTTGTCCAGACCGATTAATGTGGTTGACAATCCAACCCCTGCCGACAAAATTCACAACATGGGTAGCGCGATCAATTCGAAGTACACTGAAAAAGGACCGATTATTTCTGTTGATGGAAGAACATTATATTTCACTCTTGCTGGCTCTCCTCAAAATATTGGAGGTTCGAAAAAGGACGACGCAATGTATTCTCACAAAGAAATTAACGGTGGCTGGAATCAAAGACAGTTTTTTCCTGCTCCCATCAACAATAGCAGTTCCAATTTCTTAGTATCCATCACCCCAGATGGGAATTCTGCCTTATTTGGAAATGCCTACATGTCGGATGGTTCCATGAAGCAAGGAGTTTCCTATGGCGTAAAAAGAAATGGTCAATGGATGATGCCAACCCCTTTACAAATAGCCAATTTTGAGAATAAAAATCAGTATGTCAACTACTTTTTAACTGCTGATGGAGGTCATTTATTGATGGCCATTGAGAATAGTCAGTCTAAGGGAGGATTGGATATTTTTGTAAGTGAAAAACTTGCGAATGGAAGTTGGGGAACTCCTAAAAATTTAGGACCCAATATCAATACTTTTGCGGATGATTTTGCTCCATTTTTAGCAGCTGATGGAACTACCATGTATTTTGCATCTAAAGGGCATCCAGGATACGGAAGTGCGGATATTTTCATGACCAAAAGATTGGACGACACATGGTTGAACTGGTCTGAACCTCAAAATTTAGGAAACGGAATTAATACGAAAGACTGGGACGCTTATTTTACAGTAGATGCAAGAGGAGAAAAAGCTTACATGGTTTCCGCAGGAAAAAATTCGATGGGAATAGAAGATATTTTTGAAATCACCCTTTCAGAAAGCTCCAGACCAGAGGCTTTAGAATTGGTGAAAGGAAAAGTCTACAATGCCAAAACCATGCAGGAAATTGATGCAGAGGTGTATTACGATGATCTATTGACCGGGAAAAGATTGGGATCTGCCTACTCGACTGTTCAGGATGGTTTCCAAATTGCTTTACCAAAAGGCTATAAATATGGGTTCCAAGCAAATGTGCCAGGTTTCATGCCTATTGCAGAAAATGTGGATTTAACAGATTTAAATGATTTCAGACAAAAAACAGCTGATTTGTATGTAGTTCCAGTAGAGCAAGGTCAGGATTTTTCTTTGCAAAACATCTTTTTCGATGGAGCAACAGCGAATTTGAGTCCTGAGTCTTTCCTGGAATTAGACAGATTGGCTGAAATGATGCGTTTGAACCCAAGTATCCGAATCGAAATCGGAAACAATATGATCAATGGCGGTTTGAAAGCAGATCAATTGAATGTACTTCAAGCGAGAATGACGGCTATTCAAAATTATTTGGCTCAAAAATCGGTGGATATTAACCGTGTGAAGACCCAAATTGAAGAGATTAAATTGAAGCCTTCATTAAACATTTCAAATTCAGGAGAAATCAGAATCAAACTGTTTTAAAATCAAGAAAGTCCATTCCTGAAATACTTCAGTTAATTCATGAAGAATTAATCAGTGACTTCGTATTTTTTTCTAAATTGAAATTTCATTTCAAAAAACTGATTTACAATGATTAAACAATTCCTTTTTGCAAGCTTCACCTTACTTTCATCTATAACCATTTCTCAAGAATACGAAACCATCACGGACGAATTTGATGGAAACAAATACAACTGGGAAACAGGAGAAACGAGCGATGTTACAGCAAAAATCGAGGGTGGAAAATACATCATTAAAAATATCAATTCAAAATATCTTCAAAGTCTGACAAGCGATCTTGCCATTGACCCCAATTACGATTACACCGTTGAAACCAAGATCATGCAAAAAGAAGGATCAGACGGACATGGATTTGGAGTTGTATTAGGATTTTACAATTGGGACAACTATGCAACAGTTCAAATTTCTAGTCAAGGTTATTTCAAAGTAGAATATGTTAAATCCAAGGAAACAACCGAATTGGTGAAGGCTAAAAAATTGAATGATGGAATCGTTCGACCGATGAATCAGTGGAATATTCTCAAAATTGACAAAAAAGGAAAGCAAGTTAAGATCTATGTCAATGATAATCTGGTTGCAACCTTGGATGATCACCTTCTTTTCGTAGGCCAAAGCTTTGGATATTTTGTCTCTGAAGTCATCAAAATGGAAGTGGAATACCTTAAAATCACTAGAAGAAAAATGGTGATGGACGTAGTTCAATACCCAACAAAAGGTGACAAACTAGAAAATCTGGGTTCAGGAGTCAATTCGAAATATTCGGAATTAAATCCATTGATTTCTGTTGACAACAAGACCATCTATTATGCCATCAAAAACAATCCGGACATGAATATCGGAGAAGATTTACTTCTGGATGCAGCTTATAGTACCAAAGATGCCAATGGAAACTGGACGGGAACAAAATTGGTGGAAGGTCCCGTAAACAATAAGCATCATAATTACATGATCTCAATATCTCCGGATGAGAACTCTGCCCTATTTGGAAATACTTACGAAGAAGGAGGAGGATCTAATATTGGTGTTTCTTATGGGGTAAAGAGAAATGGGAAATGGCAGAAGCCAGAAACCATGGAGATCAAAGATTTTAAAAACCTATCCAATTACACGGAATATTGTTTGAGTCCGGATGGAATGACAATATTGATTGCCTACGAAAGCGAAGATACTTATGGAGGTCGTGATATTTATGTGAGTTTTTTACAAGATGATGGAACTTGGTCCAAACCAAAAAATTGTGGTCCGACCATTAACTCTTATGGAATTGAAATGACTCCGTTTATTGCTGCAGATGGAAAAACACTTTTCTTTTCATCTTATGGTCATCCTGGATATGGATCTGCTGATGTTTTCATTTCCAAGAGATTGGACGACACCTGGACCAACTGGAGCAAACCTAAAAATGCTGGAAATGTGATTAATTCATCCAATTTTGATGCTTATTTTAAGATTGACGCCCAGGGAATTTATGGCTATATGGTGAGTTCGAATAACTCCATCGGAATGGAAGATATCTACCGTATTCAAATCGGTGAAGGCTTGAAGCCAGATATATTGAATCTGATTGCGGGTAAAGTGTACAATGCGAAAACAAATGAAATCATAGATGCCGCTATCGAATACGAGGATCTTTCGGAAGGTAAAAAACTTGGAATCGCTTATTCTACCTCAGAAAATGGATATAAAATCGCGCTTCCAAAAGGAAAACAATACGGTTTTAGAGCAAGTGCAGAAGGCTTTATTTCTGTTTCCAACAATATCGATTTGACAAATATTACAAAGTACGAAGAGAAAGAAGTCAATCTATACCTTGTACCCATTGAATCCGGACAATCGCTTACTTTAAACAACTTGTTCTTTGATTCGGGAAAAAGCACTTTGAAAAAAGAATCCTTTTCAGAATTGAATAGATTGGCCAAAGTGATGAAGGATAATGGTTCCATGAAAATTGAAATTAGTGGTCATACCGACTCAGATGGTGACGAACAAAAGAATTTAACTTTATCGCAAAACAGAGCCAAAGCAGTAAAAGATTATTTAATCACAAAGGGAGTCAGTACGGATAATTTGAAATCGGTTGGATTTGGAGAAAAAAATCCGAAAGCTTCTAATGATACTCCAGAAGGAAAAGCCATGAACCGCAGAGTAGAAATGAAAATCCTTTAGGTTTAATAAGCGTTATTGACATTTTTAATGAAATAAAAAGATAAAAATCATCAAAATATTAGTGATTGTTTCGAATAAGAATCCTTAATTTCAAAGTCTATTAAAATAAATTACAATGAAAAAGAGAATGTTTAGATTATTCCTCATCGCCCTAACAATACCAACTTTCACCTATTCACAATCTGAAACTCTGTTTGAGGATTTCAACAACAACGACAACAAGTGGGATGTTGGAGACAAAGACGGAAAAAAATCTCGAATTGAAGGGGGATATTACTATATCGAAAACAATGATGAAGAATATGCAGATCGTTTTGTAAGAGAATTGCGTGTAGATGCCAATGAAAATTATACGATCGAAGCTAAAATGAAACAAGTTGGAGGACCAACAAATTACGGATATGGTATCATGCTTGGTTTCTATACATGGGATGATTATGCGAGAGTTATGATCGCTGGTTCAGGACATATTAGTGCACGTTCGAAGTACATGAAGAAAGTGGAGTACGAATTGGAATGGCAAAAAGATGAGAATGGCATCATCAAGGGGACGGGAGAATGGAATACACTAAAAATTGAAAAATCTTCTTCGGGAACAAGATTGTATGTGAATGATGAGTTGATGCAAGAAATCCCAAACATGAAGTATGTGGGTTACAAACTCGGATTTATGCTGAATGCGGGACAGAGTGTAGTTGTAGACTGGATTAAAGTTACCAGAAAAAAACAAACCATGACTGTTGCTCAAGATGCGACCAAAGGAGAATTGGAAAATTTGGGACCGAATATTAACTCCAAACATATAGAGAAGTCTCCAAATATTTCAGCAGATGGAAAAACACTGTATTTCACTATTTCTGATAACCCTGAAAAAAATATAGGAGACCAAGGAAAATCAGATGTTGCTTTCTCAAAGTTGCAGGCTGATGGGACGTGGGGACCGATGCAAATATTAGGAGAACCAATTAACAACGCTTCTCATAACTATATTGTATCTATTTCTCCGGATGAGAACTCAGCTTTATTTGGAAATGTTTACAAAGATGACGGAACCATGACTTCTGGAATTTCTTATGGTGTGAAAAGAAATGGACAATGGCAAAGACCAAAGAAAGTAACTGTAAAGAACTATAAAAATGACAATGAATATTCAGATTACTGGTTAGCTCCAGACGGACTAAAATTGATCTCTGCATGCGAAAACTCCAAATCTTACGGAGAAAAAGACTTATTCGTAAGTTTCCTTCAAGATGATGGAACTTGGTCGGAACCAGAAAACATGGGACCAAATGTCAACACCTGGGCTGGTGAATTTACGCCTTACATTGCCGCTGACGGGGTAACAATGTTTTTCTCTTCATATGGTCATGAAGGATATGGATCAGCCGATGTATTCATGTCTAAAAGATTAGATGAAACCTGGACGAATTGGTCTAAGCCAGTGAATTGTGGTCCAGTAATCAACTCACCTAACTGGGACGCTTATTTCCGAATTGATGCTCAAGGTATGTATGGTTACATGGTTTCTACTGGTGATAAATCGCTGGGAGAAGAAGACATTTTCCGAATCAAACTTGGAGAAGGTGTCAAACCTGAACTATTGAATTTGATAAGCGGAAAAGTATACAACGCAAAAACCAACGAAGTAATTGAAGCGGCAATCGAGTATGAAGATCTTTCAGATGGAAAGAAGCTGGGAATCGCCTACTCTACAGAAGACAATGGTTTTAAAATCATTCTCCCAAAAGGAAAAAGATATGGATTCTTAGCGAGCGCTGAAGGGTTTATCTCGGTATCGAACAACCTCGATTTAACTGAATTGAAAGAGTATGGAGAAAAAGAAGTGAATCTTTACCTAGTTCCGATAGAATCTGGGCAGACTCTTACCTTGAACAACTTATTCTTCGATTCAAGAATGGCTGTTATCAAGAAAGAATCCTTTTCTGAATTGAACAGATTGGTGAAGATCATGAAAGAAAACCCGGATTTGAATATTGAAATTGGGGGTCATACGGACAATGTAGGTGATGAAGATTACAATATGGATTTGTCTAACCGCAGAGCCAAGGCAGTATACGATTACTTGGTGGGAAGAGGTGTAGACAAAGACCGTGTAACTCCAAAAGGATACGGAGAAGCGAAACCAATCGAGAAAAACGATACTCCAGAAGGAAAACAAAAGAACAGAAGAGTAGAGTTGACGATTAAGTAAATCTTGATTTTTAGATATTAGATTCTAGAC
>JAGQYP010000054.1 GCA_020436025.1 Crocinitomicaceae bacterium
TAATTGAAAACAAAGAAAACGTCGGTTTTTTATAGGCAAACAACCAAGCTATAAGGGAGTCTCAAGGGAAATATGTTCTTTTATTAAACCCAGACACTGTAGTTGAAGAAGACACTTTTGAAAAGGTGATCCAGTTTATGAACGAACACCCTGATGCAGGTGGATTGGGGGTGAACATGATCGATGGAAAAGGAAATTTTCTTCCAGAATCAAAGCGGGGATTACCCACTCCATCTGTAGCCTTTTATAAGATTTTTGGATTGTCAAGATTGTTTCCCAGATCCAAAAAATTCGGAAAATATCATTTAGGCTATCTGAGCAAGGAAGAGACTCATGAGATTGAAATCCTTTCTGGCGCTTTCATGTTAATGAGAAAAGAAGCTTTAGATAAAGTGGGATTATTAGATGAAAGCTTCTTCATGTATGGTGAAGACATTGATCTTTCATGGAGAATCATTTTAGGTGGCTACAAAAATTATTACTACCCAGGAACACGCATTATTCATTATAAAGGAGAAAGCACAAAAAAAACGAGTGTAAACTATGTATTTGTTTTTTACAAAGCCATGATCATCTTTGCTAAGAAGCACTTTTCTCAAAAAAACGCACGTACCTTTTCCTTTTTGATCAACATGGCCATTTATTTCAGAGCAGGAATTGCCATCTTAAACAGATTTATCAGAAAATCAATTCTTCCTCTGGCAGATATGTTAATCATTATTGCCATCCTATTCGGAATTCACGTTTTGTATAAAAACCAAACCGGAATTGATTGGCCAAAAGAAGTACTTTACATCTCTCTTCCTGTTTACGCAATTGTTTGGGCAATTTCAACTCTGTATTCAGGGGGTTATGACAGACCCATTAAGTTATTCAATTATTTGAAAGGATCAGGAGTCGGTACGATCATTATTCTAGTGGCCTATGCACTTTTACCGGACCAATATCGCTTTTCAAGATTATTGATTTTAACTGGAGGCGTTTCAGTTGGACTGTACTATTTGATTTCCAGATTATTGTTGTCTAAAATTATTCCTTCGAAGATCAAATTAGGATTTAACGACAATAAAATCTTTGCAATTACGGGCGATAGCATGGAAATCGAAAGAGTGGAAAACCTTTTAAATCAGACCAACAATAAGATAAAAAAAGTGTATCCGATTGTTAAAAATCAGAACACATCTAATAAATTAAATGAAGTAATTGCCTTGAACCGAGAAGTGGAGATTATCTTCTGTGCCAAGAACTTTAGTGCTCATGAGATCATTTCATTCATGCTCCAATTGAACGCAAAAAATGTGGATTTCAAAATTGCCCAACCAGATAGTTTGTATTTAATAGGCTCGAATTCCATTGAAACGAAAGGAGACTTATACACAGTGAATATAAATTCGATTACAAATGCCAATAAGAGAAGAAATAAAAGAACTTTTGACTTCAGCTTTTCATTCATTTTATTGCTTCTTTACCCTATTCTATTTTTGTTTTACAAAGACAAAATCAGTTTGATTCAGAATTTATGGAACATATGGATAGGTAAATACTCCTTTGTTGGGTATGCACCTTTAAACGAAACCAAGCTCCCTAAAATCAAACCTGGGATTCTCTTTCCTTCAGACAAAGAAAAAGCAACTGATGAGACCATGATCGCAAGAACAAATTTGATCTATGCTCGGGACTACAAAATCCGAGTAGATCTTGGAATTTTATTCAGCTCCATCGGGAAATTAGATCGAAAAGTATAGTCTCGGTCATTTTTTTTCCTTGATAAAACTAAATTTTAGCTTATTTTTGTGACGATTTTCAAGAATTCATACAGAATATTTTAGTTATGGCAGAAGTAGAAGTATTACTACCAAAAATGGGGGAAAGTGTTGCAGAAGCAACCATCACAAACTGGTTGAAAAATGTTGGAGACACAGTTGAATTAGAAGAGCCAATTGTAGAAATTGCAACGGATAAAGTTGATTCCGAGGTTCCTTCACCTGTTGAAGGTGTTTTAACTAAAATATTGTTTGAAACAGATGAGGTTGCTCAAGTTGGTCAAGCTATCGCTATTATCTCAACCGAAGGGGAAGGTGCTCAGCCAAGTGCTCCAGCTACTCCAGAAGTGAAAGAAACAGAAATTGCAGCAGAAGTAATGGAAACGGTTACTGCTGCTCAAACTACTGCAGCGCCTGTGGCCTTAGCAACAAATTCTAATTCAGATAGATTTTATTCACCTCTTGTTAGGAGCATTGCTCAAACAGAAGGAATTTCAATGGATCAATTGGAAACTATCGCTGGAACTGGTCAAAATGGAAGAGTCACAAAGACAGACATTCTTGCATTTATCGAAAACGGAGCTCCAGTAACATCAGCACCGACACAAACCGCACCAAAAACAAGTGCACCAGTCGCTGCACCTTCCTCAAATGGAAAAGCGGCGGTTGCAACCCAAATTCAAGCACCTGATGTTCCTGTATATCCAGGTGATGAAATTGTAGAAATGGACAGAATGCGTAAGATGATTGCGGATCACATGGTAATGTCTAAGCATGTATCTCCGCACGTAACATCCTATGTTGAGGCAGATGTGACAAATATTGTCAACTGGAGAAATAAAGTGAAAAATGGATTCGAATCCAGAGAAGGTGAGAAAATTACTTTTACTCCAATATTTATTGAAGCAGTTGTTAAGGCCATTAAAGAAATGCCTGGAGTAAATGTTTCAGTAGATGGAAATAAAATCATTCAAAGAAAGAATATTAATATAGGTATGGCAACCGCACTTCCAAGTGGAAACTTGATCGTACCAGTTATTAAGAATGCTGATAATTTAAACCTTGTTGGAATCACAAAACAAGTAAATGATTTGGCGAATAGAGCCAGAAACAACAAATTGAGTCCAGATGATATTCAAGGAGGAACTTACACAATTACCAATGTTGGTACATTTGGAAATGTAATGGGTACTCCAATCATCAATCAGCCACAAGTTGCAATACTTGCAGTAGGAGCAATCAGAAAAGTTCCAGCTGTTATTGAAACACCTGATGGAGACTTTATCGGCATCCGTCATAAGATGTTTTTATCACACTCCTATGACCACCGTGTAGTAGACGGAGCGCTTGGAGGACAGTTTGTTAGAAAGGTAGCAGATTTCCTTGAAAGCTTCGACACGAATCGAGAATTATAAACAATCACATACTGAAAAGTTTTAATCCCATGTCTCACCCGAGGTATGGGATTTTTTAATTTTACCGCATGATGAAGTATTTTATTATTCCAATCATGCTGGTTCTAAGTCAATTAGCCTACTCGCAATTGACTGAGGAAGAATATCGTGCAGAGTTCGAAAAAGCAAGTTTTAACGAGCTATTTGATGCTGGTAGTAGTCTCATGGAAGACAACTTTCATGTTGAAGCAAAGAGGATTTGGTTGTATCTTCTCGAGAAAGATTCTTTAAATTCAAATCTTAATTATAAGGCCGGTGTATGTTATTATATTTTGAAGGAATATGATGCGGCCATTCCACATTTAAAAATTGCTACAAATAAAATTAAAAAGGGATACATTCCATATGTACCTAATTTTGATTTTGCCCCACATGACACTTATTTCTATTTAGCTGATTGCCAACATAAGGCGGAAGATTTGGATGATGCTAAGAAGAATTTCAATTTAGCTATCACTTCCTTAAAGAATGGTAATCCAATGATTGCTAAAAGTGAATTGGGGCTGAAACAAATCGCAGTTGCAGAAAAAATGATGGCCAATCCAATTGGGTATGAAATTCAAAACATGGGTGATTTAATTAATTCACCCTATGCAGAACACAGTCCGTCTGTTTCTTTGGATGGGACTTCTATCTTCTTTACAACAAATAGACTCAGAAAAGACTCTTCTAATTTAAAATACATAAGTCCACAAACAGGAGGTTATTTTGAAGACATTTATGTTGCATTTAAAGATCGGAACGGGAACTGGAGCGAGCCTAGACCAATTGACTTCAGCCGAGCGAATAGAAATGAAGCATCGATTACTTCTTCTGCAGATGGTCAGTTAGTTTATGTATACCAGGACGATGATGGAGATGGAAATATTTATGTTTCAGAGGTATATGACACAACTTTTTCCACATTGGATAAGTTTCCTGAAGAATTGAACTCCAAATATTGGGAAACACACTGTACAGTAACACCAGATGGAAATACAATTTATTTTGTTTCCGATAGAAAAGGAACCATGGGAGGTCAGGATATTTGGAGAATTACTAAACTTCCAAATGGAGAATGGAGTAAGGCGCTGAATTTAGGTGAACCCATCAATTCTGCAGCTGATCAGACTGCCCCATTCATCGGAGCAGATTCGAAAACTCTTTACTTCTGTGCAAATAATGAAAACTCCATGGGTGGATTTGACATCTTTGTTTCTCGATTAGAGGATGGCGTCTGGAGTGAACCAGAAAACATGGGATACCCACTAAATACAGTTGGTGATGATTACTTCTATACAACAACTGCTGATGGTTTGACCGGTTATTATGCATCTGAAAGGCACAATGAGGGTTATGGTGAGACAGATATCTATCAAATCACTTCTCCAAAATCATTCATTAATGGTGTAGCTATTTTTAAAGGTTATATCATGACATCCGATGGGTCCATGATTCCGGAAAATCTATTAATTAAAGTAACAAATAACACTACCAATACAGAGAAAAAATATAAACCACGAAGAAGAGATGGAGGATATGTATTGGATTTATTACCATGTAACAACTATACCATTTCTTACTTTAAAGGTGAGGAAACTTTTTATTCCTTAGATCTGGACATTGACTGCAACACTGCATATCAAGAAATTCATAAAGAAATCCTTCTAGATCTTATCGAACTTACTGGATCAGGAGAAATCATCGCCAAAGCAGGAGATTTAAACGCTAGAATTGTAGGCGAAAAGCACTGGCAGTTGAAGAAAATTGATTTGGACAATTTTGACAATGTTTCAGTTAAAGCCTACGATGAAGATGATAAATTCTTATTCGAATCCATAGTAAACAAGTTTGGTCAATTTAAATACAAAGAGCTTGATCTGGACCGAAAAACAATCTTTGAAATCATACATCACGATGACGCCCTTTGTGAAGGACTTGTATTAGATCTTTATGATGCCAATGGAAATCTAGTCCAAGAATTTGAGCAGGAAGACATGTGTACTTTTGAGTTCAGTTTCAATAAAGATGTTGCAAACAACAACAACAACAACAACAACAACAACAACAACAACAACAACAACAATAACAATAACAATAATAACAATAGCAACAACAATAACAACAATCAAACTCCAAAGACCTTTAAGGAGATTGGTTTGAAGATTTATTTTGGTTACAACAAAAACAACGTGCCTAGCAATGATTCTCAGACCAGTGCATTCTTATCCAAATTGAAAAAACAGCTTCAAGAAGGAAGAACGGTTTCAATTGTTGTCCACGGAAATGCTTCCAAGGTTCCAACAACCAAATATTCTTCAGATACTGAATTAGCAAGATTAAGAGCTGAGAACATGAAGGGGAAAATTGAGGCTGCATTAAAAGGAATTGATCCATCAAAATATACAATTGTAACAGAGTCAGATGTAACAGGGCCCGTTTTCTCAGAATCGATGAAAGCTGCCAGAAGCGAATATTACCAACATCAATATGTAGAAGTAATAGTCAAATAAGTAAAATTTGAATTTAAGATCCGTACATATATTTGCCATTCTTCTAGTTGGCATGATGCTCTCTACAACCTCGTTTTCTCAGAAAATGCAGAAGGAGGATAAGAAATTACGCAAGAAAGCTGATGCTTTAATAAGAAAAGGAAGACTAAATGAGGCTCGCACGTACTACGAAAAATTAGTTACCAAAGAGTTTTCCGATCCTGAAATTTATTTAGAAGCAGGTATTTGCATCTTCAAGACAAATATTAAAATAGAAGAATCACTTCCGCTATTTGAAAAGGCATTAACCTTAAGTACTACTGATACTATTCCAGAATTACTCCTATACTTAGGGAAAGCGAATCATTATGTTGGCAATTTTGAAAGAGGATTAACCTTTTTCAATCTATTTAGAAACCAAATCCTTTCAGATACAAAAAGCGGATCTGCGATTTTATCTGATGTGGATCGAAGTATCGAAAACTGTAACAACGGAATTGAATTGCAGACCGTCCCAAAAACACGTGAAACAACAATAAAGGAACTAGATAGCAATGTCAATTCAAAGGTGAATGACTTTGTACCTTTGTTAAATGATCAAATGGATCTGCTTATATTCTGTTCCAAGAGACCGGACAAAGAAAAAATTGACTTGGATGAAGAATATTTCGAAAACATCTATTTCTCTAAAAAACAAAACGACCAATGGTCAAAATCTGAGCTTCTGCATAAATCCAATTCTTACGAGGAATTAGAATTAAATAAAATTAAGGGACATGTGGCTCCTATTTCGATTTCTCCAGATGGTAAAACATTGTTCATCTATGAGAATGGTAACGTATTAAAAAGCACGATCGATGCCAATGGATTGTGGAGTTTGCCAAAGAAAATGAAGGCCAATGTAAATATTGGTGAATTCAATCCTTCAGTTTACATGAGTCCAGATTCCAGTGAACTTTACATAGTCAGTGTAAAGAATTTTGAAGAAATGGCCAAGCCAATAGATAAAACTGCGGATTTCGGTCGTAAGGATATCTACTTTTCAAAAAGAATGAGTGACGGAACCTGGAGCGAGCCAATTCGCTTAGGAAATCATATAAATACGCCATATGATGAGGATGCGCCATTTATTACCAGAGATGGAAAGACACTTTATTTTGCTTCCACAGGACACAATTCCATAGGAGGATATGATATCTTCAAAAGTGAAAAAGATGAAAACGGAATGTGGTCGAAACCGGTAAATGTAGGTACTCCTTTGAATTCAGCTGGGGATGATATTTATTATATCGAGTATGATAACGGAACGATTGGATTTTTTGCTTCAAAAAGAGAAAACGGTACCGGACATCTTGACATTTATTCAGCAGAATTTGAGTGTATTAATATTCCAAAAACGGAAATCAATGGTTATGCCGTATTGGCTCACAATGGGAAACCAATTAGCGGAAAAGTAAAATTGATCAACAAGGAAACGGGAGAAGAATATGGAGAATTCCTTATTGATGGCGCTACTGGGAAATACCAAATGAATGTGCCACCGGAAAACACCTACCTACTTGAACTAGTTGTAGATGGAATGGAACAAGCCAGACCACACAGAGAAGAAATTGTGATCCCTAAACAATGTGAAAACTATCATTTATTCCAACAGATCACTATGGATTTTGTCTTGGATAAATCGAACGAAAAGATTGCCCAAAGAGCAACTTTCAAAAATGCTTTCATGGATATTTATTCCGAATCGAAAAAATTCTTTGAGACGGATGAATTGGCTTTTGACAATAATTCATTGCAGACAAGTACGCAAACTGGATACAACATGTACGGAAACTTAAAGCACAATGAAATGCTGAAAGCCGACAAGATCACAGTGATGCTAGCAAATGAGAATTATGAGATCATTAGAACTACCACCTGTACAGATAATGGTGAGTTTTATTTTGAGGATCTTGAAAAGGACAAAACTTATAAATTGATATTGGATGAAGAAAGTTCTAAAATATCAATGAATGGAGATAGTAAATTGAATTCTGAATCGAAACTACTTCTTTCTGGTAGTGTCAAATTCATCGAGAAAGATTTCAAATTTGCTGGTAGTGATATTGAATGTTTACTGGCCAATCCAAATAAAAAATATACAAATATCAGTATTTCAGATAAATCAGGGAATTTCGAATTTAAGTCTGCCGATCAACAAAAAATTGATCAATACAACGCTGAAAAAGGTTTAAAATACAATTACGATATCAAAACACCTGAAGTGGCTTACACGGCCTATATTCAGCATTTAGATCCCGATAATAACGAAGTAAACTATTCGGAATACATTGACATTATCGATTTGAAGAAAACAGATATTCCTGAAGACCTTAAAAAAGACTTTGCCAACTTATTATTTGATTTTGACAAATTCTTCTTGAGAGCAAAAAGTAAAAATGTTTTAGACAATCTAAAAGCTTATTTAGAAGCCAATCAAAATGTAAATATTCAGTTGGGCGGGCATGCAGATCATATTGGAACCAACGAATACAATATGGGATTATCCAAAAGAAGAGCTGAGAGTGCATTTACATATTTGGTAAAAGCAGGAGTTTCTGAAAATAGATTAAGCTCCATTTGGTTTGGTGAAGAAAAGCCAGTAGCGGCAAATACCAATACGGACGGGTCGGACAACCCAGAAGGAAGACAGCTGAATAGAAGAGTAGAAATTCATGTGACCATGCCTGAAGTGGGACAAGTTATTTTATCTTTGCGATAAAAAACTGAATGAATCTCCAACTATCAAAACCTTTATGTTTCTTTGATCTCGAGACGACTGGCATCAACATTACTCAAGATCGAATCGTTGAAATTTCCATTCTAAAAGTAATGCCTGATCAAAGTAAGGCGACTTACACGAAAAGGATGAACCCTACTATTCCTATCCCTAAACAAGCCTCAGAAATTCACGGGATTTGGGATAAAGATGTGGCAAATGAACCTACTTTTGCGGAACTGGCTAAAGAGATTAGAGACTTCTTTGAAGATGGCGATTTGGCTGGATATAATTCTGATCGCTTCGATATTCCCTTGCTTGTGGAGGAGTTCATGCGAACTGATGTGGATTTCGAAATTGAAAAAAGAAAGACCATTGATGTTCAAACCATCTTTCACAAAATGGAACAGAGAACGCTATCTGCTGCTTATAAATTTTATTGTGACAAAGAGCTTATTGATGCCCATTCAGCTGAAGCAGACACTACTGCAACCTTTGAAGTATTGACGTCACAGCTAGACAAATATGACAATCTCGAGAACAATATTGATTTTCTGGCTGATTTCACCGTTCAAGGAGGAAAATCAGTCGACTTTGCAAAACGAATTGTTCGAAACGACAAAGATCAAGTGGTATTCAATTTTGGAAAGCATAAAGGTGTTCCTGTTGAGAAAGTATTTGACATGGAGCCTTCTTATTATTCCTGGATGCTGAATGGAGATTTTCCAGCTTACACCAAAAAAGTACTTAGAGATCTATTTGAATCCTACAAACAGAAAAAGGCAAAATCTCAAGAAATCACTGAGAATAAATTGGATCAGTTAAAAAATAAATTCAATACCAAATGAAAATAATTTGTATCGGTCGAAACTACGCCGACCACGCAAAAGAAATGAATTCGCCTACCCCAACAGAGCCTGTGTTTTTCATGAAACCTGACACTGCTCTTCTTCCAAAAAGAAACCCAGTATATATTCCTGAATTCACGAACGACTTACATTTCGAATGTGAAATTGTTGTTCGAATCAATCGTTTAGGGAAAAATATTTCAGAAAAGTTTGCGCACAGATATTATGATGAAATTGGGGTAGGAATCGATTTTACGGCTAGAGATATTCAACAAAAATGTAAGGAAAAAGGATTGCCATGGGAAAAAGCAAAAGCCTTTGATCATAGTGCTCCTGTAGGAGAAAAATTTATTCCCATTTCTCAAATAGAGGACCTGAATAATCTGGAGTTTCATCTAGAGAAAAACGGCGAGATCGTTCAAAAAGGAAATACAAAAGACATGATCTTTACTATTGATCAGTTAGTTGCCTACGTTTCAAAATATGTAACCTTAAAAATAGGAGATCTTATATTTACAGGGACTCCAGCTGGAGTAGGACCCGTAAAAATAGGAGATCAACTGACAGCTTTTGTGAATAATGAACAATTGTTAAAAATTGATATAAAATAATTCCAAACTGTCCACTCGTGGCTTTGGAATAAAAGTAAATTTGTACTCAAATTGAAATTAAAATGGACAAGGAAGGTTTAAAGAAATTTAGTTCTCAAGTTAGAAGAGACATTATTCGTATGGTCTCTGCCGTTCAATCCGGACACCCTGGTGGTTCTTTAGGATGTACTGATTTTTTCGTGGCGTTGTATTCCAATATCATGAAACACGATCCTAAAAACTTCAAAATGGATGGAAACGGTGAGGATATTTTCTTTTTATCAAATGGCCATATTTCTCCAGTTTGGTACAGCACTTTGGCCCGTTCAGGTTATTTTGAAGTTTCTGAATTGGCTACTTTTAGAAAGATCAATACAAGATTGCAAGGACACCCCTCCGTAGACAAAAACCTTCCGGGTATCCGAATGGCTTCAGGTTCATTGGGACAAGGATTGTCTGTTGGATGTGGAGCAGCACAAGCAAAAAAACTAAATAATGACCCAAATCTTATCTATACACTTCACGGAGATGGAGAACTACAGGAAGGTCAGATTTGGGAAGCAGCCATGTATGCAGCTCATCAAAAAATTGACAATATCATAGCTACTGTTGATTACAACGGAAGACAAATAGATGGTGATTTGGATGATGTTTTGAGCTTAGGAGATCTAAGAGCAAAATGGGAGGCATTTGGTTGGAAAGTATTAGAAATGGACGGACATGATTTCGACTCCATACTTTCAACCATGGAGAAAGCAAAAGGAATGACAGGAAATGGCACACCTATTGTGATATTAATGAAAACAGAAATGGGTCAAGGCGTGGATTTCATGATGGGAACTCACAAATGGCATGGTTCACCACCAAATGCGGATCAAACAGCCAATGCCTTGAGTCAATTAGAAGAAACACTAGGAGACTATTAATTTGAAAAGATTCCTTCTCATAGCATTTTTACTTTTCGGAGCAGCTCAAATGAGTTACTCACAAAAGAATTTAACTCGAATTCTCTTCATTTTCGATGCATCAAATAGTATGAATGGGAAATGGCAGGGAAGCACGAGAATTGAAATTGCTAAACGACTATTAGCTTCGGCTGTAGATAGTTTGAGAGGATTCCCTAATTTAGAAATTGGACTGCGAATTTATGGTCATCAATCTCCTGTAACTTCCACTTACCAAGATTGTAATGACACCAAATTAGAAGTTCCATTTGGACCAGACAACCATGATTTAGCGAAGGCGACCATTAAAAACGTAAAAGCCAAAGGAACTACTCCTATTGCCCTTTCTCTAGAAGCTGCTGCAGGAGATTTCCCTAATAAAGATTCCCGAAATGTGATTATTTTAATTACCGACGGAGTTGAAGCTTGTGGTAAAGATCCTTGTAAAATTGCAATGGCCTTGCGAGCAAAAGGTATTAATGTAAAACCGTTTGTCATTGGTTTAGGAATTGATTTAGCTTATATCCATCATTTCGATTGTATTGGTGAATTCCATGATGTGCAAAATGAAATTTCATTTAAAAATGTGTTGAATCTGGTAATAGAAGAAGCTGTAAACAACACAACTGTGGAAATCGATCTACTAGACACTCAAAAGCAACCCAAAGAAACTGAAGTTACCGTATTCTGCTACCGAGCAGGAACTCAGGATTTGAAATACACTTTCTTTCACACCATCAATCGCCATGGAAACCCAGATACTTTAACCATGGATCCGGTTCTTAAATATGATGTTTTTGTAAATACCATTCCACCAGTTGAAAAAAAGAATGTTGCTCTTAGTCCGGGAATTCACAATCATATTAAAATTGATGCTCCTCAAGGCTATATTCAACTCCATGCAATAGGAGAAAAACCAAATTTCAGTATTAAGGCAATTGTCAGACAAAAAGACAAGATGCAAACCTTAAATGTTCAGGAATTCTTCACAATGGAAAAGTACATTACTGGAACCTATGATCTTGAAATTCTGACTTTACCTAGAATTTACATGGACGATGTAAAAGTAGAACAAAGTACTACCAATTTTATAGAAATTAAGTCGCCAGGAAGGTTTAACTACGAATGTGTGAAGCCAGTTATCGGACAAATATTTGTACTGAGAAATGGAAAACAAGAATGGGTTTGTAATATCAATAAATCGATGAGTGGCTACTTCAATTTGCAACCCGGAGATTACAAAATAGTTTATAGACAAGCTCATTTTCAGGAAACGATTTATACAACAGAAAAAACATTCACCATATTTTCAGGTGGAACCAAAAGTTTAAAGTTATAGGTATGTTAGATTTCGAAATCACGGAACACAAAGACACCAGATCCGGATTTGGTGTAGGTTTATTAGAAATAGCAAAAGCCGATGAAAATGTGGTTGGTTTATGTGCTGATCTCACCGGATCACTTAAAATGAATGCCTTTCAAGATGCCTTTCCGCACCGATTTTTCCAAGCTGGAATTGCAGAAGCGAATATGATGGGTGTGGCTGCAGGTATGGCCAATGCTGGTAAAATCCCTTTTGCTGGAACCTTCGCGAATTTTGCTACTGGAAGAGTTTATGACCAAATTCGACAATCAATTGCCTATTCAAAAAAGAATGTAAAAATCGCCGCGTCTCACTCCGGATTAACTTTAGGTGAAGACGGAGCGACTCACCAGATATTAGAAGACATTGGTTTGATGAAAATGTTGCCTAACATGACGGTGATTTGTACGGCAGATTTCAATCAAACAAAAGCGGCTACCATTGCAGCTGCAAAACATAATGGTCCGGTTTATTTAAGATTCGGACGACCAAGTATGCCTAATTTCACTCCAGCGGATCAAAATTTTGTGATTGGAAAAGCCAATTTGATTCATGAAGGATCAGATGTGACCATTGTTTGTACTGGACATTTGGTATGGGAATCCGTTTTGGCAGCTCAGAAATTAAGAGACCAAGGAATCAACGCAGAAGTATTGAATATCCATACCATCAAACCTTTGGATGAAGAAGCTGTATTAAAATCTGTTGCCAAAACAGGTTGTGTAGTTTCTGCAGAAGAACACATGATTAATGGCGGCTTGGGAGAAAGTATTTCTGGTCTATTAGCACGAAACAACCCCGCACCTCAGGAATTTGTAGCAGTGAACGATACATTTGGAGAAAGTGGTACCCCAGCTGAATTGTTGGTGAAGTACGGATTAGATTCTTCCAATATCGTAGATGCATGTAAAAAAGTAATTTCGAGAAAGTAAAAAATGAGTCTAACAACAGATTCTGAGATCCTCTCGCTTTGTTTAAAGGAGGACACAAAAAAAGAAGGGTTCCGATTGCTAATGGAGAAATTCCAAGAACCTATTTATTGGCAAATCAGAAGACAAATCAAAAATCATGATGACACGAACGACATCATGCAGAATACTTTTTTGAAGGTTTATCAAAATATTGAAAACTTCAGAAATGATTCAGCTTTGTATACTTGGGTATTCCGAATTGCCAGAAATGAAACCCTAAACTTTTTAAATTCTGCGGCCTCTAGACGAACGGTAGATTTGGATCCAGTTCTTTTTGAAGAATCAGCCATGAGTTCAAGCTATTCCATTCCAGGTCATTTAATTGAACAGAAGCTTATGAGAGCAGTTGAATTGCTTCCTGAGAAACAGCAAGTCGTTTTTACATTAAAATATTTCGAGGATAAAAAATATACTGAAATCGCTGAATTATTAGGCACTTCAGAAGGTGCATTGAAGGCATCCTATCACCATGCGGTGAAAAAAATTAAAGAATTAATGAAGATCATTTAAACCTTTTTGAATTTGTAATGTCTAAAGAACAAATGGAAGAAGAAAAAGACGAAATATTATCCAATTTTAAAAAGACTCCAAGGCCGGAAGCACCGAAGGATTACTTTAAAAACTTTCAGACGAAGATGCTTAATGAAGTAACTCCGGAAGACAAGAAAAAGAAAGTAAGTCCTCCGAAGCCCGTTCAACCACAAGTATCTGAAAAAGAAGAGAATACCGATGCTGCAGGATCAGAAGTTCAATTCAATATCAAGTATTTGTATTATACAATTGGTGTGGCAGCAGCTGTTGCATTGGTGTTTTTTGCAGTGAAAAACTTGGATTTTGGTGGATCGAAAGAAGCACCTGCTCAAGTAGTTGAAACACCAGAAGTTGTTCAGGAAGACACCCTTCAACCTTATATTGAATATGTTGAAGATCATCTGACTGATTATACTACAGAAGAAATTATTGACGTGCTAGCCGACAATGAAGACTTCACGGTGGAGCAAAAAGTGGATCTTACAGAAGTCTCTTCTTCTGATGTAGAGAATTATGTCCTTGATGCTTACGACGACATCGAGGAAGAAATAATAGACGAGTTATAGACATTAAATTTTATCAATTATGAAACATCTGATTTTATTAACTGCACTACTTACAATGACTTTCACTTTCGGACAAGACAAAGGGAAAGGGGAAAAGAGAGAAATGATTAAACAACAAAAAATTGCTTTCATTACTCAGGAAGTTGGTTTTACCGAAAAAGAAGCTGAAAAATTTTGGCCTAAATACAATGCCATGGAAGAAGAAACCAAAGCGCATCGTGAAGCTAAAAAAGAATTGAAGCAATCCATGAAGGACATTGAATCCAAATCAGACAAAGAAATTAAATCGGCTTTGGAGAAAATGATCAAATTGGAAAAAGAAGAAGTAGAACACAAAGAGAAATTCATGAATGATTTACTTGAATTCTTGCCTCCAAAAAAAGTAGCGAAATACATCGCAGCTGAGCATAAATTCAAAAAAATGCTTTTGGAAAGATTGAAGGAACACAAAGGTAAAGGACCAGGAAACGGTGGACCAGAAAAATAAAATTCAATTTTTTAAAGACCATTTAGGTCAAACGAATGAACACCCTTTTCTCCTTGAAATTAACAAGGCGGAGGGTGTTTTTATTTTTGATACCTCCGGCAAACGCTATTTCGACATGATTTCGGGAGTTGCCGTATCGAATATTGGTCACCGCCACCCCAAAGTAATTCAAGCCATTCAGGAGCAAATCAACAAACACTTGCATGTAATGGTGTATGGAGAATTCATTCAGGAATCCCAAAACAAATTAGCTGAAAATCTTATCAAAATATTACCTTCAAACCTGAATTCGGTTTATGTGGTCAACTCTGGAACGGAAGCAAATGAAGCTGCGATCAAATTGGCTCGTAAAGTAACAGGTCGATACGAAATCATTTCTCATAAAGGATCTTACCATGGGAATACCATTGGCTCCATGAGTATTTCTTACAATGAAACAAAAAAATCTGCTTTCAGACCATTGATGCCAGGCACCAAGTTCATTGAATTGAACAATATGGATGACCTGCTGAAGATTTCAGAGCACACAGCCGGAGTTTTCTTGGAAACTATTCAAGGAGATGCAGGAGTCCGACTTCCTAGTCAAGAATACATATCCGCTCTTCGAAAAAGATGTGATGAAACCGGAACCCAATTGATTTTTGACGAGATCCAATGTGGTTTAGGTAGAACTGGAAAACACTTTGCTTTTGAGCACTTTGGAGTTGTACCAGATATACTGACACTTGGAAAAGCGTTGGGAGGAGGAATGAGTATTGGAGCCTTCATTTCAGACCAATCCAAACTAAGGACTTTGAGTCACGATCCCATGTTGGGTCACATTACCACTTTTGGAGGACATCCCGTAAACTGTGCAGCTGCGGCAGCATTTGTGGAAGTTTTATCTAATGAAATCAATTATCAGGAAGTTGAAGAGAAAGCTCAGTTGCTAGAAGATCTTCTGGGCTCATGCTCTGCCGTAAAAGAAATTCGAAGAATTGGAATGATGTACGCCATTGACATGGAAAGCCCAGAAATCGTAGCAGAAGTAGTACAAAAATGCTTGGAAAAAGGGGTTATTACATTTTGGTTTTTATCTCATCCTCATAGTTTCAGACTCTCTCCCCCATTAACGATTTCTAAAGAAGAGATTTTGGAGGCTGGGAATATAATTAAGGAAGTAATTGAGGAAGTTGGTCAATAATGCTGGTTTGTAAGAGTTAAAATTACCAATATAGTTAACGGTCTGTGAATGTTATTTTTTGCTAGCACGATCAATAATTTCAAGACAAGCCAACTCCTCGTCTTCGCTAAACGCATGAATAGTCTTTAAATGTTTACGTAATAAACCTTCAATATTATCAGACGTTTGATTGAAACTCTTGATTAAAATTATTTTGGGTGGCTGTCCCCAAATAACTGAAAAATCATAGAAATCTGAGTCAAAGGTTACGATGATATAATTTTCCTTTTGAGCGTAAAGCCATATTTCACGATCAGAAAAATTTTCGATACCTACCTCTCTAACTTGGTGGGCTAAAGGAAAAATGTCTTTTACTCGATTAACTAAACGAAACGATATATTTTGGTCAAATAGAATTTTCACGAGGCAAATCCGATATACCCTTCTCTAGAAGAAGCGTAAAGCAAACAAGCATTTATTTTTTCCTCTGATAGTTCTGGAAAATCATGCTTTATTTCTTCCTTACTCATCCCATTGGCCAACCAATTAAGAACGTCGGATACTGATATCCTAGTCCCAATAACAATAGGTTTTCCAAATCGCTTATTTGGGACAATCTCTATGTACTCCTTGATATTGATCATATTACAAATTTCGTTATTTTTCTCAAATAATTTACCGTTTGCTTATTATATTGCATTCTGGAAATCAACCAAACAGAAGGAAAAATCGTTATTACTGATGTAAGTGGAAGAATAGTAGCTCAATTCCAAATAACAGGTAATAGCTTTAGAAATATAGTTTCACTTGGAAATGCTAAAGGTATTTATATTTACAATATACTTATCCAAGATGCTTCTGAGTACAGAGGTAAGATAGTGGTTCAATAATGATCAAGTTAAAATATCATATTCTTTATATAGCTCTGCTTTTTGGCGGAGCTATATGCTTTTCGCAAGAGCGGTTTAATTTGACTATTGATGATTCTTTGGTACAAGTTGGCCAAACCATCAAAGTGAATGCTCAAGGATATGAAGTAGGATATATTCAACCACAAGGGAATGGTTTTAAGATTAATATTTATCAACTTGATGAATCAGGAAATTATTTACAAAAGGATTCATTAGCAACCTATGAAGAGTTAAATGCGACTCTTTTCAAGTTTAAAAATAAATATATCGTTAGTGGATGGAAAGACTCTTCATCGATTATATCATCAAATGAAAAGCCCTACTTGTTGTTCTACGGACAGACACATGATACGCTATGGACATATCATGACAAAACATTTCCTTCACAAGCAAATTATTGGAATCCGGTTTTATCAGATTCAGGTAGGTTTTTGATTGCTGGAAATTATGTAAAAGCAAATGGAAAGCTAGATATGTTCATATCTAAATTTGATACTCTTGGTAATCAAATATGGTCAAAGAAAATAGATTATGGAATAGGTAGTAGTGAGTTAAGAAATATTAATGTCACGTCAGATGGAGGTATTATTCTTGCAGGAGGAACTAGTTCTTGGGGGAGCGGTGTCGGGACAGGTCAGTATAATAACTACATTAAAAAGTTAGACGATCAAGGTAATATGGAATGGCATCATTGGTGGACTCATACTGAAGGCGTCCTTGGAACAGCACATGATTATAACGATTCAACAATTATTTATTGCGGTATTAATAAATCCGATGGGATTAATAATGATGTCTTTATATCAAAATTATCACTAGATGGTAGCCAAGTTTGGGATACAACTTATCATTTAAGCCCCTTTCTTGACTCACCTGTTGATTTAATAGTTCTAGACAATGGAAATTATTTAGTTTTTGGGGCATATAGGGAAACTCAGAGTGGGGACATAAAAGGCTTTTTGATTAAGGTAAACCCATCAAACGAAATAGTCTGGAAACGGATTTATTCCATTAGAAACTCAGATCAGTACTTTAGAGATCTAATTCAAACATCAGATGGAGGGTATGCTCTAACTGGTTTTGTGTTCTCGGATGGCACCCCTGGAGTAACACAAGATGTTTGGGTAGTCAAGGTAGATTCTATGGGCTGTGATGTACCACTTTGCTATTTAGGAGAAAGAAAGCTGGGATTGGAACTTCCTATTTTAAAATGCTATCCCAATCCAACAAGTACCTTTTTAACAATTGAGCTACTTGAAAACTCAAGAGAAATTCAGTTGTATAATTCTGCGGGGATACTTCAAAAGAAGTTGGAGATTGAGAATAATCAGAAAGAATTGAAATTAGATTTAAGTTTATTTCCTCATGATATTTATATCTTGAGAGTTTTGGATAAAAATGATGTTACCATAGGACAGGGAAAGATTGTGAAAAAGTAAACTCATTCTATCCGCCTTCCGCATATATATTTATTTCACCTAACTTAAAATCTAGAATTCCATAAATCTAAAAGTCTAATTAAATTTTCCTATTTTCGTTGACTTAGCATGAAAAACCAAGCTACGATCAATACAACCAAAACCATGGGAACCTTGCCGGTTTTCATGACTGCCGTGAGTACCATTTTGGGAGCCATTC
>JAGQYP010000055.1 GCA_020436025.1 Crocinitomicaceae bacterium
TTGGTTTCCGGAGAAGCCGATTCATCGTTCACAATAATACTGTCCAAAGTACTAAAGGAAGATTTCATAACTGCGAAAACCAGATCTTCTTTGGACTTGAAATAATTGTAAAGTAATCCATCAGAAATCTTTGCTTCCTTAGCAATAGCTCGAATCGAAGCACCTGCAAACCCATGAATGGAGAATACTTTTAGCGCTGCTTTCAGAATTAGTTGTTCCGTAGCTTTTCGATTTTCTTCTAGTTGTACCGCTGTTCGTGGACTCATATTTTTAAAATGAACAATTGTTCAATATTAAATTATTTTTTGGACTTGTGCAAGAAAAAGGCGGATTGGAGATCAAGAAATGCAGGGGTACCGTAGTTGATTTTATGATTCGATGGCTGGTGTTCGATGACCGATACTTTCTTTTGTTACACGGAGATGCACGGAGAAGACACGGAGATTCACGGAGATGTTTATTTGATGTTATGACTTTATGATACCATGATTTTATGACCTTATGAAAAACTGGTCACCGGTCACTGGCTACTAGGTACTTGGAACCCTTCGACTATCGCTCAGGGCATCACTTGGAACTAATACCCCTAACACGTCTGATGAAAATAAGCGTATTCCTTCCCATTCCAATAGATTTGTCCGCCTCCAATTTCAGAGGTTTCGATTTGGAGGGAGGGATTTTCAAGGAGGAGTTCTTCGTTTTTTCCTGTACCGCTATCTTCATCCAATCCCGGGCTATTGACTTTTTCTGTGTTGATTTTCCAGATATCCACATAGCCCATGTCATCGGACAGACCGTTCTTCACACTTGTTCCTGCACTAATTAAGTGGACATCTCCTGTGTTGCCATGGATAATGGCGAACCCTTTTTTCCCTGACTCTTTTTGTTTGATGGGAATTGCGATATCTAGATATCCATCTCCGTTAAAATCTGCTTGTAGGTAATGGGGTTGCATTCTTGGATCCAAGAGGTAATCTTTGTAAAAAATCTTTCCTTCCAGAAGTTCAGTTTGAACAAACCAAACAGGCAATTCTGTATGCTCATAAGATGCAGTAGCCGAGCTATCGATGGGTTTGGGTTCTTCCATTGGTTTCTCCCCTACTTCTGCCTGAGTAGAATCTTCTTGTGGAGTGGGTTCCTTTTTCGTCTCTTTAGGTTCTTCTGATGTACAGGAGAAGAGAAGGATGGAGAAGAGAATTGCTGCTGATTTTTTCATGGAAGAAATATAATTAAAACTTCTGTAATCCAGTTATTTACCTTCCAATTTTCGCAGGATCCACTGCCCTCTTCAAGATATCATCCAGTTCTTTTTGTGTTATTCTTTTGTAGGTCCAGAGGCTTTTTCCTTTTACTTGCAAACTCAATTGGTCTCCTTTTACTTCAATAATGGAAGTGACGGTATCATTGTCTCCGTAAAAAGTGATTTCACGTTTTCCATCTACCATTTCAATTGTGTAGGTGGATTCATAAGGATTGACTATTAAACCGTATTCTGTTTCACTTACCCAATAAACTTTGGCTTTTTTGTCTTCGTATTGAACAAATTGCATGTTGGTCGACTCGTTTTTCCCATCTACGCCAACTAGTTTCCAGCAACCTAACAAATCTGCATTTGGTTTCTCGGATTCGTTGGAGCAAGATTCTAGGGTGAAGATAAGGAGGATGTGAAGTATGAGTTTCATATAAAGTTTTGTCATGGACTGAGATTTTGTAGGTTGTTACACAAAGATGCACAAAGAATCACGAAGATGCACTAAGGGAGTTGTTAAATTGCTAAAAGGTTTTGGTTACGCAAAGTTGCGCTAAGTTGCGCAAAGGTTTATTTCTAATCCTACCCTCATTCATTGTTAATTATTCATTCTTAATTATTTCCCTATCGGTCAATGAGCTCGCTATCGCTCGGTTCTTAATTCTTAATTCCTAATTCTTAATTAAAAGCTCCCAATGTCTTTCAGAAATTTGTTCAAATGCTTCTCCTATTTCTTTTTCGCCTTTTAGGAGGAGGGTGTCGGGAGTTAGAATTAGGATTTGTTTGAAACGAGAATATTCTGGGTCAGTAGCTATTTCATAGTGCAAGGGGAATTGGTCGAAAGGGCCTATTTTAAAGCTCACTGTTCGAGTCAATGTATCCAATTCGAAAGGTTTGATGTGTTCAAATCCCGGGAAATTTTTCAGGACCAACTCTCTTTTCCCGTCTGGGCAAGCTTCTTCAGTAAACGTGACTTTTAAAATGATCTCTTTTTCCGTTTCGTTGACAATTTGAGCATCGTGTATGGGGTCGCAGCTAGTGAGGGTGATTAGGGTCAATCCAACCAGAAAAATTCGAAATCCTATGATCTGCTTCTCTCTTAACACATCCAGTAAGTCATTTCTTCGAAGTCAATAATTGTAGGTCCGCCAGAACAACCACCAACCTCATCTTTTTCAGCATCTGAGGCGTCGCTCCCAATAATCCATACACCTGATTTGTGTTTGATTAACAGGCCTTCTTCCATCACTTGCCCTTTCTTTAAGTCTTTGAGATTTCCTTCCAAATAGATCACTTTGACTTTATCGCCTTCTACTACTACTTGAACTTTGTCTCCCATGGTTTTCCCTTGCCATTCGGCGTAGGCTATGTCAAAGGTATACTCCCCATCCTTAGGTTGATTTATATCCTGAACATCCTTTTCTACTGTTTCTGATCGTTGTACTTTTGAAATTGAAACTACTTCTTCATTTTCCTTTTGTGTAGATTCTGTTTTCTTTTCTTCGGTTTGGCAAGAGAACAATAGAAGGAGAAGGAGAAGAAGATAAATGCTTGATTTCATTGCTGATATGATGATGGGTTGTTACACAAAGATGCACAAAGATGCACGAAGATGCACGAAGGGAGTTGTTAAATTGCTCAAATGTTTTTGTTACGCAAAGTTGTGCTAAGTATGGCGAAGTTGCACAAAGGGAATTTTGAGTTTTTGCTGAATTCTTAAAAAGCTCTTATCGCTCTTAAATGTGCAAGATTTTGCTTATTTACTCCACTTCCCCAGGGTGCTGATGGATCTAAAAAGTAGCATTGTACTATGAAATTATCCGTCTCGGTACTGGACCAATACAAATCACTATTAGAAATGGCTGCTCCTCCATTGGCAATTGCAACAGTGTTTACAAGCGTTATATTCTGGTTAATCAAAATCAATTCGTCTCTAGATGGTAAGTACCAATCTGCATAAGTATATCCACCTTCAGTAACTTGTAGTTCATTACATACTCGAGCAGCATATGTATTCCCATCATCTCCAATGGCTACTTGAGAAGCAATGATAATCGCCGTATTCATTTTTCCTGCTCCAGGACCATTTCCATGGGCTCTAGTATCTCCAAAAGTACCTGCATACCATCTAATTCCTGCAGATTGATCAACCTTTGCTACAACTAGTCCATGTTGACCTGTTTCATCAACATAAAATACAATTCCACCCTGAGCAAAATCTCCAATGGCATAAGTTGTAGGTGTATTTGTTGCACTTACAACATTATTGGTAATATCAATACCAGTTCCTGCTGTAAGTTGATCTTGTTTATTATTCCAGTTGGTTGTATCCGCACCCGTTATTCCAAAAGCTACCGAAGTCCCATACACTGGATCTGTTTCTGTATAACTATCTAATTTATTATTCCAACTAGTAGTATCTGTTCCAGTAATCCCGCTAGCAATTGAAGAGTTGAAATCCGGATCAGTTTCGATCACACCCCCTGCAAGTGAATCTGCAGTTTTTGCATGAAGAGCATAAGGTACGCTTAGAAGTTGAGAAGTACCAGATATGGTATAATTTGATCCACCATTTGGATCGGTTTCCGTTTTAATAAAATAAGGTCCGTTCCCCCAATCGATCAATGAAAAATCACCACTAACTATAGTTCCATTTCCAACTTCAATTGTAACTAGTCCATTTGAATTGGTAGAAGGAGTTTGCGTCTCAACATAAACTGCCGAACCTGACACAGATCCCTGAAGAATACTAATCTGCATACCCAATGAACTTGAGGAAAACAAATTCCCCGATGCATCGCGCACAACAGCTTGATACGTCATTTTTTCTGGGCTTTGCGAATAGGCTAATGCAATAAAAAGAAAGGAAGCAAATAGAGTCAATAGTTTTTTCATGTTGAGCATTTTTTCCAAATTAAATGAAACACCTCGAATTTTGAAAGAATTGAATTAAATATTTTTGAAGTTCAATAAACAATGATCAAATCAATCCCTTTTGTACGACCAATAAATCCCCATAAGATTGATAAACCAGTGAAATAAAATGAATAACATCCAGTAAATAAACCATGCTAATGCTACTCCCCCATCAGAATTATAGAGCAAATTATAGTAAAAGTATGAGGAATAAATAAGGAAAAGACTAATATTTAAAATTGCCGTTATCTTCCTTTTCCGACTCCTATAAATCCAAAAACCCATAGTCCCGAAAAAGACAAAAATGATCAGTAAAAGATAAATCAGATCTTCATCCATCTAGAATCAACAATTATTAATTATCTCCCTATTGGTCAATGAGTTCGCTATCGCTCGGTTCTTAATTGTTAATTTTTAATTCTTAATTCTTAATTCTTAATTCTTCTCCAGTTCTTTCTCATAATGCGATCCAAAACCAATCATCGCAATATCGTCAAGTTCCACTTCTTCGGTTTCCAACCATTCTCCGTCTTCACTGATCAAGAATAGGTCTAAGGATTGTTCTGTCAATTTTTCGATTTTTCCAACCAAAAAGCCGTCTTCGATTTCTTCTTCTTCAAAAATGGAAACCAATCCTTTTCCTTGTAAAACACTCAAACAATCATGGAAGGTGTTCATTTCTTCCCAAGGGAATAGCGATTTGAACTCTGCAGAATTGTCTTCTTTGATCTCTGCGAAATCGTCTTCGTCCCAATCTCTGTAGGTTTCGATATCTTCGGTTCTTAGGATTAGAAAACCATCATATTTTCCATGCATGTCGTCGAAAGATAACATGATGGTGATGTCGTCGTTTTGTTTAAGGCAGATACCTGAATAAAGTTCGTCTCTGTTTGGTTCTAGATCGATGTCTACGGGTGTACTGTTGGCTATTGCTTGTTTCATTTTTGGACTTTTGGATTTTTGGATAATTGGACTTATAGTTGCTCTAAATGGCAATGTAAATCTTTGATCAATTCTTTTGTCGTTTTTCTTTTGTGTTTATTTGGCGTTAGAAACGCCTGTAAGTTTGGCGCGCGTTGCAAACGCGCACCAGTTTTATTTGCGACCTGGATATACTTTCAAAGCTTCTTCCAAAACTTTTACCGCTTTCTGTAAAGATTCCTTGTTCAATACATAAGCGATTCTTGCTTCGTCGGTTCCTTTGCCTTTTACTCCGTAGAATCCACTTGCAGGAGCCATCATGACGGTCTGACCTTCATATTCAAAGTTTTCCAACAACCACTGACAAAATTTTTCTGTTGAGTCCACTGGGAATCTAACCACACAGTAAAAAGCTCCTTTTGGGTTTGGACATAAAACACCAGGGATTTTGTTCAATCCTTCCACCAAAATATCTCTTCTTCCCAAATACTCTTCTTTTACTTTATCGAAGTAAGATTGTGGTGTGTTTAAAGCCGCTTCCGATGCAACTTGTGCTAGGGTTGGCGGACTCAATCTAGCCTGTGCAAATTTTAAGGCTGTGGCAATCACTTCCTTGTTTTTTGAAACCAAGGCTCCAACTCTAGCGCCACACATGGAATATCTTTTAGAAACAGAATCAATCATGATTACGTTTTCTTCAATTCCTTTCAAGTTCAAGGCTGAAAAAGCTTCTTCCCCGTCATAACAAAACTCTCTGTACACCTCATCCGAGAACAAATACAAATTGTGTTTGGCTACGATATCTCTCAATTGCTCCAATTCTTCTTTCGAATACAAATAACCTGTAGGGTTACCCGGATTGGAGATCAGAATCCCTTTTGTTTTCGGGGTAATCAGCTTTTCAAACTCAGCAATTGGAGGTAAAGCAAATCCGTCTTCAATAGAAGCAGATACCGGAACTACTTTTACTCCTGTAGAAACCGCAAATCCATTGTAATTCGCATAAAATGGATCTGGAATAATGATTTCATCTCCAGGATTGAAACAAGTGTTCATTGCGAAAATCAAAGCTTCTGATCCTCCAGTGGTTACCAAAATATCTTCTACAGCTACATCAATATCCATCTTGTGGTAGTAATTGGCCATTCCTTTTCTCAAAGATTCAAATCCAGCTGAGTGAGAATATTCAATTACTTGATCCGAATAATTCTTGATCGCGTCCAAGGCTACTTGTGGCGTTTCAATATCGGGCTGACCAATATTCAAGTGGTAAACCGTTTTTCCTGCCTTTTTAGCTTTTTCAGCGAAAGGAACCAATTTACGAATCGGTGAAGAGGGCATCATGGCTCCTTTTTCGGAGATCTTTAATGCTTTTGTGTCTGCAACTGCTGTCATGGATTGAATTTTTTAAAGCGTGGGCAAAAATACGGATTTTGATATTATGATTTTACGATTTTATGATTTTATGATCTAGGTTTTTTGGATTTCTAGATATCTGGATTCTGGACTACTGGACTTTACATTTGACTTTCAGTTTTCGACCAAACTTCTGGGCACAAAAAAAGGACCTAATTTGGGTTAGCTCCTTTTTCTGTAAAAACCATGAAAATTTATAAAACCAGAGAGCAATTTCTCGCTCAACTGGGACAAAGATACGTAATCTATTTCGACCTAGAAAAATATTTTTTGTGAAAAAAAGTTAGGAATGCATTCCAATATTGCGATCCTACCGAAATTATTTCCCCATTTTGATGGTTACTCTTCGGTTGAATTTATGGACTTGCTCTTCGGTGCAATTCCCATCTGGACAAAGCTTTTCGGGTTTTTCTTCTCCGTAAAATTTAGACTGAATTCGGCTCGAATCTACTCCTTTTGCAATCAGGTAGTTGAAGACTCTCTGACTCCTTCTCTCACTCAACCATTGGTTGTAATCGTTGTCTCCATTTATGTCTGTATGCCCTTCTATGATAATTGACCCAGATCCTGATTTTAGTTGATTTGCAAGTGCATTGAGCTTACTTTTTTCCTTGTCTGTCATGTAGGAAGAATTGACATCAAAATAGATGATATCAGCTTCTTCTCCGGTAAAGTTTGATGCATTGACCTCATTATTGTGATCCTGATGATTATTTTGGTTGGAATTATTATTGTTATTTCCCTGATTATTTTGATTCGACTGATTGAAATTGAAGTCTGCATTCTCATTGTAGTCGGTCAATTCAATATTGGTTGTGTCATTTGCAATCAGCTTATACAAGAAGAATCCGGATTTTGGATCTCTTACCAATTTTGCTACCAATTCTCCTTTGTAATTGTATAAATTCAGAGTTAGTGGATCTTCCGAATAATTTGTTCGAAACAAATAGATGTCTTCTACTGGTAATTCAGCAAAAACGAAATCACCTAAACCATTAATTTGAGTACTATCAATCAGGGATTTGTTTTTATCATAAACGGCTATGAAAATCGTGTCCATCATCACTTTTTTCCCATCCTTGTTGATCAATTCTCCTAAATAGTATTTGTTGGTGAACGAGAAATCATCATCTGTGGAAGAAATCAATTCTAAATCGGCACTTTCATTTTCCAACTTTCTGTAGGTAAACATTCCATTCTCATCAATTTTCAACTTCGCAATGATCTCTCCTTTTTCATTGAACACAAATAACCCATAATCATCGTCCGCATCCTGCAATTTGATTCTATTATTGGCCGATAAATCGATTTCTCTGAATTCAAAATTTCCAAATCTGTCCGTCTCTGTAGCTTGAATTATCGTTCCGTTTGAATCAACCAAAGCCACTTGTAACTTCTTATCTGGAATGGAATTGTCTGAAGAAACGATCTTCCCAACAAAATTATTGGACATGGAAAAATCGTCTTCGTTTTCGATCAGATTAATTAAGGAGACATCGGATCCCAATTGCTTGTATTCAAATTTTCCTTTTTTATTGATGATCATCCGCGACAAGACTTCTCCATTGTCATCATAAAATGTAACATACAAATCTTCATCTCCCTCGTTGATGATATTGATGGTGTATTTTTCTCCAGAAGGCAACTCTCTAAGGTTGAATTTTCCATCTGCATCTGAAATGGTCTCAAAAACCAAATCCGTATCATCGGAAGTAACCTGAATTTTTATTCCAGAAGCATCTGAGTTTAAGTTTCTGTAGGAAAATAGTCCTACCAACTCACTTTGAATCGTTACTTTCTTCTCTACATCAAAATAGAAAATATCATCCTCTCCATCGATCTTGGAAGCCATCAATCCGCTTGTATAATCTCCAAATAGATACATGCTGAAATCGTCTTCGGCAGTATTCATTTCGTCTCCTAAATTTTCGGGAACACTCCACCCTTTTTCTTTTTTATAAGTGAAATAAAGATCCAACTTCCCTTTCCCACCTTCACGATCCGAAGAGAAAAACAGATCTCCCCGATAATAATGAGGAAACATTTCAACTCCAGCTGTATTCACTTGATCGCCCAAATTTTCAATCACGGAAAAACCTCCAGTGCTGTCCATTTTACTTGAGTAAATATCGCTCGCTCCTTTTCCGCCTGGAATATCCGAAGCAAAATAAAGTATACCATTTTTAGAGTCGTAACTCGGGTGACTAAACGAATAACCATTCTGATTGAATTCCAATTTCTCCAGTTTTCCCCAGCCATTTTTCTGACGAATACACCTGTACATCTGAGGCTTAAAGTGAAATTTCCCCTCTTTTCCTTTCAGCTTGGCTTTTTCTACGCGTGAAAAGAATACGGTATCTTGAGTCACACTAAAGCAGATCGGACCGGAATGGGAATTCGAAGTAAACTTTTCCGCGTACAATCTTGGCTTTTTGAGTTCGGCCGTTAATAAGGTATCTCCTTCCAAAAGAAAACTGTAGATGTTGTAATGTTTGCCTTTCTTCCAGTTGTTTTCTCCAACAATTACCTGATCGATGGCTCTGTTGGTACAAAAAATCACTCTGTCTTCCGCCAACACCGCTCCAAAATCAGAAAACTTTGAATTGACTTGTTCCCACTTTTGTTTCTTGAAAGTAAATTCAATCTTCTCCACTTCGAAGGTTTGCCCGAAAGATTGAAGTGTGATCAAACTAATGAGAAATACGAGTAACCTTTGAATCATAAGAACCTTGGCGAAGTTGTTTTTTTAGTATGTACATTAAAATCAAACCCCAAAAATACTTCATGAGATCCTTTTCTGAAAACAGTACTGGTATAGGTAAAATCAAAAGAGTATCCTATTCTCAGCCAATCCAGTGGATTCAGCTCGAGTAAAAAGGCTACACTATTATTGAAACGGTAAGTGACTCCAAGCCACAATATTTTATACATCAAAACGCTAAAATTCACATCGAATGAGAAAGGTGCATTGATCACGTAGCGCAACATGGCAGAAGGTTTCAAAACAAAATTGGGATGCACTTCAAAAGCTGCACCTCCGTGTAAATAAAAATGCTGAGTAAGTTGATGAACAACATAATCTGCATTCACATTAAAATCTATTCTACCTGCGTAAATATTATTCGCTCCGGCTCCAACATAAAAATTCTTGGTATACCAGTACATTCCAAAATCAAAGGTGGGTACCGTTGCGGAAGTAAATCCTCCCGAGTTCGTTGGATCATTAATTTGATTGAAAATCAACTGATTCTTATCCAATACACTATGAAAAACCCCAGCACGAGCTGCAAAACTCAATTTTCCTAATTTCAGTTTTACGTGATAGCCAATTGTTAACTGACCCGTAAAGTTTGAATTTGGTCCGATGCCTTCATGACAAAAATTTCCTCCTAGTGCCAAACCTGTTTTTCCCACATTACTGTGAATTGCAAATGACTGAGTATTGGGCGCACCGTCTACTCCAACCCACTGCCATCTTCCAAGAGCTACCATGGACAAAGCATCTCTCGAACCTGCATAAGCCGGATTGATCGCCATGGGATTGAACATATAATTAGTGTACAATGGGTCTTGTTGTGCCCTTCCTAACTCTGGAAACACCAACAATAAAAGGACTATGTATGCTACAAATTTCTTCATGTTATTTGGAGATATTTACCCAACCGGCTTTTGTTTCTCCATTCACTTCAATCACGTAATAATAGACTCCTGAAGGCATTGGTTTTCCTTGTGCATTGGTTCCATTCCAAACCACATTCACATTGTCATAATTTTCAAAATGTACCAATTTATCTCCGTAACGAGTCAATATTTGCACTGTATTTGGGATCGTGCCGTCCAATCCATTAATCACCCAGATATCATTGACTCCATCGCCATTCGGACTAAATGCACTGGTCACATCTCCCCCACATTGAAAATCATTGCCTTGGTAAACCGTACGCTGAACTGAAACATTACAGCCATTCACTGTTGTCATGTCACATTGAACAATCATTGAATCCACATCCGAAGGTTGCATGTTCATGGTATTGGTACTCGATTGAAAATTCCCATCTACCATCCAAAAATAAGAGCCAGCTGTGGAACCTGACATCGAAGCTATAAACTCAACACCCAAACAGAAAATGGAATCACTGACCATAATGTAATTCTGTGCATTATCCACGGAAACAACAACCGTATCCTGAAAAGAACATATTCCAGAAACTTCTACAATATAGGTCGTTGTCACTGGCGGAGTAACCGCAGGGTTGGGATCATTTACATTGTTGATGTACAAATTCGGAGTCCACAATATCGAGGCGGAAGTAGAGGCATTTGTTTGCAAAATAATTGTATTTCCAGGACAAATCATGGTATCCGGAAAAGGTGTAAAGGTCACTCCAGCTGGTAAGGAAACAATGACCGTATCAAAATCAGAACAACCTGTTGCTGGATTGATTGCTCTAACAACAAATGTTTGTGGTCCTTGAACCAACAACATAGGACTTTGCAAAGTTGGATCATCCAAACCAAAAGGTGGATTCCATTGCCAATCCCAAGCACTTCCCGCACCATTAGAAGCCGTAGTGGTCAATTGTATCGTGGCATTCGGACAAACTGTGGTATCTGAAATTGTTTGAATATCTGGTGTTTCATGTACTGTAATAAATGTAATTACCGTATCCGTACAAGTATTAGACGAAATTACATAGGTTGCTAAAGTATCATCCGCCGTCGCAATAAATTGAAATGGGTTTCCAGTTCCAGTTGGTGTTGTGGTATTATTGACATCATCATACCACAGATATTGAAATCCACCTGCTGCATTAAGGATAATGGTATCGCCCTCACAAGCAAAGGTATTTCCTGTGACCACGCCATTTGGCGAAGGATTAAAGACGATGTGAACTGAATCCTGATCCACACACTGAGGCGGCATAAGCGAACTTGCCGTTAAAAATAAATTGGGATTGGTATAGTCTGATGAGCCAAAATAGTAATTTGTCGTATCGTTAAAAGGATCCACGAAGAATCCATTCCCACTCGTGGTCCAATTTATATTGTCGTTCATATTATTGGGCTGGGTGACGACCACTTGAACCCAGTTCTGATTATCACAAGCGAAAATTGTATTGTTTCCAGAATTCTGAACAGTTAATACAGGCTGGGGAAGCAATAACATTTCTACTGAATCATTTGGGCAAATTCCCCCACCGTCAAAAATCGCAATGACTATCTGATTGGGTTGCGGATTAGGAATTCCCAGAACTGTGGACTGAGATCCTAGACTACTCCAAGTATTTCCATTGTCAGTGGACGTAATCCAATCCAAAACTGCCGGATTGAACGAAGAAATGGCATAATCCACCTCTAATTGTACATTGGGAGTGGCGCAAATCGTATCTCCTACTAAGGATGTGGCACCGAATAAGCAAGTTGAGAAAATACTAAAGGTAAGAGTATCATTATTCGGATTAAGATCTAAAGGAGCATCAATGGCCACTTGAAAAGTGTTCGTTCCACAAGTAGAAAGATCTGCCCAAACAGAAAAAGTCCAAGAGATTCCGCCTAAACCAATTCCTGCAGTTACGTTTTCCGTATGCCAGGTTCCAGATCCTACTTCAGTCCATGAAATATCGGCCTGACCCGCCGTCACCAAAATACCTCCTAAATTCTCAATTTGTACGGTCAAAAACATAGAACCAGGATTGCAAATACTATCTGGATAAGCTTCGGAAACGGATAAGTCTAGTTGTGCCCTCGACTCAGTATTCCAAAGCAGAAATACCATGATCGGTAGCATTCTAAACATATTTTTTAGTAGTGATCTCATACCGTTTCAAACGAAAATTTAGTCCAAAAGGTTGATAGGGAAGTATTGATTAATTCTATATTTGCCCAATAATACGAAGAAAAAAACTATCAATGAATGAAACACTGGATTAAAGCATTCCGATTAAGAACTTTACCACTTTCGCTTTCCGGTATTATTTCTTCCTATTTCTATTTCACTTATTACAGTGACCGAAAAGAATCCATCGTTTTTGGTTTGGCGCTTACAACAACCGTTCTTTTACAAATCCTTTCCAATTTAGCCAATGACTATGGAGACGGAGTTAAAGGAACCGATAATGCAAACCGTGTAGGTCCGGAACGTGGAGTGCAATCTGGCAAGATTACCCATAAACAAATGCTAACTGCCATTCTTATTTTCAGTATGCTTTCTTTGATTTCAGGGATTGGATTATTATTGGCTGCTTTTGGAATGGAAAATTGGTGGCAATGGTTTTCTTTTCTGATTTTAGGTTTGCTTGCTATAGCTGCGGCTATTAAATATACGGTTGGAAAATCTGCTTATGGTTATCGTGCTTTAGGTGATGTATTTGTATTTATTTTCTTCGGATTGGTAGGTGTGGCCGGATTCTTTCTTTTGCTTGAAGATCATTTGACCGTTCCGATTGTATTGCTTTCTGTCGTAATTGGGGGATTTTCTACCTTGGTGCTGAATCTCAACAATATGCGAGACATTGCCAATGATAAGCATTCAGGAAAGACTACGATTCCTGTTTTACTTGGAAGCCAAAGAGCAAAATACTATCACTATTTCATCGCTTTGGTCATTGTTTCCGCTTTGGTCAATTTTAATATTCTGATGAATGAAACGCTGATCTGGTTGAATTTGATTAGTCTAATTCCCTTACTGATTCACCTTTTAAAAGTAAGAAAGGTCAGCGACCCAAGATCTTTTGACCCTGAATTGAAAAAAATTGCACTTTCTACTTTCTTTTTTGCCGTACTCAATTCTGTTCTATTGTCATTATGCTAAAATCCAAGCTTACACATTGGCCCCTTCAATTCATTCGTCCTGCTGGTACGAGTCGAGGAGTCATGCATATGAAAAATTCTTGGCTATTAACTTTGAATAATGGAACGAGCGAGGGATATGGAGAATTCAGCATCATCGAAAGTCTTTCCCCTGACTGGTCATCCGATTACCCAAAACTTCTTGAAAAAATAACGGATCGAATCAATCAAGGAGAAAAAATAGAAGAGCTCATTCAGGAATTTGCATCCTTTCCTTCTATTGTTTTTGGTTTGGAAACTGCGCTATTGGATTTACAAAATGGAGGTAAAAGATTGATTTTCGACACTGCCTTTTATTCTGGAAAGCAACAAATTCCAATCAACGGACTTATTTGGATGAATGATGCGGAAACCATGTATCAAAGTATTCAGGAAAAACTGAAAGCGGGTTTTGACTGCATCAAATTAAAAATTGGTGCCATTGAGTATGAGAAAGAGTTGGAGTTATTGCAATTCATCCGAAAATCATTTTCTCCTGAAATAATTGAAATACGGGTGGATGCCAATGGAGCTTTTTCTCCTAAAAGAGCCCAAGAAGTCCTGGAGGATCTAGCTGATTTGCAAATTCACTCTATCGAACAACCCATCAAACAGGGACAATTTGAAGAAATGGCTAAATTATGCAACCAAACTCCGACCCCCATTGCTTTAGATGAAGAATTGATCGGCATTAATTCTCGATCAGAAAAGGAAGTACTATTGGATCATATTCGGCCTCAATACATCATATTAAAACCCAGTTTGCATGGTGGAATCCAAGGTTCAAACGAATGGATCGATTTAGCTGAAAAACGAAAAATTGGTTGGTGGATGACTTCAGCCTTGGAATCGAATATTGGACTCAATGCTATTGCTCAATTCGCTTCTTCCTTCAACACAGAAATGTATCAGGGACTTGGAACTGGAAGTTTGTACCACAATAATATCGACAGCCCCTTGATGGTCTCCAAAGGTCACATTTACTATGATCAACAAAAAGATTGGTCTATTCCTTCCGATATTTCTTTTGGATCTTTTTAGCAAATCGATACACTTCTTTGGATTTTCTTTCTCCAACTAATTTTGCCAAAACATTTCCATGCGCATCCAAGAAGAGAACGGCAGGTACATTTTGTAATTTATATCTCTCTACTAGATAATCTGATTCAAAAGATGTATTTAAAGTAGTGGAATGAGTGAGATAAAATGCATCCAAAATCTCAGTTAATTTCTCATCTTTTTCAATATCCGTAAACATGTTACTACAGGGTTTACAATCCTTCGCATTGGCATATAAAACCACTAGTTTATCTGTCATTTGTGCTTTTAAAAGCAAAGTGTCAAAGTGAGAATAGGATGAATTCATGGGCAATATTTCTCCCGCAATTCCGCCAAACGGAAGACCAAGCCAAAGAATTATCAATAGAGGAAACTTCATCACTTTTTTATTTTTTTTAAATTGCTGCCCCATGCAAGAAAATTCTGATCAAATAGAAATTATTAGTCATCATTCCACTTTATTGGAGTCCGTTCAGTCTTTTCTGCAAATCTATAACTCCAAAAATACAATTGAGGTACAGACAAGTGGTTCAACAGGCAAACCAAAAAAATATAACGTTCAAAAAGAGCGATTTATTCGATCCGCCGAACGCACCTGTGACTTTTTCAATTTGAAAGAAGGCGATCGGGCATTCTTATGTATCTCACCTAAGTATATCGGAGGTAAGATGATGATTATTCGTGCCTTGACCAGAAAAATGAAACTGGAATTGGGCGAAGTAGCCGCCTTTCCTTTCCTAGAAAAATCTGAATTGGATTTCGCCGCTTTTGTTCCTTTACAGATAAAATGCATTTTAGAAAGAGATCCAGACTATTTGAAGCGAATAAAAAATATCATCATTGGAGGTGGTGCCATCGACCCTTTCACGGAGAAACTTTTGGTGCAACATGAAATCAATGCATATTCTACTTTTGGGATGACAGAAACCTTGTCTCATATTGCCTTAAGAAAAGTTGGAACCGAGGAATTCATTCTCCTAGATAGTGTAAAAATCAAAACAGATTCAGAAAATCGACTCATCATCATGGATCCCGAAGTTACTGGATTAGATGAACTTCAGACCAATGATATTGTTGTTCTTACAGGACCGAATTCATTTATTTGGAAAGGTCGGCATGACAATGTGATTAATAGTGGTGGCGTGAAATTGTATCCTGAAATCATCGAGAAAAAATTAAGTGAAGTCATCACAAGTCCATTTTTTATTGCCAAAGAAAAAGACCCTATTTTGGGAGAAAAAGTAATCTTGATCATAGAAGGTAAAACAAGAGAAACGGAAAACTTAACCCCTTATTTGGATAAATATGAAATTCCTAAAAACATTTACTTTCTAGATCAATTTCTTTTCACCGAAACCGAAAAAATCAACCGCATAAAAACCATGGAAAAACTGGGGATTGAAGGATAAATATTTCAAAATATTAGGTTTGCAACCCGGAGCGAGTCAGGACGAAATCAAAAAAGCCTACCGCCAGTCGGCCATGAAATACCATCCCGATCGCGAAGGTGGGGATGCTGAAAAATTCTTACTCATTTTTGAAGCCTATGAATACTTGACCAGTAACCCTCAGGAAGGCTCTATTTCTGATTATGAATTTTATGCCAACCAAGCCACGGCAGACGACACCATCTACAAAAGAGGAAAAACAGAATACAATGCGGAAGAATTTGAAGAAAAACTCAAATGGGCCAAACAAAAATATCAGGAAAAAAGGTATCAGGAAGCCATTGAAGAGGATCGTTTCTTTCGTAGTCTGACCACCGGTTGGAGACTTATTTATTTCTGGGTAATCAGTAGTATCGCATTTACTTT
>JAGQYP010000056.1 GCA_020436025.1 Crocinitomicaceae bacterium
TGCTTTCCGCTTGTGAAACTGCATTGGGTGAAATCAAAGATTCTGAAGGGGTGTATGGTCTACAAAGATCTTTCAAAATGGCAGGGGCAAAATTCTTAATCATGTCACTATGGCAAGTTCCGGATAAAGAAACTTCAGAATTTATGATTAATTTTTATTCTAATTTGACTTTAACAAAAGACATAAGGAATGCCTTCCACAAAACTCAAAAAGAAATGAGTGAAAAATATGACCCTTATTTTTGGGGTGCATTTGTATTAATTGAGTAAATTAGATCAAACAAAAATTAAAAAAACATGAAAACACTTTTTGCAACTTCAATTACTGCCTTCTTACTTTTCTTCTCAAGTTCCATTTTTGCTCAGGATCCTATTCAGGTGAATGCTGGTAAAAAAGCAGTTTTCGTTTACGAAACAATGGATCAGGATTTCACAACATTTGGTTATGCGAAAGCGGATAAATCAAGTGCCAAAATGATTTGTTTTTCAAACATGACTGCCGACGTTGATGAAAATCCACACAAATGTTCGATGGGTGCTTACTATACTTCTGATGACTTTGATATTCATTATTTAGGTACAGAAGGTAGCTTCATCAAATGTTCTGCAGATCCAGACGGAAGTGGAGATCGAGTATTCTATATTGAAAAGTCTGCGGTAGTATTTGAAGATTAAACCGATTCCCAATTATTCCTATCTTTAGTCCGAATTTATAAAACCAA
The DNA here is from genome assembly GCA_020436025.1 of Crocinitomicaceae bacterium. Taxonomy (GTDB): domain Bacteria; phylum Bacteroidota; class Bacteroidia; order Flavobacteriales_D; family Crocinitomicaceae; genus JAGQYP01. The sequence continues at coordinate 722 of JAGQYP010000056.1, forward strand.
ATGGATTTAGTAGAGTCGGACTTTAGAACGGAAAACAGACATCCTTGGGAATTAGCCAGATTCTCTATTGTAAAGGAATTGATTGAAAAACATCAATTTTCATCTAATGCAAGAATTTTAGATGTGGGCAGTGGTGATGCCTATGTTGCTCAAAGATTTACTCACGACATTTCGAACGCCGAAGCCTTTTGTGTGGACATTGAATATACTCCAGAAATACTGGCTAAAATTCAATCTATCTACCAAAACAATCAATTGCATTTGTTTTCCAATTTGAGCCAAGTAGCCAATGAGAATCACTTTGATTTCGTTACCCTTCTGGATGTTATCGAACACGTACCCGATGATGTAGCACTACTTTCCGAGATTTCCGAATTGAAATCCATTGATTCAAACACCCACTTTATTATTACGGTTCCAGCTTTTCAAAAACTATTTAGTTCTCACGATGATTTGCTAAAACATTATCGTAGATATGACATGGCCATGCTGAAAAATTCATTGGAGAAAAGTGGATTGGAATTTATTGACGGAGGGTATTTCTTTACTAGTTTACTCGGACCTCGAATCATTCAGGTTGCAAAGGAAAAAATCAAGAAAAAAGAAACCAGCGAATTAGAACATTTGGGCACTTGGAATAAGTCTGAAAAGATTACTGACACGATTCACAATATTTTAATGTTTGATTACAAAACAGGTCGCTTTTTTAGACGATTGGGTGTCCATATACCCGGACTTTCACTTTACGCCGTGGCAAGAAAAAAATGAATCCAAAAATTTTAATCATAGTACCTAGTTATAACGAATCGAAAAGACTCGACCAAGAAGCTTTTTTAGCATTTGTTTCTGAGCAGAATGATTTTGAATTTTTGTTTGTGGATGATGGAAGTAAAGACCCAACCAAAGATGTATTAAAAGGTTTGGAAAGCCAAAATCCTAAACTGCATGCCCATATTCTAGAAGCGAACAAAGGTAAAGCTGAAGCGATTCGGAGTGGAGTAAACTACGCTATTGGAAAACATTGGGAATATGATTTTATTGGGTATATCGATGCGGATTTAGCAGTTCCTCTTTCAGAATTACTTCTGATGCGTGAACAAATTTCAAAACGCCAGAATTTAAAGTTCCTTATGGGGATAAGACTTGCACGGCTAGGTGCTAGAATTGAAAGAAAAATGGTGAGACATTATTTGGGGCGTATTTTTGCAACTGTTGTCAGCAACATGCTTCACGAACCCACCTACGACACCCAATGTGGAGCAAAATTAATCCACAGAGATCTTGCCAGGCAACTTTTTGCAGACCCATTCTCCAGCAAATGGTTTTTTGATGTAGAGCTCATTTTCAGAATAAAAAAATATTTTCCAGAAGTTTTGGCCAATAACCAAGCACTCGAAGTCCCCCTCAATGTTTGGATTGAAAAAGGAGAATCCAGACTTAAATGGATCGATTTCCTCAAAGCTCCGGTCGAACTACTGAGTATAAAAAGTAGATATAGCAGGAGTAAGAGCAAGAGCAAGAGCAAGAGCAAGAGCAAGAGCAAGAGCAAGAGCAAGAGTGGGGAGTAAGAAAAATTGGAACTTAGAACTTAGAACAAAATATGAAACAAACAGAACAAGAATTATTGACTAGAAGTAACTCCACTTGTGAGTTATGTGGATCGAAAGAAAATTTATCACCGATAGCTGTGGAACCTCGGGAAGACAATTTATTGGTTTGCGCCACTTGCAAATCGCAAATAGAAAACCCGGATAGCATGGATGCGAACCATTGGCGCTGTTTGAATGACTCTATGTGGAGCGAATTCCCAGCGGTTAAAATCATGGCTTGGCGACTATTAAACCGAATTCAGGCGGAAGGTTGGCCCAGAGATCTATTGGACATGCTTTATCTGGATGATGAAGAAGCCGATTGGGCCAAAGCATCAGGAGACGGTGTAGAAGCAGACGAAAATGCCGTTGTTCATAAGGATTCCAATGGAGCCATTCTTGAAGCCGGAGATACTGTTGTTTTGATCAAAGATTTAGATGTGAAAGGTGCCAATTTTACTGCTAAAAGAGGGACGGCCGTAAGAAACATCACCTTGGTGCATGACAATCCAGAACATATTGAAGGAAGAGTGGAAGGTCAGAAAATTGTGATTTTGACTCAGTACGTGAAGAAATAAAAATTTTAGATTGAAAAGGCAGTATAGATCCTATTCGTACTTCCAAAATCGCAAATCTTACTTCAAATGCCCTTAAGCTCATTTAGTCTAGAACAAATTATACCGCTCTACATTGCAGCTGGCTTGTTGTTTATTTCTATGATGCTTTGGCCTAAACAACGGACACTGGGCTTGCTCTTTCTTGTTCTCGGCGCTTTTGGAATGTCTTATTTTGTCTGCGCTCTGGACCCTTTTTTAATGGTTTGGGATGAACAGTACCATGCGATGGTTGGGAAAAATATGAGTACGGATTTTTTCACACCGATGCTGTACGACGGAAATCCTGTTCCTCATGATCCGCATCTTTGGATTGAAAATGAAATTTGGCTCCACAAACAGCCTTTTTTCCTATGGCAAATTGCACTTTCCATTAAGATTTTTGGTCCTTCGGTAATGGCAGTAAGATTGCCCAGCATGATCCTGTTTTCCATTCTCCCATTTCTCATCTACCGAATTGGAAAAATTGCCATAAATGAAAACACGGGATATTTAGCCGGACTGCTTTTCAGTTGTTCCTATTTCGCTCTTGGACTTTCTGCCGGCCACTTTCATACGGATCATAATGACCTGTCATTTCTTTTTTACCTCACAGCTAGTTTTTGGGCATGGTTTGAATACCAAAATTCAAATAAGAAATACTGGTTGATTCTCATTGGAGTTTTCAGCGGATTTGCTGTGCTAACAAAATGGTTAATGGGACTTCTTGTCTATGTAATTTGGTTCTTGACAGAGTTCTTTTTAAACAAGGAAAACAGATGGAAAATCAAAACATACATTCCACTTTTTGGATCTGAACTGATTGCGGTTCTTATCTTTCTTCCATGGCAGATTTATATCTTAAACCAATGGCCCGAACAAGCTAATTACGAGTTTGCCTACAATTCCAAGCATTTCTTTGAACCTGTAGAAGGTCATGCCGGCACCATTTGGTATCATTTTCAAGAAGGCGCAGATTACATGTATGGCTCGGGAGATGGTAATCCTAAAAATGGATTTGGTTGGTTTGACTTCTTATTAACTCTTGGCCTGATTTCCTTGCTTTTTAAAGTGGAAAAAAGAAAACAATTGAGCATGATTATGAGCACAGTTGTTTTCATTTACCTTTTCTATTCTATCGCGGAAACAAAAATGCCCGCTTTTACTGTAATTGCCATGCCCTTTTTACTCCTAGGTGCTGGAACATTTCTAGATACTTTGTTTGATCGTTTGAAAGAAAAATGGAAATCGGTTGTCTTGCACCATCTCTTATTCATAGGGTTTACAGGATACATATTGGTCAATTTCCTTAATATTGATCGGGTCGAAATGCATCATTCTGAGAATCCACGGCAAAAAAATCCCGTCAGAGAATCCTTAGTTCGGAATCATAAATTTGTTGTTCAAGTCAGAGAAATGAATCTGGACGAAAACTACCTTATTTTCAATACCAACATGACTGTACATGGAAATATTCCCATCATGTTTTTTACTGGTTTGAGAGCCTATGATTACTTACCAAAAAAGGAATGGATACCCGAACTTAAATCCAAGAATTACAAAATCGCTGTAATGCAAAACGGTGACCTCCCAGATTATATCAAAAACGATCCCGAAATATTGATTATTCAACCAAATGAATAAGCTATTCCTTTCATAACTAATTTATTACTTCTTTTTTCCTATCTTTGATTGAATCATTTATCAATTTAAACTCATTTGCTATGAAGAAATTCTACGTTGCTTTAACCGCTTTATCTTTTACACTTTTCGGAATCGCTCAAACAGAAATTGAACCTTTTGCACCTTCTGTACCTGGAACTTATTTAGGAGATTTCCAATCCTTTGCTCAGAGTGCAAACATCCCAGCTACTTCTACTTATAGTGAAGAGGGAGATGTAGGTTCTTATTTTTGGTTATGTGAAAATGGAACAACGCTACCTGCCATTGGAGGAAATCCAAATTATGCATATTGTAGTGTAGACCCATCTTTTACGCTGACATTAATTACGCCCTCGATCGATTTTGGATTGAATACGAATAACCCTACTGTCAATTTTAGCTATTTAATTGATGATGGTACCATCGCTATAGGATTTGCGGGAATGATTGGATTGTCGAACATGGAAGTAATGTACAAAGAAGGTGTTGGAGGAAGTTGGAATTCCCTAGCGACTTATACATCTGCAACTGCTTCCTGGACCAATATTTCTTTGCCTATCACTGGGGCAACCAACCTGAATGATATCTATATCGGTTTCAAGGTTACTTGTGTCACTACAGGTTCTGTACTACCGGGTGGTTTAGTGGTTTTAGATGATATTGTAGTCACTGGGGAATCCACTTGCAGCAATACTACAAATACTTTAAATGTTCCAGCATGTGATACCTACACGGTACCGAGTGGTGATGAAACTTATACGGCCTCGCAATCAAACATTAAAGATACGATCCCAAATGTGGCTGGGTGTGATAGCTTGCTTACAATTAACTTGACCATGGGATTCTCCAATACAGGAACTGATATTGTAAGCGCTTGTGATTCTTTAGTTTGGATTGATGGGAATACCTATTATACCAATAATTCATCTGCAACGCATACTTTGATGAACCAGGATGGATGTGACTCTGTGGTGACTCTTAATTTAACGGTAACTACTTTAGATTTGAATGTTACTGTTAACGATCCGGTTCTTTCTGCGGATCAGTCCGGTGCTGCTTATGTTTGGATGAATTGCGCTGATTCTTTGCCGATTTCAGGTGCCAACAATCAAAATTTCACTCCTTCTACAAATGGGGATTATGCAGTGGAAATCACATTGAATGGTTGTAAGGATACTTCGGCTTGTAATACCATCGCCATGGCTTCTTTGGATGAAAATGATCTTTATGATTTAAACATCTATCCGAATCCAACAACGGGTTCAGTCGCCCTAGATTTTGGAACCATGAATGATGCTCAGGTTAAAATTTATTCTTCGGAAGGAAAAGAGGTGTACTCATTTGAACAGAAAGGTCAGCATTTGGTCCATTTCAATTTTGATCAACCTAAAGGAGTTTACCTATTGGAGGTTCGAAATAATAATGAAGTGATTCATAAAAGACTGATTAAACAATAGAAATTGGTTAAGATAATGAAGAAAAGAGCTCCCAAACGGGGGCTTTTTTTATGACCCAATTTTAAATCAACTGAGGATTTCCATTTAGATATTTAACTACTTTTGTCCCGAACTAAATGGATGTAATGAATATCTCGATCAATACGTGGATCACCATGGGGGTGATCATGGTTTTGGCTTTTGCGGTTACAAAAACCATACGATTTCTTATTGCCAAAGCGAACCAACACAGTTTGGAAAAGCAAAAGGATCTTACCAGAATCAATTTCTTTAAGAATGCCATTTCCTTTGTCATTTGGTTAGTTGCCATAGGTATTATTATCTCCATGATTCCTGCCTTGAGATCAGTGGCGGTTACCTTGTTAGCCGGTGCCGGGATCTTGGTAGCCGTGGTTGGGTTTGCTGCACAGGAAGCATTTGCCAACATCATTGGGGGTATTTTCATTATCATTTTCAAACCCTTCCGAATTGGTGACATGATCAAAGTAGGTGCTTTAGATTATGGTATTGTGGAAGATATCACGCTTCGCCACACGGTCATTGTGAATTTTGAGAATAAACGAATCATAGTACCTAATTCTAAAATCAGTTCAGATAATATCATCAACGACACCATCGAAGAAGACAAAGTTTGCCGATTCATTGAAGTGGGAATTAGCTATGATTCAGACATCGATCTGGCTACAAAAATCATTCAGGAAGAAGCAATGAAACATCCGCAGTGTATCGATAATCGGACTTCAAAAGAAAAGAAGAAAGGATATCCTCAGGTAGAAGTCCGACTGATGCGTTTCAATGAATACAGTATCGATCTTAGAGCTTATGTGTGGACCAATGAACCTTTAATCGCGATGAGAATGCATAGCGACATCAACAAAGCCATCAAACTAAGATTTGATGAAGAAGGTATTGAAATCCCGTTCCCTTATCGAACTATTGTCTACAAAAAGGACATGGAACAAAAAGAGAAACCGAAAAACTAAATTCCTGAGAACAAGATGGAGCTTTCCATGTAATTCGGTATTTCCACATTCCAGCCTAAAGTCTCTTCAATTTTCTGCTTGAATGCTTTTGTACGGTCGGGTTCACCGTGAACCAAAAAGGTTTTCTTCGGCGCTTTCTGAATACAGGAAATCCATTTCATCAACTCATCTTGATCGGCATGTGCTGAGAGTCCTTCTGTAAATTCAACTTTGCAATTCACTTTTACATTCTGACCGAAGATGGAAACGTGTTCCGCTCCTTCTAAAATCTCCCTTCCTTTGGTGCCTTCAGCCTGGTAACCTACTATGATCAAGGTATCGCTGTAGTTGGGCAATCGATTGTATAAATGGTGCATGATCCTTCCTCCTTGCATCATTCCTGAGGCCGAAATAATAATGGCATCTTTTTCAATCAGGTTCAACGCAATCGAATCCTGGTGCGAATTGATGATCTTCAAATTCTTCCTCAAATCCAGAAAGGTATTGTCTTCTTCCATCTGAGCAAAATTCAGTTTGTGGAATCGATGGTGTTTTACATACAACTGAGTCGCTGAAATGGCCATGGGTGAATCCATGTAAACGTTCACAGGCGGAATCATTTTCTTCTTAAATAATTCATTCAGGAAATAAAGAATATTCTGAGTTCTACCAATCGAAAAAGCAGGTATGACCACTACTCCACCCCGATCAAAGGTTTCCGAAAAGATTCGTTGAAAATCTTCCATTGGATACTCATAAGGATTGGATCGATCCCCATAAGTGGATTCCACGAACAAAATATCTGTTTGTTTTACTGGATCCGGGGTATACAAAATTGGATCGTTGTACCTTCCCAAGTCTCCCGAAAAAACCATTTTTTTACTTTGATGTTCTCCCTTGAGAAATACTTCTACAATAGAAGCACCCAAAATATGTCCTGCATTTTTAAAATTAATGCTGATTTGATCCGTCAAAGCAAATCGCTCATGAAAATCAAACCCAACCAGATTGGGAAGTACCAATTCCACATCATCCGAATCGTACAAAGGTTTTGGATCGGAGTGACGAGAATAACCTTTCTTTTTGGCCCATTCTGCCTCCTCTTCCTGTAGTTTGGCCGAATCCTTCAAAAGCAATTCTACCAAATCACAACTCGCAATAGTGCAATAAACTTTTCCTTGATACCCATTTTTATACAATCGAGGTAAATAACCTGAATGATCCAAATGGGCATGAGTTAAAACAACGGCATCGATCGTAGCGGGATCCACCGGAAAATCATCCCAGTTTCTCGATCGTATATCTCTGGGTCCTTGAAACAACCCACAGTCGATCATTAAGTTGAAATCGTCTATTTCCAATAAATATTTCGACCCCGTTACCGTTCCAGCGCCTCCTAAAAATTTAACTCTTACATCCATTCAGTTTGTTTTTCCTGATTCAAGCTTCGTATTTGCCTGAATTTTCTGATCAATATGAAGTATGAAAATAGCACAAATAAAGAAATAAAAAGGGCTTCCCTAAAAAAAATCGTGCTATTACATCGTGATATTACATTATTATCGTATTTTTACGATGTTAAATAAACAGAAGTATGGAAAAATTCAAAGTAGAAATCAACGAAATAGCAGAGTTCACAAAGGCTTTGAGTCATCCAGCGCGCATTGAAATATTAAAAGTATTGGCTGAAAAACAAATGTGCATATGCGGTGAAATCGTTGAAGTTCTTCCTTTATCTCAATCCACAGTTTCTCAACATTTAAAGGAACTTAAAAATATTGGATTGATTCAAGGTGAAATCGAAGGCAAAAAATCTTGTTACTGTATCAACTGGGAGCGTTTTCAAGAATTGCATGACAAGTACGACGACTTTTTCCAAAATCTTCTCATTCAAAAATCCAATTTTAATACCTGTTGTTAAGTATGAAAACAAATAATTTCCCTAGAATGCATGTGTCTTGTTACGTGAAAGACCTGGATGCAACAATTCATTTTTACAATCAGTTTTTTGGCCAAGAACCTGAAAAAATCAAAGAAAAATATACCAAATACGTTTTGGAAGAACCTTCTTTAATTATTTCTTTCATCGAAAATCCGGAAAGAGTCATGTCGAATTTTGGTCACTTGGGTTTTCAAGTAGAAACAAAAGAGGAACTTGACAGCCGACTTAAAATTGCCAAAGCTCAAGGGATTGTAAGTTTGGAAGAAATTGGCACTAATTGTTGCTTCGCCGAGCAAGATAAATTTTGGGTAACTGATCCAAGCGGCATACAATGGGAAGTGTATTATTTCCACAAGGACGTGGAGTTCAATGATCCGAAATATGCCGACTCTATGGCTTCGCAATGCTGCACTGGTAGTGGGGAGCAAGAGCAGGAGCAAGAGCAAGAGAGATTGGGGGAGAATGATAAGAAGAAGTTGAAGTTGGTGGATGTGAAGAAGGATAATTCGGTTTGTGTGCCGGGTAATGGTTGCTGTTAGGTATGAAGAACATTTTAGTGCTTTGTACTGGGAATTCATGTAGGTCACAAATGGCGCATGGATATTTGGAGCATTTTTTAAAAGGTCGAGCACAAGTCTACAGTGCTGGAATCGCAACTCATGGCTTGAATCCTCAGGCGGTAAAGTTCATGAAAGAAGATGGGATTGATATTTCAAACCATACTTCCAACTTGATTGATGACTACATGGACATCCAATTTGATCTGATATTAACTGTTTGTGATCATGCTAATGAGACTTGCCCCTATTTTCCATCAACTGCTCAAAAACTGCATCAGAATTTCGAGGATCCGAGTAAATTTATTGGAGATGAAGAAGCTACAGCGGTTAAATTTAGACTGGTCAGAGATCAAATTAAAAACTACTGCCAAGATTTGGCTCAACAATTAAACTAAACATGGAAAAATCAAAACAAATTGGATTCTTTGAAAAATACTTGACTGTATGGGTACTTGCCTGCATTGTACTGGGTATTCTTTTAGGAAGTTCATTTAAAGAAAATGTGGCATTCATTTCAGAAACAGAACTTTACGGAGTCAATGTTTACGTGGCTATTTTGATTTGGCTGATGATCTATCCCATGATGGTTCAAATTGATTTTACCTCACTCAAAAATGTAAAAAGTGATTCGAAAGGTCTTCTTTTGACCGTAATCGTGAATTGGCTCGTCAAACCTTTCACCATGGCACTTTTTGCCTGGATATTCTTTGATTATGTCTACAAAGGCCTCATGGAGCCTGATTTGGCTGATCAATATATTGCAGGTGCCATTTTATTGGGTGCGGCCCCATGCACTGCGATGGTTTTTGTCTGGTCCTATTTATCGGATGGAGATGCGAAATACACGCTGATTCAAGTTTCGATCAATGATTTGATCTTATTAGTAGCTTTCATTCCAATTGTGCAATTTTTATTAGGAATTACTGATTTGGTGATCCCTTATGAAGTCCTCATTTCTTCTGTAGTCACTTTCGTCGTGATTCCTTTGGTAGCCGGAATGTTGTCGAATGTTTATCTGCAAAAACTCATAGGGGAAGAATGGTTTAAATCTAAATTTTTGCCTGTTCTCAAACCTATTTCTATTTTTGCATTACTTCTCACCTTAGTATTACTTTTCATGTTTCAGGGTGACGTAATTTCCAAAAAACCATTGACCATCCTTTTGATCGCCATTCCCCTGACAATTCAAACCTATTTCATCTTTTTCCTGACCTGGTTTGTTGGTAAAATTATTCGCATCCGATATGCCGTTTGTGCACCAAGTTCCATGATTGCAGCCTCCAATTTTTTTGAATTAGCTGTAGCCGTATCCATCTCCTTATTCGGTTTAAATTCGGGTGCTTCTTTGGCAACTGTTATGGGTGTATTGATCGAAGTCCCTGTGATGCTCTCTTTGGTGTGGTTGGCAAAACGATGGAAATATTAAATGAATTTCCTATCTTCGTATAAATTAAACTAAAAACTTATGAAGGTTTTCGCTGCACTTTTTATCGGATTTTCTTTCCTGTTTTTAACAAGTTGTGAATCCGCATGGCCTAAAGATGATCTAGATTTAACGGAATGTATTCAAGCTAAAGCTGAGAGTCCCGCAGACAATGGTGACACTTACAAGTATGTTTACAAATACGTTAAAAAAGACGGACAAGGAGTTACTCAGAAACTGGTTTATTTCAGATTTGTGACTTCGAATGAAGCTACGGATTATGATGAATTGTATGACAAAGCTTGTAATTTAGTTTGTGAACCACAAAGAGGTGTTTATAGTGGATTAACAGGTGACTGTGCTTATCCTATGTTCAACGATCCTCAAGAATGGACTTTGATTTGGACGAATCCTAAGTTGAAGAAGAACTAATTTCAGCTTCCAAGATATTTAAAATCTTATCCCGGTTAAATCTTTCATGAATTGACCGGGATATTTTTTTTGGATCAAATTGATCATAGTTTTCATGCATTTGCAACATCGCCTGAAGCAAAGCATCTTCATTCTGCTTTTCAATCAAAATCGAATTATCTGTATTTAAAAATTCTTCAGGTCCACCTGACTTGGTTGATACCACCGGTTTACCCGCCATCAAAGCCTCGGCGATGACCATCCCGAAAGTCTCAAAATTCGAATTGGATACTAAAAACTTACAAGAAGCTATTTCCTGAAGGGTCTTTTCGTTTTCCAATCGACCTAGAAAATGGACTGCATTTTCCAACCCTAGTTCTTCCTTCAATTTCTTTAAATCAGATTCCGAACTTCCTCCTCCTACAATCTTTAATTGGTATTCGTTTCGGATTTGGACGAAATGCTTGAAGGCTCTCAATACTCCTGAAGTATTCTTTACTTCATCTTCCAGATCTCCAACAACTAAAATGGTAGGCTGATCTGAAGGAGAACTCAAACCTACTGAATCTTCAATCACATTGGGCACTATTTGAATTCCAGAGATCTTAAGTTGCTGTTCCATGCCTTTTTTCAGGTATTCAGACACGACAAAAATGCTTTGCGCCTTACTTACCAGCCTTTTGTAAAATCTCTTTTTATATCCAGATTTTCTATTGAATTTACCATTTACAAATCCCGACCAATGCTCGATCAAACTGAAGGAAATCCCTTCTTTTCTTAAATGGTAATAAGGTAAAAATCCTGTTTTTGCTCCGATATTGACAAAACAATGTTTCGGCCTTCCTTCCAAACTCGCATACACCTCTTTTTGAAAACGGTAATACATATAAGGATTGAAAACCTTCATCAGTCTTTTGAATGGACGATAATAGACAATATATTCCTCCAGTTTTCCTCTTTTTTGGTAGTCTACTTTTGGTTTTGAGCTATTCCAATTCGGACACAAATAGATGACAACGACTCTGTGTTTGCTCGCCAACAATTCAGCATGCTTTCGAACAAATATACCTAGTTGTGGGTCGTCCACATTCGGATACCATTTGGTGAGCCATAAGATGTAATCCTTGTTTTCTTCCATTCTCCTCAAGAATAACGATTAAATTTCTATTTTTGATACAAATCGAAGCATTATGAAACATTTTCTACTTGTATTGGGAGTTTTAAGCACATTGATTGGTTGGAATCAGTCAGACAAACCCGCTTATTTGATATTTGATGGGGACGGTAAGGAAGTCAAATATTCTAAAATGATGAAAGATTTGAATTCAGCAAAAGTCATCTTGTTTGGCGAATTTCACGACAATCCCATCTCTCACTGGTTGCAATTTGAAATGACGGTAGATCTCTTCAATTCCAAAAGGTCTAATTTGGTTTTAGGAGCCGAAATGTTTGAAGCGGACAATCAATTGATCATTGACGAGTATTTTAAAGATCAAATCTCAGATAAAAGCTTCCAAGCAGAATGTAGACTTTGGCCCAATTACAATACGGACTACAAACCAATTTTCGAATTCGCGAAAGATCAGAAAATCCCATTTATAGCGACAAATGTACCTAGAAGATATGCTTCCATGGTCTACAAAAAAGGAATGGAATCCCTCTACTCCATCGACTCCAGCGCAAGAGAATATGTTGCTCCACTACCCATTGAGGTGGATACGACTTTATCGCAATACCAAAGTTTGATGCACTCCATGGGCGGACACGGGGGTGTGAATTTTGTTACAGCTCAAGCCATCAAAGATGCCACAATGGCGCATTTCATCTTGAAAAACATGGATGAAAAATCGGTATTTCTCCACTTCAACGGAGCCTATCACTCCGACTACAAACAAGGGATCACGCACTATTTGAAAAAGAGTATTACGGCAAGCAATATCAAAACCATTACAACCGTAACTCAAGATGATATTTCCGAATTATCTGAGGAAAATAGAAAGAAAGCGGATTTTATTATTGTGGTGCCTACGAGTATGACTAGGACGCATTGATTTGGGTTTGAATCGTAGTCGGTTTCCTCGGCTCGCGCTCGGACACCTAGAGTAGAGATTCTGCAATTTAGGACTTCGTGTGCGCTTGTCCAGACTACTCGTCAGGGAGCCGAGAAGCCGGGAGCCGTAATGATGGACACTTGCTCTACCTCAGCTATATCAAAGAACATCGCTATAATGTTGGTCCGCTCGTTAGCGTATCAACTTCTAAAACCTAATATATCATGAAAATCAAAAGATTGGGTCACGGTAAATTAGGCAAAAAAATATCCCCAACTTCGGGGATTGTTATCTATCACTTAGTTACGTTCTTTCGAAGAGGCTTGACTAAGCATAACACCACTAAATTACAATTTTTTTCTCTTTTAACAACTTAGTGTTTTCTTAGTGTCTTCTTAGTGATTGCTGGTACACTACTCATACACTTACTCATACAGTAGCTCATACATTCTATCATGTGATAAAGTCCAAATAATTGTTTTGGTGTATGGTTTCAAATTTAGCATCATTATAACTTGTCTTCCATGCGGATGGTGCTCCTTTAACCTTATTGGGATTCCATTTAAACTCATAGGCATGAATCTCACCACCTCTTTCTTCTACCCAGTCTACTTCCTGTTGATTATAATTTCTCCAGAAGTAATTGTTTACCACCATTCTGTTATAAGATTGATACTTCAATCTTTCTGATACCAAGTAATTTTCCCACAAATCACCAATATCATTTCTCAATTCAAGTCGATTAACATTTGCTATTAGGGCATTTCTAACACCGTTATCATAAAAGTACCAACGGGTCGATTTGGATATTTCTTTCCTAGGGTTTCTGCTGAATGCTTCCACTTTTTTCAGTACAAATACCTTTGATAATAAATCCAAATATCTCTCAACGGTTTTCTTGTTTACACCTAATTGGGACCCCAATTCATTCAGTGAAACTTCTTGTCCTATCTGATAGGCAATCAACCTTAAAAGCTTCACAATGATATCGGGCTTTTTAAGTCCTTCAAAAGTGAGCACATCTCTTAGAAGATATGAACTTACCAGCCTCTGTAAATAGTCCACTTTCTCATCCCAGCTTTGGTAACTTTCTAGTTCTGGATAACTTCCCAATACTAATCTTTCCTCTAATCTTTCTTTTGTCTCAATTAAGTTTTCCTCCTTATTGAACTCCATTTGAGATAAGGGGAATAGCTTCACAGTAATGTCTCTTCCTGTTAAAGGCTCTCCAAGTTTATTTTCTAAATCAAATACCGATGAGCCTGTTGCAATTATTTTAATGCCTTTTATCTCATCTACCATCAATTTTAAAATACTACCTATTTCTGGAATGTTTTGAGCTTCATCAATTACCAATAATTTCTTATCACCCATCAATCGCTCATAGTTTCGAACTGATTTGTTACTTAGAATGGACACCACCGTTGAATCTTCACCATTTAAAAAGATATGCTCTTCTCCTAATTTATCTAGTTGGCTTTTTAATAATTCAGTCTTCCCAACCCTTCTAGCTCCAAGTAATACCAAAACTTTGTTTGGCTTCAAAAACCTCTTAAAATCCTGTTCTATTTCCCTTTTTATATACTTCATAACATTCTTTAGACTATCTAATATAGTATCTTTTTTCATGCAAATTATGACATTCAAGTATCTTTTTTCATACGATTTATGATACTATAGTATCTTTTTTCATACAAATATAGGCATTTAAATCTTATTGCAATCACCCAAACACCTTAGAATGCAACGTATTCACAGCCTCCCTTTTCTCAATTACATACTCCCTAATATTTGCTTCGGTGCTGGATGGATATCTATGACCAACCATGATTTGAATATCCTCCAGAGGTATTTTTTTATCATTTAACCAAAGGCTTATCACACTTTGTCTTATGTTGGATGGTGAGACCTCCTTCCCAATGGAAAACCTCAACTTTCTAAATTACAAAGAAGGTATCGCGTATTGTGTAATAGAAGGATTTTGCAACTTTCTCTTGTAAAACTATACAAAACTAAGATTACTTAGAAAATAAAGAAAACCCAAAAGGAGATAGCCTTTACATCTCCTTTTTTACTTTGTTGCTCATTGCTTTAAAAGATTAATTTAGGTGGTTTGAGGTCAGTGTATTGGAAAAAAAAGGTAGGCCAGAAATTTAGAAATCTTAACTTGACAGTAAACTGTTTTAATTATAACATTGCTAATTACGCTTTATTTGAAATTCAAAAAAAGAGACTTTTTACTCTATTTCTGATTTTTTTAATGAGCGAATAAACTCACAAGAGTGTTTCTATTTCAAAAAGTGACCCAAAATCCAAAATTGAATTGACCTTCCATTTTATTAAGCTGTTTTTCTCTGTTTAAGTCGTGAGCATTATTACTCATTTAAATGAGTGTTTTAACTTATTTCACCAACATAACTCGAGGGAAAAGTTGCAGTTTTATTAGTTTAACTCTTAAGAAAAACTATATGGCTAAAATCATCCATACTAACTTTTTAGATACTATAAATAGTACAATAATTGAGGCCGAAAAAAGAGGTGTGGTTCGGTTAACGTGTTCAGATAAAGTTTGGAATGGTAATGAGATTCATGTCAATGATCAAGACATGAATAATTTCGGGACATGCGGTTACATGGCGTTAGAACGTCATCCAAAAGTCATTGAAAAATCTAAAGAATTCGCTGATAAATTTGGGACTCAATTTTCCGTTTCCAGATCTTATCTAATTGATCAAAATAGTGTAAGTCTTCAAACTAAAGTTTACCAAGGGAGCTTAAATTTAAGTTATAAATTCAGTCTTTGCAACTGATGATTT
>JAGQYP010000057.1 GCA_020436025.1 Crocinitomicaceae bacterium
AAAAGGATAGATTCAAGTTTTCGCAGGCGCATTAAATTGATAGTCAGTTTGATTGACTCCAAATTGCAAAAAAAAAAATGGATTAATCCAAATTTTTTGAATGGAAAATTCAATTAAATAGTCCTTTCCATCAAAAAAATCAGCCTTTTAAATCAGCTTTTTTTGACATTTTTCTAGAAGCCCAGTTAATGATCAGGACACCACCAACAATTAATAACATGGAAACTACCTGAATCCAGTTGACTTCTTCTCCGTCTGCAACACCCCAAAGCAGGGCAACAATGGGGATTAAATAAGTCACTGAACTTGCAAAAATGGCCGAACTAATCTGAATCATTCTATTAAATAAAATGACCGCTATGGATGTTCCGATAATACCTAGAATCAATATATAAATGATCCCTTCCTGAAAATCGTTGTTCCAAATCACATTTTCGCCTGGAAAAACAAAAAATAAAATAATTGCTGAAGGAAAAAGCACCATAAAAAAAGCAAGAGAAGTCAGCTTTATAGGAGGTATTTTGGTGAGATACCGTTTAATTGTATTCACACTTGTTGCGTAACAAAGTGTAGCAAACAATACCGCTCCAATATATTTTAAGGAACTACTTAAATCAATATTGGAACCCATTCCAAGCAATCCAAACAGACCCAAAGTACTGACAAAAATTCCAATGGCGTGCCAATAACTGGCCTTGGCTTGGAAGAATAAAATGCCTAAAAGTATTGTGAAAATGGGTGTAGTACTGTTAAGCACTCCAACCAATGAATGATTCAAAGTTGTTTCTGCATACGTGAATAAAAATGCAGGCAAAAAGTTTCCACAAACCCCTACAGCTAGGATTGGAAGAAAGTTATTCTTGTTTACAATTTTCAATGAGCCAAGAGCAATTGGAGCTAGAAAAATAGAAGCAAAAAAGATTCTTAAAGCTGCTACCTGATTTGATGTGTAAAGCGTAGATCCATCAGAACCAAACATTCCTTTGTTCATCAGAATAAATGAACTTCCCCAAATCAGCGCCAAAACGATCAATAAGACCCAGGATAGTAGTTTGTCTCCCATTGGTTGTTTCTAAAACGCGAAGATGGGGAGGATAATTAACAATGTAAAATGAAAAATGAAAAATTTGGAAGTGGAAATGAGATGTCAGACTTCTAGATTCTAGATTCAAGACTTTTTGGTTTTAACACCTAATCTATTGTCTGGTATCTGATAGTCTAGTATCTAGTAGTCTTTTTAAGATATCAGACTTCCAGATGCAAGATTCTAGACTTTTGGGTTTTAACATCTAATCTATTGTCTGGTATCTGGTAGTCTAGTATCTAGTAGTCTTTTTAAGATATCAGACTTCCAGATTCTAGATTCAAGACTTTTTGGTTTTACCATCTAATTTATTATCTGGCATCTGGTAGTCTTGCATCTGACTGTCTTTTTAAGTTGTCAGACTTCCAGATTCAAGATTCTAGACTTTTGTGTTCTTCGATCAGTCTCATGTCTGGTAGTCTTTTTAAGATCAAGACTTTTTATTAGTTTTGACTCAACCATTTAAATCATCAATATGAGTCATAATTTTAGAGAATTAGCTATTTGGAAAAGATCCTTGGAATTTGCTATTGATACGTATAAAACTACAAGAAAACTTCCTCCATATGAAAAATATGGTCTAGCAAGTCAAATTCAAAGAGCTGCAGCATCCATATCCTCAAATATTGCAGAAGGATCTGCAAGAACAACGAATAAAGAATTTTCACGTTTTCTGGATTTTTCACTTGGATCTTCGAATGAAGCAGAAACACAACTTCAAATTGCTAGAAGAGTTTACCCGAAACTAGAAATTGAAATTTCCATATTATATTCAGAACTAAGGCAAATTCAAAAAATGATAGCGGCATTCCAAAATGGTTTAGACAAGGAGTAAAATAGATAATTTCTATCATTGTTTTAATACTTCTAAATGTCTGGTGTTCTAGATTCGGACATCAGATTTCCAGATTCTAGATTCAAGACTTTTGTGTTTTGCGATCAGTCTATTGTCTGGCATCTGGTAGTCTTTTTAATATATCGGATCTCCAGATTCTAGATTCAAGACATTTTTTACTACAATCAGTATCTTATCTGGTATCTGGTAGTCTAGTGTCTGGTAGTCTAGTGTCTGGTAGTCTAGTATCTGGCTGTCTGGCATCTGACAATCTAGAATCACTTCTGCTCATTCCTCACATTTTTTAACACATTTCCCTTGTAATATATTTGTTTTAACGATAAATTTGCCTCACTTAAAACGACAATATCATGAAAAAGCTAGTTTTCATCACCCTTAGCTCATTTGTTTTATTCGCTTGTGGAGGCGGAGAAGAAAAGTCAGAAGAAACTGAAAAAAACAAAGACAAAGCTGCTGAGGTTAAGACTCCGGAACAAGAAAATAAAAAAGAAATTGTGGCCAATGCAGAAACAACGATCCAAATTGATGGAATGGTTTGTGAGCATGCTTGTGTCTCCTCTGTGAAGAAGAACATTTTAGCCATGGAAGGGGTTGAAGGAATTGAGATTGATTTTGTCAAGGACAGAAAGATCAACTCATGTAAAGTGAAGTTTGATAATACTATGGTTTCAGAACAAGATTTTATCAATAAGATCAATGAAATCAATGATGGAGCCTACAAAGCCGTTGAAGGGGAAGAAGTTCCAGCTGAAGAAAATACGGATCATACTCAAAACAAAATGAAAGACATCGATACGGATGTTTCTGAGTTCTTCGATTTAAAAGGTTCATTTGAAGTTTCTAGTTCTGATATCGGAACTTCATTCTTCTCATTACCTTCTTTATTTGACATTTTTACTTTTGGATTTTAGTCCGAAATACAAATAAGAAATGAAAGGCTGTCTGAAAAGGCGGCCTTTTTTATTTTACTGTTTACCTGAGTACCGTAATATGTCCATAGAGTTCATGCGGTATTTTATCCATATCAACATATTTCAGCTGATAAACATATACCCCGTCCTGAACAATGTTTCCTTTGTAGGTTCCGTCCCATTTATCGCCATAAGTATTCGACTCATAAATTAGTTTGCCATACCTGTTAAATATTCTGAAATCAAAGGACAGAACATCTAGAATAATTGGAAAAAGTTGGTCATTTTTTCCATCGCCATTTGGTGTAAATGCATTTGGAATTAAAATGGTTTGCGATGGATTGACATAAATATGGATAAAAGCCGTATCTGTGCAACCATTCTGATTATAGGCCACCACATAAGGGAAGTGATCCCCCGATTCTATAAATCCATAAACATAAGGCGAAGTAAATGAAACTGTAGTGTCCACATGGATTTCAAAAGAAGAATGATTGCTGCACTGTTCGGTAAAAGTCACAAATGGATCATATGGGTCTACAATCAATTTATCCGCATCAATTCCTGCTATTGGACTTGGGAATACCTCAATATAATTGACCTTCAACAAAGTTAAAGTATCGATGCATCCACTGTCTGTGTAAATAGTCAAACTCACATCATAAGTGCCTGGATTGGTATAAATCGTTGTCGGATTGGCATCTGTACTCGTCATCCCGTTTCCAAAATCCCAGTCGTAATAGATTGGTGTGGTCGCAAAACAGGAATCGATGAAATTTGCAGTATAGGGTGCACATAACAAACTATCATCCATGTAAAAACCTATGGTTGGCTCTTGATAAATCAAAATGGTATCATGAATGGTTGCCAAACACTGTTCTTTTTGTGCAGTAAACACAATGGGAATATATCCAGATGTATTAAACATGACCCCATTTACCACACTATCCGTAGAAAAATTCAATGAGGCATTGACTCCAAAATCCCAAGTGAAAGTGGTAGAATCATTAATATCTCCAAAGGCCCAAAAATTAAAACTATTGTTAGTAATGCACTGAGGACCATTATTAGCAATATTGATGTCAAAATCTTCAAACACGATGAATTGCTCCGTAGTAGTGTCTGAACAAGGCAAGCCCGGATTTAAAATTAAAGTCACGTCGTAAACCCCTTCTGCAGGAAAAGTGAATGTAGGATTTACCAAATTACTCGTATCCGAAGTGATACCCGGAACACCAAAGTCCCAATGGTAAGAAGTAGAAACAGAATTGGCATAACTCTCATTTGCGAAATTAATTGTCAATCCTTGACAAACTGATATAAAACCAGGTAAATCAACTTGAGGAGTAATTACAGCATCCAACTGTACATCGCAATTGGTAACTCTAAATAAAAAATCTCTTCGATTTGTGCTAATCAATTGCCCATTTCGATATTCACTTACACAAATACCAACCGCGTATAATCCTAATTGCTGGGGTGTTGCGGTTAACAATCCTGTTACGGGATCAATCTGCATATTGGCCGAAGCACCCAATGGCAAGGCGCTTGTATATGCCGTTTCATAATTTACAAAATCAAAAGGCGGATTACTTGCCGGGTTAGGTTGCGGATCTGCCTGGTCTCCTCCTTGATATGGGGCACAAATTTCATAAACCAATGAATCTCCGTCTGGGTCGGTGGCCGAATGATCAAAAATCAAATCTTGATTAGCACACAAAACTAACGGTGGATAATTACTGAACTTAGGACTTGAATTACAAGTGATTCCTGAACCTGTTCCCGGAATAAATGCAGAAAGTGTGAGTCCTTGAGCTTCCGGATTTACCAAATTGGTCACATTGGCTCCTCTGCAGCATCTCTGATAAGCAATTGTATAACCGTTAGCATTTGGAGGCAAAGTGATAATCTGCTCATAAACTCCCTTTTCCGTACAAATATTGGAAGGAGGAGTAACACAAGGATTATTAAATATAACTGGGAGATTTGTGATTTGTGGGCTATAAATACTTTGTTCCATTCCCACTATTCTTTGGTTGGTCACGCCATCATACACAAATAGATACATGGGATTATCAAATTGAGCCCCCGTGGAGTTACAATCCCGATAAATTTCAATGGTTACTCGGTACTGATCATTTCCTAAGCATTCATAACTAATTTCTCCCCCCACTATGTGCGCAGCAAAATTGTTATTCCAAAGGAATAAAGACAATATTAACAGTGTTATTAGCCTCAAGTAAGCTTTAAATCTTTTTCAGTTTCCTACTATATATACCTCTTAAACGCAAAAAGGTTGTCTTTAGTTGACATTAAAATTACTGGTTATCAAGAATTTTACCAAAAAAGAAACTTCAGATGAAGTTTTATTGATTCAAATGGAATACTTTTGTCCTAAAATGTAAGCATTGGGGAGATTTTTTTCGAAAATAATTCTGGTGAATATCGTTTTGATCTATTTAGTGATCCTCGCTGGAAGTGTTGTTCGAACATCTGGTGCAGGAATGGGATGCCCAGATTGGCCTAAATGTTTTGATTGCTGGATACCTCCCACCGATGTTTCCCAACTACCTGAAAATTACAAGGAAATCTACGCTGAAAAAAGAGCAGAAAAGATTGAAAAATTTACAAAATTACTTCGTTCTCTTGGAATGGATGCCAAGGCAGATGAATTACTTAGTGACCCAGAAATTTTAAAAGAAGAAGATTTTAATGCTCGCAAGACCTGGACGGAATATATTAACAGACTGTCGGGATTTTTAGCCGGTAATGGAGTTTTATTAATGGTGATTCTTGCCTTAGCAAAGTTCAGAGTACGTAGAGATACCATCTGGCTTTCATTAATCACACTGATCTTGCTGGTTTATACCGCATGGCTTGGTTCCGTGGTGGTGGCAACCAATTTGGTTCCATGGACGATTACGGCTCACATGTTCCCTGCTTTTGCGATCATTGGATTACTGATCATTTTGTATTACCGCCTACAAGCCCCTCAGAAATTATATGGTGATTCGAAATTGAAATGGCTGTTTATAGTTTTCGGAATTCTGACCATGATCCAAGTTTATTTGGGAACCAGAGTGAGACAAGAAATTGATACTTTGTCCTCTTCCGATATTATCAGAGCCGCATGGGTAGATAATTTGGACATGAATTTTTATTTACATCGTTCTTTTTCTTGGCTTATCCTGATATTACTTGGAATCACATGGTACCTTTTCCAAAAAAAGGCTTATCCAAAAAAACAATTAATTCTACTTTCCGTATTGATAGGAATTGAAATTTTTACAGGAATCATCATGGCCTATTTGGATGTCCCGGCATTTAGTCAACCGATGCATCTTTTAATGTCCACTTTGATTTTTGGCCAATTGTTCAGACTTTATTTATTTACTGGTTCCAAACAGACTAGCGTAGCATGAAAACACGGTACATTGATTTGATCGATCAAACTTTTTACTTCCCAACCGAAGAATTTAAGTTGAAGGGAGAAGAGCTTTTGTTTCACGGAATTGACCTCATGGAGATCGTTGAAAAATACGGAACTCCTTTGAAATTCACCTATTTGCCTAAAATTTCGGATAATATTCAGCGCGTGAAAAACTGGTTTCAGGAAGCCATGATCAAATTGAATTATCAAGGAAAATACGAGTATTGTTATTGCACCAAAAGTTCTCATTTTTCATTTGTCGTTGATCAAGTATTAAAGAACAATGTGAGTTTGGAAACTTCTTCTGCTTATGATATTGACATTATTGAACACCTGAACAAAGAAGGGAAATTCAGCAAGGAGAAATTTATCATTTGTAATGGATACAAGACAGATGATTACCTCGAAAAAATTGCAAAATTGATTGATGCGGGATATGAAAACTGTGTCCCGGTAATCGATAATTATAAAGAACTCGACAAAATTCTAGAACACACTCAAAAAAGATTCAGTGTTGGAATTCGAATCGCTTCCGAAGAAGAACCAAAATTCAATTTCTATACAAGCCGTTTAGGAATTCGATACAAAAATATAGTTCCTTATTACAAAGAGGTATTGCAGAATAAATCCAATGTAGATGTGAAAATGTTGCATTTCTTCATCAATACCGGTATCACTGATACGGCTTATTACTGGAACGAACTAACTAAATGTTTGAGAGTGTATTGCGAACTCAAACAAGTTTGTCCGGAATTGGATTCTTTGAATATTGGAGGTGGATTCCCAATCAAAAACTCTTTGGCTTTCGAATTTGATTATTACTACATGATCGAAGAAATCATTACTCAGGTTAGAGCCGTGTGCAGCGAATACAATATCGAAGAACCCAATATTTTCACTGAATTCGGATCGTATACTGTTGGTGAATCTGGAGGAGCCATTTTCAAAGTTTTAGGGCAAAAACAACAAAACGATAGAGAAAAATGGAACATGATCGACTCATCTTTCATGACCAATTTGCCTGATACTTGGAGTATTAATCAAAGATTTATCATGCTTCCAATAAATCGATGGGCGGACAAATATGAGCGCGTTCTCTTAGGTGGCTTAACTTGTGACTCCGACGATTACTATAATTCCGAACAACATACTAACGCCATCTATTTGCCAAAGTATAGCGATGAGGAACCCTTGTATATCGGATTCTTCAATACGGGAGCATATCAAGACACCGTGGGTGGTTTTGGAGGATTACAACATTGCCTCATACCAAACCCACGCATGATCTTAATCGACAAAGACGAAAATGGGAAGTATCACACTGAAGTCTTTGCCGACAAACAATCTCCTGAAAGTTTTATGAAATTGTTGGGGTATTAATCTAGATTTTTAGACTGCAAGATTTCAGATTTTAGACAAAATAAAAGCCCATACTAAAACCCACACGATTAATCTGTTAATCTGTTAATCTGTTAGTCTGTTAGTCTGTTAGTCTGTTAATTCAAATTTATTTAATCTCTACAATCTCGATTTCAAAAATCAAAATGGCTTTAGCTGGAATTTGTGGTGGTCTTCCGTTTACTCCATATGCCAACCAGTAAGGAAGAATCAAAGTAGCTTTTCCTCCCTTTCCTAGCATCATAGCTCCTTCTTCGAATCCAGGGATCATTCTCCCTTGTCCGATAGGGAATTCGATTGGCTGATTTCGGTCATAGGAAGAATCAAATTTCTTCCCATCGATAAATGTTCCTTTGTAATGAGCCGAAACTGTATTTCCTTTTTGTGGTTTTGGATCTTCTCCTTCCTCTTCAATTACATAAGCTAATCCCGATTCAGTGCGTGCTGCAGAAGGATATTTTACATTAACCTGATTCCAAAACTCTTTCTTATCGTTTTCCATGGCCTGTTTCTTCTTGTCTTCCATGTCTTTCAGAGCCTTAGTGAATGCCTTATTTGCATCCCATTTTTCAGCCTTTTCTCCTACTCGAATGATTTCAATTTGCATTTCATCTCCTTGTTCTACGGCGTCTACAACATTTTGTCCTTCAATCACATGACCAAATACACTGTGTTTGAAATTCAACCAAGGAGTGGCTTTGTGAGTAATGAAAAACTGGGATCCATTTGTACCTGGACCAGCATTCGCCATGGACAAAATTCCAGGTCCTGAATGGATTAAAGTAGAATCGAATTCATCAGGAAATTTGTATCCTGGGCCTCCTGAACCATTTCCTGCTGGGTCTCCCCCTTGAATCATGAAATCTTTAATTACTCTGTGAAATTTCAATCCATTAAAATAAGGCTCCGAAAATTTCTTCCCGCCATATTCCATGGTTCCTTCAGCAAGAGCCACAAAATTGGCAACCGTCATGGGTACTTTTTCATATTCCAGAACTAATAGAATATCCCCTTTTGGAGTCGTTACTTTTGCATAAATTCCATCTTCCTTTTGACCAAAAAGTTGAGTCGACAAGATCAACAATCCTAAAAACAATAATTTTTTCATAATCCTTTATATTTAATATCCTGTGATATATCAATCAAAAATGTGACCAATATTACAAAAGATAATTTTCAATTGCCTTAATTTTGACAAAAACAATGTTAAAATCAAATCTTACAGTAAAATGAAAAACGTATTATTTTTAGTTATCGCACTATTTGGATTTTCAAGCTATTCATGCAGTGGTGATGAACAAGGAGGTGGTGATAGAGTAGCCAAAGACATCAAAGCCGAAGAGATGGTAAAAGTTCTTAATAAAGAGGGAATCATTATTTTAGATGTTAGAACTCCAGGAGAAACTTCAAGAGGAATGATCCCAGGTGCCGTGGAAATTGACTTCAGAGGTGCTAATTTTGAAAAGGAAGTAGAAAAGTTGGATAAAAGCAAACCGGTTTATATCTATTGTGCTTCTGGAGGTAGATCTAAAAGTGCTCAGGAAAAAATGAGCTCCTTAGGATTTAAAGAAACATACAATCTATTGGGAGGTTTCAATAATTGGTCGGCTCAAGGATTGCCAACGAAATAAAACAAAATTGTCATGAAAAAGGGAACAAAACTATACAGCATATTCCGAAATCGATGCCCTGTTTGTCACGAAGGGCGTCCCTTCAAACACGGTGTTTACAGTCCAGGTTTTGCAAAAATGGAGGAAACTTGTGAGTGCTGCGGACATAAATACGAAATCGAAAATGGTTTCTTTTATGGAGCAATGTATGTGAGTTATGCCTTAACTGTTGCGATCATGGTTTCTATGATTGTAGCAACCTATGTTTTAGTTCCCAATCCTTCTGCAGGAGCTTATATTGCTGCGGTTGTGATTGGCGTCATTGTCATGATACCCATAACTTTTAGAGGAAGCCGATTAATTTGGATGAATTTCTTTTCAAAATACAAAGGCAAAGAAAGTTTAGAAGCTTAAATGAACAATCAGTTTTTTAATGAACCCCGATATTGTCGGGGTTTTTTATTTGATCACAGTGATCGTTCCTTCAATTACTTTTGGAATATTGTTCAAGTCCAAATACCTCATGAAAAAAGGATAAACACCTGATGGAACAATTTCGCCTTTATAGTTTCCATCCCAAACTGCCTGAGAAGCATTCGTATGGAAAAGAACGTTCCCTGTTCTATTAAATATCCTGAATTCCAAATCATTTAAATCAAACACATTCAAGACAAACTGATCATTTTTCCCATCTCCGTTTGGTGTAAATGCATTGGGAATAAATATTGTTTCCTCCCCTTCCACATCAATTTGAATAAAAGCTGTATCCACACATCCGAAATCATTCGAAGCAATTAAAAAAGGTTGATGTACTCCAGACTGCACAAATGTATGCTGATACGGGTCAACACTGACTATTTGATCTTCCACATGAAAACTGAAACTACTGTAATTTTGAGAATAATTGTAGAACTCTACAACGGGATCATATGGCGTTACATAAGTTCTATTGGCGTCAATTACTGCTGTAGGTGAGGGAAATACTTCAATATATTCCGTGTAAGTTATCGAAAGTGTATCAGCACACCCGTTATCAGATATACCATAAAGTGTTACATCATACAAACCAGGTACGTTATATATTGTTGAAGGATTGATACCCGTTGAATTCATCCCATTTCCAAAATCCCAGTAAAACTGAACCGAACCAGATGTCGAACTCAAATTTTCAAACTGGACGGAATAAGGGAAACATGCAATCTCATCGGGCTTAGTAAAAGCGAGTGTAATTGATGAAGCATCTACCACCGCAACCGAGTCGAAAAGTGTATCCGCACAGTAGTTATCTTGATAGTAAAGTGTAAAAGGTTTAATCCCAGAAGAGGCATAACTTATCGGTCCCACTTGGCTTCCACTCGCATTCGCTAGGGTGGCATCTGAATCAAAAATCCAAGTAAATGTGCTAGAATCGTTAGGGTTCCCCAATACCTGGAAATCAAAAGCATTTCCATCCAAACACTGACTCGAATCTTTGTCTATGCTAAAACTAGGTAATTCATAAACTTTAAATTGAGAAAAAGCGGTATCAGCGCATTGCGTTCCAGGGTTCAGAATCAGACTCACGTCGTATATCCCGGATTGCGGAAAAGTAAAACTAGGAAACTCCAATGAAGAGGTGTCTGTGGTGGAATTCGTAACACCAAAATCCCATAAATAAGTTCCAAAATCGCCTTGATTCACAAAATTGATGGTTAATCCCTGACAATAATCTTCAAATCCATTCAGATTTTCCTGAGCTCGAATATCTGCCTGATAACTTAACGATGCACAAGCTCGAACAATAAAGAAAAAATCTCTTAATGTAGTTCCAATCAATTGTCCATTTCTATATTCTGATACCTGCAAACCAAACTGGAACATGCCTTGCTGATTTGGATTCATGGACAAAACTCCTGTAACAGGATCCAAACTCACTTGTGAACTTGCTCCAAGTGGTTGTTGAGCAGAATACCCAACCCCAAAACTAACCAAAGGATATGGAGGAGGTAGATTTGGATCATAAGTTCCAGAAAGCGGGTTAACGAGTTCATAAACCAACGAGTCTCCATCTGGATCACTACCGGCCAAACTAAAATCTATTGGAACACCGACACATAAAAAGATTTCTGGTTCGGGTCCAATTACCGGACTCGAATTGAATCCTATATTACTGTTGATACCCGGTATTGTTGTTCCTACTGTCATGCCCTCATTCAGACCATTGATCATGTTTGTGATACTTCCGGTTCGACAACATCGCGTATAACTGACATAATACCCCCCAGAAGTGGGTGGAAGACTCAAAATCTTTTCATAGGTCAGAAGTCGGTAACAGGCATTGTTGGGTGCTGAGTCACAAGCAGTGGCTCCAATTAAATGTAAATCCTCAATAGCTATCAATGGAAACATTTCAGGGGAGTTGGAACTGGTACCATTGGTTAAATCGAAAACATTAACCTCTGCTGGGTCTTCATAAGGATTGGTGGCTAGATTGCAATCTCGATAGACTTTAAAGGTTACTTTATACAAATCATTTCCTAAATCCTCGTAGGACATTTCTCCACCCAGGATATGTGTAGTTCTTCCAATAAAAGAGAACGTCAAGATGAAAATACTTATGAAAAATAGTCTGATCACTCTAATTAAAAACGATTTGGTAGTATCAAGTTTACAAAAGTGACAGGGATTTTACAATTTATTTGAAAAGGTTTGACTTAAACGGGGTTCTGGTTGATTTTATGGAATAA
Source organism: Crocinitomicaceae bacterium (assembly GCA_020436025.1). GTDB lineage: Bacteria > Bacteroidota > Bacteroidia > Flavobacteriales_D > Crocinitomicaceae > JAGQYP01. Next base: position 12,016 of record JAGQYP010000057.1, read on the forward strand.
AAAAAGGGTGATTACAAACTAACCACCCTTTTTAAAATAAGTTGAGAAAATGGCTTAGTGTGCAGCCTCTTCTTTTTTCTCGTCTTTTTTCTCATCTTTCTTCTCTTCACCACCACAAGAAACGATAGCGAAAGAAAGTGCAGCTACTGCTAAAATTGAAAATACTTTTTTCATCGTAATAAATTTTAAGTTTTAATAATCATTTCGAAAATAACAATAATTTTTAAAACCGATAGGTGTAAACAAAAAAATCCGGTCTGAGACCGGATTTCTTGTATTGTGAAATATAAAATTTCTTAGTGAGCGTGCTCTTCAGCGTGCTCTCCTTCTGCGTGATCTCCTTCAGCGTGATCACCTTCAGCTGGAGCCTCCTCTGCTGGAGCTTCTTCTGCTGGTGCTTCTGCTGGAGCCTCAGCTGGAGCTTCTGCTGGAGCTTCTTCAGTTTTTTTCTTGTCATCTTTTTTCTCATCTTTCTTCTCCTCACCACCACAAGCAACGATAGACAAAGAAAGTGCAGCTACTGCTAAAATTGAAAATACTTTTTTCATTTTTCTTTGATTTTAATATTAATACTTTAATTCGCGAGGAACGAACTTACAACAATTTCTTCTTATGTTCAAATAAATTTCCAATACCGTACTTTTATTTTAGTGAATAGGAATATTTCTTGAGTAAAAATCCGGGTAAGCCGAAAACTTTAAATAAATTTGATGGTTAGATTTAAAGTAATAACCAAATTAAATAAACAATTATGGCTTTCGAGTTACCAAATTTACCCTATGCGCACGATGCATTGGAACCACATATTGACACTGAAACGATGCAAATCCATCATGGAAAGCACCATGCAGGATACACCAACAATCTGAACAATGCCATTGCAGGTACAGATTTAGAAGGAGCATCTATCGAAGAAATCTTAGTAAAAGGAAAAGACAAACCAGCAGTAAGAAACAATGGAGGTGGCTATTACAACCACTGTTTGTTTTGGGAAGTAATGTCACCAAACGGTGGAGGTCAGCCTTCTGGAGAATTGGCGGATGCGATCAATACTGCTTTTGGATCCTTCGACAAGTTTAGAGAAGAATTTTCGGCTGCTGCTGCAACTAGATTTGGATCGGGATGGGCATGGTTATGTGTTCAACCAGGTGGGAAAGTGGAAGTTTGTTCTACTGCAAACCAAGACAATCCATTAATGAATGAAGGATGTGGAGGAACTCCTATTCTTGGTTTGGATGTTTGGGAACATGCTTACTATCTGAAGTATCAAAACAGAAGACCAGATTATATCGCAGCATTTTTTAATGTGATCAACTGGGATGAAGTAGCAAAAAGATACGCAGCGAATAAATAAATAGCTGTTTTAGAAATAACAAAAGCCGATTCAAATTTGAATCGGCTTTTTTGTATCATTTAATAAGTCTATGATCCTTAGTCTCAAAAACCTACTCCACCGTTACCGACTTCGCAAGATTTCTTGGTTGATCTACATTACATCCTCTCATGACTGCCACATGATAAGACAATAATTGCAGTGGAATTGTTGCCAACAAAGGCACCAAGTTTTCATTTGTATCTGGAATTTCAATGAAATGATCTGCCATTTCTTTTACCTGAGTATCTCCTTCAGTTACAATTGCAATAATTTTTCCTTTTCTTGCCTTCACCTCCTGGATATTTGAAACCACTTTTTCGTAGCTTGTTCCTTTTGTAGCAATCACAAAAACAGGCATGTTTTCATCAATCAAAGCAATTGGTCCGTGTTTCATTTCAGCCGCAGGATATCCTTCTGCGTGGATATAGGAAATTTCTTTTAGTTTTAAAGCACCTTCCAGGGCAACTGGAAAGGTGATTCCTCTTCCTAAATACAAGGCGTTTTCAGCATCTTTGTAGACTTCCGAAATAAATTGGATCTTTTCGTTTTGATCCAATACTTTCTTTACTTTTTCTGGGATTGATTCTAATTCATTCAAAAGCGATCTGTATTTAGATTCAGGAAGTGTACCTTTTCTTTTAGCAATTCTTAACGCCATCAGAGTCAATACGGTAACCTGAGCCGTAAATGCTTTCGTTGATGCCACTCCAATTTCAGGTCCAGCATGAGTATACGAACCTGCGTCCGTAATTCTCGAAATCGAGGAACCAACCACATTACAAATCCCTAAAATGGTAGCCCCTTTTTTCTTTGCCAGTTCAAGGGCCGCTAAAGTATCTGCAGTTTCACCTGACTGAGAAATGGCAATAACGATATCCCCTTCATTAATGATGGGGTTTCTATATCTGAATTCACTGGCATATTCTACTTCCACTGGAATTCTTGCCAAGTCTTCAAAAAGATACTCACCTACCAAACAAGCATGCCAGCTGGTACCGCAGGCGACCATGATAATTCGGTTGGCATTTTTCATCTTTGTTTCGTAATCCGTGATTCCTCCCAAATTCACCATTCCTTCTGAGGCATTCAATCTACCTCTGAAACAATCGTAAATGGATCTTGGTTGCTCATGAATTTCTTTCAGCATGAAATGTTCGTATCCTCCTTTTTCTAGAGCTTCTAAATGCAACTCTAATTCCTGAACATAAGGGGTGATTTCTTTCTTACTGATATCAATAATTTTCAAATCTTCACCTCTCTCAACAATCGCAATTTCTTCATCATCCAAATACACAACTTCTTTAGTGTATTCCACAATTGGAGTGGCATCTGATGCTAAGAAAAATTCGTCTTTTCCTATCCCTACAACTAATGGTGAACTTTTTCGAGCAGCAATCAATCTGTTTGGATTATCTTTTGAAATCACAACAATCGCATAAGCACCATGAACAGAATTCAGTGCAATTCTTACGGCTTCTACCAAATCTACTTTTTCACTTTTTTGAATGTCTTCAATCAAATGAATCAATACTTCTGTATCTGTGTCACTGTGGAAAGTGTGACCCCTTGAAAGCAATTCTTCTTTAATGGTGTCATAATTCTCAATGATTCCGTTATGAATGATGGCCATTTTTTGATCCCCAGAAAAATGTGGGTGGGCGTTGACATCATTTGGTTCACCGTGTGTTGCCCATCGTGTGTGACCAATTCCAATCGATCCTCTGCTATTACAGGTTTTAACAAAATCTTCAAGAACAGAAACTTTACCAGCCCTTTTATATAGATTCAAGGAAGTTTCGTCGATCAAAGCAATTCCTGCACTGTCATATCCTCTATATTCAAGTCTTTTTAATCCTTTTAAAATGATCGGGTAAGCCTCCTGACCTCCAATATATGCTACAATCCCGCACATAGGCTAATAATTTGAGTAAGTAATTATCAATTTTGGTTTTTCCTTATTGGTTGTTTGTGAACCATTAAATACAGCTCTGGTTGCTGTGGAAAAGAAATTTGAATTGGTGATTCGAAGACCGTTATTTTGATACTCTCCTGTCATCACTCTTTGAACATAGCGTGTAATAATAAACTTATAGGCCCCTTCACTTTCGTAATAGGCTCCGTCTGGATTAACATAATCTGGGATTAACAAATCTTGACCTGTAGAATCTTTAAACAATATGAACATATTCGTAGGGACAAACAATTCATCAGTCGGATAAAATTGCGTAGGAACTATCAATTCTGCTTTATTCACAATCAGTCCCTGTTGATTTTTGATGGCAAGTAAATCAGGGAATTCGAGTGCCGCCCAAATGTGATTTGCTTGATAATAGAATTCGTATTCTCCTGAAACAGTATCGTTTAGTACCTGCTCCAAATACGTTCCAGTGATATCGAAATTAGCCTGAGTAAATCTAGCCGCATTATCAGTGTCAATTGTAAAATCAAAAGATTTAGCGATAGTA
>JAGQYP010000058.1 GCA_020436025.1 Crocinitomicaceae bacterium
TCTGAAGACCTTCCTGAGCAAAAGTTGGATGAAACTGATTTAACTTTGGTGATCAAGGACCTTCAGAAGGAAGTTTACCAAATGAAAAATATTTTAAATAAATAAAATACTATTTTTGAGGTAAAAAAAATGAAAAATCTCCTTTTAGCGCTTACAATTTCAACTTTATTTTTTGCTTGTTCTGATGATAAAGCAAACATGACAACGGTTGATGAAAACGGAAACATCGTCCTCTCTCCACAATCTATTGAAATTCTTAAAAAATTATCTGATGATTACTACAGTTGTAGAGAAACAGAAGTGAAAAAATCGGATTGCAGAGCCTTTACTTCTGAAGCAATTTGCAGATTCTATCATATTGAAGACTTTAATAAAAGTGGCGAGTACATTGATTACAGAGAAATTAAAAACATCATAACAGGATTTATTGATTGGGAATTGTTGGGGCCAGCAACAGATCAAAGTGTATTGGATCAAGCCCAGAAAAACGCGAATAATCATATTGCTACCGTTGCATGGGATTCATCTAAAGATTATGGTCACATTGCCATCATCTTGCCTGGGCAGCAGAAGAAAAGTGGTAAATGGGGATTAATGTGTCCGAATTCTGCTTCCTTTTTCAGACATAAGAAAGAATGCTATTATGATAAACCTTTGTCGTATTCCTTTACGAACCCAAAAAATATCATGCTTTATGCAAGAAAAGGTTAATTGCTTTTCTGACTTTTTGTTTTAGCCCAATATTTAATTTGCCAGGTAATTAAGGCAGTTGAGAGAACATTGTTTTCAGAGTCTTTGCAAAGTACTTCTACTTTTAGATCGATGGAATCATTCAATCTCAAATGATCTTCCACTTTTTGGAATTCTTCTGAGGAGAAAAAAAATTCGCAAAAAGCGTCCATTTTTCCTTGGAAATGGTACTGCATATTCATCTCTTTCATGATCAATCTGAATTCCTTAAAGTCGAATTTGGTTCCTAGAACTAACCCAGATACATATTCCGAACAGGTAGCCATGGCACAAGCATGGATTGTTTTAATATGATTTAAATTGGATCTTCGGTAAGGTAAGTCGATTAGGGCGTGACCTTCCTCAATAGTTCTAATTTTAAATCTATGAGGCTTGTTAAAAGGAATTCCAATCCATAGAATTCGGTTTAACTTCCACAACTGAAATTTAGATTGAGAGGCTTTCTGAATAAGTTTGGTTAAATCCACAACTATTGTTCGATTATACTTTTGATATCAGGTTTGAAGTATTTTGCAGACTTCATGACCTTTCCGTCTTCTCTGAATATGGGCTGGCCATTTTCATCTAATTTACTCATGTTTGACCGTTGAATTTCCTCAAAAACTTCCCAGATCTTGTATTGCATGCCGTGAGTCAAAATAGTGCCACATAAAATGTAAAGTTGATCACCTAAAGCATCCGCAATTTCCACCAAGTCTTTGTTTTTAGCGGCTTCAAGATACTCATCATTTTCCTCTTGCATCAATCGATATCTTAGTTCAATCACTTTCTCATCGATATCAGCCGTGGGAGTGTGGTTGTTTTTGATTTTAAATGAGTTATGAAATTCTTCTACAAACTCAATGGCTTTCTTAATTCCGTGATTTTCGTCCATCCTTTATCTTTTTGGGTGCTTTACAAAATTAAGAGATTGATTAATTGATGAAATCAGAATTTATTAACAAAAAGCATTTATCTTTAACACTTTGGAAAACAACTAAAATCAAGATTCAACTATGTTCAAAAGACTATTCATCAGTGTTTTTATACTATTTACACATCTTGCTATTTCTCAATCTTTTTATCCTCCAATAGATAACTTCACGTCAAGAGAGTATGGTAAGGATCAGATACCCGAAAACTATGCCATCGTTCAGGATCATAGAGGAGTAATGTATGTGGGGAATGCTGGGGCAGTATTGGAGTATGACGGATCAAATTGGAGTAAAATTCCCGTTGTACCTGGGGCTTTAGTACGAGCATTGGCAGTAGATGAAAACGGAATGGTCTACGTTGGGACAACAGGTGATTTTGGAAGATTAGTTCCTGACCAAAAAGGAGCCTTGGTTTATGAGTCCTTGATTGATTCTGCTTTTGCCGCCGAACATCCATTCGTTGAGATTTGGTGGATCAATAATGTTGGTGATAAAATTTATTTCCAAGCCTATGAATTGGTTTTCGAATTTGACATTAAAACAAAGAAACTTACAACAATTGACACCAAAACCACTTTTCATACTTCATTTTCCTGCAACGGAAAATACTATTTGAGACAAAGAGAAAAAGGGCTTGGTTATTACCAGGAAGGTCAATTTAATTTACTTAAGAACGGAGACATCTTTGCAGATAGGGGAGTTTTTGGAATGGTAAAAGATAAAAATTCGGATACTATTTTAATTGTAACCCAAGAAATGGGATTCTGGAAATTGGTTAATAATGAAGTGTTACCATTTGAATGTATGAATAGCGATTTCTTTAACCAACAAATTATTTTAGGTGCTATCCGCCTTGAAGACAACAATATTGCCATTAACACGGTCTTATCGGGTGCCTATATCATCGATTTTCAAGGGAATATTATTAAAAAGATTAATAAACGCACAGGTTTACGTGTAAATGCGGTGCATGCTATTTACGAAGACAGGGATAATAATATCTGGTTAGCACTTTCAAATGGGATATCTAAAGTTAACTATAACTCTCCACTTTCATTCTATAATGAGAAAGCAGGACTGATGGGAGGAGTAATGGCTGTAATTCGTTATCAAGATCGTGTATTTGTGGGTACGAATAATGGGTTGTTCATACAAAACATCGAGGAAACGGAAAAGTCTGAGTTTTCAAAAATTGGTACCATCCTGGATCCTGTCTGGGATTTAAAGAAGGTAAATAATGAGGTATGGATTGGAACTGAACATGAAACTTTTATCATGGATCAGAATTTTAATATCCGTCGAAAAAACTACAGAAGTGTTAATAAAATATATTTCGACCCCAAGGCCAATTTAGTGATTACTGGTGGTGTCACAGGTATTTTTATTTACGATGCAACAAGTGGCACGGAATTGTTTAAGATTGATGGACCAATTCGGACAGTTTCAGACATTGCAAAAGAAGTGCATCCCACTGTAGATGGAGATCAGTATTGGGTGACTTCGATGGGGTACGCGGTGATTAGAATTTCAAGAACATTAGGAGGTTTTTCCATTGATGTTTTTGATGCCATGGATGGATTGGAATCCAAATTTGTGGCAAAACCAATGATATTTCAAGATAGAGTGGTTTTCGGTACGGCGTCAGGTTTGTTATCATTTGTATCTGAATTAGAAGTTAGAAAACAGTTGCCAGATAGTTTAAAAGATGACCCGAGTTTTGCAAGAGGGTATTTCGATGTGTTTCCACTTTTTGATTCGACTTACACAAAAGCCACTATCTACAATCTTAAAGAAGGAAAGAATCGCACATGGGTAGTCATTGATGGACAGATAGGCTATTTTGAAAATGCAACACGAAAGTATGTAAAAAAGCCATTTTGGGGAATCGATTATGGTAGAATTAATGAATTGTATCTTGAGGAGGATGGAACCATGTGGATTTGTGCTGCAGATGGTTTGATTCGCTTCAAGGAAAATGAAAGAAAAGTGTATGATTCAAAATTCAACACGATTATTCGATCGGTTATAATGGGGAGTGACAGCTTGATCTTTTCAGGAGCTTTTTTATCTGAAAATGGATCCTATGTTAGTGTTGAGCAATACGGAGAACCTGTTATCATTGATTACAAATTTAATTCAGTAAAGATTCGATTTGCGGCTCCTTATTTTGAAGACAATCATAAGCTGACTTATCAATATATGCTTGAAGGCTATATTAATGAATGGTCGGAATGGACAAGTAATACGGAGGCAGTATATACCAACTTACACGAAGGCGAATATGTTTTCAAAGTAAGAGCAAAGAATGTCTATGGTACAATTTCAGAGGTGGCGGAATACCGATTTACAATTAACCCGCCTTGGTACCGAACCTATTGGGCCTACACTTTGTTCGCAGTGCTTTTGGTAGTTTTAATCTTGATTATTGTCCGAGTTTCCATGATGAGATTGAAAGCTAAAAATGCTTGGCTGGAAGGAGTTGTAGCGGAAAGAACCAAAGAGATTGCAGACAAAAATGTTGTCCTCGAACATCAAAAAGATGAGATCCTGCACCAAAAAATGGAAATTGAAGATAGTATCAACTATGCGAAGAGAATTCAAACAGCTATCCTTCCATTGGAAAAGAATATAAAACTCAATCTTCCGGAGTCTTTTGTATTATTCAAGCCAAAAGATATAGTTTCTGGAGACTTTTACTGGTTTGCTAAACAAGATGATAAGTTGATCTTTATTTGTGCAGACTGTACAGGGCATGGAGTTCCTGGCGCATTTATGAGTATGATTGGTTCCGACAAACTAAATACGGCGATTTTAGAAAGAGGAACTGTCATGCCTGATAATATTCTCAGTGAACTGAATGTCGGAATTAAGAGAACGTTGAAGCAGGCTGGCGATAAGGAAAGTACAAAGGATGGAATGGATGCCGCTGTGATTACCATTGATCTGGAGAAAAAGAAGCTGTATTATGCCGGAGCAAACAGACCTTTATGGGTATTGAAAAAAAGTGCTTCAGAAGATATTGAAGAAGTGAAAGCGACAAAAGTAGCTGTTGCTGGATTTACTCCAGATGATCAGATTTTTGAAATGCATGAAATTGACATCGAACCTGGAGATTTATTTTACATGTCTTCAGATGGTTATGCTGACCAGTTTGGTGGAGATAAAGGAAAGAAATTAAAGGTCAAGGCTATGAAGGAAATTTTGCTCGAAAACAAAGATTTGAAAATGGAGGACCAAAAGCAAGCTTTGGATGATACCATCATGAATTGGATGGAAGGATATGAGCAAATCGATGATATCTGTGTAGTTGGAATTAAAATTACCTGATCCGCTTAAGATTGGTTTTTAATTGATATTGAGTGGGTTAGTTGATTTATTGCTCTGAATATGATTTATTGGTTAAGGAGTAAATGTTGCTAATTCTGACCGTTCATCCCATTTTGAAATAGAATTTCACCGAATTTTCGTACTTTCATTGCCCAAATTTTGCGGTATATGAAAAGAGCTTTTTATATCATTACACTACTTGTTTGCTCCACTTCTATTGGGCAAAAGAATGATCCTGAGAACAATAAATTCAAACAAATGAAGGATTTAATGGCAACTCCAAATGTTTACAGAACAGCTGCCGGTGCACCAGGTCATCAATATTATCAGCAGAAAGCAGATTACAAAATATCTGTAGAGCTTGATGATGAAAATCAAAAAATTACTGGAGAGGAATACATTACCTATACGAATAATTCTCCGGATCAATTGGAGTATTTGTGGCTGCAATTAGATCAGAACATGAGAGCGCAAACTTCCGATTCTAAAAAGATCTCTACGGAAACAATGGAAGATATGAGTTTTTGGTCAATTGCTCGAATGACAAATGACTTTGATGGAGGTTTTAAAATTGTTGAAGTTACCGATGCTTCAGGGAGTCCCTTGAAATTTACAATTAACAAAACCATGATGCGCATAGACATGGCTAGATCATTGGCGTCAAAGGGAACCTTTACTTTCAAAATTAAATGGTGGTACAACATCAACGACCGTATGAAAATAGGAGGAAGGTCTGGGTACGAATATTTTAGCGATGAAGGAAATTATCTCTATACCATTGCTCAGTTTTTTCCAAGAATGTGCGTTTACAATGATGTAGAAGGTTGGCAAAACAAACAATTCCTGGGAAGGGGAGAGTTTACGCTTCCATTTGGTGATTATGAAGTTAAAATCACGGTACCCAATAATCACGTGGTTGCTGCTACAGGAGAATTACAAAATAGCACTTCCGTTATGTCTAAGGCTCAGCTGGATCGCATGAAACAGGCAAAAACTAGTAAGGATAAACCTGTCATGATTGTTACCCCAGAAGAAGCTTTGAAGAATGAAAAATCAAAAGCGGATGGTAAAAAGACCTGGGTTTTTAAGGCTAAAAACGTGAGGGATTTTGCTTTTGCCTCTTCGAAAAAATTCATTTGGGACGCCATGGATGCGGAATACAATGGTAAACATACCTTAGCAATGTCTTTCTATCCAAAAGAAGGAAATCCGTTATGGGAGCAATATTCGACTCGAATTGTGGCGCATACAATAAAAACGTATTCTAAGTTTACGATAGACTATCCTTACCCTGTCGCCATTTCAGTGCATTCGAACCATATAGGAATGGAGTATCCCATGATTTGCTTTAATGGAGGCAGACCAGAAGCAGACGGAACGTATTCGGAGCAAACGAAATATGGAATGTGGGGAGTAATCATCCATGAAGTAGGGCATAATTTCTTTCCAATGATTATTAATTCAGATGAAAGACAATGGACCTGGATGGATGAAGGTTTAAATACATTTGTTCAATATTTGACTCAAGAAGAATGGGAGCGAGATTATCCTTCTCGAAGAGGGCCAGCGTATAAAATTGTTGATTACATGAAAGGAGATAAGTCCAATATTTCTCCTATTATGACAAACTCCGAGTCGATCTTTCAATTTGGGAACAATGCATATGGAAAACCTGCAACTGCTTTGAATATTTTAAGAGAAACAGTGATGGGCAGAGAGTTGTTTGACTACGCTTTCAAAATTTATTGTGAGCGTTGGAAATTCAAACATCCTTCTCCTGAAGATTTCTTTAGAACAATGGAAGATGCCTCTGGAGTAGATTTGGATTGGTTTTGGAGAGGTTGGTTTTATACAACGGATCACGTGGATATTTCATTAGATAATGTAAGGTTGTATACGCTAAATACTGGAAATCCTGAAATTGAAAAGAAATGGCAGAAGGAACAAGATGCTCAAAGAAACAAGTTTATTGGTGATTTGAGAAATGATACCGCTATTGTTAAAACGATGGATGAGGAATACCCTGAATTATTGGATTTTTATGATAAATGGGATCCTTATTCCTTTGATTCATATGATTTAGAGCAATACAACAGACTACAAGAGCGACTTTCAAAAAAAGATAAGGAAATTTTAGAGTCTAATTATTTGTTCTATCAACTTGATTTCTCAAATCAAGGAGGACTGGTAATGCCTATCATTATTAAGTTTACTTATGAAGACGGGACGGAAGAAGTAGAAAGAATTCCGGCGGAAATATGGAAGCATAACAACTTCCAAATTTCGAAAGTTTTCATCAAAAAGAAAGAGGTGGTTAGCATCGAAGTGGACCCCTTTTTAGAGACAGCTGATACGGAATTGGATAACAATAACTGGCCAAGAAAAGTGATTCCAAGCAGGTACAAATTATTCATGGAAAGAAAGACGAAAGGTCATAACATGAATCCAATGCAAAGAGCCAAATCTCTTGAAGAAGAAAAGTAAATGGCAAAATTCAGAAGGCTAAGTTTGAAGGAACTTAATGAATTGGAAAAAGAATTTATTGAATTCCTTGTGATCAATGGGATAGATGCAGATACATGGGTGAACTTGAAAAATGAATCTCCTGAAAAGTCGGAGGCCATTATAGATCAATTCTCTGAAGTTGTTTTCAGTTCAATTTTTAGAAAAAATGAATTCATAGACTTTATTTCTGAGAAAAGTATCCAATGTTTCCATTTTCAAAATGATCAAGCTGTATTAGTGGGTGTTAAAACAGAAAATTCAGAAGTAAATTTCCTTGAATCCTCAATGGAAGATTTAAAAAATCAGGAGTTTGAAGTTTATACCATGAATAAAAATTTCCAAAAAAGCAGAGAAGAGGAAATGTTTGACTTGATCAATAGTGGAGCAAGACTATCTGATGGTCAATTATTTAAAAAATTGTGTTTAGCTTTGTAGTATGAGATTTTTGATAGTCATATATCTGGTTTTGTCGTCAAGTTTAATGGCACAAACGACCATTGTTAAATGGGACAAACAGAAAATCCAGATTATGGTTCCTAGTTTGCCTCCTGGGGTTGAAATGGACACAATCAACGAGGTAGATTACTTCGAATATATCGATGATAATTTTGATTTCGCTTTTGAAATGATCAAAAAGGGTGAAGAAGGATTTGAATATGTAAAGAATCTCTATGAATTTGCTCTGAAAGAACTTGAAAAAGATGAGGAATTAGATAAGAACGATTTTCTTGTTGGCAAGTTAGAAGGTTTGAACTCATTTTACGCTATTACAGTAGATCAAGAGCTAACAAAGACGGGAAGTGAAGATTATACAACGGTAATGGCTGAACTGGTATTTTATTCGACAAATAAGAAGAAGCTATTTTATTTCGATATTGAATTTGACGATGTTCCGATGAAATTTGTTGAAGTCATTGTAAAATCCATTAAATTCTATGAATAATGGGGAAATTTCAGGAGGTCATTGATTCGGAAACACCTACTTTGGTAGATTTCTATGCAACTTGGTGTGGACCATGTAAAACGATCGCTCCAATCCTGGAGGAGGTTAAAAATCACTTTGGAGGTAATTTGACAATTATCAAAGTGGATGTCGACAAAAACCCTGCTGCAGCTGGTAAATTTGGAGTAAGAGGCGTGCCCAATCTTATTTTATTCAAAAAGGGAGAAATAGTGTGGCAACAAGCTGGTGTAATTCCAAAGAATCAATTGATCCAAATGATTGATCCGAGTATTTAATTTTCCTCTTTTTTAAAAGGCTGAATCATTTGCCCACCAATCGTTTCGGGATAATCTTCTATATGTTCAAAGCCTAAATCAATATCTCTTCCAGAATTAGGTATGTAGGCCTTTCCAAACAAATAGTCCCAAATACTTAATGTAATCCCGAAATTCATTCCGTAGGGATGTTCTCTTGGCATCTCTTTGGCATGGTGCCAGATATGCATGCGTGGATTGTTTAATATGTATTTCAGAAGACCATAATCCATATTGATATTCGCGTGGTTCAAATGACCAATGGTGATATTGAAAATATGCATGAAGAATAAATCATCCAGCCCAAAACCAATAAAGCTGAGAATGATAAACAAGGCAGACTTGTAAAATACACTTTCCATCCAGTGAAACCTTAGATGAGCAGCAAATCCCATTTCCGTAACTGAATGATGAACTTTGTGAAATTTCCACATCCAAGGGATTCTGTGAAGTAGAACATGAACAGTCCACTGTATTAAATCATACAGAATGAATAAGATTCCGAACTGGATCCAGATAGGTAGCTTATCTAGTTTTATGGCAACCATGTTTTCAATCCCGAACAGTGCAAAGAAATCTTTCCATAAATTCACTCCAACCTCTGAAATTGCAGCAAACCCAATTAATCCAAATAAGAAAAAATTAAAGAACATATAGAATGCATCCTGCCAAAATCCTTTACGAAATACGGGTTGTTTTTTTCTCCACGGAAGGATTATTTCAAGAGACCAAACCAATAATGAAAGAATAATTAGAAAATAAAAATACAACGTATACAGCTTTCCTTCTTGAAAACTTGGATGAAGTAAAGATTCAACTAAATAATTATAATACCCTATAAAAGAGTTTGTTATTATTTCAATATATTTTTCCATTTGTTTTTTTGTTAATGCAAAAATGCTCAATCTATTGCATTTATATTGTAATAAAAGTTACGGATAAAGTTAAGGCTAAAAATCTCAGGAGTGGGAAATCAGACCTTTACAGGAAAATATCAAGTACAGATATGACATAATTCAAAAATAGAAAGCGAATAATTACGTAATTTTAACATTGCAAACTCATTAATTGGTTAATTTTGAGGTTTGTGATAAATCTTACAAATCAGGAGTTTAAAGCTCTGTAAATTTGTACAAGAATTAGAAACAATAATTTTATAGTTATGAAAGTAGAACAGATATATACGGGATGTTTAGCACAAGGGGCTTATTACATCCAATCAAATGGAGAAGCGGCAATTATCGACCCGTTAAGAGAGATTCAACCTTATTTAGCTAAGCTAGGTGCGGACGGAAATAAACTAAAATACATTTTTGAAACCCACTTTCACGCCGATTTTGTCTCTGGACATGTGGATTTAGCTAAGGAAACTGGAGCAGAAATCGTATTTGGGCCTACAGCTCAAGCTGGATATGAGGTTACAGTTGCAAAGGATGATCAAATTTTTGAATTAGGAAATGTAAAAATCAAAGTTCTTCACACGCCAGGGCATACCATGGAATCTTCTTGTTTCCTTTTAATCGACGAAAACGGAAAAGAACATTCTATTTATACTGGTGACACCTTATTTATAGGAGATGTAGGAAGACCTGATCTTGCAGTGAAATCAGATTTGACACAAGAAGATTTGGCGGCTCATCTTTATGATTCTTTGAGAAACAAGGTGATGCCCTTATCGGATGATATTATTGTTTATCCTGGTCACGGTGCGGGTTCAGCATGTGGAAAAAACATGAGTAAAGAAACATTTGATACGCTTGGTCACCAAAAAGAAGTGAATTATGCTTTAAGAGCAGATATGACCAAAGAAGAGTTTGTTAAAGAAGTACTTACTGGTATTGTTGCTCCTCCACAATATTTTCCTAAAAATGCCATGATGAATAAGTTTGGCTATAAAAATGTGGAAGATGTAATCGAGCAAGGTACAACTGCTTTGGATGCAGATGAGTTTGAAAGCTATGCAAATGCAAAAGAAGCTTTAGTTTTGGATACAAGAAAAGCTCAAGACTTTAAAGATGGATTCATTCCAAATTCCATATTCATTGGAATAGATGGTGGTTTCGCTCCTTGGGTAGGAACATTGATCGTGGATTTAGATCAACCAATTTTACTTGTTACTGATCCAGGAAGAGAAGAAGAAGTGGTTACAAGATTGGCCCGTGTAGGATACGACAATACTTTAGGATATTTAAAAGGTGGATTCAAAGCATGGAAAGATGCAGGAAAGGAAGTAGATACGATTGTTTCCATCTCTCCAAATGAATTCGAAAAAAGAATGGAGGGAGCTATTCATGTTTTGGATGTTAGAAAGGCTTCAGAACATGACTCAGAGCATATTGCTAGTGATAAGGTTCAAAACTTTCCATTGGATTTTGTGAATTTGAACATGAAGGACATTGATAAAAATACAGAATATTATGTGCATTGTGCGGGAGGTTACAGATCAATGATCATGGCTTCAATCCTTAAATCAAGAGGTTTTGAAAAAATCATTGATGTGGCAGAAGGATTCAATGGAATCAAAGAAAAGACCAATTTGAAGATGACAGAATATGTTTGTCCTTCAACAATGCTGTAAGAATTAATTAACCAAACAAATTACAAAATGAGAAATATAAATGGAGATGAGTTGAGACAAATCCGCTCTACAGAAAATGCAGTGGTTTTGGATGTAAGAACTCCGGCAGAGGTACATGAGGGGATGATTGAAGGAGCAATAAACATCGACTTAATGAATCAATATTTTCAAGATAGAGTGGAAGAATTGGATAGAGATAAACATTATTTGATGGTGTGCAGATCAGGAGGGAGAAGCGCCCAAGCGGGAATGTACATGGAATCTATCGGTTTTGAATATGTCTACAATCTTGAAGGAGGTATGATGGGATGGGATGGCGACGTGGTTCGTCCCTAAATTTTAAAACAGTTATAGTGAACATATTACTATTGACAGATTATTCAGAATTGTCCGCCAACATTAGAAGTTTGACGGACAATTTGGCTTTTAAATGTGGGGCGAAATTGTTTGTTCTTAACATTATTCAAACACCTTCCGAACTGAATGTACTAGATCATGAAAATGTAGACATGAAGTGTGCTTCAGATCCGCAGCTGTTTGTAGATCGAAGAAATGAGTCATTAGAAAAAATGAAATCATTTACTTCAGGGCTAAAAAGTGAGTTCGAAACCTTTGTTTATTATGGCGGTATTTTGGATACTATTGAAGAATTCATTGTAGAGAAAAAGATTGATATGCTTGCCATGGGGACGAATTACAAGAAGGGAATTAAGAATATTTTTTCTAAATCTTTGATTGAATACATCATTCGCGATGTCAATATTTCGGTGTTGTCATTGAAAACCAAGTTGGATGATCCCATGTTGCACAATTTGATTATTGGAGGACATTTTACAACCAAAAAGACCTACGATTTAAAAATGATCAAAGCAATGCAAAAGGCTTTTGGTGCTGAATTGCATTTGGTTTGTCTAGATACTGCAGGTCTTTCAGAAGAACAAGTGCAAAATGATACCAAAGCCTTCATCCAAGAAAATGAATTAGAAGTTAGTACAATAACAGTAGGTAAGGGGAGTGATTATGAAATGTTGATGGGAGAATTTGTAGAAGCTTTTGAAGCGAAAACAAAATTACCTGTTGAAATGCTTTGCTTGGAGAGAAAACAAAGAAGCGATGTCGCTAAGTTTTTCTCGAAAGGCAAGGCTGCAAAATTCGTCAATAGAGTACATAAACCGATATTAACATATATATCTAAACCCAAATAAATGCTTGAAATCTTAAAAGAACCTTGGCCATGGTACGTTGGAGGTCCCGTCATTGCCCTGGTAATGTTCTTACTCCTTTACTTCGGGAAAAATTTTGGATTGAGTTCAAATTTGAGAACTTTCTGTGCAATCGGAGGTGGCGGAAAATATTCTGATTTCTTTAGATTCAACTGGCGTAGTCAAATGTGGAATATTGTATTCGTTTTAGGCGCAATCAGCGGTGGATTCATCGCTACACAATTTTTGAAGAATGATGAACCCATGAAATTGAACGCTGAAATTGTAGAAGAAGTAAAGGAATTAGGAGTTGAAACACCTGGTGAGTTACTGGTTCCTGATGAATTATTTGGCTGGGACGTTTTTCTGACTTGGAAAGGGTTTTTAAGATTGATGCTAGGAGGTTTTCTAGTTGGCTTTGGTGCTCGATATGCTGGTGGTTGTACTTCTGGACATGCCATAAGCGGCTTAAGTAATCTACAGTTGCCCTCTTTGGTGGCAGTAATTGGATTCTTTTTGGGAGGTTTGATCATGACGTGGTTTTTATTACCTTATTTTTTCTGATGCGATATGAAATTTGTTAAGTTTTTTCTAGTCGGTATTGTATTCGGAATTGTGATGACAAAGTCTGAAATCATCTCATGGCTTCGAATCTATGAAATGTTCAAATTCAAGTCATTTCACATGTATGGCATCATTGGTTCGGCTGTGGTATTGGGAATTATTCAGGTTTTAATTATCAAAAAAGGCAGAATTAAAACCATGTACGGTACAGAGATCATTTTTACTCCAAAAGCCAAACAATGGACTCGTTATATTGTAGGAGGAACCATCTTCGGATTGGGTTGGGCCTTAATTGGTGCTTGTCCTGGACCTATGTTTACACTCATTGGAACAGGAGCTTGGGTTTTCTTGTTTGTTATTGTAAGCGCTACAATTGGTACCTTTGTTTACGGAATATTGAGAGATAAATTACCACATTAAAGTTCAGAGGCAATAATCGAGATCTCCACATCTACATCTTTTGGTAGACGGGATACTTCTACAGTTTCTCTTGCCGGGAAATCACTGCTAAAATATGAAGCGTACACCTCATTTATTTGAGCGAAATTATTCATGTCGGAAATGAAGATACTTGCTTTGATGACATTCTCCCAATTCATTCCTGCTTCCTTTAATAAAGCTTGGATGTTTTGCATGACTCTGTGAGTTTGCGACTCCACATTACCTGTATTAAGTTCCCCTGTTTGTGGGTCGATGGCAATTTGTCCGCTTAAAAACAACATTCCATTTATCTTCACACCTTGACTGTAAGGCCCGATTGGAGCGGGAGCTCCTTTAATTGTGATAATTTCTTTTCCCATTTTGGTTTTATTTTAAATTAAAAAAGCAACTGATGGCTCGATGATCTGACAGCTCTTCTTCATGAACTTTAAATTCATAGGACTGAAAGGCCTCATCCATCCAAATATAATCGATTCTATAGGATGGAATCTTTCCAATATACGTTTTTCCGATCCCAAATCCAGATTCCAGAAAAGCGTCTTTATATAATTTTTCAAACTGATGATAGGTGTAAGAGATTGGAATGTCGTTAAAGTCACCACATATTAGTACTTTGTAGGGAGATGTTTTACTGTGATCTAGAATTTTAGTGGCCTGTATGATTCTCTTCTTGTAAGCTTTCTTTAATCTCCCAAAGATGTTTTCTCCACCTTTTACATTAGGCTTAAATTGAGTGTTTTCATCTCCAAAATATTTATAATCATCCGCATTAAATCGTATGGATCCCATATGGGTATTGTAAACTCGAATGGTATCGTTATCAATTTTAATATCCGTGTAGATACAGGCATTGGTTTCTTCTTCATCAAATGGAACAATGCCTTTGTTGACAATGGGGTATTTCGTGTAAGTAGCGACTCCAAAATACTGATCACCGGTCATTTTATGTGTATACTTTTCAAAGTGATTTTTGGAATCTAGAATTTCTACCAGTGTTGAAGTGGTCTTGAAAGTTTTGCCATATTCTCCCTTGTTTTCATAAAACTCTTGAAAGCAAATAATATCGGCATTTTCCCTGACTAAAAAATCAAATATTTGTTGTTTCGTTTCTTTGTTTCCTTTCCAATTGTATAAATCAAACAAACGAACATTGTAAGACATGATTTTTACTGAATTTTCTGGAGCTTTTTGTGGAAAAGGATGTAGAGCAAAGAAATCTAGAAAATAGAAAAGACCTAAAACCATTACCAATCCAGAAAACAATGCATTTGATTTTTTGATAAACAGCCAAAACAATACAAAAATGAAGTTGGAGATAAGCGAAATGGGGTAGAGTAATCCGAAAATTGCAATCCACCAAAATGTGCTGGGATCAAGGTAAACACTGAGATAGGCGAGAAGTAGAAAAAATATGAAAAGTACATTAATAAAGAAGAAAATCTTCCAAATCAACCGAAGTCCTTTCATTGGTTGTAGCAAGCTACTTCTCATTACTTTGTTTGAATAAAAATTCTTTCTCTTCCTTGCTTAGACTGTCGTATCCATTTTTACTAATTTTATCTAAGATCGCGTCAATTTTATCTTGCTTGGCTTTCTTGTAATCCATGTAGTTGTAGTCATCTCGTGCCACATCTTTTTTATAAGCCACTTTTAATTTTGGTTTTGGTTTGAAGAGGTTTTTGAACCATTCTATGAGTTTACCAAATCTATTCACAATATTGTTTTTCGACTGAATATTTTGAATACTAATATAACCTAAAATTGCCCCTCCCATATGTGAGATCAGACCAC
>JAGQYP010000059.1 GCA_020436025.1 Crocinitomicaceae bacterium
CCTCTCAGTTCCTTCGAGGTTTTTTATTGTTATTGCCGCCTTTTAAAACTTCGTTTTCCGGCTTCACTACCAAAAAAAATCCCGCTCTCGCGGGACTTTGATTTATTTGCAGGAGGAGGGATTAATTGCATTGATCCCTTTTAGGGGAGTGTCAAATCAAAAGCAAAATCGCTTCGCGCTTTTTTATTGGCTTCGCCTTCTCGCTCAAGTTGCACTTGGCTCGAATCCTTGCCAACAAAAAATCCCGCAACAGCGGGATTTTGAATTTGATTTGCAGAGGAGGAGGGTCTCCAATCTACATCCATGTTAATCTAAATCATCGATTTCGATCTAAATTCGCAATCTATTTGTCACCCTAACCCTGTCACCCTTCCGCTTGCAACCCTGAGTTGTCAACCGTAAATTGTAGGGAAATTCAATTCTTATGCAATTCGAGGAATGGCCAGAGGCAATGAAGGTCTACGACAAACGGATGACCGAGTTATTTGGAATACAAAGCCCAAGCTGGTCACAGACTGGCAACACATTATCTGTGAGTTTCAGTAAGGGAAATCACGGTTTTAAGGACTCCAAATATTTCCTTGAACCAAAAGGCCAAGTCTTCTCACACTTAACTTCATATCGAGGCCTATTCGGTATAATTAATTCAGGTTCTTTCAGACTGTACAACCTACATAACTCAAATGATCCGAATGAGTTGTTTTCCTTAAAAGGTGTACCTACATATGGTGATGCAGCAGAAAATGTTAAACAGTATATACATACATTTTCGTTCTGTAGACCTGAGACAATTGAGAATCCTAAAATGTGGGAAGAGTACGGACAAGTTGCTATCAACTTCGAAATAGTTAACGATTCAATGACATGGGATTTTTATAGACTGTCACCAATGCATTACGGTGAAAACACTTTGATTCCTATGTACTCGGAACTATTAGACGAGTTACACCAAAGTTATCCTGACTGGCATTTTGAACCGCACCTAGAGTCATTGCTTTCTTTGTTGTCATTTCATAAAGAAGGAAAGCATGAACATGAGCAAGAGATACGCTTATTGCACATCCCATTCCTATTTGATGATGAAGGAACGGCTCAATATGATTTCAGAGTCAGTGAATATCGCACGGGATTAACAAAGTTTGTCGAGGTGCCTCTTTTCGTTGGTGACGAAGCTAAACCCTTGATTTCAAAAGTTAAAAGACATGATCCGCCACCAGAAGATAATTCTCGACCATTAATAAAAATAACCTCTATTGAATTTGGGGATAATGAACCCAATTTTCAAAAAGAAACATTTACAGATGTCGGGTATGAACTTGAAGACTACTTAGTCGCCAAGTTTGGCTATCCAATTGAAGTGAAAGCAGAACTCTTTAAAACTGGCGTTGCTAAGTCATGATAGATGTAAGGACAACAGCATCCCCGATTCTAAAAACCCAATTGCGGGCAGAAGACAAAAGACAGCAGTTGATGTTAGCCGTAAGAATATATAGGAATGCAAAGCAGATCGATCGCTTCAACTACTATGTCAAGGACTATGGCAATCCTGTTTACCTGTTAAGGAATGAATTGAAGACAGGAACGGTAGTTAATCATCCGTTGAGTATACGGTATAATGAACTGATAGAATTCTTAAAATCAGAGATTTTTGAAATCGTCAAGAATGAACTACTAGCCAAGACATTAATCAATCGAGAACATGTAAAGAAATTGATTGATAAAGTGGTTATGAAAGATTTCAATTCAGCCTTCGTTGCAAAGATTGATCAGCAAAAGGTAATCATAACAGGATCAGGCTATCTTGGCAAAGGTGATCATCAAATCGACATACGGGCGAAAACCGCAATTAACAAGATGGATTTTCCAACAGAACCCACGTTCGATCCAAATGGACAAATCTATAATGAAATTGATGCAGAGGATATTGAGAGTTTAATGCTGCAAGAAGACCTGCATCTACGACAAGAAGCGGAGAAGTTAAGGATCAGCAAACTAACCACCAAGGAACGGTATGAGTCTTTAGAGTACGACACCCAAAACATCTTCGAATTGTTTGGATCAATTTACCATGAACCAAAATTGTCGTCCACATACAATAAGATTGTAATAAGGTTATTTGAGTATAGATTCTATATGAAGCCAAAAGAGCATGTAAATCATTATGACGAACAATGGGTAGCGAGTTTTTTTGAGTTTCTTCACTCACATGGTTATACAAAACTTAACACTAAAATATTCGATCCGCTTAGATTTAATCCTGATATTTTTGTTAACAAAGCTGTCGATCACTACAAGTCTGATAACCTTTACACGCTGCTTGAAATTCTACAGAGAGTCTCAAACCATTTTGCTGACAAAGGGCTATTGAAGCGACTTAATTTCAAGGCGATAAACCTAAAAGATATTTGTGGCGAAGAACAAAGCGAAGAAGGTAGTCGTGATGAACATGCACTGGATAATTCTGAATTTAATAAGTTATTCTTCCTTCAATTTAATCGAAAGCAACTAGCAGCCTATCAATCAATCTTTGATCGCAAAAAGATTGAAAAAGGTAATGGTAAGGTGCGATTCAAAAACCTAAAGATTTCTATTGCAGATTTAGAAAGCACAAGGGACTTGTTCTGCCTACAAGTAATGGCTGGCGGAATAAGAGGTTATCGAGATTTAATGACCCTGAAATTCAATTCGGTAGATAAGCAAGTGTCATTCAACGTAATGAAGGCCAAGAATAGGTTAATGGTTAATCCGTACAATGTTTACATAGCAATTATTGCGAGAGACTATAAGAATAAGTTGCCTGAGTTGAATTTCTCATACAGTGCCAATTCAATGGAGACAATTTACAGAATGCTTTGCCAAACCGTTGCAGAAATAGTACCGCTTCGAAGGGAGGTCATTCATGAAAATGAACTAATCCAAATATCTGACCTATTTAATCCATACTTCGCTCGAAAAACATTCTCTCAAATATTGAGTGACGAATATGGTAAAGATGATGATGAAATAATGATGTTTACGGGGCACAAATCTCTTAAATCCAAGTCTATTCTGAGGCAGAATTATCTCAAGAAAAATTCAATAACGAAAAAGAGAAAGATCATCAAAGATATTAAGCTACCAAAAGGAAAGAGCCAGACGACAATCCGCTTCGCTAGAGGTTGAATAGATAAAATATCGGTAATGACGAAAACTTAAATAACTTTTTCCAACTAATTGCCACCGTATTAATCAAGATCAAAATTTTTGGAGATTTCTGCCTCAGTTCCGAAAAATATTTTTTATGCATAACTCTTTGATATAGTATCTATTAACCCTAACTCAAACCTTAAATAAGTTTTGATTTTTTAGAGTGTATCGTCCTTTTTATCTTTACAATACTCCCTGACATGAAGCAATTCACTTTTTTGGAGTATTTATTAGAAATAGAAACCTCAAATGATTGGTGCTGGTGATGTTCGAACGTTACCAGCATTTCTTACCGAAAACACATTTGAGGAAATCATTTGAGGTAACCGCACCCACAAGTCGGCAAACGCTTATTACAATCAAGTTAAAATCTTTTCAAAAGGTATAGTCATATCTGGAATATCTATTCCATGCTGGTTCTTGTTGTCTTTCAGTCAAAACGAAGATGTTATCAAGTAACAATGATCTTTCCCCTACGGTGACTCGGTGGGGCTGTCGGTTTGGATCGTTGCGCTGCCTTGGTAGATGAAAAAACGCTCCCCGTGATCAAGGGTCAAATACCTGTAGCTATACAATAATGGTTTATTACCACCCCAAATAATTCGGTGATGCAGGTTACCCGTAGACGGATTCAGAGCAATATCTATCTTCATATAAAACGCAGTGAAAGAAGGTGGATACTGGATTGGTTAATATGATAAGTGATTTCAGGCAAACTAAGGATACCTGAAATTCTCCACGCCCGTACATACTGGTATTACTCAGGACATAATTTTCCTTACGAAATTCAATTTGTAAGGAGTAACTATGTCCATCCCACCAACTGGTATATACCTTAACTATTCTGTTGAATATTAGAACCGTTGTTTTAAGTATTTATACTAAAAGACATGACCAGAACTTTTCCGAAGACAATTGCAGGTGTCTACGAAGTATATGTAGACGAACTATCACTAAGACCAATTAATCTGCCAAATTATAGAGATAGCGATCTCGAAATAGTTGAAATCTGGTTTGATGACGGAAAGTGCAAGATCATGTTCGAAGACTTTACTCAAGAAGTCCTTGATGCTGTCTACGATAAGAAATCAAATGAATACATATTAAACTATAGAGGGATTCAACATGCCTTTGAAATCAAAGCAAACTTTGGGGGAATAAGCAAAGCGGTCGAAATGAATGTCTTAATAGACTTCAATAAATTGAATCTGCTATGAAAACATTTGATTCCTATGGGCTTAAACTACCACAAAGCGATTTATACGCTAATTATCCACCAAGATCGATTGGAACAATTTCGAAATCCTAATAACGAACTGGTGATTCAACTATTGAGAAAGTGGAATGCATATTTAACCGATCCAGATTACCCAAGTTATCCAGATACGAAAGAGATGGCATCATCTCTTGGAATGGAAAGGCAAAAGGTAAATGTCCAAATCAAGGATTTGTATAAGAGGGTAATTTCCTCCTTTTCCGATGATCCACTGATCATTAAGGATTATGTTCATGTAATCTATATCCACATTCCATACGATGAAGAAAGGGGTATCAAAAATAAAGACTATCTCAGCACCCTAGGAGAAAGAAGTTTATGGTTCGAGACCAAACTTCCCTTTCTACCTCGTATAGGAGAGTCTATTTCGTTAGACTTCATTGATGATCCCCTGAAATTCAATAGAGGATACGTAAACGAGATACGATATGAGATTGAAGGTCATACACAAAGAGTAATCATTTACGTTCATCCATTCAATGATTTCTACCACCAGTGGAGGAAGATGAAAGACAAACATGAATGGAGATTGAGGATGGAAAGACAACGGGACATTCGATAGTGATTGTGCATTTTATCGACAGATTCCTGTACCATAATTCGGTCGATAAAAACTGTTGACCCTTAAATAGACCTTAAAAAACGGTATTCTATGTAACGAAGATCGTTCAAATAAGAAAAAGCATCAGAGTAGACGAAATATGTAGCACCAACACGCTCAGTGTCTACTTCAATTTCATGTTTAGGAATTTTTGAATTTCAATCCTACCAACCCACTTACCTGTCATAGCACCTCAATTTTAGGGTATACATGAACGTGATAAATATTCACTCTTTGCAAGGTGTAATTGTAACCTAGAATGGCGTTCATCGTTTTGATTTTAGGCTCACCCTAAAAATGAAAACATGAATGCAGTAGCTTATTTGAGATGTTCAACTGCCCAACAGGATTACACCCGCCAGAAGGCAAACCTTGACGTTATAGCGAGGGAAAAAAATTGGACACTCAAACGCACCTTTGCCGAGAAGATCAGTGGTAGCGTAAAAGCAGACGATCGCAAGGAGTTTAAAAATCTACTGGCATATGTAAAGGTCAACGGCATAAAGATGGTTATGGTGAGCGAGATTAGCAGATTGGGTAGGCGAGTTGTAGATGTACTTAACCAGATTGAGACCCTTCATGAAAACGGTATTGCACTATATGTGCAACAATTTGGTATGGCTTCCTTAGATCGGGATGGGAAGGAAAACCCAACCGTGAAGCTGCTTATGCAAATGATGAGCATTGGTGCTGAGATGGAGAATAATATGAGAAAAGAGAGGCAACGACAGGGCGTTGCACTGGCGAAAGCAAACGGGAAATATCAGGGAAGAACGAGAGGAAGTATCGCATCACCCGAAAAGACCCTAGCGAAATATTGGGACGTTGTGAACCTTCTTAAAAGTAGTAAGCTATCGTTGAACCAGATTTCTAAGATTACAGGGCGATCACCAAATACTGTTAGGAAGGTAAAAGACCTCATGTAACCACCGTATCCACCCCTCCAAGTGCTCTTTGGGGTATCCCCCCCTCCGTCAAAGTCCTTGGAATCAATAGCTCCCTGACCTGCAGGTGGGGCTTCCCAATTGTTTCCAAATTTTTCTCTCTGGCTGGAAGGCACTATAAAAAATTATAATTAAGTATAAGATGTTGGAATTGATGAAGTATGTGACTAATCGTCATCCTCTTCACTTACGTCATCTACCAATACCTCTTCTTCAAGATCATCCGTCAGGATTTCTTCTTTCGCTTCAATACCGTAAAATTTGTTTACCATTTCGTCTATTTCGGCTTCTATAGGGCGGAGTTGGGCGTTCATTTCTGCTCGGTCTATTTCTCCTGAAAAGTATTCTTTCTTGATTGCCAAACATTCATCAAACTTTTTATTGAACGCTTTCAGTTCTTTCTCTGATGGTATTTTGATTGGGAGTTTACGGATGTCATTCATTTGAATGTTCACCGTATTATTAAAAAACTCTCTCAAAACTTTGAAATGCAAGTAAGAATTTAGAGAAAGAACAAAATACTTGTCGCCCAATCCTGATTCATCATACAAAGACATTGAACCTACATCATTTACTGTTGTGTCTTTTAAACGACACTTGAAATATGTTGAATTGGGATTTAAAACATTAGTCCAGCAAAAACCATTTCTAAAATAAAATTGTGGGTTTCTTACAACTGGCATTCCAGCACCACTATGACCAGAATGACTCTTTAACCAATCAACTGCGTCTTCGCTCCAATCAATCAAATAGGGCGTTTCTAAATACCAACGATTTCCCTCTCTATCGCCTTTGTCATAAGGCACAAAAGTTCTTTTCCCTTTAATTCCTTCAAGTTTCTGCTTTTCTGTTATGGTGGATACATCAAAAATCATTGTGTCGGGAATGATGCGATACATAAAACCCTTCCCAAATGTTCTCAATCCAAATTTTTCCTTTATTCCACCAAATAGTTCCCAAATTTCAACTTCTTTTAAATCGTCTAATACTTCTTTTACATCTTCATAACTATTGCAGTCAGACAACAAATCAAATTTGCGTTTGATTTTAGGTTCATCTTGAATGGCCTTCCATAATTTTTGAATTCTTGCATCTCTGCATTTATCGGCAAAACGTGATGTGGAGCGATAACCTACAAGCTGTCCATTATCACCAGTTTGTAGTCCAACTCCGCCATCTGCAACCAAACCAATTATTGACCAACCACCCGATAATTGTTTTGAATTAAAATTTTCTATTTCTTTTCGATTATTTTCAATTTGTCTTGATGTCTCAATCTTACTCCACCAAGTATCGAAAACTGGTCGAGCAGGTTTTACAATCTTTTCTAAAATCTGACAGTTGTATTCAGTTGGCGAGAAAATGGCGTAATTAATGGCTTTACGGTATGGTTCAAATGAAACTTTGAATTTCAGTAAGGTTGAATTTTCGTCCTTAAAAACTTTGTCACCATCGCAGGTATGAGAGTTTTTCCAATTAGGCATGTCGTGACCTAATGCATTAAAGGTTCTATCTAAAATACGCTCCCAACCTGAAAGATTTTCTTTTGAAGTCCGAATCTGTTTCCATTCTTCTTCTGAAATGTTGAAGGACTCTGCATTCGGCTTTCTAATATCTATGTAAACCATTTCGGGTTTATCAACGGCTCTTTCTTTTTTGACGGTGAAGATGGCAGTGTCAACCAATGCAGCAAATGCTTTGGGAGTGTTGATAATTTCCGTTACTCGACATTCTGGCAAAAATTGGTTGTTGGAATTATCTTTTTTTACAGCTATCAAACTTGTCTGAACTGCTTTTTTGTTGCCAAACAAGTCAGGGTTTGAAATAGGAATATGCTCTTGTAGTTGTGCTCCAAACAATTCAGTTTGGCCTTCTTCTGCCTTGCTACCAGCGATACCTAAGAAATGCATCCGCATATTCTTTTTGGTTTGCAGCGTAAGGAAAGTATCAGAAGTGATGTAACTCAACAAACCGCCAGATTTTAGTAATTCTAAACCTCGAAAGGTAAAGTGGTTGTAAAGGTCATCGCAATAGCCATATTCTTCTTCCAACTTTTTGTTGATGCCCATACTGCTGATGAGTTTGGTATTTACGTAGGGCGGATTGCCTATTACAATATCAAAACCAGCGTTCTTATTCTCTTTATTGAAGATGCTTGGGAATACCACCCGTTCAATAAAATAATCCTTAATGGTGTTTTTGAATATTGCCAAGTTTCCTAATTCTTCTGCTAATACTTTTTCCTTTTTTCGGAATTTGGTAATTTCTTTTTCTGAGGCACGACCAGAAACTGCGTGGTTAATGTCCCGCCTAACTAAAAAAAGTTTACTATCGATTTTTTCGCTCTCTTTATCAACCACCCGCTCTAAAAGGTTTACGATTTTTTCTTTTATTTCCTCTTTAGTTCCGTGACGGTCGCTCTTAGCAATGAAATATTGGTTTTCAAGATTCACCAATTCTTTCAATAACTTGTTGTTATCAATTTGATCAATTAGTTCATTAAGATTTTCGTTCTTGTAAAATCGGAATAATGAGTTTTTCTTATAAAACTTGAATTCGAGATTAGGTAGTGGTTTTAAGTTGTAATTCTCTTTACTGAAATCAACCCGTTGCTCAACAATCAGTGAAAGCCAACAACGAAGCTTGGTAATTTCAATTGCGTATTCTAGCAAGTCCACACCAAACAAGCAATTCCTTAGTAATCCCAACTTTTTTACATAGCGTATTTGTCCGTCAGCAAACATTTCAGCAATGTGTTCTCTGAATGATTCATCCCTTGATTTCATCATCTCTGCTACCCACACCTTTCCTTCGGGGTCAACGGTGGTAAGCACCTGCATCATTTCTTCCAACATTCCCATTGGAAATGCTCCTGAGCCACAAGCAGGGTCAAGCACGGTTGTTTCCAATAGTTTATGGATGATGGTTTTGCTGTTTTCGGGTTTTATTTCTGTGTCAAGATGCTTCAATAACGTGCTTCGACACATATATGAAACCACAGGACGTGGGGTATAGAAGGCCCCTGCATTTTTTCTAGCGGCTTCTTTGGTGTCATCGCTTTGCTCGGCCAACAGGTTCTCAAATATTCTGCCCAACATTTCAGGGTCAACAGCAATTTCCTCTTCAAGCGGTGTATTTTCCGCAATAGTGAATTTGTATCGGGCAAGAATGTTGTTTAGTCCTTTTTCTTTTTCTAAGAATAGTGAATCTGGAACTGCAAAGGCATTGTTAACAATGTGATTTCCTTTCTTGTCTATTTGACACCAGTCGTTTGGGTGAACATCAAATAAACCACCATTCAAATAAGGTGAGTAGAAAATAGTATCCTTGATTGCTCCTTCATCTTTAAAATTTGCGGCATATACATCAAACACCTTCTTGTCACGGTCTTTCTTTTCACTGTTCAAAGCATTAAAGAAAAGATTTTGAAGTACGAATTTATAGTAACCTGTTCCTTTACTTTTAGGCTTAATTAGGTTGTTCTCTTCTCCATTTTCAAACTCTGGCAAAAGTAAATCATCCTTGACCACTTTGAGTTCTTTTAAGAACCAAATGAAAATCAATCGAGCAATCAGGCGTACGGTAAAATCTTTGTGCTTTTCCGAACCAGCGTTTTGGTCAGGAATCTTAATGTCCTTTACTGCCTTGTTGAACCAAGCAATAATGTCTTCATAGAAGTTCTTGTTGAGAACAGAGATAGAAAATACAGATTGCCAATAGTAATACAATTGGGTGAAACTCCTAACGGCTTTGCTCCCTGTGGTTGGAATGACAAGCTGATTTAGAATGGCTACATGTCCTCTATGTGGTTGTTGTAAGTCAATGTCTTTTAGCAATGAAACCTTACCTACTTTTTCACCTTCACGCCATTCTTGCTTGTATTTGATCCGCTCACTGTTGGCAAATGAAATCAAACCATTGTATTTGAAAATGATTGTTACAGGTGTATAAGGAAAACACCTGTTCAAAGCCCTTGTAATTTCGGCCAAATGGCTTCGGGTTATAGGCAAATTGTTTTTGCGGTTATTCAGGGTAACACCAAAAATTAATAAGCCGTCATAATCGGCTTTCAGTTTTTTTACTTGTTCTAAACTTTTAAAGGTTTCTGCTCCATTAAAAATAGCATCATTCACCACGCCCAAGGCATACACATCTGAAATGAGTTTGTGCGCTTCATTGCTTGCCTTATAATATTCTTTCAGAATATCGGATGGGTTTGCGGGTTCATCCGCCAAATAGTCAACTGGAACTTTCAGTTCTACAAAGAACGCTCTTAATGCATCAATAAATGGTTCAGTATGGAATTTGATGATTGAATTCATTTGTTACTTATGATAAACCACGTGATTAAATCAAAATTGTCTTTGCTGAATTTCTGTGTTGCAGAACCTTCTTCTTTCAGTTTTTGAATGGTGGATTTGCTTCCTGATTTCAGCTTATTCAACATGTCCAGTGAAGCCTTACCCATTTTTTGTTTTACGCTACCATCTTCCTGCACTTCTTCTTCGGTTGCCTGACTTTTTAGCCAAGCAGACAAAGCAGCCGACAATTGTTCGATTGACTCTGGTTGGCCTTGGTCAATCGCTTTTGGTACAAAGCGAATTTCTTCTTTGTGTTTGGATAGTGCATCTAGTACTTCTTTTTGATTCAAAAGAACTGACTTTCCAGAATGGTTAATGTATATGAGTTCGTATCCTTTGTATAAAAAATTAGTTGACTT
Source organism: Crocinitomicaceae bacterium (assembly GCA_020436025.1). Lineage (GTDB taxonomy): Bacteria > Bacteroidota > Bacteroidia > Flavobacteriales_D > Crocinitomicaceae > JAGQYP01. Next base: position 10,728 of record JAGQYP010000059.1, read on the forward strand.
AGAAGAGTTTCTTGGATAGCCCAATAAGGCAATCATACCTTCTTCTGGACAAACTTCCTGAACGCCTTTAAAACCTGTATAAATGCCATTTGGTAGTGATTTGTAGAATTGTTCGTTCTTTCTTAATTCTTCTAGTAATTCCTGACGGAAAGTTTCTAACGACAAGTCATCAAAACCTAGAGACTTTTCCATTTCAATTTCATCCCAAGAAGATTGCATTTGCTCCAACATTCTTGCCTTTTGCTTTTTTTCCAGATTCTCGTCTTCGGCCATTTCTTTAAAGGTGTCGGAGAAGTCTAAATGCACCTCTGAGCCAGCCAACTTCATGGCAGCCATGCGCTGTTCAATTCTACCTTGCAAATTCAAATAGGAATTGATATTGTTCGAAGGCCAGAAGTTGATGCCAAAAATTCTTGAGTTAGGTGAACCTAATCGATCAATGCGTCCCATTCTTTGTATCACCCGCACTGGATTCCAATGAATGTCATAATTAACTACCAAATCACAATCCTGTAAATTCTGACCTTCGCTCAATGCATCGGTAGCAATTAGAATGTCAATAGGATTTTGGAGTTTTTCATAAGTCTTTTTGTCGTTCTCTGAAATCCAATGTTGCCATTCATCAAATTGGGTTGGAATAGGTAGATCGTTACTTGACGGCACAAAAGCCCATTCCTTTTCACGAAATAATTTTGTGAACGGAGCAAAACGTTCTAAAATTTGCTCATACTTTTTGGTCTCACCTTCTTCATTCCAAACAACAGAAGCATCTCCACTTACAGCAGCAACTTTATCAAACCCTCTCGCTGTTAGTTGTTCGAATAAATAGAAAGCCGTGTCTTTGTAAACTGTAAAAATTAGCACTTTGGGATTTCCCCCATTTTCACCTGCTTGCCTTTTCCTAGTAATTCTGTTTATCAGTGTTTCCAATTTATCATCTTCACTGTTTACGTTTCTTGGTTTCTTTATTTCCTTAGCAATCTTTCGTTCAAACTGAATCAAGTTGGATTGCAGTAACTGCAATGATTCAATATCTGATTTTAAATCTTTCTTATAGTTTTCAATGTTGCCCGAACGATCAATATCGATTAATCGGGTTTTTCGTTTCTTTCCTAATGCAAAGTCCTCTATCTGTTCTAAGATTTCATCATCATCGAAGAGAGTAGTCTGCGCTTCATTCCAACCACTTTCCTTTTTTGTCTCCTGATACTGTTTGATTTTATCAAGGGCGTTTTGATGATGTGCCAATACTTTTTCAACGGTCGATTGAAAGGAGAACCATGAAGATTCAAGCCGTTTAACCAACAAGATATACATCATCTTTACCAAGAAATGGTCACGTTGCTTCTCATCATGTAATATGTCTGCGTCTTCAAATTCGTCAATGTAAAACGATGGTTGATAGCCTGAAAGCATTGGCGGAAAATGATCAAATAGTTCTTCAAAACTCTCAAAGTTTCCAATTTGCTTTGGTGTCACGAAAATATTTTCAGGCTTTGTTTTCTTAGGGAACTCCAAACCATCCTGATGCCCTTCAATCATTTTACGAGTTCTGGCCACTGTTAACGAATCAGTCAGCTTAAAAAAATTAGGAGGTAGCTTCTTGATGAACTCACCAATTTTGGGGTCGATTTCTTGCGTCCATTCATTGAACGCTTTTTGCGCTGCCCTAAAAGTGTAATCGATATTCTTTATATCAAGCGATTCTTCAAAGCCATTGGCATCTCCACCCACAATTAATTTGAATTGATTACGAATGTCAATTAAGGAGTTGTTGATTGGCGTTGCTGAAAGCATAAGAACTTTGACATCTTCATTTTGCGAAAGTATTTGATCAACTAAAAATTTGTAACGTTTAGACTTATCATTTCTAAGATTGTGACTTTCATCTATCACAAACAGTTTTGGCTTTTCATTTATAAAAAGTTTATCTGCTCTGTCATGATACTTCTCCAACAAATCCTCATTAAGATCGGTGTGGAATCGAAGGAAATATTCAAATTGATCTTTCTCGAATTTTGAGTTTTGGTTCTTTTGGTAAATCCTCCAATTATGTTGAAGTTTCTTTGGACAAATTAGAATTACTTCCCGTCCTTGAAGTTGATAGAATTTCATCAGAGCCAATGCAGTCCAAGTTTTACCTAAACCAACTGCATCTGCCAAGATTGCTCCATTGTGTTTTTGGAGCATCTTAATCAAACTTAAAACTCCCTTCTGCTGAAATTCATAAAGAGAATTATAGACAACTGTATTTTCAAGTCGTCCAATTTGTCTATTGAATTCAGGATTATCCTTTTCAAGAAGCAATTCTTCACCAAAAAGTTCGAACAAAACCTTGTAGTAAAGTTGCTTTGGAGAATATTCAGTAAATATCTTTTTGATTTCATCAATTAAGTATTGCTTGAAAGGAATGCGGTTGATACTCCCGTTTCCATCGACAACGGTCTTATAATTGTGGGCTTGGGGTTTCGACCATAAGCTATCAAACCATGCAATTAGTTCGTTGTATTGTGGGTCTGATCCAAAACTGCCAATGTTTAATTCCACATTGTTTGTGGTCTTTAATCCTACACCCGCTTCCGTCAGATTCGAACTACCCGAAATGTAAAAGTGCTTTTGAGGATCATTGTCGTTATGCTTGTATAGATAGACCTTGGCGTGGCAGAAATTTGGTTCGAGCGTCTTTGCAACTACTTTATCCAGTTCTAAGAATGAAACGGCCTCCTGTGCAACTGTGCTTAGTCTTAAAGCAGCATCAATATTTATCTCTTCGTTCAGAAGGTCAAGCGTTCGATCTTTATCAAAATCGAAGTTGACTATATCGCCAAGAATGAATTTGTATTCATCAATCTTTGCCTTAGTTGCTCTCGATAAGAAAGCCAATGCACCAACAGTAAAGTACCCCGTAACAATTGACAGCGTTCCAGTCTGCGTATATTTTGAAATCCATTCATGGACTTTTAGGTTTTTGTTCTCGTTATCTAGGATCATGTTGTAATCTTCATTCAGTTATCAGTCAATCATTTTTTGTTGTGGAATCCGAAAGTAAGCTGATTTTGAATTAGCTTTTTATCACGGTAGTATTTCTCAGCTTGTTTGGTGGGCTCAACGGCATCGCTTGTTATCGTTTCGAGAACAGTGATCACATTATTTTGAGTTACTTTTATCAACCCCGTATCATCTATTTTCCTAGTCTGTTGAAGTACACATTTTATTCCAAAGCCGTTTGTGAACTCAACCTCTCTGTTGAGTATTGAATTTTTGAATACTTCATCCCTCATATGGAAAGAGATGATCTCTCCTTTATAGAATCCTTTCCATGGAAAATTACCCTTTTTAAGAACAGGTGAGATAAGTTCAATAATGGCCTCTTCATCTGTTAATGATGGCAACTCATTCGATCTGAGAATAAATTTGCTAAAGTCACTTCTTGAAACATTTCTCTCCTTATTTATTGGTTCGTTCTTTTCATTTAATTCAGTTGTAGAAATCTTATCGATTTTTTTATAGTAACTATTGCGTTTATAGAAGTTGGACTTATGCCATAGTATTTTATAGTCACGATCGAGAATATTTAGAACCTTTTCAACAACTTCATCAGCGATTGAGTCTTTGTCCGCAGCTTCGGACTTTAGCTTCCTCAGTTCCGCTCGTTTCAGTTCGTTGTCTAGTTTTAGGTTTTCGATTTGAAGACTTGTCAACTCCTTATTTTCGACAGGAATCCTAGTCAAAATCCAACCACAAACTGTAACTATCAAGGTCAATTGCCTTCCATTTTTACCTATAAATTTCCAAATGCTTTTTAAGCCTCCTTCGGCAAGTGCTTCACTTTCAATTTCAACATCAATATCAAATGAACTTAGGACTTCTTTGAAAATGAGCAACAACTCTTTCTCATTATCATTTCGGATGAATGCATTCATTGAATGAATATTCTCATCGTCAAAAAAATAATGCAATTGTAGCTTCAACGTATTTGGCATCAATAGGAGCATAAAAAAATGTTAACAGGTAGAAGAACTACCCATTGGAAGGAAGAATCCGCCTAACCTTTACGACATTTCAAACAATCACACCTAAGACTTTCCCGCATTTTAAATTTAAACAGAATTATGTAATTGAAAGCACTCGGTTTATGCTTGGCCTTGCGGTCAAAGTGTGAATTGTCCAAGAAGTTCATTTCCGAATTCAGTTCATTTGGAGGACTTGACTTGCCCTGAACCAAAGTGTGATTTGTAGATTTGTCACCCTTATCTGTCACCCGTAAAACACAAAACCCACTGATATTCAGTGGGTTAATGCATCATTGAGCAGAGGAGGAGGGATTCGAACCCCCGGAACCTTGCGGTTCAACGGTTTTCAAGACCGCCGCATTCGACCGCTCTGCCACTCCTCTGTGAACGCCCGGCCCTGGTCCGGACGGCAAAAGTAATTGATAAATCGTTTTCAACAAAAGCCTGGCCCTACTCCTCGCTAAAATCAGGAAAGGTTTTCTTCAGCTCTTTGTTGGTGTATTCGCGGTAGGGAGGCTTGCTGGCGTCCAACTCCAAAACCACCAATT
>JAGQYP010000005.1 GCA_020436025.1 Crocinitomicaceae bacterium
AAATAAAAAGCATACTAAAAGTTCTTCCAAAATCACCCGGAGTATATCAGTTTTTTGATAAAAACGATAAAGTGATTTATGTGGGGAAAGCGAAAAACTTGAAGAATCGTGTTTCCTCTTATTTTAACAAACAACAATACGAGAATGCCAAAACCAAATTATTGGTCAAGCATATTGTCAACATCGAATACATCGTGGTGGATACTGAACAAGATGCTTTGCTTTTGGAGAATTCTCTCATAAAAAAGTTTCAACCTAAATACAATATTCAACTTAAAGATGACAAGACTTACCCGTGGATTTGCATTAAAAATGAACGCTTTCCAAGAGTTTTTTCTACACGAAATGTGATTAAGGATGGGTCTGATTATTTTGGTCCATTTACATCAGTCAAGGTGATGAATACCATGTTGGAGTTGTTCAGGCAAATCTACCCTTTGCGGACTTGCAACCTCAATTTATCTCAACAAAATATTGAATCTGGAAAATTGAAAGTTTGCCTGGAATACCACTTAGGCAAATGCAAGGCACCATGTATAGCTGAAGAATCAGAAACCAACTACAATGGCTATATTGAAGAGATTAAAAATATTCTAAAAGGAAATGTTTCTTCTGTGATTTCGAGATTTAAAGATTACATGCAAGAGCTTTCTGAAAATTACGAGTTTGAAGAGGCCCAAAAAGTAAAATTGAAGATTGATTTACTGAAAAACTTCCAAACCAAATCAACCATCGTCAATCCTAAAATCAATAATTTGGATGTCATTACGGCGGTAGAAGATATTCAATCTGCCTATGTCAATTATCTGCGAATCATCAATGGTGCAATTATTCAAGCACACACGGTGGAAGTTAAAAAGAAAATGGATGAATCGATTGAAGAAATTCTCTCTCATAGCTTCCTTGAATTAAAAGAAAAATTGAATAGTAATTGCAGAGAGGTTTTAGTCCAAATTCCATTAAATATTCAATTTGATGAAGTTCATTTTGTTGTTCCGCAAAGGGGTGACAAGAAAACCTTGTTGGATCTCAGTTTAAGAAATGCGAAGTACTTCATGATGGATCAGCATAAGAAAAATTCTCTGGTGGATCCCAATAAAAATGCAAATCGGGTCATGACCACTTTGCAGAAAGATTTAAGTCTGAAAGAACTTCCAGTTCACATCGAATGTTTTGACAACTCAAATATTCAAGGGACAAATCCGGTAGCTGCTTGCGTAGTTTTTAAAAATGCCAAGCCAAGTAAGAAAGACTACAGACATTTCAATATCAAAACGGTGGAAGGTCCCAATGATTTTGCTTCCATGGAGGAAGTGGTTTTTCGTCGTTACAAAAGACTTCTGGATGAAGGAGAAAGCTTGCCACAACTGATCATAATTGATGGAGGGAAAGGGCAATTGAGTTCTGCCTTAAAAAGTCTGGATGAACTGAATTTAAGAGGAAAAATAGCCATCGTTGGAATTGCTAAAAAACTCGAAGAAATTTATTTCCCGGGAGATTCTCTGCCCATTTATATCGATAAGAAATCGGAATCACTCAAACTTATCCAACACCTGAGAAACGAAGCGCATAGGTTTGGAATTACGCATCACCGAAATAGAAGATCCAAGTCTTCTTTGGTTTCAGAATTAACTCAAATTGAGGGAGTTGGACCAACAACACACGCCAAACTAATCAAACAATTTAAATCTGCTAAGAGAGTAAAAGAAGCTAGTATTGAGGAGCTTACGTCAACTATTGGGGCATCCAAGGCAAATATCGTATTCGAATATTTTCATAAATAGCACTAACAGATAGAGTAGATTTGAAAACTGGAAAGGTGATATCGAACAATTAGATAATGTTTGTTTGATGGGGATTAAAGTTGGTTAGTCACCATCGTTGGAACTAAAAAGTAAAGTGGCATCCAAGTATTGTGGAAGATCATATTTAATATAAGATAAAAGTGATTTGAGTTCCATATAAATGCTTTCCACTTGACCGGATTCATTCAAAATAGCTTCCTTCAAACTCGAACTCTGTAAAGCATTCATTTTGTTCACAATCGACGCCCATTTTTCAGAAATCAGATCAGCAGTATTTTCTCCACCATTCCCTCGACAAATGGCTTCAAGTCCTTTGCCATTGGATCCATTGAACACGCTTTGAAGAGTTAAAACATCCTGTTTCAGAAGCTCCAATGAGAGCAAAGCATAATTCGATTCGACCATATTCAAATCAGGCGTAGTGTTTTGATCTAATCCAGCGGGTATCCCAAGTTTTTCATGGATCATCACTTCAAGTTTTAATACATAATTGTTTTAGAAGAAGTTGGATGCCGTGTAGACCCCTGAACCTCGATTGGTCTCAAAATTTGAATATTCTGTAGCGTTCCACATGTTTTGTAATTGATTTTTGTGCTGTTTTAAGATTCGAGTAGTTTGGTATAAATATTCTCTGGATTGATTTGAACTTTGTAGAGTGTCGATTGAATAAGATCGAAACAATAGGTGTTCAATGGCACTTAAACCTTTTCGTCGACTGGATTGGTTTACGATTAATGCACTGTCAATCAATGTAGCGCTTTGTGTGGTAGATTGAATGAATGTTGAATCCACCGGCCATTTTTGTATTCTGAAATGAAGGTAAGTATTCGCAATATTTTCAGTTTCAAAAAAATTGATTTTGTTCCAGCTGAAAATAGATTTAGTGAAATACTCCTGGGCCTTCAAAATAGTGAAAGAGTTGGTGTTCTGATTGTGAATCTCATTGACGAAAAAGAATAAGGAATCCACATTTTGACCAAATTCTTCATGGTTTGGTCTTAATAGGGATGTTGAGAGATCTAAAAGGACTTCTTCATGAGGAACGGGCTGATGTTTTTTACATCCAATGAGTCCAATAATAAGTAGCGAGAAGAAAATTATATATTTCATTTAAAGTGATTTTAAAAATTGAATGAGTTGATTCCTTTCTGGTTTACTCAGGTTTTTAAATCGATTGATGACGGTTGTAGCTTCACCTCCATGCCAAAGAATGGCTTCTTCCAAGTTTCTGGCTCTCCCATCATGCAAGTAATAGGTGTGTCCATTCACAGTTTCAAATAAACCAATTCCCCAAAGAGGAGGGGTTCTCCACTCATTCCCATCAGCTAAATAATCTGGGCGGTTGTCGGCCAACTGACTTCCCATATCGTGCAAAAGAAGATCGGTAAAAGGGAAAATCCTTTGATTGGAAAGATGGCTAAATTGAGGATGAATTCCCGTATTAAATGTGTATTTGTGACATGAGACACAACCCACACTAAAAAAAAGTTCTTTCCCTTTTAAAACATCTGGGTCATTCGTATTTCTTCGAGCAGGGACCGCAAGTGAGGAAGCATATAAAACTACTTTATCCAAATCTTCATCTTCCAATTCAGGAGATCCTCCATTTGGGGCGTTCTGACAATCTTGTTGAGGTGAGGTACAATTTTCAGTTTGGAAGAGACTTGTGGTAATTCCAATATCACCTAAAAAGGCACCAGCAACCTGTTGTTTCAAGCTGGGCTGATTGGCTTTCCATCCAAATCTTCCTATTTTTTGACTGTTGGTAATATAATCCCAGACATAGTTGGCTCTACCAGAAATACCATCTCCATTGGAGTCAAATTCATCCGCGTTTGCAAGTAAATCTGTTTCCGAAATAGCTTCTAATAAACCTAATCCAATCATTTGATTTCCAACCCTGGGGGAATAGAGAATACCTGGATCCAAAGCTCCGTAGTTTAAATTAGAAATAGTATAGATGGGTTCTCTAAGTTCATAATTTGATCCGTCAGGATAGGTTCCTGAGATAAAATTAAATGCAACACTCACTTCTGCTTCCGGTAGCACTCCTGAAACTGATTTATCATTGATTTGACCTCCATAACTTGGATCGGGATTGGGTCCACCATGTAAATCGGTACCTGAAATACTAATTCGCATTAGAAATCCTTCTGTTCCAGTCATTCCCGGTAAAATTGGTGTGCCTCGACCATCTTTAAAGTGGCAAGCCGAACAATTGCGCGCATTAAAAAGAGGGCCCAGTCCATCTCTTGCTGTAGTAGAGGAAGGAGCTGTGACCCAATTTTGATTGAAGAAGCTGTTGCCCACAAAGAAATTCAATTCATCAATTCCGTTTAATGCCGGAGCCGGAAGTGAAAATGCATTTGTAGAAAAATCGTAAACCGTCAGATCTCCTCCTAAACGTTCATCTGTTTGATACACTTTTAGGGACTCTTTGGTACAGGATTTCAAGCTGATTCCTGAACCCATAATGAGAATTAAAAAAATAAATATGACGGCTTTTTTCATAAGCTATTCTGGCAATTCTGTTGAAATCGTGATACCCAAAGCATGAGCAACTTCTGCGAGTTTGTTTCCATTGCTTTGAAGTTGTAAAATGGCAGTCATGATTGGACCACTTCCTCCAACTACTTCACTCATGATGGCATAATCAAATGGATTGGGAATGGCTTCACAATAAGTCTGAGCATTGGACAAATAAGAAATCATAGTTGTATTCAAATCTGCATCTACTTTTTCCATCACATCTTTTAAAGAGGTTCCTGAAATAACACTTCCAGATACTGTAGTGTAACTTCCCAAATAAACATTTTGAATTCCTTTCGCATTCAGGATGATATCTCTGTGAGTATTGTCCGAAAAACACGAATGTTCATCTTCCTGATCTGAATTATCCAAGGCAACAAACATTCTTTCTCCTGCCAATTCGGCTTTGGATAAAATCCCCATTCCACTTAACATCTTTTGAAGCGCAAGGTCATTGTCCAGATTGATAAAATAACTTCTGTAAGAGCCATTTGTAGCCCATTCATCTCTCATTTCTGCTAAATGTTGCACTAAAAGATCGGCGCAGACTTTCAGATATTGCCCTCTTCTATCTGGATTTGGATTGGCTGGAGTATTCAAATCATAGTCCATATAGGATCTCTGGCCTGGTAAATCCGCCGAAGGAGCAGTATTGTCCTGACCCCAAAGCAAAAATTCAATGGCATGATATCCGACAGATATGTTTTCTTCACCACCTACTTCGTTCAAACTTTCCAAGGTAGTAGCATCAATCGTAATCGATGTATTATTGATGATCCCGCTGTTCGGTGCTCCAGAAACATAATCCACATAGGATTCGTCCAAAGGCCAACCGTTAATCATCCCTTCTGGTCCATCAATGTCATCAATGGGTCCGTCAGAAAAACGGAACACTTCTGTTTGACCATATGGCTCTCTAGCATCTAACCAGGCTTGTTTGCATGCATCAAAATTTGCTTGAGTGGGTGTGTCGACAAATGTATAAATAGCCGTTTGTAAGTCTACTGCTTTGTCGTATGAATCCTTGTAGGCATTGTAAGCAATATTGGCATAAGTTGTTTTGCTTTCAGTCTTTCTGGCTTCGATCTCTGCTTCTTCTTTTTTCTTTTTACATGATCCAAATAAGAAAATGGACCCGATTGCAATTAGTACTATTCTATTCATTTTTATTTAGTTTGATTTTGGAGCAAATCTAGAATGAGTCTAAATAAGGAGAAATACCATAAACTTGGTATTGTTAGAGTTGAATCTCTAAAAGCCTAATAAATAAAGAGATTGGGTGATGTCTAAAATGAATTAAAAAGAGGAAAATACCGTGAATCTGGTAGGCTAAAAAGGAGGTTTTAAGTCAATCGATCACTCAAAATTCGCATTTCAATTACCGGGGTGATCTTTTCATAAAGAATATTGTAAACCGCTTGTACAATTGGCATCTCTACCTGAAATTTCTTGTTGATTTCAACTACCGATTTTACTGCATAATAGCCTTCTGCGATCATGTCCATTTCCAACTGGGCTGTTTTCACAGAATAGCCTTTACCAATCATGTACCCGAATGTTCGGTTACGTGAAAATCTGGAATAAGCAGTGACTAAAAGGTCACCCATGTAGGCACTCGATTTCACGTCTCGGTGAATCGGACTCACTTCATCAATGAAGTTTTCTGTTTCCTGAACGGCATTTGAAATCAACACTGCCTGAAAATTGTCTCCATAACCTAAACCGGCGCAAATTCCGGAGGCAATGGAATAGACATTTTTCAAAACCGCCGATAATTCGGTTCCAAATAAGTCGTCTGAAACAGTTGTTTTAATATATCGACAAGCAAGTAATTCGGCTATGTTTTCAGCAATATCTTCGTCCTGACAAGCAATGGTCAAGTAAGAAAGTCTTTCCAGAGCAACTTCTTCGGCATGACACGGACCACAAATCATTCCGATCTTTTCATACGGAGTTCCAAATGTTTTGTGAATGTATCTTGCTGGAATCGCATTGTACTCGGGAATAATTCCTTTTACGGCGGAAATAACGATTTTATCCTTGATCAACTCTTTGTCAAAATCTACAAATAAATTGTGCATGAATGCCGATGGAGTAGCCAAAATAATCACATCCGAATTTACAATCGTATGCTTTAGATCTGAGGAAAGATTCAGTTTGGCTGTGTCAAAACCAACGGATTGGAGGTACTTTGGATTGTGTTTGTACAATTTCATGTGCTTGATGGAATCCTCATCTCTCATCCACCAATTAATGCTTGAAACATTGTTCAATAAAATCTTAGCAAGAGCTGTTGCCCAGCTTCCTCCTCCAATAATTGCTATTTTGGTTTCTTCACCCATGTTAAGTCACAAATGTAAAGAAAAAAATCGTGTGCTTTATTTATTGTAAGGGAACTAAGTTTAAATCGTTTGAATTCAACAATTTTCGTTTTCAAATCTCTATTTTTGCCCTGTGAAAAATTGGATTACCATACTGTTTTTAATTTTCGGAACGTCTGCATTTTCTCAGATTACCAATACGATCAGAGGGGTAATTACAGATGAGTTTTCGGGCGAACCATTGATCGGTGCCAACGTGGTAATTACAAGTCTGGATCCCATCAAAGGAACGGTTTCCGACTTCAACGGAGAGTTTCGACTAGACAGCGTTCCCATTGGTCGCCATGATTTGGTCATTTCCTACATCGGTTATGCTCCGAAAAATTACGCGAATATCGAACTCAATACGGGAAAGGAAATGGTGCTTTCGGTAAAGATGCTCCAGCTTTCCAATGAACTTGAAGGGGTTGAGGTAAAAGCCAATAATGCAAACGAAACACTCAATAAATTGGCAACCAATTCTTCCGTTTCTTTCTCAGTAGAAGAGGCGCAACGATATGCAGGTTCACTAAATGATGTTTCACGAATGGCGCAGAATTTTGCCGGTGTTCAGGGTGCCGACGATTCTAGAAATGATATCATCATACGTGGGAATTCTCCTTCCGGGGTTTTGTATCGCTTAGGCGGATTAGATATTCCGAATCCGAATCACTTTGCTCGATTTGGTACTACTGGCGGACCCGTATCCATGCTGAATACCAATGTTTTGGATAAGTCGGATTTCTTTACTGGAGCTTTTCCTGCTGAATACGGAAATGCTCTGGCCGGTGTGTTTGATTTGAACTTAAGAAGAGGGAATAACAAGAAGTTTGAGTTCCTGTTTCAAATTGGATTCAATGGACTGGAAGGGATGTTTGAAGGGCCTTTTTCTAAAAAATCGAAAGCCAGTTTTCTGATCAATTATCGCTATTCTACTTTGGGTTTGTTTAAGCTGATGGGAATCAATTTTGGGACAACTGCAGTGCCAAATTATCAGGACATGAACTTCAATATTACCATTCCAACCAAAAAAGGGGTGACTCGGATTTTTGGTTTAGGAGGAATTTCTAAGATTCAGTTTATCGCCAAAGAATTGAGTGCGGATGGAGATCTTTTTGCGAATGGAGGAGAAGATACTTATTTCAAATCCTTAACAGGGGTGGCAGGTTTATCACACAAACACAGACTCGGAAACTCTAATTTTATTGAACTCATTGTTGGAGTACAAGCCGCGGCGAATAGTATTCACGTGGATACGGTGGATCTAAATTTTGAAAATCCCTTTCGAACTTATGGGAATAATACCATGGAAGGAAAGCAAACAACATCTTTTCATTACGGACAAAAATTATCGTCCAAACACTATTTGAAGACAGGGATTTATTTTGATGTTTTGTTTTATAATCTTCAAGACAGCGTTTTTCAGGGAAATCCCAATGATTTTTTAAACCTGAGAAATACAAAAGGAGCTTCTGCTTTAATCCAGCCTTATATCGAATACCAATACAAACCTACCAATCGCATTAATTTGAATTTTGGACTCCATTACCAACATCTTTTAGTCGGAAATCAATGGAATATTGAACCACGATTCGGGTTCGACTGGAAAGTGAATGAAAGTAATAAATTGTCTCTGGCTTATGGGTATCATAGTCAGACGGCTCCACTCGCTTTATACTTTTTAGAGTCTACAGATAGTTTAGGGAACACTTTCAAGACCAATACAGATGTGAAATTCATGAAGAGTCATCATGTTGTATTGGGATACGAACTCTTTTTGAAATGGGGAATTCACCTAAAACTGGAAGGTTATTACCAGTACATCCACGATGCATTGGTTGAAGAAAAATCGAGCTCTTATTCCTTGATTAATTTAGGAGCGGCCTTTGACGATATCTACAGAGATTCCTTAACCAATAATGGTTTTGGTTATAATGTGGGTGGTGAAATCACGGTGGAAAAAAGAATGCAAAATGGCCTTTATTTCCTGGTGAATTCCAGTATTTTCAACTCGGAATACAAAGCAAGTGATGGAGTGTGGCGAAATACCGCTTTCAATGGGAATTTTACAGTGAATATTTTAGGAGGGTACGAATGGCGATTAAAGCAGAAAAAAGAATTCAATAAAAAAGGGAAGCCGAATCCAAAAGTTGCTTTTACGTTTGATACCAAAGTAGTGATGAATGGAGGAGGTCGCTATACAGAAATTTTACTTGCTGAGTCAATTGCTGCTGGGGAAGAAGTTAGAGACTACAATAATTCCTTTGCCAAACAATGGCCTCTCTATTTTAAGTGGAATTTCAGACTTGGATTTAAGATGATAGGCAAGAAAGTGACTCAAGAATGGGCAGTTGATTTTCAAAACATGACCAATCGAAAGAATGTCTTCAATTACGAATATTTGGATGAGAGTCAATCGATAAGATACATCTATCAAACTGGATTTTTACCTATAGTCCAATATCGTATTTTGTTTTAGTATATTCGCTAAAATTTTACACATGAAAATCGCGCTTACAGGCTGTACAGGCCATATTGGTTACAATCTTTCTAAAGCTCTTTTAGCTCAAGGACATCAATTGAATCTTTTGGTTAGAGGGAATGCCAGGCCCATCATCGGAGAAAATGTACATTATTTCAAAGGAGATTTGAATGACAAAGATGCCTTGAACAGAATGATGGAAGGGGTAGATTATGTGTATCATTTGGCAGCAAGAATTGGAATCAACGGGGAAACGGAGGAAGATTTGTTCCCAACCAATGTACAAGGAGTTCAAAATATTTTAGATGCCTTTGAAAAGTCGAGTGCGAAAAGACTGATCCACTTCAGTTCAATTCATGCTTATCAGCAATTGCCCAGAGCAGATGTTTTAGATGAATCAAGACCTTTGGTTACGAAAAGTTTGATGGTCTATGATCGTTCCAAATCAAAAGGACAACAATTGGTTGTTGATTTTGTAAAAAGAACGGGAAGAGAAGTCATCATTTTGAATCCGACCGCGGTTTTTGGTCCGGAAGATAAATTTGAATCACCTCAAGGAAAGGCAGTGTCAGATTTGTACAAAGGGAAAATTCCGGCCGTGATGAATTATGGTTTCAATTGGGTGGATGTTCGTGACATCATTCAAGGTGCCATGAACGCCATGACAAAAGGAAGATCCGGAGAATCCTATATTTTGGGAGGAACCTACAAGACGGTGAAGCAAATGGCTCAAGCGGTAAAAGAAGCCGGTGGAAAGAAAAAATGGCGTCCAAATGTGCCTATTTGGGTGATGGAAGTAAGTTTGCCTCTAATTAAGTTATGGAGTAAGATCGTGAACAAACCTCCTATTTTCACTAAAGAAATGATCCTCACTCTCAAAGAAGGAAACCTCAGAATTGTTTCAGATAAAGCGGCAAAAGAATTGGACTTTCACTGCCGTCCATTCGAGGAAACGATTAAAGATTTGATTGAATATTTTAAGAGTGTGGGAACCTTAAAATAAGCGTTGCATTTCTTTCTTAAGATTGTCTACAGCGATTTCGGTAGGAAGTGTTCCTACTTCAGCAGTAACTTCGAAAATCTTCTGAGCATATTCCATTCCAGTTGCTGTTAACGGTAAATTACTTCCAGCAATATTGAAGATCTTGATCGTTTCTTCTTTCGCATCTTTGACACTTTTCCAACACTCGGCAGAAATAAAGATCTGTTGGGCAATATTATGGTCAAATTCTTTTCTTATCTCTTCCAAAAACAATTGCTGCTGAGCCTTTGCCGGCATTCCAGGATTGTGTTTTCTCATGACAAGATTGTTCGGGCTAATTCTTTCCATCAACAAAACGAATCTTTGATAAGCTTCTACTCTCAACGGAAGGAAATGCTTCTCTCTCTCCTTCTTCATTTCCAGCTGAAAATTTCTCTTGTCTTTTTCGAAAAGATTCTTGAATAAAATATAGGCCATAACGATTACCGCTGCTGTTGGAATCGTTACTAATAGTAGATAAAATACGAAATCTGGCATCTTTTTTTACTTCTAAATGATAATCGAGACAAAAGTAACGAAATATTTGAGGATTTCTTTATCAATTTCCCGACCCATTATTTCATCAGAAAAATATGCTTTTTAAGCGCTTTGTTTTGAGCAGGAAACCAAGATAAATTTATAGATTTGCGCTTTCATTTAACAAGTTAACCAATGGGTAGTAATTTAGATCAATACCTTTCAGACCGAATTAATAGTCTTGAAGAATCGGCAACGATTGCCATGTCTCAAAAAAGTAGAGAAATGAAAGCGCAAGGAATCGATGTGATTTCACTTTCTTTAGGAGAACCAGATTTCAATATCCCTGAATTTATCAAGGAAAGTGCTAAAAAAGCCATCGATGATAATTATTCGAAGTATATGCCTGTTCCAGGTTATCAGGATCTGAGAGAGGCGATTGTTCATAAATTCAAGAGAGACAATAATCTAAATTACAAACCTTCCCAAGTAGTTGTTTCAACTGGAGCCAAACAATGTATTGCGAATATTGTATTGTCCTTGGTGAATCCTGGAGATGAGGTGATTGTGCCTGCTCCTTATTGGGTCACTTATATTGAAATCGTTAAGATGGCAGGAGGTGTTCCTGTTATTATCGATACCAATATTGATAATGATTTTAAAATTACAGCTCAACAACTGGAAGAAGCAATGACTCCAAAATCAAAGCTGATGATTTACTCGACTCCTTGTAACCCAAGTGGTTCGTTCTATTCAAAAGAGGAATTGGAATCTTTAGCCAATGTGATTGCTAAGAAAAAAGACTTCTTCGTGATTTCAGATGAAATTTATGAATTGATCAATTTCACTGGTAAACATGAGTCTTTAGCGCAATTCGACAAAGTAATGGAGCAAGTGGTGACGGTGAATGGAGTATCGAAAGCTTTTGCAATGACAGGTTGGCGTTTGGGATACATGGCGGGTCCACAATTTATTGCGGATGCTTGTACCAAAATGCAGGGTCAGTTTACTTCTGGAACCTGTGCAATTGCTCAGAGAGCTACAATTACAGCCTTGGAAGCAGATCCTTCCGTGATCGATGAGATGAAAAAGGCATATTTGTCAAGAAGAGACTTGGTTTTAGGGAAGTTAGATGAAATTGAAGGCGTAAAAACGAACGTTCCAGAAGGAGCATTTTACATCTTTCCTGATGTGTCTTTTTTCTTTGGAAAAACCTACAATGGAAATGTGATTGAAAATGCCTCTGATCTTTGTTTGTATCTTTTACAGGAAGCACACGTAGCATTAGTAACTGGAGAAGCTTTTGGAGATGCCAATTGTGTTCGAATTTCATATGCAGCATCAGAGGATCAATTGATTGAAGCTTGTGCCAGAATTAAAGAGGCATTGAGTAAACTCAAATAAATGAATTTTAGAAAAATATTTGAATCGTTCAAGGATCAGGATGTACTCATCATCGGTGACGTCATGATCGATTCTTATGTTGAAGGAAAAGTCAATCGGATCAGTCCGGAAGCCCCTGTGCCCATTCTTAATTTTGCCAAAAGAGAAAATAGATTGGGTGGTGCGGCGAATGTGGCGTTGAATATTCACTCCATGGGAGCCAATCCTATCATTTGTTCGGTAATCGGTAATGATGAGAATGCGGATGTATTTTTGGATTTATTGAAGGATGAAAACATTTCTGCCGAAGGAATTGAACGCTCTTCCGAAAGAATGACCACGGTAAAAACGCGAATTATTGGGAACAACCAGCAAATGATTCGCATCGATGAAGAAGATTCCCATTTTCTGTCGGGCCATGAGGAAGAAAAATTCCTTAACAGGGTAGAGAAAGTGATGGATTCCAATACGATTCAAGGAATCATTTTCCAAGATTACAATAAGGGAGTACTCACTGAAAAGGTGATCCAAAAAATTACGGATTTAGCCAATTCAAAAGGAATTATTACAACAGTAGATCCCAAAAAATTGAATTTTTACGCCTACGAAAACGTGACCTTGTTCAAGCCTAATCTAAAGGAATTGAAAGAGGGAATGGGCGTGGAATTCCGCGATTTTAAGGAAGGTGTTTTGAATTCTTCTGGAAAATTAAGGGAGAAACTCAACGCTAAAGTGGTTTTTACAACCCTATCTGAACATGGAGTTTTTATTACGGATGAGAATGATCATTTTTTCGTCCCTGCTCATGTAAGAAATATTGCAGATGTGTCTGGTGCAGGAGATACAGTGATTTCTGTAGCAACTCTTTGCATGATCGCTGAATTGGATATTAAATGGGTGGCTGAATTGGCTAATCTGGCTGGAGGAATGGTGTGTGAGAGAGTTGGTGTGGTTTCAATTGATAGAGAGGCCTTGCTAAATGAAGTGATGAAAATTTATTCATAAATGTCAATCAGAAAAATAAGGGAAAGACTGAATATCCTGTTGTATGGCAGTAAGGAAAGAGTTTTGTCTATTTTCAAGATTCTTCACCTCCTTATTTCTTCTATTTCGATGCTTTCTCTTGTAATCTACTATGGTTACACCTTCGATTCAAATACGGTAAAATATTTTCTGAGAGTCATCGAATTCAGTTTTGCCTTTTACATCCTAAGATTTATTATCCGGTTTATCTATGATTTCAACCCCAAAGAATTTATTCGGACGAATCGAATTGAGTTTGCCCTAATCATTTATCTGATCATCGAAGGGATTGTCTACAATCTTGTCGGCAAGCTCGCGATTACATTGCTGTTTGAAACGATGGGAGTTTATGGTATTGGTCATTATACGGTATTAATCATTCAGCTCTCTTTCTTTGGATTTATCATCTATGAATTTACCAAGGACAATGAAATCAATCCTTTTTATCGTATCCATCCAGCAACCGTTTTTATCTCCAGTTTTATAGTAATTATTCTTGTGGGTACAGGAATGCTTATGATGCCCGAAATGACTACCCACAGTAAAGGAATGGGGTTTTTGGATGCGCTCTTTATGTCTTCATCTGCCACCTGTGTCACCGGACTGAGTCTCGTAGATGTGCATGAATATTACACCTTTAAAGGTCAATTAGTCATTCTAATTCTAATGAAGTTAGGAGGACTAAATATCATCTCTTTCGGTGCATTTATTCTTTTAGCTTCGAGATTAGGTGTTGGGGTAAAACAGCATGAATTGATCGAGGATTTTGTCAATAGAGATTCAATCTTGTCAACCCGAGGAATGCTGGGGAGAATTATTTTTTGGTCGGTTTCTATTGAATTAATAGGGGCTTTATTTCTCTATTTTACCTGGGGAGTCAATATCCCAGAAATAGAACAAAATTCAGATCGCATCTTTTATAGTATTTTTCATTCCATTTCTGCTTTTAATAATGCAGGTTTTTCCCTTTTTACGGATGGGATGTACAATGCTGGTGTTCAAACCAATTATGCTGTCCATCTAATCATTGCTTTTCTGATTATCCTTGGTGCAATTGGTATGGCATCCTTGTTTGATATTTTTAGCATCTCGAAGATTAGAGAGCGTTACAGAAACCCATGGAAAAAATTGGAGTTTGGTACAAAAATCTCTATAAACTATACGGTTCTTTTGATCCTTTTGGGGTTTGTGCTCTTCTTTTTACTGGAATACGACAACTCTCTTAAAGGAAAATCCACTTTCGGAATGATTGTGACTTCTTTCTTTCAGTCTGTCACGACAAGAACTGCTGGATTCAATACGGTGGATATCGGTTCCATCACCATGCCAGTGGTCATCCTTTTTGCTTTCTTAATGTTTATCGGGGCTTCTTCAAGTTCAACTGGAGGAGGGATAAAAACTTCTACTTTGGCCGTTTTATGGGCAACCATCATTTCCACTGTACGAGGTAAAAAGCATATTGAATTGTACAAAAGAACCATCGACTCGGAATTGGCTTTGAAGGCTTTTTCTGTTCTCTTGTTTTTCATTGTTGGAAATTTGATTGGAATTTTCGTGTTAACAATCACGGAACAAGAATTAATGGCAAAAGAAAGTGTAACTTTGTCGGAAATTATTTTTGAGGAGGTCTCGGCCTTTAGTACAGTTGGTCTTTCTGCCGGCATAACATCTGAAGTAAGTGATGCAGGTAAAATTGTACTGATTTTTTCAATGTTCATAGGAAGAGTAGGGACATTGACGGTAGGCTTCTTAGTGGGTAGAAGAGTGTTGAGTACAAATTATAAATATCCTAAAGGTCACACCATGATCGGATAGGAAATTTGCAATGGAAAAAGAAAATAAACAGGTTGTAAAACCTTACAATAAAGAAAATTCATCCAAAAAGGAGGAAGTGGCAGAGATGTTCAACAACATTTCTGAAAAATACGATTACCTAAATCATCTGTTATCTCTTGGTATTGATAAGATCTGGAGAAGAAAAGCAATCAAAATTTTAGGAAAATACCATCCAAAGAAAATTTTAGATGTAGCCACAGGAACCGGAGATTTTGCAATTGCGGCACTGAAATTGAAGCCAGACTCGGTGATTGGGGTGGATATTTCAAAAGGAATGATCGAAAAAGGAAAACAAAAACTTTGTCGCAGATGCATTCAGGATAAAGTGGTTTTGCAAATTGGAGATTCCGAAAACCTGGAGTTTAAGGATGATACTTTTGATGGTATCACGGTGGCTTTTGGAGTGCGAAACTTTGAGAACTTAGAAAAAGGTTTGGGTGAAATGAGAAGAGTGTTGAGACCCGGTGGAGTAGCTATCATTCTTGAGTTTTCAAAACCAAAGAAGTTTCCGGTTAAACAAACATTCGGGTTTTACTCAAAATACGTGATTCCCAAAATTGGTAAAAGAGTTTCCAAAGATGATGCGGCTTACGCTTATTTGCCCGAATCAGTCGCTGCCTTTCCAGAAGGAAAAGACTTTCTTGAAATTCTGAATAAGGTGGGATATAAAAATACGAGAAGTAAAATGGTTTCCGGTGGGATCGCAACCATCTACGTCGGAGAGAAATAATTAAACGATTCAGTCGTTCTCATTAAATGAGGAAATTAGGGTTAATCATACTAGCTTTCTTGCTTTTGTTGACTTCTAATATGCAGGCGCAGGGAGAAAAACCCTTGAACCTGAGGAAGTTTGATAGAAGAATGTTCCACTTTGGATTCATGTTGGGGACTAACTATTCTACGTTTAGTTTGCAAAGAAAATATGAGCCTGGGCTCACAGACAGTGTGGTAAACATGACTACCAAAGGAACTGTAGGATTCAACTTGGGTGTGATCACATCCCTCAAACTTTTACCCGTTCTAAGATTGAGGTTCATTCCCTCCTTGTCATTTCAGGAGAGGGCAGTGATCTACAAATTTCAGCGATTTAATGGTTTTGTAGAGGAAGAAAAGCATTCTCTCAAAGCCACTTCTCTGGATTTCCCTCTCCTATTGAAATTTAGAACATTAAGAATTACCAACTTCGCAGCTTACTTCTTGGCTGGAGCACAATATTCCTATGATCTTTCGTCAAATCAAGATGATGATCAAGTTCCTGGTGCCTTGATGCTTAAGACCAAAAAACACGATTGGCAAGGTCAAATTGGGGTAGGTTTTGATTTCTTTTTACAGTATTTCAAGTTTGGATTTGAGATCAAGTATTCGCATAGTTTTAAATCCATTTTGTTCGACGATGACACCTATCTTTCTCAGCCTATCGATCGTTTGTACAACCGAGTTTGGTGGTTTTCCATTACTTTTGAAGGATAATGATCAAGGAAGTAAGATTAGTTGTTAGTCCGACAGAAAACGCCGATTTAAAAGCTATCATAAATCGAATCGAAAAAAGTCTGTCTCCAAAAGAGAAAGAACAGTTGTCTGAGATCAAATTAATCAAACGCTCTATTGATGCTCGTGGGAGACAAGTAAAGTATAATTTATTATTCCATGTTTATATAGGCGAAAAGCCAGAACCTCTGTTGGCATTACCCGAGAACAAGGTTAAGGAAGCGTCACCAGTTCATATTATTGGATTTGGTCCGGGAGGTATGTTTGCAGCCCTCCAAGCCATAGAAAATGGAATGAAACCCGTTGTTTTTGAGCGGGGTAAAAAAGTACGAGATCGAAGACGTGATTTGGTGGATATCATTCGCAAAGGTGAGGTGAATGATGATTCCAATTATTGTTTTGGAGAAGGTGGAGCTGGAACCTATTCAGACGGTAAATTATATACCCGATCCAAAAAAAGAGGCGATGTCCAAAAAGTGATGGAATGGTTTGTTCGATTTGGAGCCGATCCCGAAATTTTGATAGATGCACATCCGCATATTGGAACAAACAAACTTCCGAAGATCATCGAAAACATTCGTGAGTTTATTCTTGAAAAAGGAGGAGAGATCCATTTCGAAAGCAAAGTCACTGCGATTCAGTCCAAGAATGGGAAAATTGACTCCATCACAGTAGAGGGGAAACAGATTTTAGTTCAAAATTTGATTTTGGCTACAGGACATTCAGCCAGAGATGTTTTTGAAATGCTTCACGATAACAAGATACTTGTAGAAGCCAAAAGTTTTGCGCTAGGGGTAAGGATTGAACATCAGCAAGAACTGATTGATAAAATCCAATACAACGGAGAACTTAGTGGAGAATTATTGCCTCCTGCGTCTTATAGTTTGGTGACTCAAGTTGAAGGAAGGGGAGTCTTTTCGTTTTGTATGTGCCCAGGAGGAATCATTGCTCCTTGCGCTACAGAAAACGGGGAAGTGGTTACCAATGGTTGGTCGCCCTCAAAAAGAAATAACAAGTACTCCAATTCCGGAATTGTGGTTCAGATATTTCCGGAGGATTTCAAAGGAAATGACCCCTTTAGATGTTTGAATTTTCAGAAAGAAATAGAGCAGAAATGTTTTGAAGTGGGTGGCGAAGATCAAAAAGCTCCAGCTCAGCGAATGATCGATTTTATCGAAAACAAGAAGTCCTTGGATTTGCCTGATTGTTCCTATTCAAGAGGTGTCGTTTCTGTGAATCTGAATGAGGTCTTTCCCAAATTTGTAGGAGATCGTTTGCGACAAGCTTTGAAAGATTTTGGGAAGAAAAAGAAAGGTTATCTAACCAATGAGGCCATTCTGGTTGCCCCTGAATCCAGAACTTCATCTCCTATCAAAATCCCCAGAGATCGTGAAACACTTATGCATCCAGAAGTAAAAGGCTTGTTTCCTTGTGCAGAAGGAGCAGGATATGCGGGAGGAATTGTAAGTGCGGCAGTCGACGGAATCAATTGCATCAATGCAATAAAATAGCAATTCCAAACCCTAATAAAATACTTAGGAACTTGTACAGATTGAATTTGTGCCCTTCCGATGATTCAAAAATAATGGTGGTGGAAATGTGTAAAAACATCCCAATAACCACGGCAAAAATATAATCCAGTACATTGCTGGAAAGAAGTTCTTCAGCATGTAAGAATTTTCCAATGAGAAGACCAATGGGAGCCATGATCGCAAAAATCAACAGATTGGTTAAAATGCCTTTTAGTCCTAAGTTGGACCCCAACATCAATGTAGTAAGCGAAATAGCTACGGGCAGTTTGTGGATCATGATCCCTGTGAAAATGGTAAAAGATCCGGAATGGTCATGCGCATGTTCGTGACCATGGTATTCTCCAGCCAATGGAATCCCTTCGATAAGTGCGTGAATGGATAAACCGACCATCATTACAAGAAATGCTGAGGTATTGGCCTTTACGTGTGTGTGACCATGTTCAATTCCTTTGGAAAGAAATTCCAGAATCACTTGTAGTAAAAAACCAAGCAAAATAAAAAGTCCAACTCGTTCTGAGTTGTTCATGTATAACTCCGGGACAAAATGAATGAAGGCAATGGAAAGTAAGAACCCCCCACTAAAACTCAACAACAATTTTATCGAATTCGGATGTAATTTTTTCAGGTAATAAGTGAGCACTCCTGGTACCAAAACCACAAGCATGAGTAACGTTATCTGTAAGTACAAGTTCACTTTTTCTCAAAAATCAAAATTAGTCTTTCCGAATCATTGGAGAAAGGATGTAGGTCATAATTTCCAAATTCAGCTTTAAGTTGTAAGCCAGCTTGTTGAGCATAACTCATGAAATCTTCTCTCTTCAATAGGCTCACACATTCGCAATATTCCCGTTTTTCTCCTTCCGCTTCAAAGCGGATCTTCTTGTAAACCTGATTATTAAAAATCTCTTTGCTGATATGAAATTGAATGCCTTCTATTTCTTTGATCTCTTCTGGGATAAGTTCTTTGTTCACTTGTTCTGCATTGAGAAAATCCAACACAAAGAGCCCACCACTGTTTAAACATTGAGCCACGGATTTGAAGGTTTTGTAATTGTCCTGATCATCCTCAAAATAGCCAATAGACGTAAAGAGATTGAGCACAATATCAAATTTTGTGGAAACAGGCTCACGCATGTCTTGTACAAAAAAATGAAGACGTTCGTTTTCACTTTCTTTTGCACAAGCAATACTGGCATCAGCTAAATCACATCCCCAAACATGGTATCCTAGTGAATTCAGATAAATGGAATGCCTTCCTTTACCGCAAGCCAAATCCAAAAAATGATCTTCTTTGGAAGGCTTCAAGTAGTCGAGTAAATTTCGAATGAAATGCTCAGCCTCTTGATCATCTCTATCCTTATAAAGAATATGATAATAAGAGGTGTTGAACCAATCAGAAAACCACTCACTTTGCTTCATTTACAATGCTTTTAGGCGGGCAAATATACTGCAAATGAAAAATATATTCAATTTATTGATAATGTTAGACAAATTATTATATTTGTTCGACCAATACTTGCAAATCATTAGATGGCGAATATTTACGACTTATACAAGACAATGGAATCCAACAAAGTGATGCTTTCTTTTAAAGGAAGAGTTACTTCGGATTTGTTGATGTCGGTTTTGCAAATTATGGAAACTAAATTGGTGGCCGAAGATGAGTCGCCAAAGGTTCGTAAGAAAATCTATAATGTATTGGTGGAGTGTCTTCAAAATCTTTACCATCACATTGATAAGGAGAAAGAAGGGCCTTCCACAAGTGAAATAGACGAGCAATCGGCTATTTTTATGATTGCCAAGGATGGGAATCAGTATAGCATTATGACTGGAAACTACATGGACAGTGTTGATGTGGATAAATTAGAAGATAAGCTGAAGTTGATCAACAGTATGGATAAAGATGAACTGAAGCAATATTATAAGACGGTTTTGGCGGATGGTCAAAGATCAGACAAAGGAACTGCAGGATTGGGTATGATTGATATCGCCAGAAAATCAGGACAAAAACTGGAATATCATTTTTTACCTGTCGATGATGTAAGTACTTTTTTTAGTTTAAATGTTAAAATTGCCTAGAAACATATAACTATGGATAATTTCGTTTTAGAAGGATCAGCAAAAACACCATCTGTGGATTTCAACGCAGAAAAAGGTGTGTTAGAATTAAGAGGAAGATCGATTCCTGAAAATTCTATTGAATTTTACAAACCATTGAACGAGTGGATTGAAAATTACGGAAAGTCTCCACAACCAGAAACTACGGTTGACGTGAGATTGGAGTATTTCAACACTTCTTCTTCTAAGTGTATTCTTGACTTATTCAAGCAACTTGAAAACTTGAATGGTTCGGGTACCAACATCAAAGTAAATTGGTACTTTGAGGAAGATGATGAGGATATGGAAGAGGCTGGTGAAGATTACCAGGCGATAATCAACCTTCCATTCAACATGATCGAGGTAGAGGAAATTTAAGAAAGAACCTCTGAGAATTGATTGTTGGGTTAACGGGTGGAATCGGTTCCGGTAAGTCCGTTGTGGGTGACATTTTGAATGTCCTCGGTTACCCCGTATTCAATTCTGATGTAGAGGCTAAAAATATTCTTCAGTCTGATGCTGAAGTAAAAGAGAGTGTCATCGCCAAATTCGGCGATGATTCTTTTTTAGGTGACCTACCAAATCGACCCTATATCGCGGAAAAGGTTTTCACTAATAAAGAAAATCTTGAGTTTTTAAATGGACTCATTCACCCTGCCGTCCAAAGAAAATTTGAATCCTGGATCAAGGAACATTCTGAGTCAAAAATACTCTTTAAAGAAGCAGCTATTCTCATAGAATCTGGAGCCTATAAGAAAGTAGATAAATTGATTTTGGTTACTGCGGATGAAGATACTCGCATCCAACGAGTGATGAAAAGGGATGGTGTTTCCAAAGAGAAAGTACTGGAGCGCATGAAAAATCAATTGCCTGATGTCGACAAAATGAAATTGGTGGATTATGTCATTCACAATGATGGTTCTGAATCAGTGATCAAACAAGTCATTCATATTTTAAAGGAACTCAATGAAAATCTTTAATGTCAAACAAATCAGAGACTGGGATCTTTATACGATCCAAAATGAACCCATTGCATCCATAGATTTAATGGAGCGTGCGGCTTCTAATTTATTTGACCGAATAACGGATAGATTTGTTTTTAATTCTTACGCCATCATTTGTGGTCCAGGGAATAATGGGGGAGACGGACTTGTACTCGCACGTTTGTTACTCGATAAAGACCAAGAGGTTCAGGTTTTTATGCCTCGTTTTACAGATAATTATTCGGAAGATTTTCAGAAAAATAACAAGCGTTTGCCCAAAGACGTCATTCATTATTTTGATGAAAAAAAACTTCCAGATTTCGCCTCATTTGATTGTGTGATCGACGCCCTTTTTGGTTCGGGATTGACTCGACCTTTATCTGGATTTTTGGGGAATTTGGTGTCGAAGTTAAATGAGTTGGATGCTTATAGAATTTCAGTAGATATCCCGTCGGGACTTTATGCTGATTGGAATTTAACGCCCATTCCGGAGCTTTTTTTTCATGCGGATATTACCTATACCTTTCAAGTAAAAAAGTCTTCTTTTTTCAATGAAGACATCCGAAAAGAAATTGGGGCCATTGAGGTAATTGACATCGGATTGAGTGAGGAATATGCTGAGTCAGAGGCTACAGACCTCTATGAAATTGAAGAAACTTCCATTGAATTGCATGAATCGTCAAGGTTTACTCATAAGTTTGAGCAAGGATTTGCTTTAATAGTAGGTGGATCAAGAGGAAAATATGGAGCTCCAATTTTGTCAGCTCGAGCAGCCCTTAAAACTGGAGCGGGACTAGTATCTGTAGCTATTCCTGAGGAAGGGAGGACCTTTGTACATAATTCTGCAAATGAGCTGATGGTAGTGGATGCAAAAGGATTGGAGTATTTGGAGTCGGTAGATCTTCCTGAGAAAATTGATGCAATTGGAATTGGACCTGGATTAGGAAAGTCGAAGTCAAGTATTGCCCTCTTGCGAACTATTTTTATATCGGAATTGCCTTTGGTTGTAGATGCGGATGCATTAAATCTACTTGCTGAAAACTCCGAGTTAATGAAATTACTTCCGGAAGATGCCATATTGACTCCCCATCCAGGGGAGTTTGAGCGTTTGTTCGGAAAACAAAAATCACATCAAGAAAGATTAGAAGTTTTAAAACAAGCTGCTAAGGATTATCGAATCGTCATTGTACTCAAAGGTGCAATTTCTGTGGTGGCAAGTCCGGATGGTGAACTGTATTTTTTGGATGAGGTTGGAAATAAAGGAATGGCCACGGCAGGAAGTGGAGATGTGCTCACGGGAATCATTACTTCTTTATTAGCTCAAGGATATTTACCTGTTGAAGCAGCTGCCTATGGAGTTTATATTCATGGATTAGCCGGGGATTTATGTTTGAAAGATATGGATTATCGTTCCATTACTGCCTCCGATATTATTTGTCAAATAGGTAAGGCATTAAAAAACCTGGCAGATTAATCTACCAGGTCTTTCATATTAAAATCAAAATGATTTCTAGTTATTTGCAAGGTATTCAGCAACTCCTTCGTGAGAAGCTTTCATTCCTGCAGCACCTTTTGTCCAGTTTGCCGGACAAACTTCTCCGTTCTCTTCGAAGAATTGAAGTGCGTCAACCATTCTCAATGCTTCCTCAACGTTTCTTCCTAATGGGAAGTTGTTGATTGTTGCGTGGTGAACTGTTCCTTGCTTATCGATCAAGAATAATCCTCTGTATGCAATCATTGGTCCAGTTGCTACCAACGCACCTTCATCGTCATAAGCATATTCTCCTGCCAATACTCCGAAAGCATCAGAAATAGTCTTGTCCTCATCTGCTACTAATGGATAAGTGATTCCTTTGATACCACCTGCGTTTTTATCTAATTGTAACCATCCCCAGTGTGTTTCAGCTGTATCTGTCGAACATCCTACAACTTTTACTCCTCTTGATTCAAACTCTCCCATTGCTGCTTGGAATGCGTGAAGTTCTGAAGGGCAAACGAAGGTGAAATCTTTTGGGTAAAAGAAGAATACTACATGGTTTTTCCCAATGTATTGATCTAATGAAAAATCTGCTTCTAATTTCCCTCCGTCAACGATTGCCGGAGCTTTGAATGATGGTGCTTTTTTTCCTACTAAAGTTCCCATTTTTCTATTTGTTTATTGTTTATATAATCTACTTTATTTAAATACAAATCTAATATTATTGTTCGCTTTCAAGCTCAATTTAAGGTCAATTCAGGATTAAATCTTTCTTTTTAACCAAGAGTTGAACATCCAAGCTTCTTTTTCATGCTCTGAAATGAGATCAGACATCAATGAATTCGTTCCTTCATCTTCTATATCACCTGAAAAGGTCAAACATTTTCTCAGCTCTTCCAGCAAAGTTTGATAGGCGTCGGCTATATAAGTCATCCCTTCTTTTCCATCAGTAATGTTTTGATGCGCCTTGATCAAACTGTTTGAAGTGTAATCTGAAAAAGTATGGTGCGGAGTTGCTCCTAAAGTCAAGATTCTTTCAGCGATTTCAACTATGATGACTTGCGCTCTGGTGTACAACTCTTCATATTTTACATGCAGTTCGAAAAAGTTCTCTCCCTGAATATTCCAATGCAATCCTCTAAGATTTTGATAATGCATCTGGTAAGAGGATAACAAAATATTGAGGTGTTCACTAAGTTCTTTTGTTTTGGCTTTGTCAAGCCCGATTCTGTTTGTATCCATAATTGTTGCTTTTGTTCTTACAAATTTACGGCATCTTTTTAGATAAGTCAAATCAATAAAAATTATATCTTTATAAGAAAAAATTATAATGATTTCTATTGTGCAACTCGAATACATTGTGGCAGTCGATCGCTACAAAAACATTCAGAAAGCAGCTGAAAAAAGTTTTGTATCCCAGCCTGCCTTGAGCATGCAAATTAAAAAGGTGGAGGAAGAACTGGAGATTCAAATCTTTGATAGAAGAAAACATCCCATTGAAGCGACAAAAATTGGTAAGGATTTTATCAAACAAGCAAAATTGGTTCTGGACGAGCACCAAAAACTGAAGAGAATGGTGGAAAGATCCAAGAATGATTTTCAAGGGGAAATCAATATTGGGGTCATTCCAACAGTGGCCAATTATTTGGTGACGGATTTGTACCAGATCAATCGAAGAGCTCTACCCAATCTAACTTTCAATATCTACGAACTCAAAACCAACGAGGTCATCGATGCATTGAAGTCTAGAGAAATCGACATGGGTATTATTTCCGGACCGTTTGCAAGTAAAAATCTCCAAATCCACTCGTTGTTTTACGAACCCATTTTGATTTATGGAAAGAATAGAGGAACCCATTTTCTCATTGAAGATTTGGAAGAATACAGACCCTGGTTGCTCAAAGAAGGTAACTGCCTCAGAAATCAAATGGTGAATTTTTGTGATCTGAGAGGGCAAAGTCAGTCGAATACCATGTATGAAGGAAATTCACTCCAAACCCTAATCGACCTCATCGAAATCGACGATGGATTTACCCTTTTACCCGAACTCAGTGTCGAACACCTAAAATTAAATCCAGACAATATTTACGAATTCAAAGACTCCATTCCGGCGAGAAACATCATAGCCCTGTCTCAAAAAAGAAACGCCAACGAAGCCATCATCCAACTAATAAGTGAATCCATCCGAGGGCTAAAGAAAGATTACCTGAATGAAGACTCAGCTTTTGATTTGGTGGAGTGGGATTGATGAATTTAGATTTTAGAATAAAGAATGCAAAGTGCAAAGTGCAAAGTGCAAAGTGCAAAATTATTTTTCGTAATCATAAATCAATAAGTCATGAATCAATATGTCATAAATCAATCCATCATAAATCAATAAGTCAAGAAACCACACAAATTGCTATTTTTGTCACAGAATCAAAGACTATTATATGAAAGCATATGTATTTCCCGGTCAGGGAGCACAATTTATTGGAATGGGCAAGGATCTTTACGACAACCACCCAGAGGGAAAAGCTTTATTTGAAAAAGCAAATGAGATTTTAGGTTTCGAGATTACGAAGATCATGTTTGACGGAACCGATGAGGAGTTGAAACAAACGAAAGTGACTCAGCCAGCTATATTTTTACACTCAACAATTTTGGCTCACTTAATGGGAGATGCCTTTAAACCAGACATGGTTGCGGGTCACTCTTTGGGTGAGATTTCTGCCTTAGTAGCAAATAAAACATTGAAGTTTGAAGATGGACTTTCATTAGTTTCTCAAAGAGCCATGGCTATGCAAAAAGCGTGTGAAGCAGAACCTTCAACGATGGCCGCTATTTTAGGTTTGGAAGATGATGTGGTAGAAGAAATTTGCGGACAAGTAGACGGAATTGTAGTTCCAGCGAATTACAATTGTCCGGGTCAGTTAGTGATTTCCGGTGCCGTTCCAGCTGTAGAAAAAGCATGTGCTGCTATGACAGAAGCTGGTGCAAAAAGAGCTTTAGTTCTTCAGGTTGGTGGAGCATTTCACTCACCTTTGATGGAGCCTGCTAGAGAAGAATTGGCCAAAGCGATTGAGAATACAGAATTTTCAAATCCAATTTGTCCAGTGTACCAAAATGTAACAGCAGCTGCTGTAAATGATCCTGCAGAAATCCAAAAGAACTTGGTGGCTCAATTGACTGCTCCGGTAAGATGGACACAAACCATGCACCAGATGATCGCAGATGGATGTTCGGAAGTTGTAGAAGTAGGACCAGGAAAAGTGCTTCAAGGATTGTTCAAAAAAGTAGACAGAGCCTTCCCAACTGCTTCAGGATCTTTGGAAGCGGTTGAAGGATGATTGGATTTACGATTGTAGATTTGCGATATTAGATTAGGCCCTGACTTTTGTTGGGGCTTTTTTTCTCCGTGCATCCCCGTGCCTCCACCGTGCATCACCGTGTAACTAAAAACCCCTACCTTAGAAGAAACAAATAAACATGGCAGACTACACCCGAGTTTTCAAAATGTCTTTTGCGAGCGTCTATCCCCACTACATCACAAAAGCTGAAAAAAAAGGAAAGACCAAAGAAGAAGTGGACCAGATTATTTGCTGGCTGACAGGCTACGACCTATCCGGACTCAACAAGCAAATTGAATCGAAGGTGAGTCTGGAAACATTTTTTGCGGAGGCGCCTCAAATTCATCCCAATGTCTCTTTGATCAAAGGACTCATCTGTGGCTATCGAGTAGAAGAAATTGAAGATCCATTGATGCAGAAGATTCGCTACATGGATAAGCTCATAGACGAATTAGCCAAAGGGAAAAAGATGGAGAGTATCATGAGAAGATAATTTAATAATAACCTTCCACTTCGATAATCACTAATACCCCACCAACTCCAAAAGCGCTTTCTCAAATCGATCCTTAGGCAAAAACTGTCTTTCCAAAGCTCCGGCAAAAGGTACTGGAGTATCCAAAGAACCTACTCTCTTCACAGGGGCATCCAAATACTCAAAACATTCTTCTGCTATGATGGAACAGATGTCTCCTCCTAAACCTCCGGTCAAGCAATCTTCTTGTAGGAAAATGGCTTTGTTGGTTTTCTTTACAGAGTTAATGACCGCTTCTTTGTCGAAAGGTAATAACGTGACCAAATCGACGATGTCGGCCGAAATATTGTGTTTTTCTACGATCTCTTTGGCCCAGTGAACGCCCATTCCGTATGTGATGATCGAAACGTCATTTCCTACGGCTTTCAAATCCGCTTTTCCGATTTCTAATGTGTAGTAATCGTCCGTAACATCTTCTTTTAGAGAACGGTACATCATTTTGTGCTCGAAGAACATGACTGGGTTTGGATCTTCAAAAGCGGCCAATAACAACCCTTTGGCTTCTCTTGGTGTAGAAGGGAAAACCACTTTCAAACCAGGAGTATGCGTAAACCAGGCTTCGTTACTTTGCGAGTGAAAAGGTCCTGCTTCTGCTCCGGCTCCAGTTGGCATTCTTACAACCACATCGGCATTCTGACCCCATCTATAGTGGATTTTTGCCAAATTGTTTACGATCTGGTTAAAACCGCAAGTCACGAAATCTGCAAATTGCATTTCAGACATGGCTTTCTTTCCTTTGATCGATAAACCTAGAGCGGTTCCAATTATGGCAGACTCACATAAAGGCGTATTGCGGACACGATCTTTACCGTATTTTTCTACAAATCCTTCAGTCACTTTAAAAACGCCTCCATATTCGGCAATATCCTGTCCCATCAAGACCAATTCCGGATATTTCACCATGGCAATGTCCAAGGCGTCTTGCACTGCATCAATGAATCTTTTCTCTGTTTTATTTCCTTCTTCAGGAACAATTTGAGGTGTATGAGGAGCGTAAATGTCGTTTAATTCCGTTTCCAGATCGGCAACAATCGGTTCTTCGGCATAGGCCATGTCCAAACCGTTGTCAATTTCTTCTTTGATCTGATTTCTGTATTTTTCAATCTTATCCTCCGTTAGCACTCCTTCTTTCAGCAAATACGCTTCGTAATTTTCAACGGGGTCAAATACCGCCCATTCGTCTTGTAAGCCTTCCGGGTAATACTTGGTTCCCGAAGCTTCCTCGTGTCCACGCATTCTGAAAGTCATGAACTCCACAATAAACGGTCTTGGTTTTTTTCGAATCGATTCCGCAATTTTTTTGATGGTCGAATACACCTCCAAAATATTGTTTCCATCTACCTGAATGGCATCAATTCCGTACCCAATTCCTTTGTCCACAAATTGCTTACACTTAAACTGTTCATTACTTGGAGTAGAAAGTCCCCATTGGTTGTTTTCAATCCCAAAAATCACAGGCAAATCCCAAACAGCTGCTACGTTCAAAGATTCATGAAAATCACCTTCCGATGCTCCTCCGTCTCCGGTAAACACCAAAGTAGCTTGTTCCTCTTTCCAAATTTTATTAGACAAACCAATTCCATCGGCAATGCCCAACTGTGGACCCAAATGGGAAATCATTCCCACAATTTTATATTCTTGCGTTCCAAAGTGAAACGAACGATCTCTTCCTTTTGTAAATCCTGATGCTTTCCCTTGAAACTGACAAAATAATCTGTTCAATGGAATATCTCTTGATGTGAAAACCCCTAAATTACGGTGCATCGGCAAAATGTATTCGTCTTTGTCCAACGCCAAAGTCGAACCAACAGAAATCGCTTCCTGACCCATTCCAGAAAACCATTTTGAGATCTTTCCTTGTCGAAGTAAAATCAGCATTTTTTCTTCGATCATTCTTGGTCTCAACAAGTATTCGTACAACTTCAATAAGGTTGCTTCGTCGATGCCTTCTCTTTTGTATTCGATTTTTGGTTTTTTCACTGCCATAATTCAAGATTTCCTTAGGACGCCAAAATTAATATTAAAGCGAACATAAAGAATGGAATTTGTAAAAATATTCACGTGTGATCATTCAATCAAAAGTCCTTTTTAGTCCATTCAAAACCAGTACAACCTATAGTGAAATAGATTAAAGAAGAAATTCGAAATTCATAGTAGAATAGGCAAAGTATAGCTACCATTTAAAAAAGTGCGCTGGCCACGTTCTTTGCACCGGCCGGCGGCTGGGGGAATTTCATGAAATTAAAAGCTCTTCTGGGATTCCCAGAATAGAGATTTTTATTTCGTGAAAGGGCGGGGAGTTCGTCATTATATAAATATTTGTTTTAGTGGAAATATAGGTGACGAAAGAAGCAGGATTGCAAAGGACAAGATTTTTTTTATTCACGATAATTTGATTTTAATGGAGTTCATGAGATCGCTATCGCTTAGTTGATTCGTTTTTTTATCGACTGAAAAAAAATGAATGGAACGTTTACAGGGCAAAAAGCATAAGACCATTGGATGAAATGAAATTGGAAACTAAACAAAGGAAAACAAATTCAAACTCAACATTTTGTAACCGAATTCAGCTTTTATCTTTATATTTTTAGTCTCAAACCAAAACAGATTTTATGCGATTCATTCTTCTTTTACTTCTATTCCTGCCCATTTTTACTATTGCTCAGTTGGAGATTTCGGTTACTATACGAACCACCGACGGAAACATGCTTGCTGGGGCGAATACTTATATCAGCCTAAATGGACAAAAAGTGATGAGTCAGGTTACAGATGCGACAGGAAAAGTGATGTATTCTGTAGAGGAACCAGGCAATTATACATTTTTCTACAAGGAAGATATCAAAGGTTTTGACTTTGAAATGAAAGAGGGTAGACGTGGGCAAATGAGTCGGACACTGACTTACGATCCTGAAGGCGTTTTTAGTAAACCACCCAAAGCAGATCGTTCGGGAATCGCATTTAATGAAATTAACCAAAGGAATGTGCAATTTCAACCTACAACCGGAAAATGCGGGTACCAAATTGTTTTGAAAAATTTGAAAGGTCAACCCGGAACCAATGTGCCTGTAGATATGGTCGATATGACATCCAAAACAAAATACCGCTCGCGAACGGATTCCCGAGGAATGGCCAAATTTTTTGTTCCTACTGGAAAAACCTATGAAGTAGATGTAGATGGAATTGAAGCGGTGGATATTATCAAAGTACCTGCAATTAAATACGGCGTTTTTACAAGTGAATTACCTTACGAGCCACCTAAGATTTCTGAAAGAATGGTGGGAGATAGTATTTATCAGTCTAATATTAATCAAACGGATGGTGCATCGACTCACGCTTATTGCAAAATCGAATTGATCAATTACAACAGAGAAGGAATTGAGGGAGAGAAAGTCTATTTAAATGATTTGAACTCCCAGCGGGTGTATGTGGGGACCACGAATTCAGATGGAGTAGTGGAATTCATGTTGAAAAATGGGACACATTATGTGATGCATTTAACCATGGAAAGAGATGTGAAGCTGATCAAATTGGATGAAACAAGAGGATTTAAAACCATGGGGATGACCCACATGTATCGTGGAACCGAAGCGATTTTGGATATGTTGGCCAATAGAAAACGAGACGACAAAGGATTCATCCAGAAGTTTGAAGAAACACCCATCGAGAAGATCACGGATCCAAAAGTAGAGACCAAAGTTTTGTCTAACGGACTCGAACTGACCACAGAAGAAAATGGAAAAGTACCCCCGATTACCATTGCCAACGGAAAAATGTTCTTTTCTGAAGGATTTTACTCGAAGAATTTTTACGGATACGATCCCGTTCGCAAAAGTGTGATTTGGGGAGTGAAACTAGGGGAGTCTGGGGCTGGAGCAGCAGTTTATTCGGATGGGGTTTTGCTGATCAATACTTATTCTTGTACACTCTATGCTTTGGAAGCATCCACAGGAAAATTGTTGTGGAGTAAATACTTGGCAAATACCTTGTATTCCAATCCATCTGTGAAAGACGGTCAGGTTTTAGTTGTCTTTGATAACGAAATGGAACTGCAAAATGGAAAGCCATTTGTTCTTGCCAATTTTGATTTGAAAACAGGGAAAATCAATTGGCAAAAATTATTGTCGGACGATGCCATTGCTTGTCCAGTAATCGCAGACGATGAAGTACATGTGGCTTCAGTTGATGGGAAGTATGAAATCTTCAATCTAAAAACAGGAGATTCAAAAACCATGAATTCAGGGAAAGCACTTTCTTCACCAACGATTACCAAAGATGAGATCTTCTTAACCATTGATGAAAATGGAAAAGAAACTTTTGCAAGCTACGATCGAAAATCCTTCACCAAGAAGAAATCCGTACCCATTTCGGATTCCTTATTTGCTGAAGCAGGATCAGGCCAGTGTTTTGAAAGAATGCATTTTCAAGGTTCGAGATCTGTACATTACAAAGGATTGAATTATATGATTTATGGTAGTGATTTGATTTGTGTAGATGCTCAGTCAGAGAAAATAATGTGGAAGCAAAATGTGGGTATGAATGGAGATCTAAGAACGGTAGTCGCTGGAGGAGGAAGAGTCTGGGTGCAAACAGACAAAGACGCCATTCTGTTTTTCGAAGCTCAAACCGGTAAACAAGTTGACGCGATCAATACGAATTGTCCTTTATATGCTCCGGCAACAAGTCAGTCAGGAAAACTGTGCTACGCCGACGACAAAGGAAAAATATTCATCCAACAAATCAGGCAAACATTGAATTACCCACAATGGGGAATTTCAGGAGAGCATAATTTGGTTTTTGAAGAGTAGGGAGTTGGGTAAAAGATGCTAGATGCCAGATGTCAGATTCAAGATGCCAGATTCAAGATACTAGATTCAAGATGTCAGATTCAAGGGGCTAGATTCAAGAGGATGGATAAATGAAGCAGAACTGCATTTTAAAAAGATTGAACAATTTTGAAAATAAATGAACTATTTTCTTCTCTAAATGAAAAAGTCTAAAATCTAATAATCTAGAGTCTTGTAGTCTAGAATCTAATAATCTAGAATCTGAAAGTCTAGAGTCTGAAAGTCTTGAATCTAGAGTCTTGAAATCTTAAATCTAAAAGTCTTGAATCTGAAAGTCTTGCAATCTTGAATCTAAAAATCTAAAAATCCAAATTCAATACCTAATCTTCACCACTTGCCCCACAGACAACCGAGTCCTTTTTGTAAAGCCATTTAAGTCTCTGAATTCGGTTAGTTCCATTCCGTATCGGTTGGCAATTTTCCAGGGGCTGTCTCCTCTTTGAACGGTGTGGCTTGAGCATCCATTTTCAATGGCAACCAGACCATTTTGGGATTTTTTCAGAATGAAGTCGCTTCCTCTTCCCACTCGGTTTTTGAAATCGATCAAATGTTCCGGATTGATGGGGATGTTCTTCAAGCGAACTTCAAAATGCAAATGCGAACCAGTTGATTTACCCGAGCTTCCGCCTAGTCCAACAACTTGACCACCTTCCACTCGATCTCCCGGTTTTACTTTAATGCGATGTAGGTGTCCGTAAAGTGTTTCAAGTCCGTTGTCGTGTCTTACAACTACCACCCGTCCGTATCCACCATAATTTCGAGCCAAACGAACCGTACCGGAATATACCGTATAAACCGAATCCCAAACATGGAGGTCGAGATCTACTCCGTTGTGACGTGCTCCATCTCTCCATCCGTATCTACTGGTTAATGTTCCGTGGTAATAAAATTTCTCTTTTGATTTTTGTTGAATCGGGTAGTGGAATTCAAAATTGCCATTTCCAATTTCAGTCAGCGCTGTTGTGTTGTCCAGACTATCCAGATAATTTTTTGATAAGTCCCACGGCATTTCCGTGTTCCAACTATTGTAAAAAAGATCCACCCTCTTCTTGTGAAAATCCTTGGACTCATACTCCTTTTTGTATTTGTTGATGTGAAGATTTACATAATTCAACAGATTGTAGGGAATGGAATCGAGAGCCATCAAGCTATCAATAAGGTGAATGATGTCTTCTTTGGAATTTATTTTTTGAGTCTTGAACCATTTCAGATCTTGAATGATTTCGCTAGGTGGATTTTCTAATTTTTGGAGTGAATCAATGGTTTTATCCAGCCGGAATAACTCTAACTGATAGCTGTTTAATTCTACTTTGGGTTTATTGCCAGAACTCACAAATGCATAGATTGTATCTTTTTCTCCAGCATTGAGAATAACGCAAAATAAAAGCGATATGGTAAATAAAACTGATCTCAAAAATTGATATTCACAAACTCTAATCTACGACAAAACGGGGTAAAAGTTCAAAATTCTTTAGACGATGCATAATAATTGACTTATGAATCTCTATTTTCTTTCGACAAAAGCCCTATTTTTTATCGTTAAAAACAAATTTTGACTATTTTTGACATCTCTAATAAAAAAACTGTATTACTGTTTCTATGAAGAATTTAGCAATCACATGCTTTCTTTTGCTTGTTTTTTCTCCAATTTTCGGGCAGCACGTACCTACGTTAAAGCCTACTGGAGAAAGACTGACAAAAGTAAAGTCGGAGGCTGTTCAACATTTTGAAAGTGGGTTACTCAATTTTCGAAATAAAAATAATGCACAAGCCAAAATTGATTTTCAAAATGCGATCAAAGCAGACAAAAGTTTTGCAGAGGCGTATATCAATTTATCCAAAGTTTACGAAGCAGAGGAGAATCTTGATTCTTCCAGAACAGTATTACAAAGCGCCATTTCATCCATGATTCCGCTCAACGAAAGAGCTTTTGCTCAGCTAGGGCGAGTAACCTACAAACAAGAAGATTACGATGCGGCTGAATACAATTTCAAGCAAGCAGTTTCATTGAACAATCAGGAAGACGACTACCATTATTTTGTTGGATTATCTTTATTAAAGGTGAATAATGCGGAAGAAGCAGAAGTGTTCTTCAAAAAGGCTTCAGAGTTGGATCTTACTCCAAGAAACAAGATTGGACTATCCAATGCTCAGATTCAAAATGAAAAAAATGAGGAGGCGATTGCAACCCTTCAATCCATTCCTAATTATGAGTCAAATCCAGAGGCCACATTGAATTTGGCAATAGCTTATCATAATTTGAATAATTCAGAGATGACGGATAAGTATTTACAGATGGCTCAGACCAACGGAGCAGGAGACCAAGCGGTTTTTCAAAATTTATTCGGGTTGATTCAATCAGAAAAATCCAATAATGATGAAGCGCAAAAGGCTTTCAACAAGGCGATTGAGTTAGACGATGACAATGCTACTTTTTACAATGACCGAGCTTCGCACCAGATACGTATTGAGAATTTCAAGGATGCCTTGGTGGATTTGGATAAAGCAATTGAGCTACAACCAGATTTCAGCAAAGCCTATTACAACCGTGGAATTGCTAAAGAAATGATGAGAGATGAAGAGGGAGCTTGTCTTGATTGGGAATACGCCTTCTTTTTAGGCTATGTGAAAGCCGAAGAATTGTTGAACGATCCAATTTGCAACCGATGAGAAAATTATTGTTTACCCTGACGTTAATGATGGTTGCTGTTGGTTTTGCACAACAAGACACACCATTTGATAAAACCGGAGTACCAGACGAGGCAAAACTTGACGAAGCGAAAGCTGCTTTGAAAGAAGGAGATCGTTTGTTTTACAGTGCCGGAAGACTTGATGTAGCATTGTCGATTCAGTTTTACGACAAAGCCAATGCCATCAATCCAAATAATTCCGATTTGAATTACAAGATTGGAGTGGCTTACATGCAGGGAGATCACAAGTTTGAAGCCCTTCCTTATTTTGAAAAAGCGAAAAAACTGAACCCAGAAGGATTTCCAGACATGGATTACTTTCTAGGAAAAAGTTATCACTTAAGAATGAAATGGGATGAAGCTGAAAAATTCTACAAGAGCTACTTGCAACATCCAAAAGCAACCAAAGAAGGAAAAGAAAAGGCTGAAAAAGGATTGAAAGAAATCGAAGTCGGTAGAAGATTGGCAGCTGAGCCTGTTCGAGTTTGGATCGACAATATGGGAGAAAAGATCAACTCAGAATATCCGGATCACTCCCCATTAATTTCTGCGGATGAGCGAAAGTTGTTTTTTACATCGAGAAGAAAGGATTCCAAAGGCGGGTTCATGGATGAATTCGAAATGTATTATGAAGATGTGTACTATTCTGAAAAACTGGATGGAGAATGGACACAGGCAAAGAATATTGGAGATTCCATCAATACCGAATTTCACGATGCAACGATTGGTTTGACACCGGATGGGTTTGGTCTGATGGTATTTAGAGGAACTGGTAAAAAGTCTGGAGGAATTTATCTTTCCAGAAATGAAGATGGAGAATGGTCAAAGCCCAAACCATTTTTTGGAACAGACAAAATTAAAAATCACCAAGAATCAGCAACTTTTACATTTGATGAAAAGAGAGTGTATTTTATATCAGATCAACCCGGATCTTTAGGAGAACACGATATTTTCTATTCCGATTGGAATGAAGAGAAAAAGGAGTGGGGAGATCCTGTAAATCTTGGAGCAAATATCAATACGGAATTCGACGAAAGAGGAGTTTTCCTTTCTGCAGATGACAAAACTCTTTATTTTTCATCTAAAGGACATGAGAATATGGGAGGTTTGGATATTTTTTACACCAAACTTCAAGAAGACGGTACTTGGTCGAAACCGGTGAATATGGGTTATCCAATTAATACTCCGGATGACGATTTGTATTTTGTAATTGTAGGAAATGAAAGATATGGGTATTACTCTTCTTACCGTGAAGGTGGTTTAGGAGATAAAGATATTTATCGTATTACCTTTCTTGGAGAACCTAAGAATCCAGCTATATCAGATATTGAGCCCAGCTTAGCCGGAGTGTTTGGTGATATTGAAATGTATGGAGATATCTTAGAGCCTGATAATCCAATTTTGGTTGGAAAAATCACGGATGGTTTAGACGGAATGCCATGTGATGCAGACATCGAGATCATCAATATTTCTAAAGATGAATTGGTATCCAATTTTAGATCCAATGGAGAAAGTGGGGAATATAGTGTGCGTGTTGAACCAGGCACAGAATACATGATTTCGGTAAGTAAACCAGGTTATGTATTTAATTCTCAAAACTTCAAGATTGCGCAAGGAGAAGGCTATAGAAAGTATGAATTAGATGTACAGTTGTACGAAGTGGAAGACATCTTAGCTGATAACAATTCGAATAACAATAATAATAACAACAACAATAATAATTCGAATAACAACAGTAACAACAATAACAATAATAATAATTCGAACAATAATAACAACTCGAACAACAATGGGAACGTTCAAAATACTTTTAGGCTGAACAATATTCTATTCCGTTTTGACAGTTACGAGTTGACATCCATCGCCAAAAGAGATTTGAATAAGTTGGTGACCTTAATGAAGGAAAACCCAACAGTGAAGGTTCAAATCAATGGATATACAGATTCAAGAGGAGCGAAAGCTTACAATGTGAAGTTGTCTAAGAGTAGAGCAAAATCTGTTCGTGATTATCTAGTTGCCAATGGAATTGAATCAGGAAGACTTACGTACAAGGGATTCGGTCCGGCTGATCCAGTAGTTACAGATGAGGAGATCAATAAGATGACGACCGCTTCTGAAAAACGGGCAGCACACTTGAAAAATAGAAGAACCGAATTTGTTATCAAATAGATTCTCCCTGAGGTTTTAGGATAAATCATTATTTTTAAGGTAAAAAAGTGATGAAGAAAATTATCTCTGCCCTATTGTTGAGCGCACTACTTGTTTCTTGTAATTCGAATGAAAATTCTGGAGAAACAGATTCAAAACCTCCTCATGCAGATGTGGAATGGCATAAGGTGGAATTGGATTCGGCTGTACGTGAACATTTACCCATACCTGAAATTGAATCCTATAGTTTGAATAAAACAGTGCAGCAAAATGGGGATTTACTTGCAGAATTTGACATCAAATCTCAAACTTTAAAGAAGGATACTCTGGGTCTGCAAATTATCAATTTAGAAGTAAATGAATGGTTGCGATCTAATTTTTACATCAATAAAGAAGATTATAAAGAGAAAAATCTGGATTCGCTTATTGCAAGGTACGAGGCCTTTTTGAAAGCAGAAGCCGAAATGATGAGTCTGGGTTCTAACTTTGAAATTCATGCCAATGCATCCGTTGTTTTCAATAAAAATGGATTGATGAATTACGACCTTTCAGTTTATTCTTACACTGGTGGTGCACACGGAAATGCAAATACGATTTTACGAACTTATGATATCGTTTCAGGGAAAAGATTGGAATTGACAGACATGTTTCAAGATACAGTGAGTTTGAAAAGTAAGATGAATGAGGTTTTCAATGCTACCATGCCGGATGAAATTAAGTCTGATATTTATGTTGATGAGATTCCACTTACAAATAATATACAGCTTGCAAAAGATACCCTTCTCTTTTACTTTAATGCCTATGAAATCGGACCGTATTCCATGGGGCCTGTAGAATTAAAAATAGCAACAAAGGATTTAAAGGATAACCTGAAATTGAAACTGGATTAGTTCAACAATCTTCCTAACTTTGAAGTATGGAGATTGTGAAGGAGATTATTTTCGAGTTTTGGGGATTGCTAGTTGAAATGGCTCCCTATCTCTTATTAGGATTTCTTTTTGCAGGTCTTCTCAACGGGTTGATTCCCAAAAAATACATCGTCAAACATTTAGGGAAATCCAATTTTAGTTCGGTTGTCAAAGCTGCTATATTTGGTATACCCTTGCCATTGTGTTCTTGCGGAGTAATTCCAACGGGTATTTCATTTAGAGATCACGGGGCAAGTAACGGCGCTACCATTTCATTTTTAACTTCAACTCCTCAAACTGGGGTGGACTCAATTTTAGCAACCTATTCTCTTATGAACTGGCCTTGGGCAGTAATTAAACCAATTGTTGCTCTTTTTTCTGGTGTGATTTCAGGTTTGGTAGTCAATCAAGTTGCTTCAGAAGTTCAACCAAAAGAGGTGTTTAAAGAAGAAGAAGCTTCGGATAAAAAAGGTTGGTTTGATCGAATTTTCCGATATGCTTTTATTGATTTCATGTCAGATATTTCCAGATGGCTCTTATTGGGATTGTTTCTGGCGGCTTTGATTGCAGTTTTCATACCGGACGAGCTATTTCAAACTTCCTTATCTGATCCCTATTTAAACATGGGAATCATGCTGATTGCCTCTATTCCGGTTTATGTTTGTGCTACGGGTTCCATTCCCATTGCT
This sequence comes from Crocinitomicaceae bacterium, assembly GCA_020436025.1. Classification (GTDB taxonomy): domain Bacteria; phylum Bacteroidota; class Bacteroidia; order Flavobacteriales_D; family Crocinitomicaceae; genus JAGQYP01. The sequence continues at coordinate 37,634 of JAGQYP010000005.1, forward strand.
GCTACTTTATTACTCAAAGGAATGAACCCTGGAGCTGTTCTCGTTTTTTTACTGGCTGGACCTGCAACCAATTTGGCAACCATCACCGTGATTTGGAAATCGATGGGGAAGAAGATTGCACTAATCTATGTTGGAGGATTAATGATACTGTCTATTTTCTTCGGAATTATCATTGATCAGTTTTTTGGATTTTTAGATTTGGATTCTCTTGCCATTGCAGAAGGTCATCATAACCATGAAGAAATTAGCGTTTTTGGCTATATCATGGCTTCCATACTAAGTGGACTTCTTATCTTTGTGGAAGTTAAAAAACTATTACCTGCCAAAAAGATAAAAGCGATAAGTGTGAAGAAATTTAAAGTAGAAGGAATGACTTGCAACCATTGTAAAGCAAGTGTAGAGAATGTGATTTTTGAATTAGGAAATGTAAAAGAGGTAGTTGCAGACCCAAATTCAGATACTGTTCAGGTGGATGGAGAAGTAGACGAAGAAGCTGTTAAAAAAGCAGTTGAAAGTAGAGGTTATCAGTATAAAGGGAAGTTGTAGAAAAACTAAGGCTTTGAAGGATTCCCAAATCCTACGATTTCGAAAGTCGGTAATGAGGAAGAATGACGTTAGGTTTGCGAAGGATTCGGGGATCCTTCGCAGCATGTAGGGGCTTTTGCGCTTCGCAGGATTCCCAAATCCTGCGAGAATTTGAGTAAACCTAAAATTTTGTTTTTCGAAACCTCCAAAACAACTATCTTTATCAAACCACTAAAAATCAAATTATGCCACCCAAAAATACCCTGAAAAAGGATCATTCCTCCTATTTTATTACAATGACAGTTGTTGACTGGATTAAAGTGTTTAAAACAGCTGAAGACTTTGAAATTATTCTCGATTCAATGAAATTTTATACAAAGAATCGAGGATTAAATATTTATGCATACGTAATTATGCCAAACCATATTCACATGATTGTGAATGCTGATGAAGGATGCGTTTTGCATTCAGTCATTCGAGATTTTAAAAGATATACTTCAACTAAAATCCGAGAAAAAATTGAATTGCAAGGAGAAGAGAAATTGCTCTCAGTGTTTGGTGAAAAGGCAATAAAGCATTTTAAAAAGCACAATTATAAAGTATGGCAAGATGGAAACCATGCCATTGAACTTTTTACCCAGAATTTCACATGGACAAAGGTGAATTATATTCATCAAAATCCAGTGCGAGCTGGTTTGGTTCAAAATCCATCTGATTGGGTTTATTCTTCATTTTCAAACTATCAAGATCAAAGTTCAATGTTTGAAGATGTTCATTGTTTGATTTGTCCGGTACTTCCAAATTAAGAGTATGCGAAGGATTCGGGGATCCTTCGCAGCGAACGGGCTTCGTAGGATTCCCAAATCCTACGATTTCAAAAGTAGGTAAAGAGAAAAATGACGTTAGGTTTGCGAATGATTCGGGGATCCTTTGCAGCGAAAGGGCTTCGCAGGATTCCCAAATCCTGCACATCCGCGATATACCCGATTCATCACTTTTCAAATCGAAACTTAAAATCCGGGTTGGAATAACTATTGTCAAACAGGTGAGGATAGTATTTTCTCATTTCTTGGTTGGCTAATTCGATGGGTACATCTTCGAATTCCCCGTAATAATGAACATATTCCATGAAACGTTGGGAATTTTTATCATGCTCCTGAAACAAGCTATCTTGTTCACCATCCCATTCCAGTGGATCTACTCCTGATATTCGACAAACTCTTTTATCAAAGGCAGGTGTGCATTTTACCCATTTTCCATTTAAATAAAGATCAGCATAGCCATGGAAAACAATGAGGTCGGACTGCAGCACTTTTTCAAGTTTTTCATTCTCCAAGTGATTACGTACTATGGCATAGCCTGGTCGAGCTGGAATTCCTAAGGCCCGCGCACAACTCACCATCAAACCCGCCTTCTCGACACACCAAGCTCTCCTTTTTTCAAGAACCTTAGAGAAAGTCAGGCCATCACGCGAAATATCTAGATCAAAAGGATCATAGAGAAATCCATCTCGTATCTTCAAATAGAGGTCGATGGCTAATTCTTGAATTCGGTTGGAATATTTTTCATCTCGAAATTCCTCGATATATGCTTGAATCTTTGGATTTGAAAAATCGAAAAACTGGGTTTCTTCCAGATATTTGGAATACTTTTCCATTAGTATAGAAAGTTGTGGTAGGGGTATCTTACTTTGAAAATTTCCTTGATTTCTTCGTACAATACGTCCTTTAATTCTTCAATGTTGATTTTCTTTTGAGCAGAAATGAAAACGACTTTTTTATTATTGAGTTTCGACATCCAACTTTGTTTCAATTCTTCCATTAATTGCGCTTTTGTTTTTCCTTCATCCAAAGAATCTGGAAAATCAATCTGGTCTATTTTATTGAAAACAACAATCGTTGGTTTTTCCACTCCATCGATTTCAGCCAGGGTTTCATTCACCACATTGAATTGATCCTCAAAATTAGAATGGGAAACATCCACAACGTGAATTAAAACATCCGATTCACGAACCTCATCCAAAGTGGATTTAAAAGATTCAACCAATTGATGAGGGAGTTTGCGGATAAATCCAACTGTATCGGAAAGCAAAAAGGGTAAATTCTGAATGACGATCTTTCTTACTGTGGTGTCGAGAGTCGCAAATAATTTGTCTTCTGCAAATACATCCGATTTACTCAAGAGATTCATTAAGGTTGATTTTCCTACGTTGGTGTAACCGACAAGGGCTGCGCGGACCAACTGCCCCCTATTTCCTCTCTGCACCGATTTTTGTTTGTCAATCTTCTCCAATTTGGATTTCAGAAGAGCAATTTTTTGTTTGATGATTCTTCTATCCGTTTCGATCTGAGTTTCTCCAGGTCCTCTCATTCCGATTCCCCCTTTTACCCTGTCAAGGTGGGTCCACATTCTTGTAAGTCTTGGAAGTAGATATTGGTATTGAGCTAATTCCACTTGGGTTTTTGCATGTGAAGTTTGAGCCCTTTTTGCAAAAATATCCAGGATCAGATTGTTTCGATCGAGAATCTTGCAGTTAAACAGACGCTCAACGTTACGCAACTGAGAAGGGGAGAGTTCGTCATCAAAAATAACTACATCGATTTCATGTTCTTCAACGTATTCTTTGACTTCATCGATCTTCCCTGAACCCAAAAAAGTTTTTGGATTAGGCTGATGCAATCGTTGCAAGAATTTTTGATGCGTTTCGGCCCCTGCAGTTTGAGCAAGGAACTCTAATTCTTCAATATATTCTTTGGCTTGTTCTTCGGATTGATCATCTGTAATCACTCCAACCAGAACGGCTTTTTCAATGTTTTCTTCCCCTGTTAAATAGGTTTCCATTCACTAATCTCTAAGTCCCATCACATACTCAGCCAAAGCTTTTCTTTCAGCTTCCGCTTTGATGACATTTTTATAAGCCATCATCCCATTTCCCGTTCCATTCGTGATCACTTCATAGAGTTGATTAAGATCTAAAGTAGAAACCGATAAATCCTTCGCTCCTCCAATTTTTGCCTTGCCGTCTTTACCATGACAAGAAACACAATTGTCCTGGTACATGGTTTTTGCATCGATTTTACCATTTTCATCTGTGTAGGATTTAGTTTCACAAGAGAAAACAGCGATGAGGGCAACAATTGGTATGATGATAAATAATTTTTTCATTGAATTCTTTTTTAGGCCCAACCTGCTCCTGCGATTCTGAATGGCCAAGGAATGGAAGCCAAGATCAAAATGAGGGCAATAGTGTACCACTTAATGATATTTCTGAATTTGTCTGGTGTAGCTTGGGCACCTTCTCCTTTTTTTCGCCCAATGGTTACTAAAACGGTTGCCAAGATCATGGCTACGGGATGTTCCAATGCGTAAAATCTTCGAGTTGAGTCGGCCATCATATTGGCAAAATCTACTTTTCCACTAGTGAAAAGAAGTATCAGTCCAACCAAAAGCATAATATGCATGGAAACCATGGTAAACAAATTCACCATTTTATCTTTCTTCAAATATTCTCTCCCGCTAGATTTACCGCTGAATGCATTTGCAATAGCATAAACAAAAAGAATTAAAACGATCCATCTTAATCCGGAGTGGGCATGTATCAATATATTCATTACAGTATTTGTTAAAGTTTGATTTTGTGGCAAATTTAATCAAAAGCCTTGATTCCTTCGCAAAAGAAACAAAAAAGCCCTCCGAAAATCGGAGGGCTTCCAATATTAAAATAGAAAAGTCTAATAACAATATTCATTGGCATCGATTAACCTTGCTGCAATTCGCTGGCGTGTTTCTTTTACGTTCACTGATTGCGTTTTGGTAAATCTTTTCAATCCCATCAACATGATTCTTGCTTCGTCTCCTTCAGCAAAAGTATTGATCGCATCCTTCCCAATTTTATTGATTTTATCTGCTACATCATAAATGTATGTTTTCACGATATCAATCTCTTCCTTGCAGGCTTCTTCTCCTTTCATGGAGATCATCTTTTCTACTCTTAACAGAACAGATTCAGCCAAATAAGTGTAAATGGAGATATCTGAAATAGCCATCAATACTTCTTGTTCCTTAGCTAAAGTTTGCATTAATTTTTGAACTGCCGAACCAGCCACCATCAGGATAACTTTCTTGAAGTTTTGAAGGTATTTTTTCTCTTCTCCAAACAATTCAGTAGATGGATCTTCAAAATCAGGTATCGACATTAATTCATTTGCAACAGCCATAGCCGGACCCATCAGATCCAATTCACCTTTCATGGCTCGCTTTAACATCATGTCAACGGTCAGCATTCTGTTGATCTCGTTTGTTCCTTCAAAGATTCGGTTGATTCGTGAATCTCTATAAGCTCTTTCGATTTTTGATTCTGCCGAATAACCCATTCCTCCATGAATCTGAACCCCTTCATCTACTACATAATCCAAGGCTTCCGAACCAGCAACTTTCAAAATAGCACACTCTGGAGCAAACTGCTCAATTCCTCTTAGAGTAGCTTCTCCTTTATCCACTCCTTCTGCTATTAATGCATGAATCGCATCATCAATATTTTGACCCGCTCTGTACAATGCAGACTCTACCACAAAAGTTCGAATTACTTGTTCGGCCAATTTGTATCGAATCGCTCCGTATTTTGCAATAGGTCGGCCAAACTGCTCTCTTTCATTAGCATATTTCACTGAATCAGTAATAGCTGCTTTCGCACCACCAAGGACTCCCGCTCCTAATTTTATTCTTCCTATATTCAGAATATTCAGTGCGATTTTGAATCCATTTTCTCTTTCAGAAAGCATGTTCTCAACAGGAACCTTCACATTATTAAAGAATACTTGTCTAGTTGAAGATCCTTTAATTCCCATTTTCTTTTCCTCTGGGTTCAAAGAAATGCCTTCGGAATCTGCTTCCACGATGAAAGCGGATAGTTTGGTGTCGTTATCAATCTTAGCAAAAACGGTAAACAAATTCGCAAAACCACCGTTGGTGATCCACATTTTTTGTCCGTTTAAGACATAGTGTTTTCCATCCTCAGATAAAACGGCTTTTGTTTTTCCAGAATTGGCATCTGATCCTGAACTTGGTTCGGTCAAACAATAAGCTGCTTTCCATTCACCTGAAGCTAATTTTGGAATGTATTTTTGCTTTTGTTCTTCGGTTCCGTAATACAAAATAGGCAATGTTCCAATCCCGGTGTGTGCACCATAGGCAACTGAAAAACTATAACCTTCACCGAGTGATTCTGTAGCGAGAAGGCTAGTTGCAAACTCAACTCCCATTCCTCCTAATTCTTCTGGAACTGAAAGTCCTAGCATTCCCAACTCTCCGGCTTTATCCAAAATTGAAGGCATCAATCCTTCTTCCATTTTATCAATTCTGTCAAGATGAGGCATGACTTCAGCTTCAACAAAATCTTTACAGGTTTGGGCGATCATTCTTTGTTCCTCGTTAAACTCTTCCGGGATGAAAATGTCCTCCGGCTTGGTCTCACGAATAATGAATTCGCCTCCTTTGATTGCTTTTTTGTCCGTCTTTTCCATTTTTCAAATTATTTCAATAACTCAATTACACCGGCTGCACCTTGTCCTGTTCCCACACACATGGTTACAACCCCATATTTTTGTTTTCTTCTTCTTAATTCATTGATGACTTGAACTGTCAATTTTGCTCCAGTGCAACCAAGAGGGTGTCCTAAAGCAATGGCTCCTCCATTTACATTTACGATATCGGGATTCAAGCCTGTTTCTCGGATGACTGCAAGTGACTGAGAAGCAAAAGCCTCATTCAATTCAACTAAATCCAAATCATTCATCTTCAAACCAGCCATGTTCAAGGCTCCTGGAATGGCATCAACTGGGCCTATTCCCATGATTCTTGGTTCAACTCCAACTACCTTATAGGAAACTAAGCGAGCAACCGGCTCCAAATTCAGTTCTTTGACCATTTTTTCAGACATCACTAATACAAATGCAGCTCCATCCGATGTTTGTGATGAATTTCCTGCGGTCACCGATCCATCTGCGGCAAATACTGGTCTAAGTTTGCCAAGAGCCTCAACATTGGTTCCTTTTCGTGGACCTTCATCCGTATCGACAATGAATTTTTGTTCCTGTCTCTTTTCGTTATCATCCAGGAAAATCCGAGTGACTTCGATTGGAGCAATGTCATGTTTAAAAGTCCCATTTTCAATAGCTTTCAAGGCTTTCATATGAGATTCAAAAGCAAATTGATCTTGATCTTCTCTGGTTACCTTATACTGATTTGCAACCGCTTCGGCCGTAAGCCCCATTCCCCAATAATAAGTAGGATTGTCTTTACCCACTTTCGGATTTGGAACAATTCGCCATCCTCCCATGGGCATGCATGACATAGATTCCACTCCTCCAGCGATAATGCAATCAGCTAAACCAGCTTCAATTTTTGCTTTTGCAATGGCAATGGTTTCCAGTCCAGAAGAACAGTAACGGTTTACAGTCATTCCTGGAACTTTATCTGTATTCAATCCCATTAAAGAGATCATTCTTCCCACATTTAGTCCTTGTTCGGCCTCTGGTGAAGCATTTCCAACAATGACATCATCGATTCGATCCTTATCTAATTCCGGAACGGCCTTCATTAAATGTTTGATCACATCTGCAGCTAAGTCATCTGGTCTGTAAAAACGGAATCCACCTCTATTGGCTTTTCCAACCGCAGATCTAAATCCTTGTACTATATATGCTTGTCCCATCTTAGTTTCTTAAAATTTTGCCTTTCGTTAAAATAGATTGAATTCTTTCTAGCGTCTTCTTTTTGGTACACAGATCTAAGAAAGCTTTTCTTTCCAGATCCAATAGGTACTGTTCCGACACCTTTTCATTTTCAGAAAGATCTCCACCACACATGACAAATCCGAGTTTTTCAGAAATGTATTGGTCGTGTTCAGAGATGTAATTACCAGCTTGCATGGAGTTGGCACCTACGTATACGATTCCAAGTCCTTCCTGACCCATGACTTCAATATTACGCTCTTTAGCAGGCATGGTGTAGCCTTCATCTGCCATTTGAATTACAGATTCTTTTGCCACTTTAAGCTGATGGTCTCGGCTTACAACTACTTCATCTTTTCCTTCTCTCAAATAACCAAGATCAAAAGCTTCGTAAGCAGAAGTAGATACTTTCGCCTGACCAATTGTCAAGAATCGATCTCTCAATCGGTTGATTTTAATATCACCCTCGTTCAATTCTTCAGAAAGTCTTTTCACAAATTCTTTGGTTCCACCACCACCAGGAATCAGTCCAACACCAAATTCAACTAATCCCATGTATAGTTCAGCGTGCGCTACTACTTTATCTGNGTGTAAGCACATTTCGCAACCACCTCCAAGTGCCATGTTATGTGGTGCTACAACCACTGGAACTGAGGAATATCGCACACGCATCATGGTGTCTTGGAAGGCTTTAATAGCGAAATTCAATTCGTCGTATTCTTGTTCTACCGCCATCATGAAGATGAGTCCGACATTGGCTCCAGCAGAGAAATTTTGACCTTCATTGGAGATGACCAATCCTTTGTAAGATTCCTCAGCCATTCCGATCGCTTTGTTGATTCCAGCGATTACTTCTCCTCCGATGGTATTCATCTTAGAATGGAATTCCAAGTTTAAAACGCCATCTCCAAGATCGATGATTGAACAATCGTTGTTTTTCCAAATGGTATTGGAATCCTTCAAATTCGCCAAGCTTACTAATCCTTCTGAGCCAGGTATCACTTTATACGATTTCGATGCAATGTCGTAATAAGAGCGAACGCCATTTTCTAATTTGTAGAAGGAAGAGATGCCAGCACTTTGCATGTCGGCAACCCATTGAGCCGGTTTTTGCCCATTAGCGGCCATCATTTTCAAACCTTGTTCCAAACCGATGATGTCCCAAGTTTCGAATGGACCTAATTCCCATCCAAATCCGGCTTTAAGCGCATCATCGATTTTGAAAAGATCATCTGTGATTTCAGGTATACGGTTAGAAACATATGCAAATAGGCCAGAAAAAGCCTTTCTATAAAACTCACCAGCTTTGTCTTTACCGGAAAACAACATTTTTGTTCGCTCTTTCAGATCATCGACCGGTTTCGTCATTTCGAGTGTTGGAAAATTAACCCTTTGTTTGGGTTCGTATTCCAATGTCTTAAGATTTAAGGAAAGGATTTCGCTTTTTCCGTTGGCATCCTTTACCTTTTTATAAAATCCTTGTTTAGATTTTGATCCGAGCCAATTGTTCTCCACCATTTTAGAGATATAATCAGGCAATTGGAAGAGGTCGTTGGCTTCATCATTCGGACAATTTTCTTTTAGTCCGTTGGCAACATGAACCAAAGTATCTAAACCGACTACATCACATGTTCGGAAAGTAGCGGATTTTGGTCTTCCCAGAACAGGTCCCGTTAATTTATCAATTTCGTCCACTGTCATGTCTAACTCCTTCACAGCATGGAACAACGACATGATGGAATAGACACCCACTCTGTTAGCAATAAAAGCAGGAGTATCTTTACATAGAACAGTTGTTTTTCCTAAGAATCTTTTCCCATAATCCATAAAGAAATCAACGACTTCGGGCATGGTTTTGGAGCTTGGAATAATTTCCAATAATTTCAGATATCGTGGAGGATTGAAGAAGTGTGTTCCACAAAAATACTTTTGGAAGTCTTCTGATCTACCAGCCAACATCATTTCAATTGGAATTCCCGAAGTATTGGAAGAAATCAAAGTACCAGGCTTTCGGAATTGTTCTACTTTATCGAATAGCACTTTTTTGAGATCCAGTCTTTCGATAATTACCTCAATAATCCAATCACATTCAGCAATTAGATTCATGTTGTCGTCAAAGTTCCCAGTTTTAATCCGATCCGCGAAGGATTTGCGATAAATGGGTGAAGGATTCGACTTCAGGGTTGATGTCAAACTATCGTTCACAATTCTGTTTCGTACACTTGGGGTTTCCAGACTCAGGTTCTGAGCTTTTTCTCTGTCGTTTAGTTCAAATGGAACGATGTCTAATAAAACAACTTCGCATCCGATGTTAGCAAGGTGGCAAGCGATTCGGGATCCCATGATTCCAGATCCCAGTACCGCAACCTTTCGAATTCTTCTGTTCATTTTCTATTTTTTCTTTTCTTTTTCTATCTCATCGAGTAATTCCAACTTCTGTAGTTCTTCAGAGACCACTTTATCGATGCGCGACATCACATCAAAATAAGCCTGAAGCTTTCCATTTGGAATCTTTGCTCTTAACTTTTCATTAAACCCCAGAATCACATCTCTGGCGGCAGTTCTTTTATCCAGACCTTCATTGGTCAGAAAAATCAGAACTTTTCTTTTGTCAATGTCATCTGTCTGACGATAGATCAAATTCTTATCCTCCATCGTTTTTAATGTTCGAGACAGTGAGGTGGGTTCCATTCCCATTCGGGGTCCCAATTGTGTAGAAGGCGTTCCTTCCTTATCAATAATGAGTAGTATAAAACCCATTGACATTGTCAAATCGTATTTCGCAGCAATCTGGTTATACATTCGCGAAATTTTATGCCACGAATGCCTGATGTGGAAATCAATTATTTCTTCTGGTTGCATAATCAAATGGTTTTAAGCGAGAACATAAATGTAACAAAAAAATACTATGTACGCATAGTTTAACAATAAATTTTTTAATTCAACAAGCTGATTGCCATGATTTATGAGTTTGTAGAGTTATAAAAATGAATAAGCTCGTCCTTTTAAATATAAAGAATTGAGAATTGAAATCAAAAAAAATGGGCAACCAAAAGAAAAAGGTTGCCCAAAATATTATGCGATTTTGAGGAAAGTCGTGAAATATTCTACTTCAATGCAAAGCTATCTTTTCCAATTCTAGCACCATCTGCATAGATTTCTACGATATAATTTCCTTTGTCCAGTTCAAGTTCTCTTACATCAGCAAGGATACAAACATCAATGGCTTGATTTTGATAATCAATAGATCGAGAATCGGAGTATACAATGGTTCCCGAATTTGTATTGATGGTATTGGTATTCCTTTTGGTTAACACTTTTCCGGCAGGGGAGATGACTCGAATATAAATATTCTTTTTACCTGCCTGAGCAATGGTGTTTTCTCCAATAGTGAAGCATGATTTTACTTTAGCTACCTTTTTGGCTCTTTTATTTTCCTTGTCATTATATCCTAAACCAATGGTTGAGAAACCGTAAGCACTTAAAACAGATCCTTTTTGAACCTGATTTTTATACTTATCTGAAGTTTCTTTGTAAAGATCTCGGTCTTCGGTCATTTTGTTCAAATTGTTTTGAGTCTTGTCTAAATTATCTCTCAATTCGACATTCAAAGTGTTCAAGGAGTCAATAGTGACTAAATAACCCTTCATGATCGATCTTAAGGTCTCAGTTTCTTCCTGAAGTTGTCTGATTTTCCAAATGAACCTTTTCTTGTCTTTTTTCGAATCTTCCAATTCTACCATCAATTCCTTGATACGATCTTTTTGAGCGTTAATACTATCCTGCATCTCTGCATTCTCTACATTAACCGCATCGTACTGAGAAAGCATACCTTCCAGGTTGTCTCGAATATCATCTGACATCATGACTCCGTATTGCTTGAACGACTCATTCATGTCGTCCATCATTTTTTCTTTTTCCTTGTTCTCGATATTGCAGACATTCAATTTGTCTCCCTGCATTCTATACATGATGGTAATTGCAACTAAACCAGATAGAAGAAGTAAAATGATCAATAAATACAGCGTGTCTTTTCTTTTTTTAGGCTGTTGAGTTTCTATTTCTGACATACTTTATGTTTTCGTATCCTTAAAATATAATCTATTTTTTAGCGATTCAAAAGTTAAGAATCGTTAATCTTTTTAGGTGGATAATTTACCTTTCAGTTGTTTCATGAACTGAGAGGCGTAGACAAAATCCAGAATTTCTTGATTTTCAGTAGTTAAAATATCTTGTTTGGTACCTTCCCACCATTTTTGCCCATTGTAGATGAAAATGATGTTGTCACCAATTTCAATTACAGAATTCATGTCATGCGTAACCACAATCGTGGTCATATTGTATTCATAGGTAATTTCTTTAATCAGATTGTCGATGACAATTGATGTTTTGGGGTCCAAACCTGAATTCGGTTCGTCACAAAACAAATATTTTGGTTTCAAGCTAATCGCTCTGGCAATCGCTACCCTTTTTTGCATTCCTCCGGAGCACTCCGATGGGAACAAATGGTTGCTTCCAGTCATATTAACACGTTCCAAAACAAAATTGGCCCGATCCTGCATTTCTTCTTTGCTCATATCCGTGAACATTTGAAGAGGAAACATGATGTTTTCTTCTACCGTCATGGAATCGAATAAAGCAGAGCCTTGAAAAAGCATTCCAATTTCTTTTCGAATTTCTTTTCTATTGGAACCATCCATCTGAACAAAGTCTCTTCCATCAAATAAGACCTGCCCTTCTTCCGGAGTGTGCAATCCGACAATACATTTCGTGAGAACGGATTTCCCATGACCCGATTGGCCAATAATCAAATTCACTTTGCCTGCTTCGAATTTCGCATTGATATCGAAAAGGATTTGTTTCCCGGAAAAGGATTTTGATATGTGTTTTAGTTCGATCAAATCTTAGATCAATACCAATTGAGTGATTATTAAGTTAGCAATCAAGACTACAATCGTACTTTGAACAACGGCTTTTGTACTTGATTTCCCTACATCCAAAGCCCCTCCTTTGGTGTAATAACCATAAAATGCAGAAACGGTTGTGATTAAAAAGGCAAAAATTAGGGTTTTTGAAAGTGCATAAGTGATATCACCTGTGCCATCATCGCCAAAAAAGGCTCTAATCCCATAAATATAAGTTTCTGTGTCAGACAATCCAGTCTGTACGCATGCAAACCATCCGCCCCACAAACTCAACGCCATGGAAATAGTAATCAAAATTGGAAACATCATCACTGCGGCAATGACTTTAGGTAATACCAGGTAGTTCAAAGGATTTACTCCCATGATTTCCAATGCATCGATTTGTTCCGTAACACGCATGGTTCCCAGTTCAGAAGCTATATTAGATCCTACTTTCCCCGCCAAAATCAAAGAAATAATGGTAGGCGAGAACTCCAAAATTGTTGACTGTCTAGTAATGAATCCAATGGTATATTCAGGGAGTAGTGGACTGTCCATGTTAGATGCAGTTTGCATGGCAATTACCGCTCCCATAAAAACGGAAAGCACTCCTACAATTGGCACCGAACTCAATCCAATCTTCTCAATTTCAAGCATGAAGCTTTTCCAAAAAAGACTTCCTTTTTCAGGGCGTGAAATCACACCTCGAAGCATCATGAAATATTTACCTAGATTTTCAATCATATGTGTTGTTCTACTAGAACTAACTGCTAATTTAAATTTAATTTTTATTCCTTAGGGGCGCACAGGGAATAAAATACGAAAAATCCATTGTTTATTATGGAAAACGGAAAAATTGTACCCTTATTAAGCAGAATCGTTATTTTTGTTAAAAGATTATTCTTTATGAAACATATTCTAAAATTATTTGTGTTGGGATCCATTGTCATTTTATCTTCTTGTGGAAAGAAAAAGTGCAATACTTGCCCAGATTGGGGGAAGGCCAATACAGAAACACATCAAGTTGAAGAAGCCTAGATTTTCAGACAAAGAACAAATGGCTAATGCTTTGGAGCGCTTTCTTCCAGAAGGTTGTGCTCCAACTATCGCTTCCTACATTTTAGAACACAATGTCAAGTTTCGGATAAGTAAATCCAGACAGACTAAATTGGGGGATTACCGAAAAGATCCAAAGGAGAATTTCCACCGTATTTCTGTAAATGGAGATTTGAATCCCTATTCATTTTTAGTTACGACATTGCATGAGTTTGCACATCTAACCAGTTTTGAGAAATTTGGACCGCGAATCAAACCCCACGGAAAAGAATGGAAACAGGAATTTCGAGTTTTCCTTCTGGAATTCATTAATAGAAATGTGTTTCCAAAAGATCTGGAAAGTGCATTGATGAATTATACCATGAATCCCAAAGCGACTTCCTGTTCAGATCCCAGGTTGATGTTAGAGCTTAGAAAGTTTTCAAAAGAAGAAACGGCTCCCCTTCTGGAGGAATTGAATAATGGGGAATTATTTCAGTTCCAAAATCGTATATTTGAAAAAATTCAGAAGAGAAGAACGCGCGTCAAGTGCAGAGATATTGAACGAAACAGGTATTATCTGATCAATGCAGTAGCGGAGGTCAAGCGAATTCAAAATGGATAAAAACAATTACAGTATAATTATGGCTGGAGGAATCGGAAGTAGATTCTGGCCAATGAGCAAACCTTCTTATCCCAAACAATTTTTAGATGTCCTCGGTATGGGGAAGTCGTTAATCCAAATGACTTTCGAACGTCTTTGCATGTTTACTCCAAAAGAGAATATCTATGTGGTAACCAATAAGGCCTACAGAGAACTTGTTTTGGAACAATTGCCATTAATTACTTCTGATCAGGTACTTTGCGAACCAGAAAGAAAAAATACGGCTCCATGTATTGCCTACGCTGCCAATAAAATCTACGATCTTAATCCAGATGCAAGAATGGTGGTGGCCCCATCGGATCATTTGATATTGAACGAAGGAAAATTCAAGCATATTATTGAAGTGGCTTTGGATCAGTCTGTTAAGGAAGATTGTTTGGTTACTCTAGGGATTAAACCAAGCAGACCTGATACCGGGTATGGATACATTCAGTTTCATCAGGATGGTGACATGATTGCAGGTCAGGTGAAAAAAGTGAAACAGTTTACTGAAAAACCGAATCTGGAGTTGGCCAAAATCTTTTTGACTTCCGGAGATTATTACTGGAATTCTGGAATTTTCATTTGGTCGGCAAAATCTGTGTTGAATGCTTTAAATAAGTTCAAGCCTGAATTGAATGCATTGTTTAGCTGTGAAGCTGGAAAATACAATTCGGATCAAGAGCAGGAATTTGTCGATGCTGCTTTTCATAATTGCGAAGATGTATCGATTGATTATGCCATCATGGAAAATGCAAAAAACGTTTACGTGGTGCTAGCCAATTTTGATTGGTCTGATCTAGGAACTTGGGGAAGTTTATACACCCATCTGGAAAAAGATTACCATGGAAATGCAGTGATTGGAAATCATGTTCATATGTTTGACTCAAACAATTGTATTGTAAACATGCCTAAAGACAAATTATGTGTTATTCAAGGAATGAACGAGCATATAGTGGTGGAATCAGACGGGATGTTGATGATCTTCAAGAAAAAGGATGAACAACTGCTGAAGGAATACTTAAAAAAGGCAGAAAAAATGAGTCCTGAATTCTTCAAGAAATGAGAAGTCTGAGGAAAGACATACCTCCAATTTTAAAATCGGACCTGAATGAGGAGCCTTTTCACAATTGTCTGATGTGCAATGTGGATTTAATCGAAAGTCAGATTCCCTACATGATCGAAAAGGCATTTAAAAGAGCCCCAGATGGCAGTTTGTATACCATTTTTGAATTTGCTATTTGCATGAATTGTGCTCAAAAAACACAAGACCAATTGTCTAGAGAATCTTTAGCCAATATTCAAAAATACTTCGCCGAAAAAAGAGATTTGTTTGAAAGAAACGAAGAGTTATTCGACGCAGAGAAAACGGATTTCGAAGATTGGACGAATGAGTGTATTCTCAGCGGAAACAAAATTTCAGAATGCGAAGAATTTCAAGTTTTAGCCATGTGTCAGGGTAACCAAATGGAAATGGGACTTTTCCCGTATGCCATAAGTGGTGCAGAAGCCGAAAACATGCAAGAACTACTTTCTGAAAAAACCAAGGATGAGCTGGATGATTTCATGAATACTCATTTGGATTTGCCTCCTGAATTGAAAATGTTGTTGGAGGAATCGAGTACTTTGGTGTTGGTTTAGGTTATTTTAGTTCTAAGTTCTAAGTTCTAAGTTCTAAGTTCTAAGTTCTAAGTTCTAAGCGCTGCCCTGAGCGGTAGTCGAAGGGTTCTAAGTATTTTGTTACTTGTATTCTTGTTTTCCAGAAATCCAGAAATCAAAACATCTAAACATCCAACAACCTTCTATGATAATTGATTTGTCCTAAATGATAGGCGAGGTGAGTTGTTAAGTGTACCAGAAAAAAGCCCGTGGTCATAGGTTCTCCAAAAACTTCCAGAGGGAATGTTTCTTCAAGATCTTCTTCGTCTAAGTTGGAAAGTACATTGATCACCGTGATTCTTGTTTCATCGATTTTTTCTATGAGTTCTTTTTGATCGACTTCTACAACAGAAAATTCCTTTTCTCTATTTCGAACATATCCCGTGTCGCCCAATTGTTCGCCAATAAACCAGTTTAGGTTGCCTATTAGATGCAAGCACAGATTGCCTGCGGAATTGGAAATATCGCCATCAATTTCCCATAAACTATCTTGATTCTTATAGGAGATGATTTCGTCTCTCAATTTGTTGAGATCTCGAGAAAAGATTTGAATTAAAGATGGAATCATTTTTTATTCTCTTGTTAATAGCCAAAGACTTTTTAGTTTTTCCGAATCAATATTTTCAAACGAAATAAGAAATTTAGCAATTTTAAATTCAATTTTTGAAATCATTTGTTGTTCAATCCATTCTTCAATTGTCTCGTCAAGGTCTGCTTCGAATTGACAAATCCCTTTTTTAGAAATAGTTGAATAATTCGCAACAATTTCCTGTGTGTCTGAATCTACTTCATGTGATTTGTTCTCATTGAAAAACACAATTTTGCATCCCTTGAAAGTGTTAATTTCATACTCGCACAGTAAAGTGAACTCTATAAATTTAAATCCGTTTAGTTCTGAAAATTGACAACTTAAAATTTGATTTTCATTCGTTGCGATTGCGTCTTTTTCAATATTAGAGTCTTCAATCATTTTTGCAACAAATTTGTTTGCATCTCGATGAAGCATTTGGGTTATTAATCTACTGATTCTTGGATCCATCATGGTTTATGTGAAATTGATTATTATAAAGTAAGTTTATTGTTTCCAAAAGTCCAAAAGTCGAAAAGTCGAAAAGTCGAAAAGTCGAAAAATCCAGCCTACTCTATAGTCACATTGAAATCTCCATCCAATATCAATTTCCCATCTTTTGTTGATTCCGAGCCTGGAATTTGAAAGCCTTTAATTTTTGTTGTTTTCTTCTTTGTGATAAGGTCGGCTACTTGTTTGTCGGATAGCTTTTTTCCCATGATCTCGAAAGGTAAAACGAAATCACATCCTTCCTTAAATCTGGAGCATCCGTAGGCTTTTTTTCCTTTGAGCAAATCTCCTTCTTGGCATTTCGGACATTTTAGTTCATCGATGTCCACTTTTTCTTTAGGCTTTTTAGGCGCAGCTTTTTTTTCAGGAGCAAGTTCAATTTTTTTGTTGAGGTCGAATCGAACTTCCTTGCAAAGACTATCGACCATTTCGATCAGTTCTTTTTTGAATACTTCAACTTCATATTCTCCTTGCTCCATTTTTCGAAGCTTCTGTTCCCATTGGCCTGTCAATTCAGCCGATTTCAGCAATTCATTTTGGATCGTATCGATTAACTGAACCCCGGTAATGGTGGCATGAATATTCTTCCTTTTTTTCTCAATATATCTTCTCCTGAAAAGCGTTTCAATTATGTTTGCCCGTGTAGAAGGTCGACCAATTCCATTGTCTTTCATGAGTTCACGCAACTCCTCGTCATCCACTTGTTTTCCTGCGGTTTCCATGGCTCTCAACAAAGTAGCTTCTGTATAGTATTTTGGAGGTTGGGTTTGCTTTTGGATGGGGTAGGGTTCGTGCGGACCTTTTTCTCCCTTTTCAAAATTTGGTAAAACGGACTCCTGTTCATTTGAATCTCCTGATTCAGATCCGTCTCCAGAATCATCTTGACTTTCGGCTCCATAAACTACACGCCAACCTGGTTCCAAAATTTGCTTTCCTGATGTTTTGAATTCTGTTTCGCCGGCCTGACCTTCAACCAAAGTATTGGAAATGATACAGTCGTCGTAAAAAACAGAGATAAACCTTTTAGTTACCACATCATAAACCTGTTGTTCTTGAGGGGTGATGCCGCTAGGAACAATACCTGTTGGAATAATGGCGTGGTGATCCGTAATTTTCGCGTTATCAAATACTTTTTTTGATTTTCTGTAGGGTTTTCCTTTTAAGGGTTCCGTCAGTTGAGAATAGTATTTCAATCCATTCATGATCTGAGGAACTTTCGGATAGATGTCGTCGGAAAGATAAGTTGTATCTACTCTAGGATAGGTGACAACTTTCTTTTCGTATAAACTTTGGATTAATTTTAAAGTTTGATCTGCTGAAAACCCAAATTTCTTGTTGCATTCGACCTGTAGGGACGTCAAATCAAATAATCTTGGATGTTGTTCTTTTCCTTCTTTGATTTCAAAATTGGTAATTTCAAATTCCTTGTCTTGGATTTCTTGAATAACCGCATCTGCTTTTTCCTGTGAATCAATCCGCCCCAAAGTACATGAGAATTCGGTTTCCCTGTATTTGGTTTTAATCTCCCAAAAATCTTCTGATTTAAAGTTTTCAATTTCCTTTTGGCGGTTGACAATCATGGCAAGGGTTGGCGTTTGCACACGACCGATGCTCAATACTTGCTTCCCCTGACCATATTTAATGGTAAATAATCTGGTAGCATTGATTCCTAAAAGCCAGTCTCCAATGGCTCTGGAACTCCCCGCGGCGTATAGATTTTTAAACTCTTTATTGTCTTTTAAATTTTCAAATCCTTCTTTTATGGCTTCTTCGGTCAGAGAGGAAATCCACAATCTTTTGATAGGTTTTTTGCATTGAGCAAGGTGTAGAACCCACTGCTGGATCAATTCTCCTTCTTGTCCGGCATCCCCGCAATTAATGACTTCCTCGCAGTCTGTTACTAAATTCTTGATCGTATTGAATTGCTTTTGAACTCCATTGTCTTCGATTACTTTAATTCCAAACTTGGACGGAATCATCGGAAGCATGTTGAGGTTCCACATTTTCCACATTTCCAGGTAATCTTTCGGTTCTTTCAGCGTGCAGAGGTGACCAAATGTCCAGGTAACCTGATAGCCATTTCCTTCGAAATACCCGTCTTTTCTGGATTTCGCTCCCAGGATATCGGCAATTTCGCGTGCTACACTTGGTTTCTCTGCTATACAAACTTTCATTTAGACCTTCCGCGTATATTTTTTTACGATAAATGAATAGGGGTTTTTCTCGTCAATTTCAGATTCCATGATCACTTCGATGTTCCATTCCGACTCATCAAAATCAGGGAAATAGGTATCTCCTTCGAATTCGTGGTCAATGTGCGTGATGAACATTTCGTCTACCAGGTTGTGGTCTAATGCATATTTGTAGATTTGTCCACCACCAATCACAAAAACTTTTTGGTCTGTACCTTTGTAATGATCCAAGGCCTCTTCAACCGAACCAAATACCAAGCATTTCTCAGCTTCAAATCCTTCTTTTCGAGTGATGATGCAATTTTCTCGATTGGGCAATGGACGCCATTTTGGTGGAATGGAATCATAATTTCTTCTTCCCATGATAATTGGATGGCCCATAGTGGTATCCTTGAAGAACTGCATGTCACGTGGCAAGTCCCAAATCAGATC
Organism: Crocinitomicaceae bacterium; assembly: GCA_020436025.1. Lineage (GTDB taxonomy): Bacteria > Bacteroidota > Bacteroidia > Flavobacteriales_D > Crocinitomicaceae > JAGQYP01. Next base: position 56,833 of record JAGQYP010000005.1, read on the forward strand.
ATTATTGGCACCAATTACATTATTTTTCGCTTTAGCAACGATTAAAGATCTTATCATTTTCGAATCAAATTATACAGAAACTTCTGCTTTGATATGTGGATGTGGATCGTAATCAACCAATTCAAAATCTTCAAACTTGAAAGCAAAAAGATCTTTAACATTTGGATTGATTTTCATTTTTGGCAATTTCCTTGGTTCTCGAGTTAATTGCAATTGTGCTTGCTCGATATGATTGTTGTACAAATGCACATCTCCAAAAGAGTGAATGAATTCTCCTGGTTCCAAATCACATACCTGAGCCATCATCAAGGTCAATAAAGCATAAGAAGCAATATTGAAAGGTACACCTAAAAATGTATCAGCAGATCTCTGGTACAACTGACAAGATAATTTTCCATCTGTCACATAAAACTGGAACATGGTATGGCAAGGTGGTAAAGCCATTTCGTCTACAAAACTTGGATTCCAGGCTGAAACAATATGTCTTCTCGAGTTCGGATTATTCTTAATGCTATCCAGTACTTTTTGAATTTGATCCGTTGAAGTACCATCTGGATTAGGCCAGGATCTCCATTGGTATCCATAAACCGGACCCAAATCACCGTTTTCATCCGCCCATTCGTCCCAAATACGCACGCCGTTATCCTTTAAATATTTGATATTGGTGTCGCCTTGTAAAAACCACAACAATTCATGAATAATGGATCTTAGGTGAAGCTTTTTAGTGGTCAAAACAGGAAAACCTTCTGAAAGATCAAAACGCATTTGATAACCGAAAGTAGATATGGTTCCCGTTCCCGTTCGATCTCCTTTTTGCGTTCCGTTTTCCAGAATATGGTCTAATAAATCCAGATATTGTTTCATGCTCTCAAAATTTAGTCTACAAAAATAGCTAGAATTAGAGCCAAACTGACTTTTTAGGTAGTTGGGTTATTCACGATTTTTTAACAGTTGGGTAATTTATTTTTTATTCCTAAATCGAAGAAAAAATTGCTATCTGTAACAGTTTTGTATTACAAGTATTTGATTATTAGATAGATTTAATCTCTTGCCTGCCAATAATCGTAGTTATTTGTATTTGATTATTATCAATTCTAAAATAAATTGAATCTACTCCACAAACACATCTTCGATAACCTGGAAAAATATGATCCACCGATTCAAATGAGAAGGGTGAAATTCGAATTCGATCAAAACAAAGAAAAAGATTTGACACGTATTTCTCAGCCTGTAATTCTCCAAATTTGTTTTTTCCGTAGGAATAAATTCTTTTAAGGTCATCTAATGCCTGATGACTGAGGTGGTATTTTGATTTAGGCATTTGGCGAGATTATTTTTTTAGGTGATTCATTATTTCTTCTTTTGTAAGAGATTGAAATCCACTTGCTTCCCCTTTCTCTATTCTTAGGCGAATATAATCCACCTGCGCTTGTTGTTTTCTGGCTTGCCGAACCAAGTCATTTATTAATTCACTTTTACTTGAATATTCCTGGTTTTCGACCTGAGATTTAAGCCATTCATCGTTGGGTTTGGTAAGAGATATGCTTTGTCTTGCCATAATTCAGAAAATATTAGTTGGTGTAAATATACACCAAAAATACATCATTCGCAAAACAATTAAAAAATCGAAGAATGCGTTTTCGTTGTAAAAGCTTCCAAAAACTGCATTCCTTTGAATGAATTTCCTTTAGGATTCAGTTTTGGGCTCCAAACTGCAATGGCATACTGATTTGGATGTACCGCAATGATTCCTCCTCCTACACCACTTTTTCCTGGCAAACCGACTTTGAAGGCAAATTCGCCAGATTCATCATAGAATCCGCAGGTTTGCATAAGAGCGTTGACCCTTTTACACTGATTAGCCGTAAGCACTTCTTTCTCCTCATTCAATTTCATTCCATTATTGGCAAGGAATAAAAAAAGCTGGGACAATTCTTCACAACTCATTTCAATGGAACACAGGTGAAAGTAGAAATCCAGTACTTCATTTGGATCATTTTGAATATTTCCAAGGGCTTTAATAAAATTACAAAGTGCCACATTTCTGAAACCAGCTGTTTTTTCTGATTCCGCAATTTTGCTGGAATAATCGATGGTAGGATTGTTGGCAGCATCTCTTACAAAAGCCAAAAATTCTTCTTTAGGATTTTTTAAACTACTGATAAGAAGATCCGAAATCACTAAAGCACCCGCATTGATAAATGGGTTTCTTGGGATTCCTTTATCTGCTTCTAGCTGCACCAAAGAATTAAATGGCGTACCTGAAGGCTCCACTCCGATTCTTTCCCATATTTTTTCACCTTGCATGCGATAAGCCAAACTTAAGGCAAGCACTTTGGCAATACTTTGAATGGAAAATCGCTCTTGAAAATCCCCCACACCCGAATGAAAATTTTCAATGGTGGAAATATGAACACCAAACTTATTTGGATCAACATGGGTTAATTCGGGAATGTAAGAAGGTTGTTTGCCGGGGTCATCAATATTCTTGATATCCTTAAATAATTCCATTAATATTTTTGAAGTATCCACTTTTCTCAAATTATTAAAATCAAGTAATAATACTAAAATCAATTAATTTTTTGATTAAATTTTATGAATTCAAAATGCTTTCGCAGAGACACGAATTATCCAATAAAATCGGTGTTGGAATTTTGAAGATATTGATCAATACCTTTTTTGCTTATAGTGAAAGTCAGATAGGAATCACTATTTGAAGAAATCTCATTAACTAAACCCTGATCTATCAATTCAAGAAATACACTGTAATACAAAGGTTTGTCCAACGGAGAACCATATTTATCAATTAATTTTGAAAGAATATCTTTTGTACTTAAGGATTTGCAATTTGAAAGGTGAGATTGGTAGAGAATCTGTAAAACATATTGTTTCATGCTAAAAAAAACCTGGAAGCCTTTTGACTTCCAGGGTAGTTGAAAAATTAAACTATTGCTTAATTACTTGTTTTCTAATAATTGAATTGGCGAATTTGATTTCGACAATATAATTACCAGAGTTGAAGTGATCGAAATGAATCACCTGGTTACCAACTAATTTATCTGAAGTAAAAACTATTTGTCCAATTAGATTCGTTATTTTTAAGTCAAACGACTGACTGTCATTAACTTGAATATTGAGTAAGTTTGTGAATGGGTTTGGATAAAGAGCAATTTCATTGGAGTCATAATCATCAAGCCCAACAGTGGCAATATTTACACAAGCAGATGTGTCAGAACAGTTTCCATCGTTGACAACTACTGCATAATTTCCATTTTGTGTTGGAGTAAAATCTTGAGCTGTTTCACCATTGATAGCTGCATTGTTGTTGTCGCAATCGATCCATGTATAAGTTGCTCCTGCAGTATTAGCAGAAATCGTAGTTCCAGCAAGGGAAGTTGTTGCGTCTGGTGCATTTATTGTTAAATCAGTGGTTACTGTAGAGTCACAACCAGTTGCAATTGAAGTTAATACATCAGTGTATGTTCCCGTTGCAGAGTATGTATTTGATCCAACAGTAATTGTGAATCCATTACATTCATTTAATGTTTGAGAAGACGTGATAGGAGCTAGAATTGTAAGATCAGTCGTTACAGTAGAGTCACATCCCGTTGCGATTGAAGTAAGTACATCTGTATAAACACCTGTGGTAGAATAAGTGTTATTTCCAACAGTAACTGATCCACCATCACATTCAGTAATGACTTGAGAAGATGTAATTGGATCTAATATAGTAAGATCTGTTGTAACCGTTGAATCGCACCCATTGATTACTGAAGTAAACACATCTGTATATACTCCAGTTGCATTGTATGTGTTTGTCCCTACCGTAACAGAACCTCCATTACATTCCGTAATTGTTTGGCTTGCAGTAAAATTAGAAGTAACAGGAGCACCAGCTACAAAATTTGAAGATGTACCATTTAAAGCAAGGTTATAAAATGTACCATCATTTGCTGAAATTTCTTCAGTTAATGAAGTAATACCTGTATTATCCATATCAGCAGTACCTTGATTCATTTTAAAATATGCTGAAAGACCATTTGGCGTATTACAAAGTTCATAATCTTTGAAATAAAACATATGAAGTGTTGTTCTGGCATAGTTCCAAAATTTCACTTCGTCAATTGAACCTTCGAATAATTTTGTTGGTTCGTAGTCTGTTCTACTTCCGATAAGTAAATTTGTTGTTAAAGTTGTATTCACAGTTATTGAAGGAGTTCCATTTGCCTCTTCAATACCATCTACTACAAGAGATACAGTGCTTCCATCATAAATAACAGCAACATGATGCCAATTTCCATCATTTAACGGAGTAGTTGCATCAATTCCCCATCCTCTAATTTCAAGTCTTAATTGATGTGCGGCATTCAACAACATTGTAAATCTTTTTCCGTTGTCAAAACTACCTGCTCCAAAATATCCATAATCCATGATATAGTGAGCACTAGCATTCGTTGTAGAAGTGTTAATCCATGCTTCCATCGTTCTTGGGGCAGCACCTGCAACACCCGTATAGGAGGTTTCTACATAATCATCTGTTCCATCAAAATTCAATGCATTTTGAGAAAAAGTGAATCCCGAAAGTAGTAAACCAAAAAGTAAAATTGTCCTTTTCATTTTCATTTTTTTAATTTTCAAATAATAATCTGAGGACAAAGCTATTGCAAGAAAAAAGAATGAGGCTAACTATAGGGGTTTACATAGGGTTAACACAAAGGCGAAACCTTTTAAAACAGGTGTGTCTACATATTCAGGTCATCTAAAAAATTGGACCCATTTGGTAGATTTAGCTTTTTCCGAAGCCGATTTTTTGCAATTTTTACCGATGGAAGTGAAATGGATTTGATTTCAGCGATTTGTTTATTTGTTAGTTTCATTTTGACGAAACTCAGTAATTGGATATCAGAATCTGACAAGTCAGGAAATTTTTCTTGAAGTTGAGCGATTGTTTTGGTTCCTACATCTAGTGAATGTTCTTCTTTCTTTAAAATGGTTTCATCAATTTCAAGTTCATTCATAATATAGAAGCGAATTGAATTCATAGATTGTGAATCAATGTCACGGATATTTTTTATTCTATTCATTAATTCTGTAGCAAATTCCTTTTTACGAGCTAGACTCAATGAGGACTGGTCTAGTAGTTCAAGATTAAATTTCAATTCCATCTTCAATAACTTGTTTTTTAGTTCTTTTTCTTTTGCATTTCGTATTGAATTGGATCGAATTCTAAGAATGAGTAAAATCAGAACAATTGAAATAAATACTGCTATAGATATGTAGATGCCATATGTGAGTTTTGTTAGTTTGTTTTGTTTGTTTAAGTCTGAAATTTGAGCTAGTTTTTTTTCTCTTTCAACCTTTTCAAGTTTCAATTCATTTTCAATTTGACTTAACTTAAAAGTAGAATGAGATTCAATAAGTTCCTTAATCGCATTAGGGCTGTTTATTTCATTAATAATTGAATGATAGTGGTTATAATATTCTTTGGCTTTATCAATATTTCCTGAGCTTAGATAGACCTGGATACCAGCTTCATATAGTTCGAGTAATATTTTATTTTTATCGGAATGAATATTCTCAGCTGCTATCCTTTCCGCCTGATTTAATGTTTCTATAGCATTTTGATATCTTTTATTCTTAGCTAAGTATTTTGACAAATCAATAGAACTACGAATTGCATTGCGAAAATCCCCATAGACAATACTAGAATTTATGTCTTCTAAAAAATAAGGTTCAATTAGTGGATTATTTTCTACAAAACTACTTGCTAGATTCCCTTTTATTATTCCAATCATGAAAGTATCAGAGTCAATTTTATCTTCTATTTTACGATAGGAATCTAATGCTAGGTAAAAATAATGTATAGCTGAATCCATTTCCGATCGCCTATAATGAACTAGACCAATATTATTGAATGTGGATCCTAGAGATCTTGTGTATGTAGTAGGAATAAGATTTTTAATTGATTCCCGGAAATAAAACTTGGCAGAATCATATTCTTCATTATTCATGAACATTGTACCAATTTTATTGTAGGCAAAAAATAAATTATTGCTTTTTGAATATTCCGGATTATTGGTCAGCTGCCAATTAATGGCCCTTTTTCGGTAGTCTATTGCATCTTTGTAAGCTCCAAGTCCTTCCAAGCCAGTTGATAGTAAGTGATATATAATCCCTATTTGGCTTCCACTAGACTTCAGGCTTGCAGCAATTTCATTTGCTTTAGAAGCATTAAGAATAGCACTAGAGTAATTTGTGTTTTTAATATCAATAGAACTTATTCCAATATACGATTTGACAATTCCTTCTGGGAAATTTTGATTTTTTGAAATAGTAAGAGCTTTTCCGGCGAAGTAGTATGCAGAATCAAGGTTTGTTGAATTTTTGGCTTTTTCGAGAAGGGTATCTACAATGACTTCTGTTTTATATGTCTTTAAAGAAGTTTGAGATTGAGCCAAACTAATGGAAAGGAAAATCAATATAATTTGTGAAAAGGTTTTCATTTTGCAAATATAAGGTATAGAGTAGGTTCGATTCTATTAAAAACTAGAACTCGATACCCACCAAACAAACATCATCCACCTGTTCGAAATCCCCTTTCCAGGATTCAAAAGTCTTGTCGAAGTGCTTGAGTTGATCTTCCATTTCGATATTCTGGAGATCAAAAATGAGATTTTTAAGGTTGGAATATTTGAACTTTTTCCCTCCTTTTTTACGTGTCTGTATATCCATACCGCCAAACTGATCTGCAAATCCATCAGAAAACAGATAAATGCGATCATTTGGTTTTAATTCGATCGTATGGTTTGTGAAAGGCTGGTATTGTTCATATTGCCCTACAGGTTGTTTGTCTGGTTTGATCTCAATGATTCGTGTGGTTTTATTCTCAGTTGTGTCGTAGGGGAGAGGCGAACCATCATTGTCTCTTAAGATCCACAGCGGATTATTGGCACCAGCATACTCCAGTTCACTTTTTTCAAAATCAATACAGCATAAGGCCATGTCCATTCCATCTTTGGTACTTCCTCCGGTATTTGCAAACGTATCCGTCACAATTTCCTTGAGCTTGTCCAAAATTGCTGCGGGCTTGCGTAAACCGAATTCATTGATGCAACGATTCAATCCATTGGCACCAACTAAACTTACAAGTGCTCCAGGTACTCCGTGACCAGTACAGTCGACAACGGTCACATAAACCTTATTTTCAATTTTTTCAAGCCAATAAAAATCACCAGAAACAATATCTCTTGGTTTAAAAAGAACAAAACTGTCTTTGAAATTTTTCTGAAAATCACCTTGAGACGGTAAAATCACAGACTGAATTCTTTGAGCATATCGAATACTATCCGTGATGTCTTTGTTCTTCTCCTCAATGATTTCCTTTTGTTGAACTACTTCCAATGTTCTCTCCTGAACAGTATCTTCCAGGTTTTCAAGAATATTAGCGTTTTCAATAGCAATACCGAGGTAAGCACCCAATGATCTTAAAATGTCCAAATGGTATTTGGTGTAAGCATTTTTCTGGAATGATTGAGCTGAAATAACCCCGATAATTTTGTCTTTAACAACCAGTGGACAAAAGATCAAGGATTCAGGTAAATCCCCATGAACTACTACAATCTTATTGGTATACTTTTTATATTCTTTCTGATGATCATTTATGAAAATCTCTTTGTTGTTTCTAACCACCCAAACCGAGTAATTATCGATATCATCCAATGAAACTCTTACCTTAGGCATTCTTTGCCCTTTTTCCATGGTATAGGAGTATTCAATCTCATTGGTTTTGTAATCACAAACGCGAATACTAAACATTTCGGCCTTCATCAGTTTGTTGACATTGGCTTCTACGTTTTCAAAAATGTCTTCTAGGTCGTGAGAAGCAATTATTTCTTGGCCTATCTGACTCAACAATCGGGTGTTTTCGTAGGTTGTTTCTATTTCCTCTTTCTGAGCCACAACCTCAGCTGTTCTTTCTTCCACTTTATGTTCCATGTCTGCATAAAGTTGGGCATTCTCAATCGCTGTTGCGGCGTACAAAGCCAAGTTTCTTACCAAGTTGATGTGGTAATCCGTATAGGCATTAGGCTCAAAACTTTGAACCGACAATGTTCCAATAGTTTTCCCTTTGGTGATCAATGGAATATAAATTATCGATTCTGGTCTTTCACCTGCCTTAACCGCATCTTTTTTATCAGCTGCAATATATTTTTTAATGTCTTCGTAGTAATCCAGAATAACAATCTCCTTGCTGTTTTTGATGCACCAGGTGGTTAAGGAACCATCATCGTCCAAGTCGAATTCAAGGTCTGGTAAAATCTTTCCTCTTTCATAGGCACCTTTTAGTTCCAGACAATTTTTAGCTTCATTGACTACTCCAATTCCAAAAATGGTACAATCCATTACTTGGTTGGTCTTTTCATAGATTTTACCAATAATGTCTTCAAAAGAGAAAATGGTGTTGATTTCCCAACCAATTTCAGATAGCATGGCAGCATCCTGATAGGTTTTTTCGATCATTTCTTTTTGAGCTACAATTTCTGCAGTTCTCTTTTGAACTTTATTTTCCAGATTTTCCAGAATGTTCACATTATCCAGTGCAATGGCAGTAAACGAAGCCAAGGTTTTGACGATCTCCACATGCTTATCATTGAAGGCATGTTTTTGGAAACTTTGTACCGTAATCAATCCAACAATTCTCTCTCCGATAGCCATGGGATGAAAAATCAACGAATGCGGCATTTCTCCTGAAGGGACAATAATTTCCTTGGTGTATTTAGAGTATTCCTTCAAGTTGTCATTGATGTGAATTACCTGATTGTTTTTTACACAGATTACAGAATAGTTGTCTTCATTGTCCATCGAAACAGAGAAAGGTTCATCATCAATAACACCTTTTTCTATCTCAAATTTGTATTCTATTTCTCTACTTTCAGGTTTGTATAAACGCACTCCAAAACAAGCGGCATCCATTAACTGATCTACCGATTTATGCAGTTGCTTGAATATATCTTCGAAATTGGTGGAAGAAGTTAACTGTTGCCCAACCTCATTTAATAAAGAAGTTAGCTTGTAGCTTTGCTCTAAGTCTTCTTTTTGATCTCGAATTTCTTTGGTTCTTTCTTCAACTTTTTGTTCGAGAGATTGATACAGTAAGGCATTTTCTAAAGCGGATGCCATGTACACTGTCAAGTTTCTAAGCATGTGAACATGATGTTCTTCGTATTGATGCTTTTTAAAACTTTGGACTGTTACCACTCCCGAGGAACCCCCTTTGATTTCAAATGGGATATAGATTATCGATTGGGTGCTTTTTCCAGCTTTTGGTGCCTGATCGGTTTTCACCCATTTATGGTAATCTTCTGAAAAATTATTGGTGACGATCTCCAGTTTTTTTCTGAAACAAATATTCGCAAGTCGTGGCTCATCTTTTGAAACATCGTAAACAATGTTCGGAAAAATCTTACCATCTTCTACATAACCTGGAAATGTTAATTCCTTTGTTTTATCATCATACAAAGCCATCCCAAATGAGGTGGCATCCATGATTTTGCTGAGTTTTTGCTGAGCTGTTTGGATGATTTTTTCTACGGATAATAAAGCTGTTAGACTTTGACCTATTTCCCCAAGTTTTATAAGATCTTCAGAATAATTTTTAAGTTGATCATTTTGTCTTTGAAGCAAGAGTTTTTCACTTTTTTCCTGCTCTACTTTAAAGCGCAATTCCAGACCTTTTGTCTTTCGGTTGGCATTATCGCTTCTTACTTTATCTCGTAAATAATGAAAATCTTTAAAATATTTGAGGGCTTTCTTGGTATTCCCTTGCTTTTCATATAATTCGGCCAGACTAAAAGTGGCTTCCACCTCTATGTTACGAGCTTGGTATTTTTTTGCCAGATCGAAAGCTCTGTAAAAGAAATTTTCAGCTTCCTTGTCTTGTTTTTGAATCAGTTTGGCTTTCCCAATATTATTCAAACATTCAGCTACACCAGAATGGAATTCATCTTCTTCCCTCAGGGACAAACTTTGCTGAAAATACTCCAAGGCTTGTTCCGGACTATTTTGAAGAAGGTGAACTGAGCCCAACTTATTCAGACAATGTGCCTTTACGTGTCGGCTGCCGTCATTTTTTTCTAAAACGGTCAAACATTGATCTAGAGCTTTTGTGGCATTATCGTATTGGTTCAGATTAATATAGGCCTGGCCCATTCCATCCAAAACTTTTTGCAGAATGTCATTGGCGTCAAGATCTTCACAAATCTTCTTACTTTTTTTTAGATAATTCAGGGATTTATCATTCTCATTTATCGCATAGTAAACACTCCCGATTCCATTGTAAGCATCCGCCTTTCCTCGATCGTAATTTCCATTATGGTAAGCTTCCAAAGATTCCAGATAATACTGTAGCGCATTATCGTAGTCTGAAATATAAAAGAAAGTAGTACCGATGGTATATTTTACCCGACCAAGAGGAATGTAAGTACTGATATCCTCAAAAATCGAAACAGCCTCCATGCTACGTTCCAATGATTCATCGTAATGTCCAAGCCATAGATTACATGCTCCGATGGTTGCAGTTGCTTCACCTTTACCTTTGGAATAATCCAATTTAGTAGCCATCTGAAGCACTTCTTCAGCAAGCTTTAAAGCTTCTTTGGGTTGAGAACGATTGATAGCCCAAGCTTCTTCGTTTAGCTGGTCGATGCTATTAACTGTAACGATATTTTTAGTCGAGCTACCCAAGTAGTATTGATTGATGAACGTGAAAATAATAAAAAAAGGATTACATAGGAAATTGGTAGGGATTTATGTTGTTAGTTTTCAGTGGAGAGAGAGGGAGCAATTAAAAATGAAAAATGAAAAATTGATTTGTTACTTATTATGTTATTGGTCATATGAAAACGTGAGAACTTTATTACTCCACCAACTAAAAACTCCAATGATCCAAAAATCGAAAAGTCGAACTGTCCAAAAGTCCAAATGTCAAAAAATCAATAAAACATCCCGACAATCACTGCAGTCATCAAGCAAGCCAGAGTTCCGGCAATTAAGGCTTTGAATCCTAGTTTTGCCAATTCTCCTCTTCTTTTTGGGATTAATGCTCCGATTCCTCCTATTTGGATACCAATACTAGCGAAATTAGCAAATCCGCAGAGGACATACGTGGCCATGATTACACCTTTTGGAGTCATGGATTCTTTGATCTGACCTAAAGATTTGTAAGCCATGAATTCGTTCATGATGGTTTTTTCTCCAAGTAATTGGGCGACATAGAAAATGTCGTTGTTGGGCACACCCATGAGCCAGGCAAGTGGAGATAGAGTGTATCCAATGATAAATTGAAAACTTAGATGTTTGTATTGGGTGTGTTCTGCAATGACGTCATTCAAACCCGTGTATTTTCCAATTCCGCCGAGCAGGTAATTGGCAAGTGCCATAAGGGAAACAAATACGATCAACATCGCGATGACATTTGCCGCAAGTTTTAGTCCGTCTGTTGTTCCATTTGCAATGGCTTCAAGAGCGTTAGTTCCTAATTTTTCTTTGGAAACTTGCAGACTCTTATCGATTTTCTCTGTTTCCGGAAGCATGAGTTTGGCAAACAAAATGGCCGCTGGCGCAGATATAATAGAAGCCGTTAATAAGTGTTTGGCAAAGAAAAGCTCTTGGTTTTTGTCTCCTCCACCTAAATAGCTCATATAGGCAGCCAATACACCACCTGCAATAGTGGCCATTCCCCCAGTCATCAGACAAAAAAGTTCCGATTTGGTCATGCGATCTAAGTAAGGACGGATGAGTAATGGGGCTTCGGTTTGACCTAAAAATATGTTTCCAGCAGCAGCCATGGACTCTGCTCCTGAAAGATGCAATGTTTTTTTCATCAACCAAGCAAAAGCTTTTACAATGTATTGGAGGATTCCCCAGAAATAAAGCAAGCTAGTAAGAGCAGAGAAGAAAATAATTGTCGGCACAACCATTACCAAAAAGTTGATCAATGGGATTTCCAATTTTTCTGTAACCAACGAAGCGAATATGAATTTTCCTCCCTCTTTGGAGAAATCTACCACCTTTACAAATTTATCTGCAATCCACTCAAAAACGGATTCTACAAAGGGCACTTGCAAGAGCAATACAGCTAAAATAATTTGCAATCCAACCGCTTTGCCAATTTGCACCCAATCGATGGATTTTCTTTTTGAACTGAAGAAAAACCCTAGAAGTAGGAGCACAGTCATTCCCAGAATTCCGCGAAGGATGGATACGATAGAAAAAGTTGTGGAATAAGGTTCAGCCGGTTTTAAGACTAATTCTTCACTCCCTCTAATGAGTTTTAATTTTTCGTCTTTGTATTCTGTTTCGAGAGTGAGCAGTAACTGACCATCAAAGGTGAACAAGGTAACTTTGGAATCTTTGATGCTGAATATTCCTTTTTTGGGAACCACATCAAATAAGCTGGTTTGCTCGAATGTTGAATCATTGGAAACAAATTTGATTTTAGTCTCACCTGATTCCCACTGAATGTCAGTGAAAGTTTCTTCTGCATGTAGTGGGTTGAAAATGAGTAGTGGCAGAAAGAACAGAAAGAGAAGTGTCTTATTCTTTATTACGTTTGTTAAGCTCATCCCTTATTTTTGAGGCGCCTTCATAGTCCTCATTGTCAATTGCCTCTTGCAGTTTCAATTCCAAATCTTCATCTGAATACGCTTTGTATTCTTCTTCCTCTTCAATTGGAGCAACAACTGGCTCATCAATTTCAGATTCTGGAAGCTCGCCGTCTTCATCTAGAAGAATTCCAGCGGAACTTAAAATGTTCTCGAAGGTGTAAATATTGCAATTGAAACGAACGGCTAATGCGATGGCATCAGAAGTTCTTGCATCGATCTCTACATTTTGTCCATTGTGTTTGCAAATAAGTTTAGAGTAAAAAATCCCTTCAACTAAATTGTAAATCACAACTTCTTCAATGTTGATATCAAAAGATTCAGCAAAGTTTTTAAATAAATCGTGGGTGAGTGGTCGGGTTGGAGTCATTTTTTCAAGCTCAATGGCAATGGCTTGAGCTTCGAATCCACCGATGATAATAGGTAGTCTTCTTTTTCCTCCAGATTCTCCAAGTACTAAAGCATACGCTCCGGACTGTGTCTGACTATAGGATAATCCAACTATTTCTAACTTAATCTTCTCCATTCGGCTGCTTCAAAAATAGTGAAATCCTCTCTTAAACTGAGAGGATTCCACTGCGAATATACTAATAATGATTAATTATTTGAAGCTTTGAATTTTTTAACTGCTTCTACCAGTTTTGGAACTACTTCAAAGGCATCTCCAACTACCCCATAATCAGCAGCTTTAAAGAATGGAGCTTCAGCATCCGTGTTGATTACAACGATTACTTTTGATCCATTTACTCCAGCTAAATGTTGGATCGCTCCTGAAATTCCAACAGCGATATAAAGGTTTGGACGAATGGCAACACCTGTCTGACCAACGTGCTCGTGGTGAGGTCTCCATCCTATGTCTGCAACCGGTCTGGAACAAGCAGTAGCTGCTCCTAATTCTTTAGCAAGATCTTCAATCATTCCCCAGTTTTCTGGACCTTTCAATCCTCGACCAGCTGAAACAACCAATTCTGCTTCTGGCAATGGAATTTCTCCGTCTTGAGTTTTTGTTTCTACAACACTAACTCTTGCTGCTCCACAATCACAGTCGAATGCTTCAACAGCAGCTGGCGAACCACCAGATTCAGGTTTGAAAGAATTTGGTAAAAGCGAAATAATTCTTGTAGCGGTTTTTACATTTACAAAACCGAATGCTTTTCCTGAGAATACATTCACCTTGCAAGTAAATCCGTTTTCGTCTGATGGTGCATCAATTGCTCCGGAAACCAATCCAGCTTTTAATGCGGCTGAAACTCTAGGAGCCACAGCTTTTCCAATTAAATCATGAGAGAATACGATAATATTCGCTCCTGTTTTATCTGCAGCAGCCTGAACTAATTTGGCTGTTTGAGAATCATCTGCATCATTCAGACCTTTATTTACTAAAACTTTGGAAGCTCCGTAATTTCCTAGCTCGGCTAAAGCTGAATCATCAGCTGAACCAGAAGTCACGGCTACAACATCTCCTCCAAATTTGTCTGCAACTTTTTTACCATAGAAAACAGCCTCAAATCCGTTTTTGGCTACTTTCCCGTTTGTGGTTTCTACATATACTAATACTGACATAATTGAAATCGATTAAATAGCTTTCGCTTCGTTATGTAATAATTGAACTAATTCATCCATGTTTGAAGGATCCACATATTTACATTCACTTTTCGCATCTGGTGTCGAATAAGAAGCAAATGAAGTCAATTCTTCAACTCCTGCAGGAGCAACCACATTCAATGGTTTTGTTCTTGCAGCCATGATTCCTCTCATGTTTGGAATTCTTTGTTCTGCCATTCCTTTTGCACAAGAAACAACCGCAGGTAATTCTGCCTTAACTACTTTAGTTCCTCCAGTTATATCTAATTCAAGAGTAGCAGTTGTACCGGCAACATCTAATTTAGATGCCAATGAAAGAAAAGGAAGATCCAAATCAGCAGCAATCATTCCGGCAACCTGTGAACCATTATAATCAATAGTTTCTTTTCCTGTTAAGATCAAATCGAATCCTTGATCTTTTGCATATTCTGCAATTTGTTTCGCAACGAAATAAGCATCTTTTGCTTCTGCATCAATTCTTACAGCGTCGTCCGCACCTATTGCCAATGCTTTTCTAATTGTAGGGTCGTCCGCAGCAGTTCCCACTGTAATGGTAGTCACTGTTCCACCCATAGCTTCTTTCAATTCTAATCCTCTTACAAGTGCATACCACTCATCGTAAGGATTGACAATGTATTGTACTCCTGTTTCGTCAAACTTCGTATTGTTGTCCGTAAAGGCAATCTTTGAAGTTGTGTCAGGAGATTTACTAATACAAACTAATATTTTCATCTTCTGTGTGTGTTTATGATTAACGATATCATTCGTGGAATGAGGCGCGAATATAATAAAATTATGGTATTTCTCAGACAATTGAATTCAATTTTTAAGTGTTTGATTAGCTGGAAAACCTTCCTCACCAGAAACTGTGAACGCATAATAAAAAAGTGCCTATAATGAACCCTGTTACGAATGCTACAAATGGAACAATTTTAACACCCTCCCGTAGATGTTGAAAAGCTAAATTTTTTTTTCGTAGTTTTGCCCTTCTCCTAAAGGAGGATAGAATAAAAGACACACAAATCATGAGAGAAGTTCAGTTTAGAGAGGCGCTTAGAGAGGCCATGTCAGAGGAAATGAGAAGAGACGAATCTGTTTTCCTAATGGGTGAAGAAGTTGCAGAATACAATGGAGCCTACAAGGTATCCCAAGGAATGTTGGATGAATTTGGAGCGAAAAGAGTCATTGATACTCCGATCGCTGAGTTAGGGTTTGCAGGAATTGGTGTTGGAGCTTCCATGAATGGTTTGCGTCCTATCGTTGAGTTCATGACTTGGAACTTTGCTTTATTAGCAACCGATCAAATCATCAACTCTGCAGCAAAGATGTTGCAAATGTCTGGTGGTCAATATGGATGCCCAATCGTTTTCCGTGGAGGAAATGGTCAGGCGGGTCAGTTGGCAGCCACTCACTCTCAGTCATTCGAACCTCTTTATGCACATTATCCAGGGTTAAAGGTCATCACGCCTTCAACTCCTTATGATGCAAAAGGTCTTTTAAAATCAGCCATTCGTGATAACGATCCAGTTGTCTTTCTGGAGTCTGAAAAGATGTATGGAGACAAAGGTGAAATTCCTGATGGAGAATACTTGATTCCAATTGGAAAAGCGGATATTAAAAGAGAAGGAACTGATGTAACTATCGTTACTTTCGGGAAGATTATTAAAGTGTGTCACGAGGCTGCGGAAGCGCTTCAAAAGGAAGGGATTTCAGTTGAGATCATAGACTTGAGAACTGTAAGACCTATTGATTACGATACAGTTATAGCTTCGGTTAAGAAAACAAACAGATGTGTAATCGTTGAAGAATCTTGGCCAATCGCTTCGATTGCTTCAGAATTGGGATACTGGATTCAAAGATATGCTTTTGATTTCCTTGATGCTCCGGTTCACAGAGTAATGCAAGCGGATACTCCATTCCCTTTTGCAAAGCCTTTGATGGCAGAAGCACTTCCTAATCCGACTCGAATTGCAAATGCAGTGAAAGCGGTGATGTACAGAAACTAAAATGAATATTCAATACAATTAAAAGAGGGCTTTGGTCCTCTTTTTTTATGTTTATTTTTTGACCAACAATCAATTAGATTCATTTTCTTTATTTATATTTGCACAATAGTTGTTTAAACAAATAAATAATATTCATGGAAAGTTTAATTCAAGTTTATCTGCCACTAGCATCGTTGTTGATCATATTAGCAAACGTCTTATTCGTAAAAAAGTCCTTCATCAATTGGTTGCCAATGGTACTAATTCTGGCCGGATTGAGTAAGTTTTTAGGAGAATCCGTTGTGTCCGATGGAGAAACTGTTCCCTCCATTGTTCGAAATGGAGTCTTGTCGATTTTAATTTTGACCACTTTCATTGCTTTGTCTTACCGCCAATTTTTCAGGGATAAAGGGGATAAATGGATGTATGTTGCTTTGGCTGTCGTTTATGCAATCGGAGCTGGAGTTGCTTTTGGCATCAAAGGAAATTTTACTTCTGGAATGACGGTTTTTACCGGGTATAAACTTTTACTTTCAGTCGCGCTCAATCTACTTCTAGTGGCGATTATCTATCTCAAACTTCCTTTGCTAGTCAAATGGTTTAAGATTGATACAGAATCGATTCGACCTGTGTTTTTTCATGGTGCCATGTTGATGGTTGTTGCTTTGAGTGTTTATTTAGGGGTTTTCGTTACCGGCTGGTACGGGGTCGCTTTTTTTGCTAGTTTGTTTCTCCCTACATTGATTATCCTTTCTGATGAAGATACTGAATATTTGCTCCAACAAGGTGCTTTTTCCGTTGTGGGACTATTAGGATTAGGGTATGTGATTTCATTTGGAAGCGGACTGGAATTTTATTTGGGTCATAGTCACTTGATTTTTGGGGCTTTTATTGGAGGATTCATTTTAGTGATTGGAAAATTGATGGGCTTGATGAATGACAAATTCAAGGCTTTTAAAATAATCATGGTGGCAGTAGTGATCGGAATGGTTTATGGATTGGGTTATTTGTACTCTATAAAAGAAAATTTAGGCGGATTGATTACCTATTCGGGCGTATTAATTGGAATGTTGCTCATGATTTTTAATTCCGAAAAAGGGAAGTATTCTTATTCCATGGGTACTGGACTGATTACCTTGGCTTCCATCTTACTTTTTGCTCCGTTTTTTGAGGTAGTAGATCCCTTTGCAGAAAAAGGATCCAATGCTGATAAGATTGCTTCCGACCAAAAGAAAGTGGAGACGGTGAATGAAAAAGGGGAAAAGGTGGTTTTAGAATTAAATGATATCACGGAAGCAAAAGGAAACTGGGAAGTCTTTTTAGATAATTCTAAGTTGAAATTTGTTGTGGTGTCTCACGGAAATACAACCAAAGGAACCTTTAAAAATTACTCGGGAACCATTTCCATCAAAGAGAAATTGGAAGATTGTGAAGTAACAATGAAATTTGATGCCACTAGTTTGAGTACCTTCAATAAAACAAGAGATGGAGAAATCAAAGAAGGCGAAGATTGGATGCATGTATCTAAATTTCCAGAATTGGAATTTCATGCCAAGGGATTCAAATTGGAAGGGGATAAGTATGTCACGGAAGGCGATTTAACCATGAAAGGAATCACCAAAAAAGTACAGGTAAGCTTTGTTTTTGAAGGAAAAGGAAATAACGCTGGAAAAGATTTTATCATTGTTTCGGGTAATTTAAGTCTTGACATGACTAACTTTGGTATTCCTGAGTCCTCTGAAGTGGACAAAGGAGTGGAGATCGAATTCACGGTCGAAGCGAATAAATTAGATTGATTTGAGAAAATGGATCTGTATTCTAGGTTTGTTGATCTTCAGTGCGAATGTTCTGGCTCAAGAGAAAACACCCTTTTTTAAAAATGCAGATACGCTCAACAAGAAAAGAATCATTGGAACGGGAATCACCATGCCTTTGGTTTATGGTGGTGCGGTAACTGCACTTGGAACCATTTGGTATCAAAACAATCTGACTCCCAAATTTCAAACCTTTAATGATTGTTCGCATTGGCTGGGGATGGATAAGATGGGGCACATGACTTCCACGTATTATCTCAGCATGATTGGACACTCTGCCTTAAAATGGAGTGGGGTGGAAAGAAAAAAAGCCATTGGATTCGGAGGATTGTATGGATTTGTTTTTGTTTCCACTTTTGAAATATTTGATGGGTTCAGCAAGGATTATGGTTTTTCCTGGTGCGATTTAGGAGCTAATGCGATCGGATCGGCTTTGTACATGGGGCAGGAGTTTCTCTGGAACGAACAAAGAATAAAATTGAAATGGAGTTACTGGCCAACAGAATATGCTCAATACAGACCCAATATTTTAGGTGAAAACTGGGCCACAAGGATTTTTAAGGACTATAATGGTCAGACCTATTGGTTATCAGCAAATATTCATTCTTTTCTTCCTGAGGATTCAAAATTCCCTAAATGGTTGAATGTTGCATTCGGTTACAGCATCAATGAAATGTTGAAATCAGATACCCGACATTATGAGGTGCAGGATGGAAATAACATACTCAGGTTTGATGCCTACAGCGAATTTTATTTGAGTTTGGATATCGATCTGACTAAAATCAAAGTAAAATCGCACTTCCTGAGAGCATTATTCAAAACGATTTCGATTATCAAAATTCCTTTCCCAGCGATTAGCTTTTCGAAGCATGGAGTTCAAGGCTACTGGTTCAAGTTCTGACAGACTGTCAGTAAAATAGAATCGGAATGAAAATTGACAATGATTCAACATGTTCAACGATCAATTATACAAAAATCACGTACCAGCATTGATGTTCGCTTTCATCATGCTAGGGTTGATGTGGACAGGATATTTAATTCAAATGGGCCCCAGTATTCAATTTACAAGTTGGGGAGTTCATCCTCGGGAAGTGGAAGGACTATTGGGCATTTTTTTCTCACCTTTTCTGCACAGTCCGAACGACATTTGGCACATTGTCAACAATACAATTGGAATGGGAATTGTCTCCTATCTGTTGTATTATTTCTACAAAGATGTGGCATTTCGAGTATTGATTTTTTCCTGGATACTATCAGGTGGAATTACCTGGTTTATTGGAAAAGAAGGAAGTAATCATATAGGGATGAGTGGAGTCATTTATGCCATTACTTTTTTTCTTTTACTCAGCGGATTCATTAGAAAAAATAATATTCTGATCCGTCTTTCATTAGGAATGGTTTTTCTTTATGGAAGTTTGATTTGGGGTATTTTCCCTATAAAAGAGGGGATTTCATGGGAAGGTCACTTGGGTGGATTCTTAGGCGGATTATTCCTGGCCATTCTTTACCGCAAAAATGGTCCGAAAGAAAGGAAGTACCATTATGAAGTAGAGGAAGAATTAGGGATAGAACCAGAAGTCGAATACTGGCTACCAGAAGAGGAAAGAACACCTCCGCCAGAGGTTGAAAAACCTAAGATTGTTTTTTTCTTTAAAAGAAAATCGGATGAGTCATCCTAATTAATTGTCAAAATAAATTTTTATTTAACTTCGGTTGAATTATTTCAATGAAGTTCAGTCCAAATATCCTTTACAAATTCGGAATCGTAGAGTTTCTGCTCATATTTCTATTCATTTTTTTTGGAAATAATTATTACCTGAAACCAGATGCTAGAATCGTTGCAGATGGGGAAGGGTATTATGATTATTTGAAGTCGACTTTCATTTTTCACGACATAGATCGAAAGGGTCTTTCAAGAGATTCTGAAGTATTTCAGAGATTGGATAAATATGGATTCTATGTTGAATATAAAGAAGGAAAAGTCAACAAATATACTTGTGGAACTGCCATGCTTCAAATGCCTTTCTTTCTAGTGGCCTACATGCAAGAAGAAGGGGAAGAATTAACTGGAGAAGAAGATTCTTTTCAAACATGGGCTTTCTATGGAGCGATTTTCTATGCTTTTTTTGGCTTATTTTTTTTACGACTGGCTTTTGTTCAGTTTAGTATTCACCCACTATCTATTTTTCTTATTCAAGCCTCTATTTTATTTGCAACATCCTACACTTATGAATTGAATTATGGTGTTTTCGGATCTCATGTCTATTCATTTTTCGCTATAGCTGCTTTTCTGTACTTTGCTCGAAGATATTTCAAAGAGCTCCGAATAGGGTTGTTTTATTTGGCCTGTTTAGCTATTGGATTTATTCTAATTATTAGACAGATCAATATTTTAATCCTTTTATTTATACCTTTTATTGCTGGAGATTGGGCCACATTAAAAAATGGATTTGTTCATTTGTTTCGCCCATTTTGGAGATTCTTTTTCGGACTTGCAATTATTATAAGCATTGGGTTCATTCAAGTCTATTTTTGGTATCAGCAAACAGGAGATCTACTTGTTTATTCTTATGGAAGTGAGAGATTTTTCTTCCAATATCCCCATATTATGGAAATGCTGTTTAGTTATCGAAGAAGTTTGTTCGTTTACGCTCCCATCACAATCGTTTCTATTTTAGGTTTTACTCATTTATTATTTACTCGAAAGTACTTTCAATTAATTTCATGGTGGATTGGATTTTTGCTGTTGACTTATATATTTTCATGTTGGTGGGATTGGACATATGGCGCCTCATACGGACAAAGAGTCTTTATAGATGTATACCCAATTATTTTCTTGATGATTGCATTTTATC
This sequence comes from Crocinitomicaceae bacterium, assembly GCA_020436025.1. Taxonomy (GTDB): domain Bacteria; phylum Bacteroidota; class Bacteroidia; order Flavobacteriales_D; family Crocinitomicaceae; genus JAGQYP01. The sequence continues at coordinate 77,733 of JAGQYP010000005.1, forward strand.
TTGAATTCATTGGAAAGAAAGGAGCTTATATTTTTGGAGTAGTATTGATTTCGGCAAGTTTATTAAATACGATTCAAATGTATCAATGGAGAAAGTATATCATTGATTATCACTATAATACAGAAGAAAAGTATAGCAAAGTATTTCTGAAAACGGCTCAGAAATATGAGGGCTTATATTATCAGTTACCCGATAAACCTGAAGATCTTGTTGCAACAAGAGAATTTAATTTAGGTGATATGAACCTAAAAGACTCTGGAGAGCAATTGGCTTTTGAGATTTTAGATAGTACTGGCATCGAATATACCCAATTTTTATGCTTACAGTTTGAGTCAAATTTTGCAGAAGAATCAAATGCTGAAATTACAATTACAATTGAAGATTTGACAACTGGAGAAAATCTATTTTGGGCTAAAAGACCGATTATCCATTTCGCAAAATTGGATTTTAATACTTTGCACGAAGGATATTATTTGTTTGGGATGGATATACAACCAATTCCGCATCAGATTCAATATCGAATTTTTGTGAAGACGGATGAATACTTTTACAAAGCTGAAAAACTAAAACTTTCGGCAATGAGAAAGCCTTAGACTTATTCAATAATCTCTCTAGGCATTTTCATCCACTCCAAAACCCCAGTTCCTTTGGAAATTTCTTCCCAAGAATCCACGTCAAAAGAAACTAGGGCTGTTCCACAGGTAGAAAGCTCTAAGTCCATTTCCGTGAAGTAATTCATGCAATCTGTAATTCCAAAGTTATGACCACAAATGAGGATGGTGTGGTATTTGTCATTCAAATGAAAGCAAAAATCCAGGTAGGTGGTCAAATTGCATAAATAGAGGTCGTGTTTCCATTCAATACTTTGAGTTCCACCCGTTAAAATTTCATTGATTATGAGAATGGTTTCCTTCGTTCGAGCTGCATTACTGGAATAAATTTGATCAGCTTTAAACTTTTTTTCTTCCAATAAATGGCCAATCACATTTGCTTGGATTCGCCCTTTATCATTGAGTTTCCGGTCAAAATCCCTTCCAGTTCCAGACTCTCTTTTGGCTTTTCCATGACGAACAAATAAAATTTTTTTCATTTTTTTTCAATTTTCACCAACCCCTTCTCACAAATATGCGTTTTTCGTTGTAATTCTGCTACAGTTGAATCAATAATTCAACCAGATGGAGAAACTACTTGTCTAAAAAAACCGGTCTGATTTTTATTTGTCACTGGCTTTGGGTAAATTTATAGACCGGTTTTTTGTTTTTAACACGTTGACGGTAAGTGAGAAACTCATATCAAGATGTATCCAAAAGGATAGAAGAGCGCAGAAAGAGCTTTATGAAATCTGCTTTCATATGCTTATGCCTATCTGCTTCAAATATCACAAGGATGAGGAAACTGCACGGGCTGCGTTGAATATGGCTTTTTTGAAAGTCGTGACGAAGCTAGACACTTTGGGCGAGTCAGTCCCATTTGAAGCCTGGGCCAAGAGAATCACACTGAATGTCATCATAGACGATTTTAGAAAGAACAAGAAATACAAAGAAAAAGTAGCGACGAAGGAAACCGACAGAGAATTGGATTACCATACGACTACTTCTTCTCAAAACGAAAGCGTCACCACCTTTGAGATGGAAAAACTCAATGGATTTATTGACAGATTGCCGGAAATTTCGAGAAAAGTATTCGATTTGTACATCGTTCAAGGGTATTCCCACAAAGAAATAGGGGAAATCTTGGACATCTCTAACGGAACGTCTAAATGGCATTTATCCAACGCGCGAAAGATATTGAGAGAGATGATAACTGAGCAAGACAGAGCTGAGTTATCGAGAAGTTTTGGATAATGAATTTCAGAGACGAAGAGACATATCAATTTTTTGAAGAACCAAACAGCTCAAACGAAAACCAAGAGTTTGAATTCAAGGATTCCTATTGGGATGAAATGGAGGCTATGTTGGATGCACACGACTCTAAAAAGAAAAAGAGAAGAGGCGCATTTATCTGGTTTTCTAGTGCCTCGGTGGTAATCGCCTTGCTTTTCGGATTGTCGCATTTTGGAGTATTTAGTCCGATGACCCCTTCATCTTCTAAAGGATCTGTTGCAATTGACCAAGAAAATTCGGCTCAATCAGTAGTCATTCAAGCTTCGGAGGTTGATCAGAAAGCGAATCTTGAGGAAAATACTCCAAGTGTTAATGATGGTAAAGGTTCAAATCAAAATGGATTTGTAGCGCAATCAAAACGTGCTGATGTTGCTTACCATTCAAATACGAAGGCTAATAAAAATCTTCATTCAAAACAGAATCAAGAGGATTTAGAAGTTGAGAAAGTGGAGAATCATATTGTAGCGGATCAAAATTTAGCTGATCCGAAAATGATTAAAGATCAAATCGTAGAAGATGAAGAATTGACTTCACTTGCCATGATTCCAGTTCAGGAAATTCCAAATAACCTTGATCAATCCATTATTCTGGAAAATAGAAAGGTGAAATTTCAGAAAACACATCATTTGTTTACCAATGCAGAGGCTGGAATTGTCAATAAATATGGGCCAAACAAAGGAGTTTCTTACGGTGTATCAGCTGGATTAGGCTATGAATTAGGATTCCATAAGAATTTGGCTTTCCAAGTTGGGGCTCAATTGAACTATCGCGAAGGCCTTTCACAAAACTATGTGAATGAAAGTAAAATCTATGGCTTCAAATCACAACGTTATTATCAGGAAGTAGATTATAAAGGTCAGTTTGAAATTGAAATACCTGTAGCACTTAAAATTAAATTAAACAGACATTCGATCAATGCGGGTGTCGGAACTTCTTTTTTATTAGGTGTAAGGTCAAAAGTAGAGCAATACATTCCTGAGTCAACAGGCGTAGAAAATTACAGTTCGAATTTTGGAATTAAAGACGGAATCCGAAAATTGGATGTCAAACTGAATCTTCAATATGGATATGCCGTTTCTCGTAATTTAGAATTTACTGCAGGTGTAAGTGCCGGATTACTAGATCAAACCTCGAATGAATTCTTCGGAAATACTGACAAAGATTTAAACATGCAGTTCCGCGCTGGAATTAAGTATTTCTTCTTCAATAAATAATGAAAAAAATATTCCTATATAGCCTGATTGCATTGAGCTTTGCATGTACCAAATTAGTGGATATGCCGATTACAAACGGACCACAATTTGAGACGGCAATGATTATTACCAGAAACAATGTAACGGATACAATTCAAATTGCAGCTGGAGAAGAAGATGCCTATTACAATGCTTATACCGAGACTAGAAATGGAGTAAAGGTATTTGTTGGAGAGTTTGTATTTGAATCGGGAACCAAGAAATTGAAATTTGAATATTTCGATCATTCCAAACCTTATGAATTTAGTGATGGAATTACTTTTTTCAATAACGAGACTGATTTTGCTGATTTTTCATCTCCTTTTATTGGGTATTTGAATTTTGACAGTTCCAGTGTTGTGGGACAAAATATTTCTAATATTGATTGGTTTGTAGATGGAGTGCAGTACAATCAAGCCACCCAACAAATTACTGAGCCCGGTATTTATGATGTAGAGCTAGTTCTTGAATTTGGCGGGACTTACATCAGCAAATTGAAAAATAAGGTTTATTTAGGTTTTGAAAATCCTTGTTGGGGTTACTTTACAAGCAATCCTTTAGGTGGAGGAGAATTTGAATTTCATTCCGTTGTTCAGAATTCAACCGCAAATGTTGAATGGATTTTGAATGATACAGAGGTATATCAGCAAAATGATTTAATTGTAAGTTTAGGAAGTGGAGTACATAAAGTGCAGATGCATGTTACAGATGGGGAAGGACATGAGTACTTTAGAGAACGAAATATTGGTTTTAACGGAAATCACTACGTAGAAGCGTTCAATTTTGTAAAACTGAATTCCAAGGATCTTCACAATACCTTAATTGTTTCATATGAAGAAGATGGGGTTGTGTATTCTAGCAAACATCTGGTTCAGCAAAATCCATTGTTAAATATTGGAACTGAAAAGCATATCATGGAAACGGCATCTGACATCGTAGTCAATTATCCTATCGAAATGGAATTCCAGATGCTGGATCCTACCAATCCAACGACTTCTTTTACTACTGTTAGTCTTACAGGTAAGATTGGTTTTCAGGTAGAGAAATAGGCTTTGAAAATTATCAATGATTAATTATCAACTATCAACTTTTTAGGGGGAAGGAACTAATCGATTATGGCATCATTCATCGAATTTGAAGAAATAGCATTATCGTTTCCAGAAGTTAGTGTCGAACCACATTTTGAAAAGATATCTTTTCGTGTAAAAAAGAAAATTTTTGCGACTTATGATGAAAAGAATCATAGAGTGACCGTAAAATTGTCTGTTTCTGATCAGGAATTATATTCTTTAACGGGACCTTCTGTCTATCCGGTGGATAATAATTGGGGAAAACAGGGATGGACTTTTATTGAATTGGGAGAAATAGATCGGGAACTACTCAAAAAAGTACTTACTTCCTCTTTTTGTGAAGTAGCTCCCAAAACTCTTTCTGATCTAATCAAGAATTAATTAATTCTCATTTCCATGCCGTAATGATCGGCCAAATAATTATCGTATTTATCTGCCAGAGTAAATAATTCACCTAAGATTTCTTTACCAGAAGCTTCTCTTAGATCTTCATCAAAAATGATGGTACTCAACATCACATTTTGACCATTAATACTGAAATTGATTTGATCCAAATGGAAGTTTTCTTGAAGCAAATATTGATAGAATCCCTGGAGGTTTTCCTTTGGAAGCGTACCTAAAACAGCATCCGCATAAATAAATCGATCTTTGTTGTTGTAATCGATTTTAGTTAAGGAACTACCTTCTTCAATGTCCCATCCAAATTGACCTACTCTCGCAAGTTTTACGTCCTTTCCTAATCCAGATAAAATATTCTCCACTGTAGATTGAATTTTACCCGGAACAAAATCTTTGAAAATGAATTCATCATCCAAAAATTTATTTCCGCAATTAGGGCAATAGCCGTCCACTGCTTCTTCTTTCAGGATTACTTTGGTACAACTCGTACATTTTGCACTTCGCGCTGGGTGTCTGCTTTCATATTCACTTATGATTTCAATCAGTCTACCCGATGGTAAGGCAAATCCAAGACTTTCCCCATCTCTGAAAATAAAGGTATTGACACCGACGATTTCTCCTGCCTCATTAATTAATGGTCCACCACTATTTCCAGGATTAATGGCCGCATCAACTTGGATATAATCCACATTATTGAAATTTCTTGCTTCCTTGCTCACAATACCTTGAGTCGCGGTAAATTCTAATCCAAGGGGATGACCAATGGCAATGATTCTTTCCCCTGCTTCAACACCTCTTTCTGAAAGACGAATTTCAGTTACTGAAACGGGTTCATTTAGTCTTAAAAAGGCAATGTCATTTAGTGAATCTGTATAAATAACTTCCAACATTTGCTTTGGAAAGGAATCTCCTTTAACTGCCACTTCATTGGCACCGTGAATTACGTGTCGGTTGGTTACTACCACACCTTTATCACCCAAAATAAAGCCTGTACCAGATCCATAAGGCGTATTAATTTGCACTATCTGGCTTTTGTATTTTGCTATAATATCTTTCATGTCAATGTTTTATTTGGAATAATTTAAATAGTCAGCTTCCTTCATTAACGAAGTGTAAAACTGTGTGAGGTCGCCATAATTAATATTTTCAACTCGTAAATCTATATTTGGGAATTCTTTTTTGGCTTCCTTGATAATATAACTGATTCTCTTATTGATATTCGCACTATTTAACTGATCTCCATTGATATATTGATTGTCAATTCCCATTTCCTTGTAAAAATCAGGATTGAAGATTTCCATCAACATGTCCCAAAGATGCATCGTCGGATAATGCATTCCATAGTTAAAAAATGCATAAGCAACGGAATATTCGAATATACTCTTGATGAATACAGGGTAATTGTTGTTGATGTACCAATCGGCTTTTTTCATTTCGTCAAACATCATGTCCATCACGGGTTTGTGGTCGGATGGATTAATCAAGGCAAAAGTAGAGATGGTTTCATAAAGCCCTTCTCTCTTTTTCGCTTCGTCCCAGTTCAAGATATCATTGAATTCAGCGATGATTTTTTCATTTCTTTGCTGAGTCGTTTCGTTGTTTTGGGCAAAAAACATGTGTTGAATTTTTTCCAAGCGATCCATCAATTGACCTTGTGGTTTCAGCAAATAATCGATTCGATAGCTTAATCTTAAAAGTAGAAAGGCAATCGCTCCACAGAAATTATCTTTATCATGTTTGCCGACTTCTTCCAAGGTATCACGAATCCATTGGTCCAGATATTTCAGAAGTACAGCCATTTTTTCTTCACTGTAAGGAATGGTTTTGTCTTCTCCAACTTCCTTTACACTTCCGAATTCGCTAATTAATAAATCATCTTCTCGATCTGCTTTGCGGGCCATTTCTCTGAGTCCGTAATACAGCTTGTTTGGTGATGCATCCTCTATTTTTGATGAGAGTTTCATGCATACAATATTGTCTTTTAATGCAAATTTGGAATACTTCAAAGAGTAATTGGAGGACATTAATTTACGCATCACTGGAACATTGGGCGTTTCCATTAAAACGATTTCCGAAATAGCAACGAATTTATCTCCTTCGGCATGACCACTAATAACATTGGATCCTTGGACAAATTCAAATTCAATTTTGTCTCCATTTCTGGAATATTTCAGGTTCCCAATTTCCGGATCCCCGATATATTTCATCAAAATCTCAAATGAATCGAAATACCGCTTTTCGTCGAATGCTTTTACCGCATCTCCCCAATAGGCGATTTGTTCGTTGGTCTTATTTCTGTCCGTATATCTTCCAAAAGGAAAATTGGACCTTTGCAGACCGTTTATTGAAGTTGTAGTAGTTGTAGATGTCTCTGGTTTTGAAGCCGTCTGGGTATCTGACGCTCCCTCTTCGGCATTGGATCCGAAGAACTTTTTAAATATGGACATAGTTATAAATTTTTATTCCGATAAATGTAAAAAATATTCCGAATGACCAATAAAAATATAGTTGTTTTATTGTTGATTTATAGATACTTAACCCGTTCTTAATAATTCAGAAACAGACCCGAGAATGTGTGCTAGAATTAGATCCAGAAATCCAGATAAAGTAATTAATAGGAAAGTTATTCCACATATTGAGCCCCTGGTTCTTCTAATCGATCGGCATGCGGAATTCTCCATCCGAAGATAACCTCATGAAATGTAGAAGTGATGGTGGCCGTTGCATTGCTTAAATCGTAATTAAAAGCATAAGAGAAAGTAAAATTTTTGGCTTGCAGACCAATAGGAACGACAATGTCATGACGAGTTAAGGAACCAGCGATTTGTCCCGTATTTGCTCGTTGATAGAATTCCTCGTAATATCGATATCCCAGACCAAACCAAAAATAACCCCATATATTGATTCTGGCAGAAACGGCAGCTTTATTTCTATTATTACCAAAGCCCGTATTTACTGCACCGTCCAAAGAAAATCTGAAGTTCTCTCCAATAGGTTTTGTGATTCCCAATAAAAGGTTGAAATAAAGGCCACTCGGGTAAACAATATTGTAGATTGGTTTTTGAACATATTGAACGTTTACACCCAGATAATAGGACTTCCCATGTACAGACAATCCAAGATCTCCGTTGAAATTTCCACTTGTCCCGCTTCCGGTTGTATTGTTAAAACCAGTATTTAAAATTCCAACACCCAAATCCAATCCAATATTCATGTTGAAGGCATCAGAGAATTTGAAGGCATAGGCATATCCAAATTTCAGGTTAAATAAATTGTACCCATTGAGATTTTCATAATAGCCATTGAATAGTACATTATGATGATCCTTAATCTGATATTCTCCATTAATTCGTCCTGTATAGAAAGAACTGTAGGCAAAAACAGTAGAAATACTTATGGATGCTTTATTGTCAATGCACGCTAAAGCAGGATTTAAACCTGATTTTTGCTGAAAAAATAAACTTGTCTGACCAAATGCAAGTCCACTCAAAAACAAACAAATAAAGAGAATGTGCTTCATGTTTTAAAGATATTGATTTGAATTCAATTATTTAATACCAATTTAATGATTTAACTTTGCACAGGATTTGTCTTATCGCATGCCGATTATAAAGTCGGCATGAGGAAAGTCCGGGCAGCACAGAGTATCATGCTTCCTAACGGGAAGGCACTTTTCGGGGTGACAGACAGTGCAACAGAAAGTAGACCGTCACGCTTTGGCGTGATAAGGGTGAAAGGGTGAGGTAAGAGCTCACCGCGGGATTGGTGACAATGCCGGCTAGGTAAACCTCATGAGCTGAAAGACCATGTAAATCCAGATTCCGAAAGGAGGAGAGTTACTCGCTCAACTTTTTAGTCTGGAAGGGTAGGTCGATTGATCTTGCTGGTGACAGCAAGGCTAGATAAATGATAAGGCACGACAGAACCCGGCTTATAGAATCCTAACGAAATTGAAAAGGCTGCTTTGGTGGCCTTTTTTTTATTCTTTGAGTCTAGATTTGAAGGTCTGATTTTCGAAAAATAGCAAGAGGATTACGAATAATAAATTACCTGAAATCATGTCCTTCGGAAATCTGGAAATCTATAGGAATCCTCCTACTTTCGAACCATGTTTTTCAGACTCGCATTCATATTAGTTCTCTTTACATCCTGCAATTCTTCGTTGGATAAGGAAACGATGTTTAAGCGAATTGATCTTCCTCATCGGAAGGCGAATATTAAAATGTATGATCAACCTCAACAAATAAAACGCTCTTTTTATTACTGGAAATCCTATGATTTTGAGTGGCAGGGGGAGCATGAGAAATTTTTAAATCAACTCAATGTTGACAAGCTCTATGTGAAGTTTTTTGAAGTAGAACCCAGTGCAAGCTTTAAAGCCATTCCCATTGATAAAACAACCTTAAACTTGAACGGGAAATCCAAAATGGAAATTGTACCTACAGTTTATGTTCAAAATCAAGCGTTTAAGTATTATTCTCGAGAGAATGTGGCTGAACTAGCGGAAAACATTTGGTTTTTGGTTCATAAGCGTTTGGAATCCAATTTCAATAAAACCTTGGTTCGAGAGATTCAAATTGACTGTGATTGGACGAAAACTACCAAAGAGGTCTATTTTGAATTATTGAGACAAATAAAAATGAAATCTCAATTGGACGTCAGTGCCACTCTTCGCCTTTATCCCTACAAATATCCCGAAATCATGGGTGTGCCACCTGTCGATCGTGTGATGTTGATGTGCTATAATCTTACTAATCCAGTAAAAAGTAAGAGTATCAACTCTGTTTTAGATGTGGAGGAATTCGGCAAATACGTAACCGAAAAATCAAGTTATACAATCCCTATGGATTATGTCTTTCCCATTTTTGAGTACAAATTGCTCTACCGGCAAGGTGATTTTCAAGGCATGATTTATTCTGATGATATCCAAATAGATCAGGTAGCTGAACCAGTTTCCAAGCTCTGGTATGAAGTGCAACAGGATACTGTCATTGATCGAATTTGGTTCAGGAAAGGGGATTGGATCAAATGGGAAAGAGTAGAAGAATACGAAATCCGAAAAGTCATGGATTTAGTGGAAGACAAAATGAAATTTGATTCTCTAACCACAATTTCCTTTTTCCATTTAGATGAAAGAATCATGAATAAAACATATTATGAAAATCTCGATTATTTGTATAAGTATATGGCTCCTTCTCCTTCCTACTAGGATTTTTTCATGTGGGTATTATCCCTATGGAGAAGAAACCAGATTTACATTGTTTCATCCCCAAAATTTTGATTTTGACGGATTCACACCCTTTTTCTATTCAACTTATTTCTATTATGCCAACTATCAAGAAGATATCGAGAAATTACAGCCTGAAATTGCAGAGGACGACATGAAAAATGTACTCTTGTGGCAACAACTCACCGAAAAGAAAATTGGAGTCAAAACGATTTATCGAGCCTTGTATCAATCGGATTTTGATCTCACAAATGCTTCAAAAAATGAGTTTATCAAGCAACTCCATCGAGAGCAGAAAAAGGATGTTCTAAAATATATTGCTTATGTCCATAAAGCCAGTTTACTTAACACCTATCATTCGGATCCATGGGAGAAGAATGATGAAAGCGACGTTCAATTGAGAAGTGGCAGTATTCAAGAGATTCAGCAAATTTTAGAGAAAGAAAATAATCCCTTTCTGAAAAGAAGATATGCTTTTTTGGCCATGCGCTTGGCTTTTTATAATTCTCAGCATGATTTGATTGAGCATCTTTGGAAAAAGTATATAAGTCAGACAGAAAAAGACATCGTTTACTACTGGGCTATGTACTATTGGAATGTAGGAACTCCAGACAGTCAGGATAGAGATAATCGCTTTTATGAAATATTTTATCATGCCAGTGGAAAAAGACAAGTAATCCGCTCCAATTATTTGTATGGAGAAGCAAAAATTGAAGGCAAGGAAGTTACCAATCCTCTTTATGAAAAGGAATTTTTGTTTTACAAATCGATTCGAAATACTTCAAGGACTCTGGGAGAAATTAAGTTGCTACAGAAGAAATATGGAAATACAAAAGAGCTGGATTTTCTTCTTCTTCGTGAAGTAAATAAACTGGAAGACTGGTTGGTTTCCCCGAAAATCATTTTGGATCAACCTGCCATTTACAATATGGATTCCTGCTGTTATTCTGAAGTAGCGAATATTCTCTATCCCATGGATGTTCAGTATGCCAAAGAAGTACTTCAATTTATTAAAGGAAATAAGCCCAAAAACAATTATGTCTGGGATTTGTCTGAAGGTTATTTGAACTATCTACTTGGAAATTTTGGGACTTCAAAAGTTCAAATTCAAAGAGCATTAAAGAAGTATAAGCATAAAAAGAAGCAGAAGCTATTGAATCAAATTCTCATTTTAAATCGAGTAGCATTGAGAGATCCTTCCATTCGATTAAATGATTTTTCCATGGATGAATTTGATTTGCAGAATAAATTTGTTCTCGCTCTAGCCAAACAGTTTGAAAAGAACAAACAAATAGTAGAAGCCATGGTGGTTTATTCTTGGATAGAATCCGTTCCGGGATATGAAGAGTATTACAATTGGATGGTTTGGAAAGGAGAGAGACCCATCAACAATTATTGGGGTGATTTTTTTACAGAATACAAGGACTATATCGACTACATCTCAGGTCCTAAGGAGATAGAAAGGCTTATTCAACTTACCAAAAAGCACATGGATCATCCCAATTTTAAAATTTTGAAAAGAGATCTCCCATTTTTGTATGATTTACTGGGGACAAAACATCTCAGAAGAGGGCATTATAAAACGGCGCAAATCAACTTCAAAAAAGCTGGAGCAAACTATTACAATGATGATGAGAATCCGTTCAACTATTATCTGAGTGCCAATCCTTTTTATGCTGATATCAATTCCTTCCATCGAAAAACAAAAGGAGATACCCTGTCTTACACCAAAGAGCAAATCATGAAAAAGCTTTTGTTTCACTTGGAAGCCGTAAAAACAAGTAAGAAAAAATCTTATCACTATAATTTGATAGCCAATTGCTTCTTTAACATGACTTACCATGGGAATTCTTGGATGATGAGAAGACGTGCCTGGTCGCAAGAAAAATTTCACAATGGAATGATCGATGAAAAAGAATATCATCAAGCGAATTTAGCTAAGAACTACTATTATAAAGCTTATTTGAATTCGCATCAATCTGATTCCTCTGCTTATTATTTGGCAATGGCAGGAAAGTGCGAGGACCTAAGACAGAAGGACGTTTACGACGACTATTATGATCGAACCAGATACAACAGTTATTACAAAAAAATCAAGTTGAAATACGAGGATTGGGGTGAGATCTTTTTAGGAGGATGTTATGCCTATGATCAAGCCAATTGAAGTAGGAATTACGAGTGAAGAAGTACGAATGAGGATAGATGTTTTAGCAAAAAAGCCACAATTTCGTAGGGAAACTGTGGCTTTTTGAATATCATGAACTCTAGAATCTGTCTAACTGACCAACAATCTAAAAGTCTAAAAGTCCATTCTAACTAAACATGTCTTTCACTCGGTCAAAGAATCCTTTGTCTCTGTGTGTTGGATTCGGTTGAAAATTTTCGCTGTTTTTCAATTTTTCCAACATCGCTTTTTCTTCTTTCGAGACTTTTTTCGGAGTCCATACATTGATATGTACAAACAAATCGCCTCTTCCATAGGAATGAATATCCGGCACTCCTTTTCCTCTCAGACGAAGTATTTTTCCTGACTGCGTTCCTGGTTCAATTTTGATTTTGGCTTTACCACCCACAGTTGGGATTTCGATGGAAGTTCCAAGTACTGCATCAACAAAATTGACATAGGCCTCATAATGCAAATTTGCTCCGTCTCGTTTTAAGTTTTCGTCTTCGATTTCTTCGATGACAACGAGCAAATCTCCTGGAATTCCTCCGAATGGAGCTGCGTTTCCTTTACCAGTTACACTTAACTGCATACCATCTTGTACTCCAGCTGGGATATCGATTTCAACAACTTCTTCTTGTCGTTTTAGTCCTTGGCTATCTGCATCCCCTGGTTTTTTGTCAATGATCTTTCCAGTTCCGTGACAAGTGGTACAGGTAGAAGCGGTTTGCATGTGGCCCAAAATGGTTTGTGTCACTTTCATGATTCTACCACTTCCATTACAAGTGCTACAAGTATTGTAGGTTACGCCTTCCGCATTAACTAATTTGTTGACTTTAATCTTCTTGGTAACTCCATTGGTTACTTCCTCTAGGTTCAATTTGATTTTAACACGAAGATTGGATCCTCTTCTTAATGATGCGCCGCCCACCGAGACCCACCCGCTTCCCCTACCCAACGCTCCTCCGAAAATATCACCGAATTGAGAGAAGATGTCATCCATGGACATGCCTCCACCTCCAAATCCGGATCCACCCATTCCCTGGTGACCAAACTGATCGTAACGCTGACGTTTTTGAGGATCACTTAATACCTCGTATGCTTCTGCTGCTTCTTTAAATTTTTCAGCTGCAGAATCGTCATCCGGGTTTTTATCCGGGTGGTATTTTAGGGCTAATTTTCTATAGGCTTTTTTGATGTCTGATTCAGACGCACCCTTAGAAACCCCTAAAACTTCGTAATAATCTCTTTTGTCACTCATATGGTTCTATTTTCCAACAACAACTTTAGCGAATCGGATTACTTTGTCATTTAAAAAGTATCCTTCTTCCACTACATCCACTACACATCCTTTTAAACTATCTTCAGGAGCTGGAATCTCTGTAATTGCCTCATGCAAGTCCATATCAAATTTCTGGCCTTTGGATTCCATTTTTTTCAAACCTTGTCTTTCAAAAATGCTCTCCATTTTATGCTTGATCAATTTGATTCCCTCTACTTGTTCCTGATCCTGAGTATTGTTTATCGCTCTTTCAAAATCATCCAAAACAACCAACATTTCAGAGATGACTTTCTCAGAAGCATTCTGAATTAACTCCGCTTTCTCCTTGATTGTTCGCTTTCTGAAATTATCAAAATCAGAATACAAACGAACGTACTTATCATTGGCTTCTTTTACCTGAATTTCTAGCTCTTCTATTGGGCTTTTAGCCTCGTCTTTATTTTCTGAATTGTCTGACTGAGCCTTTGTATTTTCAACTGTTTGTTGATCTTGTTCTTGCCCTTCCATTTCCACTGTATCTTCTTTCTTCTTTTTTGCCATTTCCAATTCTTTTAATCAATTCATTCTGATGAGTCAAAAAGCATTCCAACCCTTTATTTAGGACATTCTGTCACAATTCGATAAAAATAGCTGAAATTTCTGTCAGATAATAGGACTTATTCTAACAAATTGTCAATTTGAATGTGGAGGTCTAAACCTTGTAAATCTTCACCTGTAGCGATTACGTTCCCTTTTTGGTCGATCAAGTACATGGTCGGGATGGCACGGACACCATATAAGGAAGAGATTTCTGACTTCCATCCTTTTAAATCAGATACATGAGTAGACCATTTCAAACCGTCTTCTTTGATCGCGGATTTCCATTTTATTTCGTCTGTATCTAATGATACCGAGATAATTTGAAACTTGGCTCCGTCTTTAAATTTTGCTTTTCGGTATTTTTCGTAGATCAAAATGACTTCCGGGTTTTTCATTCTGCACGGTTTACACCATGAAGCCCAAAAATCGAGTAAAATGACATCCCCTTTATAATCGCTTAGCTTCAGTTCTTTTCCTTTTGGAGTCTGACCTGTAAAATCAGGAGCAGGTTGACCTTTTTCAACGGGAAAATGAAGTAGAAGCGGAAAAGCGAAATAGAGTAGCCACATAATTACCTCCTTCTTATATCAGCACCAATATTGTTTAAACGCATGTCAATATTTTGGTACCCTCTGTCAATTTGTTCAATATTGTGAATGACACTTTTTCCTTCAGCAGAAAGGGCCGCAATCAATAGGGCAACACCCGCTCTAATATCTGGAGAGGTCATTTGAATTCCTCTAAGTGCAGATTTTCTTGCATTACCAATAACAGTAGCCCTATGCGGATCACAAAGAATGATCTGAGCTCCCATGTCAATAAGTTTATCAACGAAGAACAATCTGGATTCGAACATTTTTTGGTGGATCAATACAGCTCCTTTAGCTTGAATGGCTGTTACCAAAACAATACTAAGTAAATCTGGAGTGAATCCAGGCCATGGTGCATCTGAAATCGTCAAAATGGATCCATCAATAAACGTGTCCACCTCGTAGGATTTTTGAGAAGGAATGAAGATGTCATCCCCTCTAAATTCCATTTCAATTCCCAATCTTTTGAAAACATCGGGAATGATTCCTAGTTCAGGAATTGAACAATCTTTAATCGTGATCTCACTTTGAGTCATGGCAGCTAATCCGATGAAAGAACCAATTTCGATCATGTCGGGCAGGATTCGATGGAAACATCCATTCAGACTTTTCACACCTTCAATATGTAGCATATTTGAACCAATTCCAGTAATCTTGGCTCCCATGCTGTTCAACATTTTACAAAGTTGCTGCAAGTAAGGCTCACAAGCTGCGTTATAGATGGTTGTTTCGCCTTTTGCAAGAGCTGCAGCCATCACTATGTTTGCTGTTCCAGTAACCGATGCTTCATCTAAATGGATGTAGGTCCCAGTTAATTTTTTAGCTGTTACGGAATAGAAATATTCTTTCGAGTCGTAATCGAATTTCGCTCCTAATTTGGCAAAACCTTCAAAGTGGGTATCCAGTCTTCTTCTTCCAATTTTATCTCCACCTGGTTTCGGCATGAATCCCTTACCAAATCGAGCTAAAAGAGGGCCAACAATCATGATGGAACCGCGCAATCCCGAAGCTCTTTCTTTAAAATCTTCGGAAGTAAGATAGTTCAGGTTTATGTCCTTTGCTTTAAAGTTGTAAGTTCCTGCCTCAACTTTTTCTACCTTCACGCCCATGGCCTGAAGTAAGTTGATCAGTTTGTTCACATCAATAATATCCGGAATGTTGGATATCGTTACTTTTTCTTCTGTCATCAAGACAGCGCAAAGTACTTGTAAAGCTTCGTTTTTAGCTCCCTGAGGGATAATTTCCCCTTTTAATTTCTTTCCTCCGTGGATTTCAAATGAACTCATTATTTTTTCTTACGCTTGTTGGTTTTATTCTTGAATTTACTTTTCACCTTGGTGTTAGGATGTCCGGTTACTTTATAAATATCATTCAGAGACATTAAGCTCTCGATATCTTTGATTTTCAACTTTCCTTGCGACAAAACGTCCAGTTGGTGTTGGATAACTTCATTTTCCACTGAACCACTATTATTGAAAGCAACGAAATCCTTTTTCATGATGTTCGCTATCACGCGAATTAGGGCATCTTTTTCTTCGCCTTCTGGCATTTCGATTGCTTTTTGCACGAGGAGTTGGGTTGTGTTACCATAGTGTCCGTAACGAATCTTATTCTTAGGATAAGGCATGCGTTTAGGTCTCACTTGAAAAGTTTCCTTCGTTGGAATCGGGTAGGGGCTATCTACATCCAACTCGAAACGAGACATGATAAAAAGGTGGGCCCATAATTTATGGTTGTATTCTTCAACATCTCTCAAATGAGGGTTGAGTTGTCCCATGACATTAATAATTGCCTGAGCAACCTTATTTCTCTCTTCACGATCCTTAACCGTCAATGCAAAGTTTACGAGCTTTTGAACATTTCTCCCGTATTCCGGGATTTCCATGTTTCCTCTTTGCGTATTGTACTCCATTTAAATTTATTTATGTTTTGAATATAGTAATAATGTCTTGATCACAAGGTGTTTTGTTGAAAGATAAATGTCAACATGAGGTTGGTTAATAACTGGTGGACAAAGACAGGTCAAAGATACACTTTTCAGAATGAATTGAAAATAAAAAAGCCTCCCAAAATTGAGAGGCTTTCATATATGAAGTATCTAAGATTTTTATTGAACGATAGCTTGGAACTCAGCGTTCTCGAAAAACTTAATGAATTCTCTGTCTTTCGCAGCTTTCGCTTTCAAAGAAGCATCTTTAGCTACAGCAGACTTCAAGTTGTTTTTCACCATGTCGAAGTTTCCTTGTCTAGATCCTAAGATCGCTTTCAAGTAATATCCGATTGCTGTTTCTTTATCGTCAGACTCATCGATTGTTTTCAAAGCATCTTCATATTGCTCGTGTAACAATTGACCTAGCGCCTTGTTGAAAGTTTTGTTGTCACCCATGTTAGAGATTGCAGTTTCGTAATCTCCGTCTTGGATAGCGATGATTCCTAAGTTGTACTTAGTCTCGTCAGATCCACCTGCTTTTTCAAGTAGTTCTTTTCCTTTCACTCTATCTCCTTGAATTCTAGCGATAATTCCAAGGTTGTTGAAGATTTCGTCATGTTCTTCTTTAGCTGATGCTTTTTCGAATTCTGATTTTGCATCATCTAATTTGTTTTGCATATAGTATACATAACCTACGTTATTGTATCCTCTCCAATCATCTGGATATTGTCTTTGAACTTCTTTGTACAATCTCAATTTCTCGTTCAAATCTTCAGTTAAAGTAGCTGTAAACAACAACTCTTCAACGTTCAATGTGTCAGGGTTTGACTTAGACAAAGCGATCAACTCCTCATCAGAGTAACCAGTCAAGTCATAAACCAATTGAATTTGAGTTCTTCTCAATGGAGGAAGTACTTCTTTTTCTAATACTCTGAAAGTTTTAGAAAGTTTTTTCATCTCAGTTTCTCTTGTTTGAGGATCCTTGTACATTTCAAGAATTCTAACAATAAGAGCTTTTTCTTCAGCTGGGATCTTTTTCTCAGGAACTGAATCCAATTGAGATTTGAAACCTTCCCAATCCTCACCTTTTGGTTGTGGGTTGTAAAGGTCTTCACCTTGAAGTTTCTCGTTCTTCGCTTTTTTAGCGATCTCGATAGAAGCTTCTTTACCAGTTGTCGCTCTGTTTCCAGCAAGATCGTTGTTTTTAGCAACTTCACCTTCTGGAGAAGCATAAGCAACTAGATCCACTCTCTTAGGCTCAACTTTTACGTTCGTTTGAGCATCTGCCATGAAAGCCTGGATATCTTTAACGTCTTGATCTTTGTACTCAGTAGATCTTACGTTGTGTTTTCCTTTTAAATAATTGATTTGAGCCATAGTCATCTCCTCAGTAACTCTTTGGAAGGCATCATTACCAATTAGTGCTTTATCATCAGGTTGTACCCAGAAAGGAGTAATGATTGTTCCATCAGCAATTTTAGTTTCTGGAACTTCGATTTCTTTTTTCTTCTTTCTAGCAACACCGCTAATAGTCAAATCAGAATTTTCCATTGAAGGATCGTAAGGAACTACATCTTCGTAGCTTACTTTTTTCCCTTCTTTTGGAATTACGATCCCATTTCCTTCAGCTTTTTCACCTTGGATAGTGATCACTTTGTATTCTTTATTACCAAGCTTTGGAGTAATTTCAGCCACCACTTTTTTGTGGATTCCTTTTTTAGGAACAGTAACAGTTACTTTAACTCTTACACTGTCTCCATGCATTTGTACCGGATCGTGATCCAATTCGTAGTCAAGATCTCCCAGTAGTTTACATCCTGTAACCGAAGCACCAATTAGTGCTACTGCAGCCAGTCCTTTAAAACTATTCTTTTTCATTTTTAAATCTTAGATTTTGTTCTCAAACACTTACACTATTCGAATGCAATAATAACTAATTTTTTTTAGTGACAAAAAAATATATCGATAAGATATTGTGTTTTATCAAATTTAATAAGGGATTAATGCGCGGTTTTCTACCTTATTTATAGATGCATGCATAGAGGAATCGAGAAATTCCCTGTACATTAAATTATTGTTACCAGGAACGCTAATTTCTGGGGCAATTTCCAATAAGGGCAACAAGACAAAATTACGTTTAGAAATGTGAGGATGAGGAATTTTGAGGTTTTCTTTTTCAAAAACAAGGTCTTCGAAGAGTAAAATATCTAAATCAATTACTCTTGAATGATATTTGCCATCATTGTGGTAGATTCGGCCCAGTGCCAATTCGGTTTGCTGATTTGCCTGAAGCAGGGATTCAGGGCAAAGATGACTTTGAACTTGGATGACAATATTATAGAAATTGGTAGAAGCTTCGAATCCAAAGGGAGGGGTTTCATAAATAGAACTGATCTTTTCAACAGAAGCGTATTCTTTAATCAATTCCAATGCTTTCTCCAGATTTCGCAAGCGATCTCCCAAATTTGTTCCTATTCCTATATATATGGTTTGCATTAATTTGTCTTGTTCAACCAATGACACATATTCTTAACCACTTATCCCATTTTCAGATTTAAGGGGCGGTGTTCGGCCTACATTTGTACAAAACTAATTTTATTTGTTATTATGTACACTTTTTGGAAAGGCTTTTTGTCTTCAATGTTAGGGATGCTTGTCGTATCCATTTTATCCATGGTTATCTTTTTCTGGGTATTATTTAGTGGTTTGGATTCCATGTTTGAGTCAAAACCTTACAAAGTGAAAAAAAATACGGTTCTTCATATTCAGCTTGAAAATGGATTAACTGATAAAACCAATGGTCCAGATTTTGGTTTTGGCGGGATGTCTGACATGGGAGTAGGACTCATTGATCTTATTGATGGACTGGATCAGGCCAAAGAAGATGACAAAATAGAAGGTGTTTTTCTGGATTTAACAGATGTGAATACAGGTTTGGCTAGTATTCAGGAATTGAGAGCTGCTTTGGAGGATTTCAAATCATCTGGTAAGTGGATTGTGGCTTATGGTCAAGGAGAGTATTTTAGTGAAAAAGCATTGTATTTGGCGAGTGTGGCGAATGAGGTTTACTTGTTCCCAACTTTGGTAATGGAATGGAATGGTATTGGAGTAGAGCGCATGTTTTACAAAGAAACACTTGACAAACTAGGAGTAAAGATTCAAATCATCAGAGGTTCAAATAATGATTTTAAATCAGCTGTTGAACCGTTCTTTTTAACAGAAATGAGTGATAGTGCTCGTCATCAGACTCAAGTATTGGTCGACAACATGTGGGCGAATATGGTGGCTAATGTGAGTACAGCTAGAGATATTCCTGCGGATTCATTGAATAAGTATGCTGAAAAAATGACGATTAGAACTGCTCATGATGCGGCTGATCTAGGATTTGTTGATGGATTAAAGTATCCAGATGAAGTATATGGCATCATCATGAGTAAAGTTGGGGTGGACGAATTGGAGGACGTTCATTTCTTGGATGTCAATAAATATGTCTTTGAAACTTTGATCAAAGAAGACGATGAAAAAGAGAAAAAAGGAGATCGAATAGCCGTTATCATGGCCGAGGGAGGAGTGAATACTGGAAAAGGAAAAGAAGTGCACTCTACAACAATCGCCAAGCATATTCGCGATGCACGATTGGATGATGATGTAAAAGGAATTTTATTGAGAGTAAATTCTCCAGGAGGTTCGGCTTTGGCTTCTGATATTATTTGGAGAGAAGTGATATTAACTAAAAAAGTTAAGCCAGTATACGTGTCCATGGGGGATGTAGCCGCTTCAGGTGGATACTATATTTCTTGTGCGGCAGATAAAATTTATGCTTCAGAAGGAACGATAACTGGTTCGATTGGTGTATTTGGAATGATTCCTTACACAGGTGACATGATGAAAGATAAATTAGGCGTGACTTCGGATTTTGTGACTACGCATCCACATAGTGTGCTGAGTTTGAATAAAAAATTGTCGGAAGAAGAATTTGGCATTGTACAAGAAGAAGTGGATCGCATTTACGATGAGTTTTTGACTCGAGTGGATGATGGAAGAGAAAAATTATCAAAAGAAGAGGTTAACCGTATTGGTAGAGGTCGTGTTTGGTCGGGAACCGATGCACTGAGAATAGGTTTGGTGGATGAATTGGGTACTTACCAAAAAGCGAGAAAAGATCTTCTAGCCAAATTAGAATTGGATGATGATGCTGTGGAATATTTCCCAAAACGCAAATATCCGCCTCTTTTAAAATTGAAAGAAATGTTCTCTGCTTTTGGTGGAGGAGATGAGGATGAAGATGATGAAGAGCAAATTCAAACTAAAAGCTGGGAAAATTCAGCAATCTATAAAGCGTATGCAATTCTGATTCAAGATATTCAATCTTTAGATCTAACGCCTGGTGTTAAAGCTCAACTGCCTTACACTATTCAGATCAGGTAGTTAGTTGAATGAAATAACCGGAGTGCTTGCGAATGTTAAGTGCTCCGATGTTTTTAAAGAGAATATACTGTCCTTTTATTCCTTGAATTTGATCAATGATATTTGGGCTTTTGTCTAGATTCACCGTCTTTGCCTTGTCGGGGTATTCAATGACCGGATAATGTAAATAAGTAACTTCATCGTCTTCGGTAAAATATTCGATCAGATCAGAAGGAAGCACGTCTTCCAAGGCCCACTTTTCTTCTACTAAATCCACCCCTTCAAGATATTCATTGGTTAGCATTTTTCTCCAGTTGGTTTTGTCGGTATACACATCTTTCAAAGCCACTTCGATTTGTCCTGCTAACTGGCGATAAGGGACTTCCGCGATTTTGATAGCGTAATTGGCTCCTTGATCAATCCACCGTGTTGGGATTTGGTCTTCCCGAGTAATCCCCACTTTAATCGCTGAAGAAACAGCCAAATAAACAAAATGAGGTCGATTATGATGAATTTCTTCCCATTCCGGATCTCTTCCTCCTCCCAAATGTGCTTCACAAAGTTCTGGGTGGATAATGCAGGGAGAAGCTTCTGGTGCCGTGGTAAAACAACTAAAACAAAATCCTCCTCCGAATGACTTCTTGGTTTCCGTTCCACAAGCTATGCAGTTGATTCGGCCTTCAAAATTGATTTCAATTCTGGAACCTATGAGGTCATTCATGTAAATGGCATCTCCATTCAGATCCATGGTATACTGAATCTCATCCCCTTCCATGAGGACCTTCATCTTCTTTAAATTTCCTTCAAATTTCATTCTTAGTTGGATTTTGATTCAAAAATAGCATTCAGGATGGGAATCAATAGGTTTTTTTTATATTTTTACCTCTCAATTTTGACTACAGAATAAAGAGTTATGGCAGATAATAATTTTGACGAAACAACAGCAGGGATCGGATATGTATTGGTAATCGGACTATTAGTAACGATTTTCCTAATCCTTTTAACTCAGTAAGAGTTTTTTCTGTTTGTTTCTTGTAAATCAACTTATTGTGATTTGAAACAATCACTTATCCTGACAGGGTATGCCAGTACACAAGATATTTTCCTGGTTGATCAAGAAGAGGATTCATCAAATAGATCTCTTTAAGCAATACCCTATAGAAGTTCAAAATGAACTCTTAACCAATTTAATTTCACGTGCCAAGGATACCGAATGGGGATTGAAGTTTGGCTTTGATGAAATTGCCAGTTACAAAGATTTTAAGGAGAATGTTCCCTTGCAGGATTATGATGATGTAAAGCCTTGGGTGGAGCGTTTATTAACCAATGAGCAAAATCTCCTGTGGCCCACAGATACGAAATGGTTTGCCAAATCCAGTGGAACTACATCCGAAAAAAGTAAGTTTATTCCCGTTACCAGAGATTCTTTGGAAGATTGTCATTACAAAGCAGGAAAAGATTTGCTGTGTTTGTATTATCATAATCACCCAGATGCTAAATTGTACAAGGGAAAACATTTGGTTGTAGGAGGAAGTGCAGAAACCAATAGTCTGAGTTCCGACTCCTATTTTGGGGATTTATCGGCCATTTTGACAAAGAATTTGCCTTGGTGGGCTGAGATTCGAAGAACACCTTCCAAAAAAATCGCCTTGATGAAAGAGTGGGAGGAAAAGCTGGATAAAATGGCGAAGGCGACCATGAATGAAGACGTTGCCATCATAGTTGGTGTGCCCAGCTGGACTTTGGTATTGCTCAAAAGAATATTAGAAATCACAGGGAAATCGGATATAAAGGAAGTATGGCCGAATTTGGAGTTGTTCATGCATGGAGGAGTTAGTTTTAGTCCTTACGAAGAGCAATTCAATAAGATCATCAGTGGCAAGATGAATTACGTAGAGACCTACAATGCTTCCGAAGGATTTTTTGGGATTCAGGATACTAAGGATAAGAAAGAATTATTGCTGATGCTCGATTATGGTATCTTTTTTGAGTTCATACCTATGTCAGATTACAAAGGAGTGAATTCAAAAACGATCTATAGTTTGGAGGATGTGGAAACCGGAATCGATTATGCCCTTGTTATATCAACCAATGGAGGGTTGTGGAGGTATTTGATTGGAGATACGGTCCGATTTACATCCACAGACCCCTATCGAATTGTGGTGACGGGCAGAACCAAGCATTTCATTAATGCATTTGGAGAAGAATTGGTAGTGGACAATGCAGAAAAAGCCATTCAATTTGCTTCAGAAAAGTGCGGGGTTTCGGTGGTGGATTATACAGCGGCGCCAGTTTACATGGGAGAAGAAGCAAGAGGTAGTCACGAATGGTTAATTGAATTTGACGAGGAGCCCGACGACTTGGATTGTTTCAGAGATGCTTTGGATCAGCATTTAAAAGATTTAAATTCAGATTATGAGGCCAAGAGGAAAGGAGACTTAAGTTTGATGGCTCCTCACATAATTTCGGCCCCTCGAGATACGTTTAACTCCTGGTTGAAGTCCAAAGGTAAATTGGGTGGACAGCATAAAGTCCCTCGTTTATCAAACAACCGTAAAATTCTGGAAGATATCAAATCTTTCATTCATTGAGAAGTATTGTTATCATAGCAATTTTGGTCTGTTTTCCTTTGTGGGGTCAAGTTAGAATTAAAACAGATACCTTAAATCGTTTGGATACGAATTTGGTATTTGTCAAAAAAATTGAAACCCATTTGGATGTGCTTGAATCAGACTATTTGGGAAATTTTTATTTGATCGATAAAGATGTCATCACCAAACTTTCTCCAAAACTGGACACCATGTTTGAGCAGTCCTTCAAAATAGCAGGTGATTTGACTTCCATGGATGTGGGGCAAAGCATGAAAATCCTTTTGTATTCTCGGGATCAGAATTTAATTGCCTACCTGGATAATACCCTAACCATGAGTGAGGCTGAAACGAGTCTGGCCGATAAAGGCATGTACATGGTGGAATTGGTGACCCTTTCGATGTTGAACAATAATTTATGGGTATACAACGCGGAGAATTTTGCATTGGAGAAATACGATCACAATTTCAATCGAGTTTTTAAAACAGAGAATTTAAGTATGTTGCTTTACCAAGAGTTAAGGCCAACAGCACTTTTGGAGTCGGAAGATCAATTGTATTTGAACAATCCCGATCACGGTGTTTTGGTTTTTGATGTGTATGGAACCTTTTTGAAAACGATCCCGATTAAAGGAGTGGAGGAGATCCACGTTTTAGATAAGAAAGTCTATTATATCCAGGAAGATCACATTCATTATTATGATGAAAAAACCTTAAATACGGATAAATTTAAATTGCCAGTTTCAGGAATCCATTATTTTTGTATTTCTAACGAATATCTAGTCCTTTACGACGGCAAATTTGTTCACTTTTACAAGTATTGAGTAAAGCTTGCCGGGAATCGTAATTTTTTATTAATTTGGGTGAAAATTTAAGAAAATGCATATTGCAGTAGCAGGAAATATAGGATCAGGGAAGACAACATTAACCAAATTATTGGCCAAGCATTTTGAGTGGGATACTCATTTTGAAAATGTTGAGCAGAATCCTTATCTGAATGATTTCTATAACGATATGCAACGGTGGTCTTTTAACTTGCAGATTTACTATTTGAATTCCAGATTTACACAAATTCAGGAGATCAAAGAATCCACCAAGAATGTAATCCAGGACAGAACAATCTACGAAGACGCTTATATCTTCGCTCCCAACTTACATTCCATGGGATTGATGACCACCAGAGATTTCGAGAATTACTTTTCTTTATTCAACTTATTGGAATCTTTCATTTCTGCTCCGGATCTATTGATCTACCTAAGAGCATCGGTACCAACTTTGGTGAATCAAATCCAACAAAGAGGAAGAGAATACGAAGAATCCATCAGACTAGACTACCTTAAAAGGCTGAACGAAAGATACGAAGCCTGGATTTCTACTTACGACAAAGGAAAACTTCTAATTGTAGACGTAGACGACAATAATTTCCACGAAAACGCAGAAGATCTAGGGAAAATCATCCGAGATATTGATGCGGAGATTAATGGACTTTTTTGAGT
>JAGQYP010000060.1 GCA_020436025.1 Crocinitomicaceae bacterium
CACTTAGCACTTAGCACTTAGCACTTAGCACTTTTCATTTTGCACTTTGCACTTTGCATTTTGCATTTTGCATTTTTCACTTTGCATTTAACCCCTCCAATCACCCTTCCTCTCCATCACATCCACAAACTAATACTTCTACCAACTGGTCCAAATTAGCTTGTTCGATAGCGTGTTTGGAATCGTGAAGATCTACGAACTCGGCGTTGGGTAAGATGTCGTATACGGTTTGGGTTTCTTCTTTGCTGACCATTTCATCTTGATCTCCAAGGCAAATGGTTACAGGCGTTTTGATGGTGGACCAGCTATTTTTATCTACTGGCGGATGAGCTCCTAGATCGAGCATCATTTCTTCGGTGGCTTGAAGTACTTTTTTCCAATCTTCTGGAGCGTGTCTTTTCGCAAGCGCTTCGGCAAATTTTGGTACTTTATTCTGAATGACCTCTGGATTTAACATTTGGATTTCCTTGGCTGCGATTTCCGGACTCCATCCAAATTTTGTCCCTAAAGTCACAATGCGATCAATCAATTCCGGTTTTCTGGAAGCCAGATCCAAAGCCACCATACCTCCCATGGAATAACCAAAAATGAGTGGTTCGGTAATGACATTCTCTTTGATGAAACCTTCTAATTCATTGGCAAATTCTCTGATTCTAAAAGGCTTATCTACAGCATTCCCTCCATGTCCGTAAAAATTCATTGTCCAGATAATGAAGTCGCTGTGCACTCTTTTTTTGATGTCTTCAAATTGGGTCTCTGCTCCAAGTGCGCCATGTAGAATGATCAGATTTTTCATGCCTTTTTTTATTTAAATATATGGAAAACAAAAAGAAAACAACAAAAAAAAGCCTCTCGATTCGAGAAGCTTTCTTTCATTCTATTTTGTGTCTGATATACTAAGCATATTCCAATTCTTCCATCTGAGGAACAGAAGTAGACACACGTCCCATATTGATGGATTCTGATCTCAGTTTTCGCCCAACAATTCTTTCCACCATCTTACCGATTTCCAGAATTTTGTCAACGTCCACACCCGTATCAATTCCCATTTCATCCATCATGACGATCATGTCTTCCATGCAAACTAATCCCACTGCACTAGGATCTTTATAGTAATATTCACCCGTTCCAGCTACAGGAATGCCATCTACGAAATTGGCAGGCTGACCACCGATTCCACCCATGGTAGCTTCGTAATGTGTCATTCCAGCTTGCAAGGCAGCCAATACATTTGCCAATCCCCAACCTCTTGTAGTATGGAAGTGAACAATGTGTTTGCTCGGATCCGGAATGGCATCCATCAGCATGGAATAATAATCGTAAACTCTGTTTGGTGACGCAGAACCGTCATGGTCTGCATGTTCGATATCGTCTGCACCAATTTCCAACCATCTTTTAGAGAATTCTACCGCTAATTTCATGTCGGTCGGACCCGAAATAGGGCATCCCCAAATAGTAGAAACCGTACCATTCACCTTCATGCCGGCATTTTTGGCTTTTTTGATACTTTCTTCGCTCATTTTCCAGTATTGATCCAAAGAAAGACCTGAATTTTTAAGGTGATGGGCCTCACTGGTAGAAACCATCAACAAAATTCTGTCCGGACCATAACCTTCTTTGTAAGCTTCGATTGCTCTGTCAACCGCTTTTTCACGGATCGTTACCGCGGTAAGTTCCACATCGTTTACTAAATCTTTAATGAGTTTGGAGTTGCGAATTCCTTTCATTACTTCATCAGCATCCTTGAATTGAGGCATTCCTTTTGGATTCCCAAAATTGGTTACCTCTAATTTTTTAAAGCCAGCCAGAATGAGTTGTTCCGCCAACCAGATTTTTCCTTGAGTAGAGATGAATTTTTCCTCATGCTGAAACCCATCACGAATAGTGATATCGCCCAGACTAACTTTTTTAGGATAATTCATTTTTCATATCATTTTCAGTTCGCGAAACTTTTAGCAACAATCGAGCCAAAAACTATTTGAATTTAGAGTTTTTCGAGTGTAGAGTTATTCGAGTGTAGAACCGAGCGACAGCGAGCTCATCGACCGATAGGGAGATAATTAAGAATGTAGAATTAAGAATTAAGAATGAAAAATTTGATTACCGTCGGGAGGATTTTAATCCTCGAACACGAATTGATTTAAAACTTAATGTTAGAATTAAAAATGAAGTGTTACAGTTGCCTCACTGATCCACCCCTAAATCCCCCTGATGAAAAATATCAGGACAAGCCTGAAGGGGACTAAACTCAATCAAAGCCTCCCCTTTAGGGGATCAGAGGGGTGAAGCCAACTGGAAACGAGACCATGTGTTTCCATTAAAAAGAAGGAGTCCAGATATCTAGTCTCCAGTAGTCCAGAAATCCAAAAGCCAATTTGTAACCCTGTGACTTCAGTCCGGGGTACAAAAATGAAAAATTTGGTCACCGTCGGGAGGATTTAAATCTTCGAACGAAACACATTCCACATTTCGAATTCCAAATTCCGAATTTCTAAGTCTGCGTTCTTCTGAATAAAATGATTCCAATAATCAGGAAGATAAAATTAGGAATCCAGGTGGCGATTAGAGGGTTAAGTCCTGCATTGGTGGCTGAAACTGTACTAATCTTCATGCTGAAAATGTACATCAGGGCGAAGAATAATCCGATGGCAATATGTACTCCTGTTCCTCCTCTTGTTTTTTTCGAACTTACCGCTACTCCTATGAGGGTAAGAATATAAGTAGCAAATGGGAAGGCAGTTCTTTGGTTCATTTCTAATTCAGCAAATGTCGTGGGATTACCCATTTTAGCTTCTTCTACCATGAAGTCTTTTAATTCTGGGTAGGTCATGGTTTCGTAGATCTCACTTCTGTAGGCAAAATCATCAATGACATAAGAAAAAGTGGTGTCGATGTTTTTTCCCTGAAATACACGGTCGTTCGTGTCTCCAATATACCTTCCTTCCGCCATGATCAAATGCCAGTCTTTGTTGATGGTATCGAAGTCTGCCCGCGGACTATACAATATGGAAGACAATTCCAATCCATTCCACTTTTCACTTCTGAATTCTCTCAAGTTCGCATAAGCCGATTCGTGCCAGTTGAAATATACCACTTCATCTTCCGAAATAGAGTAATATTTATTGGAAGTAGAGAAGCTGACCATGTAGTAGACCTCTTCAAAAGCGAGTCTTTCTTTCGTGGCTTTTGGAACGAAATAATGGTTTTGAAATAAAGAGAAAATAGTCAAAATGGTTGCTGCAATAGCGTAGGGTCTGAGAAATCGATAGAAGTTTCTTCCCGAATTCAGAATGGGAATGATTTCGGTATTCTGAGCCATTTTTGAAGTGAAAAAGATCACCGAGATAAAAATGATCAGCGGACTAAAACGATTGCTGTAATAAATGATAAAATTCAGGTAGTACTTGAAGATCAAATCATTGATAGGAGCTCCTTTCGAGATAAAATCATCAATTTTTTCAGAGATATCGAAGATGACAGACAAGCACATGATGATCAAAGTAATGAAGATGAAAGTCCCCAAAAACTTACGAATGATGTACCAATCGATCTTTTTTATCACAGTCGGTTCGCTAATTTAATCACCATCTGATCTTTCCAAGAAGCAAATTCTCCCGAAATGATCTTTTCTCTGGCCTCTCTTACTAACCACAAATAGAAAGATAAATTGTGCAAAGTAGCAATTTGAATCCCCAGAAACTCATTGGTGATCATCAAATGACGTAGATAAGCCTTGGAATATTCGTGATCCACAAAAGAAGAACCATTGGCATCTAAAACGCTGAAATCATCCTTCCATTTTTGGTTTTTGATATTAATGATACCTTCCGAAGTAAACAGCATACCGTGACGCGCATTTCTTGAAGGCATGACACAGTCAAACATGTCCACTCCCAAAGCAATGCACTCCAAAATATTTACAGGAGTTCCCACCCCCATTAAGTAGCGAGGTTTGTCTTCCGGTAAGATGGAACAAACCAAATCCGTCATTTCGTACAAATCTTCATCGGGTTCACCAACAGATAAGCCACCAATTGCATTTCCATCCGCATTAAAAGAAGCAATGACTTCGGCAGATTTAGCTCGAAGGTCTTTGTAAACCGATCCTTGTACAATGGGGAAAAGCGTTTGCTCGTAGCCGTATTTGGGCTCTGTCGCATTAAAACGATCAAAACATCTTTGCAACCAGCGGTGAGTCATGTGCATGGAATCGCGTGCATAATCGTATTCACAAGGGTAGGGCGTACATTCGTCAAAAGCCATGATGATGTCGGCTCCGATGGATCTCTGAATGTCGATCGCGACTTCAGGTGAAAACAAATGATAGGAACCGTCGATATGCGACTGAAATTTCACTCCTTCCTCCTTAATTTTTCTTTGCCCCGAAAGTGAATACACCTGGTATCCTCCAGAATCCGTCAAAATAGGTCTGTCCCAAGAATTGAATTTATGCAATCCACCTGCTTTTTCAAGCACTTCAATTCCAGGTCGGAGGTAAAGATGGTAAGTGTTTCCCAAAATAATATCGGCATTCACATCCTCTTTTAATTCTCTTTGGTGCACTCCTTTTACCGTTCCTTGCGTTCCCACAGGCATGAATATCGGAGTTTGAATAATCCCATGATCCGTCTTGATTTCGCCGGCTCTCGCCTTTGATTTTGGATCTTTATGTTCAAGTTTGAATTGCATTTAGCAAAGATAGTGTTTCATTCAAAGTTCGAAATTAAAAGTGTAAAATTAATCCTTGTTTCAAGCCAGAAAACATCCCTCCAATGTTGATTTTTTAATCAATTTTCCTATTTAGTCGAACTTAAGCGTTTAAACGAACCTTAGGTCATTTTTTCCATCTAGTTTTGCATCAAATCCTTAAAGAAGGTCGAGTAAAACGAAAATCGCAAGAGTAGTTACAACCACTTAAATCACTAAAAATGAATAGAAATTATTTTTTATTTGCCCTCATCTTATTGCTAACATTTGGGTCCTCGTTTGGTCAGAGTTTATCAGCTCCCCAAGAAACCATTTCCAAGAAAAAACCGGCTTACATTACCTATGTGAATGGCGAAGAAATTCAGGCATTTATTAAGAGCTATAAAGTAAAAAAAGGATTATTTAAATCCATTAAAATAGAAAAAGCCGACGGGACCGTAGCGAATGTCCCAGCTACGGAAATTAAGTCCATGTACGCTGCTCCAACAGGGTTTGAAAAACTCATGAACAAAGTTGATTTTCTTTCCGACATCGAAAAATGGGGAAACGAGGAGATCAAAGGGGATTACTTGAATCAAGGCTATGGGTTTTACGAGCAGTCGAAAGTCAAAGTAAAGAAGAAAGAACAGGTTTTGCTGCTTCAATTGTTAAATCCATCTTTTTGTAAATCGGTAAAAGTATACAATGATCCATTTGCGAAGAAAACCGCTGGAGTAGGGGTTGCTGGAGTTGGAGTGGGGTATCAGGATAAATCCTACTACATGAAAAAGGCCAATGAAGAAGTGGCTTACTTGATTGAGAAAAAAGACTACAAAGGAGATTTTGAAACGATCTGGAAGAATTGCGCGGGTGTGAAGGCCAAGTATGAAAAAATAAAGTGGAATGAATTTGTCCAACACCTGATTTCATATACTGAGTGCGAATAAGTGAGTGGCGGCCCTTCCTTTCTTTGGGTCGCCCTATACTCAAATTCTTGACGAATGGAGAATAACCCAAAATGTTTTACTTATTTTTGGGTATGCGCAAATGGATTGTTCTTCTTTTGATTATACTTTGCTTCAAAGCGAATGCTCAAAACTTATCATTTGGAATCGCTTATCAATACCAAAAAGCATTTCAATGGGAGCAAATGATTGACAATTACAATTCAAATGCTCCTTGGTTAGTGAAGAATCAGCCTTATTTGAATGCTTGTGCAAGTGCAAATTTGCAATATGTTTTTGGTTCGAAAAGTATTGTTCATCATGGGATTGGGTTTCATTATGTTTGGAGTAGGAGTTTTGCTGATAATGTTGATTCCACAAATCGATTAGACATGCATCAGTATAATTTTGGATACATTCTTCAGTTTCATGACGAGGAGAAATTAAAAAACTTCTTTTTTGATTTTGGCTTTAATTTTTCAATCAATGAAGTCTATCAGAAGTTTAAAAATCAAACATTAGATTACAAACGAAATGCGGGGTCTGGTTGGGGAGGAAATTTTGATTTTAAATTCGGTTACAAATTGGCATTCGGACCAAATGCATGGATGAGTCCTTTTGTAGGTGCGGGATACACATATACAATGATGGGAGATACCTGGAATACTTTTCAAACAGACGGCCTTTCTTTTTCTAAAAATCATTTCGTCTACGCAAAAGTAGGAGTCCAATTTGAGTTCCGATTACCGAGAAAAAAGGGAAGAAATGAAGAATGAAAAATGAATAATTAAGAATTAGGTTAAGGCTGGGAGGATTTCAATCCTCAAATGACCTGTTGTTGAAGTTCTGAACCCAAATCCGTGAGAAATATCTAATCTTTGAAGTTTTTTTCAAACAAAAACACATCAGTTTAATCGTAAACGTAATTCGTAACCCTGCGACTTCAGTCCAGGGTGAAGAAAGTCGGACCCAAAAATCTGGCTGTCTTGTATCTAAAAATCTGACAATCTAAAACACAAGCTCATGACTGATGAAAAGTCAGTGTCCAGACATCCAGATATCTAGATATCCAAAAATCTCCCTATCTTTCAATACCAAACAAAAACTTATAGCAATGAGATACAAATGCGAAATCGAAATCGATCTTCCGAGAGAAGAAATGATTGCCAAATTGGACAGTGCAGAAAACATGTACAAATGGCAAAAAGGATTGATCTCTCATGAATTCTTAAAAGGAGAGCCTGGAGAAGTAGGATCCACAATGAAACTCAAATACAAAATGGGGAAAAGGGAAGTAGAGATGGTGGAAACCATTGTAAAGAAAAACTTGCCTGATGAGTGGGTGATGCAATACGAAGCCAAAGGAGTGCACAATGAAGTAGGGAATCATTTTATTGATTTAGGAAACGGGAAGACTAAATGGGTAACTGACAATTACTTCAAGATGAAAGGAATGATGAAGATTTTTGCGGTGCTGATGCCGGGAATGTTTAAAAAGCAATCGATGAAGTATTTGCAGGATTTCAAAAATTTTGCGGAGAATGGCATTTCGGTGAATTAAAAATGAATAGTTAAAAATGAAAAATTTTGTTGGGATTGCTGTGTTGGCCTTTGTACTGGGTTTGATTTCTTGCTCAGATAGTTTGGCGAAAACGAAAGTCGGTGAAGCTCCGGAGGTAGAGGTAGCCACAGAAAGTAAAGTGGAGTATGACTCTTTGCTTGCGAAAGAATACGGGGCGGATGATTATGGAATGAAAAAGTATGTCATCGCTTTTTTAAAATCAGGTCCAAACCGCGATCAGGATTCTGCCACCAGAGCTAAATTACAAAGAGCCCATTTGGATAACATAACTCGTTTGGCCAATGAAGGAAAATTAGTTTTAGCCGGACCTTTTTTCGGTAACGGAGAACTTCGAGGGATCTACATATTCGATGCCCAATCCATTGAAGAAGCGGAGGCTTTGACCAATTCCGATCCTGCCATTAAAGCGGGAAGTTTGGTAATGGAATTGAAAGAATGGTATGGGTCTGCCGCTCTCATGGGACTCAACGAAGTGCATGAAAAAATAGCCAAGATCAAAATTTAAAATACCAACTCTTCTTCCGGCTTAAAGTCTGTCCAATATTTTGCTTTCAAATCCAATAATTTGGAGATGAACTTGGAATTATTCAAGTGAAAAGTGGACCGATTGAATCGAATATAACTTCCTCCTTCATAAATGGTGAAATGCTCCGTATTGTAGATCACCAATCGATGAAATGGAATTGCCCAGGAGTGATGGGTTGTGTTGTTTCTTTTTAAATGCACAATGATTCCTTTGGGCCTTAATTCAATACTTGCATAATTGGCTCCTTGAAATTTGGAAAGAAATTGCTTCATGTCATGAGAGCATTGTTCTACCAGCATTTTAGAAGAGCCCGTTCCTCCGATTTTGATGGATTTGAAAAAGGAATAAGCCTTACCCAATTCAAGATTCATCTTTCTAATGATTTCTTTGTTTTTGATGGATGTGTCGTATATCATGGTTCATGTGTTTAATAAACTAACAGGAAGTTATTGGATTTGTTTTTAGCTTAACATTTATTAGGAGATTTTTAACTTTTTCGAACTGGTTATTAGACTTCAATTCGATGAAATAACTATATTTGCCCTCCTCAAATCAGAAAGAGAGGTGGCCGAGCGGTTTAAGGCGCACGCCTGGAAAGCGTGTTGGCAGCAATGCCTCGAGGGTTCGAATCCCTTCCTCTCTGCAAATCAACTCGATAGTTAAGCTCCCAACGGGAGCTTTTTTTGTGTTTATAGGAAGATTGACCCAAGCGAGTAGCTTGAGGGCAAGATTCAAATGAACTCAAAAAGGAATGCGCAAGCATACCAAACTATCGAGTTGATTTAGGTTACCACAAAATGGGATCATGAAATAATCCCAACGGGAGCTTTTTTTTATGTTTATTGGAAGATTGACCCAAGCGAGCAGCTTGAGGGCAAGATTCAAATGAACTCAAAAAAGGAATATGTCAGCAATCCTAACTTTCAAATTGATTTAGGTTCTCCCTTTTGGAATCATGAAGTAATCCTACGTTGAGCTTTATTTGTTTTATTAAAGATTAAGAATTTTGGTAAGCACTTTTAATCACAATCAACTTAAAGTCACTCGTATATTTAAGACTCAACCACCCATGTTTTAAGGTATTGTTTACGGTGTGTATAAAAGGCAGGAAATAAATACTGTTAGAATTGATAGTACCATCAACTTTTTCAAAGCAATTCCAATGACCAGAAAGCGACAAATTCGTACTATCAACTATAATTGAATAAAGAGCATTGTTTACGGCATTTCTATAAAGTAAGAAATTGGCGCCAGGGCTGAGCGAATAATTCAAATTTTCAGGTATAGGCGTTCCAGCAAGAAAGGAGCTCACAACATGTCCCATGTAATGGGATTCTGATTGAGGTCTTTCATGATTTGTCCCATAAGCAAGTATTGTTTCTCGAGGAAAAGTCCCATAAAAATCATAAAACGTATCTTGATAAGTAACATGCAGATAGCTAGCTATGTTAGAGGTTGCAATATGAAAATCATTTAGATTATTTATCAATATTGTACTCCTAAAAGGAGAGTATTGTGTAATAGGTGAAAGCGATTGACTAAAAACAATATTTGTATCCAAATAAATTTGAAATCGAATATCAATAGTCCCATTTTGATCGACATCAACTTCAAGTTCATTATAGTCTGACTGCATGCAGTCCACAGTGTCTTCAATCATATATATATCGAATCCATTTTCTTCTCCTGCAAAAAAAAGAATATTGCTTACTGGAACATCATCTACACAAGATGCGACTATAAAGAGCAACAAAAATAAAAAGGAGTTAGGTTTCATGAATTTATTCTTTAACGAATTCTTTTGTTAGAATTCCTTCTTTACATCTTGTAAACAGAATGTATTTTCCACTTGGAAGTTCTGCTACATTCAATTGAGATTCTTTGCCAAATGATTTTACAATTTGTCCGTCCATTCCGTAAATGTATGACTGAACGATTTCCAATTCTGTTTGCAAGTTTAATTGGTCAGCTGTTGGATTTGGATAGATCATTAATTCTGCAGACTTGTTTCCAATTTCTTCCGTAGCTAAAGTTGGATTGTAAGCGTCTTTGTAGTAAACTTCAGTTACTCCTAAAAGATCTTGTTCTTTGATCACCATTACTGGCCCATCTTCTCCTAATGGAATCCACTCGTAAGTTGTCACTGTTCTTGCAGGTACTGGAAGCCAAAATCCAAATCCTTGGATGTTCGCCCAAAGAGAATCCTCACTTATAACAATATGCTTTAATTTCAAAACATCGTAGTTTCCGTAGGGAGTTGTAATATTTCCCCATCCTGTTACTTCTGTGGATCTTCTTGCATGAGAAATGTAAATGATGTCTTGGATAGGGTTCATGTCCACCTTAAAGTAAGAAGGTCCTCCCCAAGCATCTCCATAATCAATTGGAAATTCATAATAGGTATCTGTCGTATCCATTTTCATAGGAACCGGGAAACCACTAATATCTGCTCCGTAACCTAAATTGGTCATTTCGTTTTGATCCAATTGGAAAAATCCAACCATATTATCTATAGAAACAGGTAAAAAACCTCCAAATTGACTTGGATCGATAGGAAGATCTACATTGTCTGTCCAAAAATCAGCATTGTTGTAAGTAAACTGATATGAAAAACCAGCTGAACTCATGGCAAAGTGTCTGACCACTTTTTGACTCACGCCATTTTGTTGAGAATAATCCCAAGTCTGATTGGGACCGTTTGGAGTTGGGTCAACCGATAAGTTGTCTCCATTAGTGTAATAAATGGAATCATTTGCTCCCATGAAGTCAGCGCTTGTAAGGGTAATCTGAGCTGATAAATTCAGTCCGATTGTGATTCCTGCTAGAAGTAGAATTTTTTTCATTTTGATACGATTTTTCACAAAGATAAGAAAATCAGACTATTTGTTGCGTTTTCCTGTCGACCACCACTTTCTCATGAATAAAGAATCCTTAGCTGCGGTCTTTTGTTCAATGATGGAGAACTTAGGGAAATAAGCTCTATTCAACTCAGGAATGTCAAAAACCATCTGATTGGATTTTCTATAAATAGTGAGTTGAAGATTGTCATTTTCAAAATAGGAGATCCAATTGTCCAAGTCTCCCGAAACACGCATTCCATTGACTGCACTTACCTCATCATCGATCATGATTCCTGCAACTTCAGAGGATGATCCAGGGTAAATCGCTTTCACAATGGTTTGATTGTTTTCCACCACTGTTTTTATTCCCAATCGACTCCATGAAGCTTTTTCAGCTGTTTCAGATTTAAATTCGTAGCCAATAGTGTCTAGGGCTTCTTCAATGATGGTTTCGTAGGAGGCGGTTCCAAAAAAGTAATCCTTGAAAAACGAATCCAGATTTTCACCCGCATATTTCTCCACGGTTTTTTGATAATCTTCTACCGAATAACCTTTTCCTTTTTGACCGAAATTTTCATACAAATCCGTCATCACATCATGTAAATTGAATTTGTTTCCGCTGTTTTTTCGAATTTTCATGTCACATACAAAAGCCAAAATAGCTCCTTCATTGTAGATCGAAACTTTTCGATTCG
Organism: Crocinitomicaceae bacterium; assembly: GCA_020436025.1. Taxonomy (GTDB): domain Bacteria; phylum Bacteroidota; class Bacteroidia; order Flavobacteriales_D; family Crocinitomicaceae; genus JAGQYP01. Next base: position 11,274 of record JAGQYP010000060.1, read on the forward strand.
GTACCCCTGCCACATAACCATCGATCCAGGTGTCCCATGAAGATTCGGCTACAGACAAATTAAAACGTCCGAAATTGTCGAAATGCCTTTGAAGATTCGATTGCAATTCTTTTAAATATTTGTCCAAATCCCAGACTCCAGATTGCATCAAATAGATGTCTCCCATGTAAGTGGTAACGCCTTCTGCTACATACCCTAAAGTCGAAAAATTCTCCTTTGAATACTCATAAGGAAACATTTCAATTGGGCGAATATTTTTGATGTTCCATGTGTGATACAATTCATGAGAAGAAACACCTAATAGTTCGTCGTAAAAAGAGCCCATGATGTCGTAGGAAGGGCCTAATAAAATAACGGTCGAGTATTGATGTTCTACGCCATGATAAGCCTTATAAGGCACGATCTGAAATAAAAAGGCGTATTCACCCTTTACAGGAATCGACCCGAAATTTTTGACTTGGAGATCCGTGAATTTTTTGAAATCTGTTTTCAATTTTTTCCAATCCGGCTTGCACTCTCCTTGAAACCAAAGATGAAAGGTGGTGCCATTAGACTCATAAGTTTCATGCTGAAGCGTATTCGAAGCAATGAAAGGGGAGTCCACCAAATCATGGTAAGAATCAGTTTTCAATTTTTTAGCTGAAAATGGAAGTCCACAAGCGATTTCCCAATGGTCAGGAATTCCCAACTCCAACTCACAAGCTTGATCTTCAAAACCTGGAATATAAGCCAAACAATTCACCGGATTCACGTACAACTGCTCCTGATCGACATAAGTAGAACCCGCATTTAAATCTTTCGCATAATAAGAATACTCCACTCGAATCACACCCTTCGAATTTTCAACTTGCCACGAATCTTTATTGATTTTCTCATGTTTCAATGGTTTTCCATCGGCTGAAAAAACTTTAAATCCATGTACATTCTTAATAAAATCCCCAATTTCATACCTCCCTGGTCGCCAAGTTGGAAACTGAATTGTGGTATTAGAATCAGCATTAAACTCTGCCTTAATTTTAATATATCCGGACTGCGGATTTTCGTAAATTATTTTGTAATTCATGAATTGTGAAGTTTGAGCAAAAATAGGGAATTGAATGAAAAATTAACAATGAAAAATTAACAATGAATAATTATCGATGAATAATGAAAAATGAACAATGAATAATGAAAATTTGAAATTGAAAGACATGCTGTTGGGGTTAAACGAATTTAAATGGATATAACCGATTATTCTAGTTCGAATTTAGGTGAAGTTGGTTTTATTTGTTCAAAAAGATTTGAAATGAAAGAAAACCTAATTGCAGTTAAAACATTTGATTTTGCATTAGATATAGTCAATTTTGTGATTGATTTCCAATATGAGAAAAAGGAATTTGTGCTTAGTAAACAATTGCTTCGAGCCGGAACGTCTATCGGAGCAAATGTGGCAGAATCAGAATTCGCACAGAGTAGGAGTGACTTTAATCATAAAATGAGTATTTCACTGAAAGAAGCAAACGAAACTAGATTTTGGCTCAGATTATTCAAACACTCAAAACTAAATGCAGAATGCGATGATCAGCTGAAAAATGTAGATGAGATCATTAAAATTCTTGTTTCAATAGTAAATACGTCTAAATCCAAAATGAAATAACTCGGACGGATAAAAGAAAATGTTTTCAATTGTTCATTTCTAATTATTCATTTTTCATTAAAAAAGCCGATCAGATTCCTCCAACCGGCTTCAAATTATTTACCAAATAAAACAATTCTTAATTATTTCCCTATCGGTCAATGAGCTCGCTATCGCTCGGTTCTTAATTCCTAATTCTTAATTATTTCTTCAAAGTCCAAACCCGACAAAGTCTTTCCTTCCATCTGTATGGATGACCTCCAAAAGGATCCCGTCTTTTTCGCTGTTGAGGATGTTAACGAATTCCTCTACAGATTCAATCGGTTTGTTGTTGACTTTCGAAATCACAATTCCTTCGTAGAAACCTCTCGACTTAAATTTCCCGAAATCCAATCTTTCAATTTTGATTCCGTAGTCAATTCCTAAGTCTTTTTTCTCTTTGGAATCGAGTAACTCGAAAGTGGCTCCAAGTGCTGATTTCTTGCTTACTTCTGCCTTAGAAATCAGTTTGGTGTCTCCGTTTAAGTCTTTCAAAGTTACCTCAATGGCTTTTGGGACTCCTTCTCGGGTTAAATGAACCATTACTTTGTCTCCCGGACGTTTCTTACCAATGTATTCCTGAAGTTGTGCTACGGAGTTGATTTCATTTTCATCGATTTGCAGAATCACATCTCCTTCTTTAATGCCTGCTGCTTTTGCCGCTCCTTTTTCAACCAATCCAGAAACATAAACTCCTTTTTGAGAAGTTAAATGCTCTTGTTTCATGAGTTCTGAAGAAATATTGGCAATATTGATGCCCAAGTAACCTCTTTGCACCATTCCATATTCCATCAAATCGTTGACTACCTTTTTTACCAGGTTTACCGGAACTGCGAAAGAATAACCCGTGTAGGAACCCGTATTACTCGCAATCGCCGTGTTGATTCCAATCAATTCTCCCTTTGAATTTACCAAGGCTCCACCTGAATTTCCTGGGTTAACGGCCGCATCTGTTTGGATGAAAGACTCGATAGGAATGATGTTTCTGTCGGGATCGTATTTTTCTCTAAGAATATTGATATTTCTCCCTTTTGCAGAAACAATTCCGGCGGTCACCGTAGAGGTTAGATTGAATGGATTTCCAACGGCCAACACCCATTCTCCAATTTCCACCTGATCCGAATTTCCAACCGGAATGGATGACAATTCTTTTCCTTCGACTTTCAATAAAGCGATGTCTGTAGATGGATCTGTTCCAATTACTTCAGCTTTGTAAGTGGTGTTGTCATTCAAAGTAATCGAAATATCCGAGGCATTTTCAACTACGTGGTTATTGGTCACAATATACCCGTCATTGGAAATAATTACTCCCGAACCTGATGCTTCTCCTTTGAAAGTTCTGGAATGAGGTCCGTAAAAGAACTCCGCAATGGGATCGTGCACTCGGGCTTTCTGAATAACTGTTGTTTTTACATGGACTACCGAGTTGATCGTATTTTGCGAGGCTTCACGAAAATCAACATAACCCGAAGGATTAATGTTATTTACGGTTCGAACAAAATTCCCCGGTTCTTCCATCAAAACCCGCTTCGCCGATTCGGTTGTGTTAGTTGATGGATTGGGTTGCATAAAGGTGAGCCAGGCAGCGAGCGGAATTATTCCTCCCAACAATCCCACTCCTAGAGTTAATCCTAGTTTTTTCATTTTCTACTTGCTGTTATTTTTTGATTAATACAATTTGTTGCTTTGGACTCCCGAAAAAGGATCTACTCCAGATCAGGAGTCACATAAAATTAACGAGAAAAGTCCTTTTTGTTATCTGGGATGCGAGTTAAAAAATGTTAAGGGAAATAATTAAGAATTAGGAATTAAGAATTAAGAATTAAGAATTAAGAATGAATAATGAATAATGAATAATGAATAATGAATAATGAATAATGAATAATGAA
>JAGQYP010000061.1 GCA_020436025.1 Crocinitomicaceae bacterium
GGCACATCTATAGGAGGATATAACCTAGAGGTAGACAAAGGTCAATATATGAATGTGAGGTATGAGTTGGTGCCTTACGGAAAAATGAGAATTTGGCATAGAAATTTAAATTGTTTCAATACAAATGATTCGATTCACATCTTTAGAGTGGACGAATTTCATTATACAGATGGAGATTATAAAAGATATGGATGCATTATAGACGAACAACAGGGTTATTATTCTGTGCCAATGGGAGACGTTTTTTTGAGTTGGACTGTTTATCGTGAGAATAATTCACCTCAAACTTTTTCTGATGTATTTAATTTTAGTACAAATGATTCCATGACTTATATAATTGAGTATTAAATGAGAATCATTTTCTTTTTTCTATTGCCTTTGCTTTCTTCCTGCGCCAAGGATGGAAAAAACATCTATGTTGAAGGCAGGATAGTGAACCCTGTAACAGGTGAGGGAATCCCAAATATAAAAATGGATTATGGAAACTTACAGTAACGGTTTCAGGCTCAGGAATAGATGGAAAAATTGTGAAAGAGGTTAAGACTGATGATCAGGGTAATTTTGTACTAGATCAAAATGGAACTGAAATCTATTCAGGTTCTTTTACTGCAACCGCAGGTATTTGTTTAGATATACAGTTGAATTAGGAAAAATACCATAAAAGAGTATTTAAGTACAAGATTTTTTTGATGGAAAATAAAATTGGTCTATCTTTGCACCCTTAAATTTTCAAAATTTTAAATATGTACGCAATTGTAGAAATAGCAGGGCAGCAATTTAAAGTAACGAAAGACCAATATATTTACGTTCACAGATTAGAAGGAAAAGAAGGTTCTAAAGTAACTTTCGACAGAGTACTTTTAATCGATAACAATGGGAAAGTAAATGTTGGCGCCCCAGCTATCAATGGTGCTGCAGTAACTGCAAAAGTTCTTGAGCACGTGAAAGGAGACAAAGTAATTGTTTTCAAAAAGAAAAGAAGAAAAGGTTATAAGGTGAAGAACGGTCACAGACAGTCTCTTACTAAAATCTTAATCGAGAAAATCGATGAGAAAGGTGGAACTGCTGCAAAATCGACTGCTGACGCTAAAGCTGAAGCAAAACCAGCTGCTGAGAAAAAGGAAGCTCCAAAGGCTGAAGCAAAACCAGCAACTGAAAAGAAGGCTCCAGCAAAGAAAGCTGCTCCAAAAGCAGAAGCTAAGCCAGCTGCTAAAAAAGCACCAGCAAAGAAAGCTGCACCTAAAAAAGACGATAAATAATTTAAATAAACCTCTAAGAAATGGCACATAAAAAAGGAGTTGGTAGTTCGAAGAACGGTAGAGAATCAGAATCGAAACGACTTGGCGTTAAAATCTTTGGTGGTCAAGCTGCAATAGCAGGGAACATCATTGTGCGTCAAAGAGGAACACAGCATCACCCAGGTGAAAATGTAGGGATCGGAAAAGATCACACACTTTTCGCACTTTGTGATGGAGTTGTAGAATTCAGAAAGAAAACAAATAACAGATCTTATGTATCGGTTACCCCATTCGAGGGAGCGAAGTCATAGTATCTGACAACATTAAAGAAGAAACTCCCGAATTAATTTTTGGGAGTTTTTTTTTGCCCCTATTTTTAATTTATATTTTTGCCGCAAATTAGGTCACATGATTGAGATTAGTAGAATCAGAGAACAAAAGGATGAAGTTGTAAACGGACTCAAAGTTAGAGGGCTGGATGTAGCAACTGAAGTAGAACAAATTTTGAATTTGGATAAGCAATGGAGAACCAAGAAACAAGAGATGGATTCGGCATTGGCTGAAATGAACCAAATCTCAAAGGAAATTGGTCAGCTATTCCAACAAGGGAAAAAAGACGAGGCTGAAGCAGCCAAGCAAAAAACAGGAGAGCTTAAGGAAAGATCTCAGACCCTGAAAACAGAATTCAGTGACCTGGAAAAGCAGATCAATGATTTGTTACTCAATATTCCGAATGTTCCAAACAAATTGGTTCCAGAAGGGGCAACAGAAGACGATAACGAAGTGGTCTTTGAAAAAGGAACCATCCCAACATTTGATTTCAATGCACTTCCACATTGGGATTTAGCAACCAAATACGATATCATCGATTGGGAAATGGGTGTAAAAGTGACAGGAGCCGGATTCCCTTTTTATAAAAATCAAGGAGCAAGATTGCAAAGAGGTCTGATCAATTTCTTCCTGGACGAAGCGATTAAAGCAGGTTATTCAGAATATGTTCCTCCATTTGTGATTAATGAGGATTCTGGTTATGGTACAGGTCAGTTACCTGACAAAGAAGGGCAAATGTATCAGGTGACCGCAGACAATTTATATTTGATTCCAACTTCCGAAGTCCCATTAGTGAATACTTTGAGAGGGGATCGTGTTAAAAAAGAAGATTTACCAATCAAATTAACTGCTTATTCTCCTTGTTTTAGAAGAGAAGCAGGGTCTTACGGGAAAGATGTACGAGGATTGAACCGTTTGCATCAGTTTGACAAAGTAGAATTAGTCATGGCATCAGATCAGGAGTCTTCTTACCAAGAATTAGATAAAATGGTAGAACACGTAAAAGGACTTCTTGAAAAATTGGAATTGCCGTACAGAATACTGAGACTTTGTGGTGGAGATTTGGGTGTCACAGCCGCAATTACTTACGATTTTGAAGTGTATTCTACAGCTCAGGAAAGATGGTTGGAAATTTCTTCTTGTTCGAATGTAGAGACCTATCAGGCCAACAGAATGAAATTGAGATACAAGGACGAGGAAGGGAACACCAAATTATGTCATACATTGAATGGTTCGGCATTAGCTCTACCTAGAGTAATTGCAGGAATTTTAGAGAATCATCAAGATGCCAATGGGATAAACATGCCAAAAGCTTTGGTTCCTTACGTTGGTTTTGAAAGAATACAATAAAATACTTAAAATACGTTAATTGTAAAGAGACCATGGTTCCTGAGCGCGAGTCGAAGGAGGGTCTCTTTTTTAGCTTTATGAAATGATGAAGAATATTGGTTTAATTATTGGTGCTATAATTCTACTTGCTTCCTGTACAAACGTTGACACAGAAACGATTCAGGAAATTGAGAAATGGGAGTCTAAATTGGATTCTGCTCATCAAGTGTATTTGAATACGGATTTTGACAGTATCAATAAAATGGTTTGGAAAGTGAAAGAAAATGAAAAAGCCATTAAGCGATTAAACAGTGCGGATACGATTTATTCAGACATGGTCAAAGTTTTAGATGACTATAAATGGATCCGAAAAAAGGTGAAAAATGTAGAAGTCAAAAAACTTGAATATAAAACAGAATTTGATGAATTGAAATTGCAGCTGGAGAATTTGAAACTAGATGTTCAAAATGGAGTCCGAACTTCTGAAGAGAATAAGCAATATTTATCTAATGAAGTACAGTCGATTAAAGTTTTAATGACTAAATTTTCAAAAGATCACGAAACCTTTACCGAAGGAATGAAAAGATTTGGTGAGCTGAACGGCAAAGTTCAGGTTTATGTGGATCAATTAAAACGTGATAAAGGGATTATTAAATAGCATTCTCATACTGATAGTTTTCAGCAGTGTGGCTTTGGGTCAGAATAACGACCTGAAACTAGCTGAATATTATCTTCAAAATCAAGAATACGATAAAGCGCTTAGTTATTACGAAAAAGTTTATCCAAGCTTCAAATCCAAAAGAGTTTATGAGGGATATTTTGAAACTTTGGTTGCATTAAAAGATTTCAAAGAAGCTGAAAAACTGGTTAAAAAGCAGATCAAGCAAGAGCCATTTGATTACGAATATAAAATTGACCTTGCAGAGCTTTTTGAAGTTACTCAGAGAGAGGACAAAGCCACGGAACTCTATCAAGAATTGATTTCAGAACTTACTCCCTCTGCCAATAATTATATTTCCCTGGCAAATGCTTTTAAAAACAAGGGGAAGAATAAATTGGCCCTGCAAGTCTTAGAAGAAGGGAGAAGAAAGTTAAAAAAAGAAACCACTCTCAATTTCCAGTTTGCAGAGATCTATGCTATTGAAGGAGACTGGAATAAAGTAATTGATGAATATTTGGACTTACTCGACATCAATAAATCTTACAAAAGATCAGTTGAAGTCATGCTGAGTAGGTATTTGAAAATAGGAACCGAGGACGAGAATGAAAACTCCACCGCATACTTGCAGCAGAAACTATTGGAATACTCTCAAAAATCACCCAACAAAGTCATCTATCCTGAATTGTTGCAATGGTTATTCGTTCAGAAAAAACAATTTGGAATTGCTTTGAGATATGTGAAAAGTATTGATAAGAAAACCGATGCAAGAGGGCTTAAAGTGATGGAATTTGCCAATATCGCTAAAACCAATTTCGATTATGGAACAGCTCGTCAATGTTATGAATATGTGATGGAGTTTGGAGAAAATCATCCCTATTATGAAGATGCCAAAGCTGAATATTTGAATACGGCCTATTTGGAAATTCAGAGGGCTAATGTGGTGGATTCGACTCAGGTTTATAAATTAATATCGGAATACGAACAGCAATATCAGAAATTGAAAAACAACCGATCTCGATTTCGCATGGTGATTGAGCTAACCACTTTGTATGCCTATTATTCGGACCAAGCAGCACTTGCCATCAAGATATTGGAAACTGAGAAAGGAAACGGAGCATATACTTTGCAACAGATAGGTTTACTTAAAATTCAGCTAGGAGACATTTATGTGTTGTACGGAGACATTTGGGAAGCATCTTTATTGTACATGCAAGTCGACAAAATGTTTAAGAATGATCCGATTGGACACGAAGCCAAATTTAAAAGTGCTCGTGTTTTGTATTATTCAGGAGAATTTGCTTTAGCTAAAAGTCAGCTGGACGTTTTAAAAGCCTCTACATCCAAATTAATTGCTAATGATGCCATGAGATTATCCTTATTAATTCAGGATAATACTGGACTAGATTCGGTGACTACGGCAATGGAATTGTATGCGGCAGCTGATCTTTTAATTCAACAACACAAATATCAGGAAGCACAATCTAAATTTGATTCCTTGGGGCTTTTGTTTCCTTTTCACGGAATTGCAGACGAAGTTTTAATGTTGAAAGCCGAAATGAAGATGAAACAGCACAAATGGCAAGAAGCGATTGATTATTATTTAAAAATCTACAATTCTCACGGTAAAGATATTTTAGCCGATGACGCCCTTTTTAAAACTGCTGAGATTTATTATAACATTCTGAATGATAAAGAAAAAGCTGCAGAATACTACAAGAAAATTCTGTTTGAATATTCGGGAAGTTTGTTTGTGGTAGAAGCTAGAAAGAAATTTAGGGAGATAAAAGGAAATTCCAACGTAGAGTTTAATAAAGATAAAACGCTGGAAGAAAAATTTACTGAGGGAGAAACACCTTAAAAAAGCAAAAATGATCATTTACAATGTTACCGTAAGCATCGATTATGATGTAGCCGAAGAATGGAAATCCTGGATGCGTACCAAGCATATTCCAGATGTAATGAATACAGGAAAATTTATCGATTGTCGTTTTTCGAGAATATTGGCAGAAGAAGATGGAGGCGAAGCTTATTCCATCCAGTATTTATGCAAATCTCAAGAAGCTTTTGACGAATACCAAAGAGATCATGCCTTAGCATTGCAAAATGAGCATACACAGCGTTATTCTGGAAAATTTGGAGCTTTCCGTACCTTGATGGAGGTTGTAGATCATTTTACACATGAAGGTTAGTCCTAAAAAGCATTTGGGTCAGCATTTTTTAGCTGATAAAAATATTTCCAGAAAAATTGCGGATTCTATCCTGTACAGCGGGGTGAAAAACGTAGTCGAAATTGGTCCGGGAACAGGAGCCTTAACTGAATTTTTACTGTTACAAGACAACCACCTCAAGCTCATCGACTTGGACAAAGAATCTATCGAGTATTTACATCAGAAATACCCCGAAAGACGAGAAGATATCTTGTATGGAGATTTCTTAAAAATGGATTGCAAAGATTATTTTGCAGATGAATTTATTGTGACGGGGAACTTTCCTTATAATATCTCCACTCAGATTATGTTTAAAGTAGTGGAAAATAGAAATCAAATCACCCAAGTAGTTGGCATGTTCCAAAAAGAAGTTGCAGAAAGAATTGCCGAAAAACATGGAAGCAAAACCTATGGAATTTTAAGTGTGATTATTCAGGCTTTTTATGATGTCGAATACCTTTTTACGGTTTCAGAAAATGTTTTCATTCCTCCTCCAAAAGTAAAATCCGGTGTAATCAGATTGATACGAAAGGAAAAGCAAAATTTGGATTGCGACGAAAAATTGTTTGTTCAGATCGTTAAAGCCACTTTCAATCAAAGAAGAAAAACAATTCATAATAGTCTTAAAAAGTTAGGATTGGAAAAAGGAGTCCCTGAAAAATTTGCCACAAAAAGACCCGAACAATTAAGTGTAGAGGAATTTGTGGAATTGACGAAGTTAATGAGTTGATGTTACCCTTTACCAACCGGTCTTCTCGGCTCCCTGACGAATAGTCTGGACAAGCGCGCTCGAAGACCTAATGAAGAGAATAAACTAATAAAACTAGGTATCCGAGCGCGAGCCGAGGAAACCAGGGGAAAATCAAAAATTTGTATATTTAACCAACCACTAAAATCAAAATCTTATGCCTGGATTCATGTATATTCTTGAATGCAATGATGGTACTTTTTATACTGGAAGTACAATCGATCTAGATAGAAGAATAAAAGAACACAATACTGGTCAAGGTGCAAATTATACTGCGAAAAGAATACCAGTAAGTTTAATTTATTATGAAGAATATTGGAGCGTTAAAGATGCTTTTATTAGAGAAAAGCAAGTACAAAAATGGAGTAGAAAAAAGAAATTAGCTCTTATAAATAATGAATTGCAAGAATTAAATCCATTAGCATCTTGTAAGAACGATTCAACCTCGAAGAGATTTTATAATTGGGATCATTTGAGAGGGGATGAGAAAAGCTGATGAATATACTCTACCAACCGGTCTTCTCGGCTCGCGCTCGAAGACCTATGTAGGGAAAAAGACCAACAAAACTAGGTGTCCGAGCGCGAGCCGAGGAAACCTTGAGTGTAACAATCACCCCAAATCCTTCATGATCAATCTAGCTGTATGCCTAGTTTTCTGAACAAGAATTACCTCTTTATTTACAGTTACTCTATCTATTGTCGCATCATCATAATGACGAATGGTTACCAATTCTAGATTGTCGTTGTAGCGGACTAAGTAATCCTCTTTCAAGGCTTCAATTAGTTCTTTGATGTCCACTTTCTGACGATCCACACAAATAGAAAAACTAATTGCAGAATTCTGCATCAGATTGATTTTGATTTGCCTTTTACTTAATATGTCAAATATGGATGTTAAGCAGATTTCATCAATAAAACTGAAATCTTTTGGAGAAATCGAAATCAGCATTTGATCCATTTTGAAAATGAAAGAGGGGATAATGTGATCGTATTCAATAGATTCCTGAATTAAAGTTCCTTCCGCATCAGGGTTCACAAATGACTTGATGAACAAAGGGATATTCTTGTTTTGAAGTGGTTTAATTGTTTTTGGATGTATGACCGATGCACCAAAATAACTCAATTCAATAGCTTCTCTAAAGGATATTTTATCTAGTTTAATCGTATTGTCAAACCATTTTGGATCTGCATTCAGCATACCAGGAACATCCTTCCAAATAGTTACATTTTCTGAGTCGCTTACAAAGGCCAATATTCCGGCTGTAAAATCAGATCCTTCTCTTCCAAGAGTGGTCGTGTCTCCGTTTTCGGTGTGACCAATAAATCCTTGAGTAATGGCTACATCCACATCTCTTTTTAACTCCAATTCCATATTCAATCGGTAAAGCTCTTTGGTTTTATCCCAGTCAACTTTTCCATCTTTGAAATGATCACTTGTTCGAATAATTTTACGAGCGTCGAACCATTGAGATCGAAGACCAGATTCTTTCACAAAAGCCTCGACAATTTTTGTAGAAATTACTTCTCCAAGAGAAACAACTTGGTCATAAACCATGGCATGATTTTGAACCGTGCAAGTGGTACAATATTCCTCCAATCCATTAAAGATGGAATTAATTTCTTTAAAAATTGGATGATCCGCAGAGAACAATTTCCCCATGATATCTAAATGAAAATCTTTAAGCTCTTTAGCAATGGCAGGTACTTTGGATTTGTTTTTTGTGCACGCCGCTACTATTTCCTCCATCTTGTTGGTGGTCTTTCCCATGGCTGATATTACAACAATCAATTTACCTTGACCATAATTTTGAATGATATCAGCTACATTCCTTACCGCTTCAGCATCTTTTACAGACGCACCTCCAAACTTAAATACTCTCATTCATTAATTTTTTACAAACATAATATCTATTTTTATTTCCGAATATGAATTTTCTTTTTTGCCGGTATTGAGTGATTATCCAAAATACAATCCAAATGATTTGCAGACCTACTTTTCAAATGAAGATTTCATTCAAAAATCCATTCAGCAAATTCAAAAAAATCTGGCGCAGTTTGGGTATGAATTTCAACCGAGACTTCAGGATAATGATATGCTTGATAATTTGATAGAAGAACTTAACCCAATTGTAAGTGATTTTATAGAGAATCACGGGGAAAAGTTCATGGCCTATCTATATCAGGTGGATCTCAACGAAAGACAATTGGCTGAACAAGAATATGGAGAAGACTATCTGTCCAACGTTTCATTTAAAATCATCAAAAGGGAAGCGCAAAAGATTTACTTTCAATTTTTAATGGCGAACAAGAAAATTTAGAGGTCTGTAAGTGGCTAAAAACCTGAAAAATTTAACAATTTAACACAAGGGTAACAAAAACTCTTTAAAACTTTATTGCGTTCTCAAAATTCATTAAGTTTGTGTTTCCAATTTCATTGGCACATACTATGGACAAATTTTCTTATGTAGGTAATGGAGATGTAAATGCGATTGACAATCTCTATCAGGAATACCTAAAAAATCCCGAAGCGGTAGATCAGGAATGGAAGAAGTTTTTTGAAGGGATCGAGTTTGCTCAAACAAATTTCGAGGACTCAGGTGAAATTCCAGAGAATTTTCAGAAGGAATTCAAAGTTCTAAATCTCATTGAAGGATATAGAAACAGAGGACACTTATTTACTAAAACGAATCCAGTTCGTGAGAGAAGAAAATACGAACCAACATTAGATATTGAGAATTTTGGTTTGGAAGCAACGGATATGGATGTTGTATTCAAAGCTGGAGCGGAAGCTGGTATTGGACCAGCCACATTGAGAGAGATCATTGATCATTTGGAAGAAACGTACTGCCAATCCATTGGTATTGAGTACAACTACATTCGCCAACCAGAAAGATTACTATGGTTGAGAGAAAACATTGAAATTCACAATCGCCCGAAATACGACGCCAAAGAAAAGAAGAGAATTTTCAAGAAATTGAACGAAGCTACTGGCTTTGAGCAGTTTTTAGCAAAGAAATTTGTGGGTCAGAAGAGATTCTCAGTTGAAGGTGGAGAAGCCTTGATTCCTGCTCTAGACAAATTGGTTCGAAAAGGAGCTTATGAAGGAGTAGAAGAGTTCATTATTGGAATGGCTCACAGAGGAAGATTGAATACATTGGCTAATATTTTTGATAAGAAAGCCAGTGAAATCTTTACCGAATTTGAAGGAAAAGAATTTGAAGCGGATGATCACTTTGATGGTGACGTAAAATACCATTTAGGTCATTCTCAGCATGTCAAATTTGAAAATAATGCAGAGGCACACATGACTTTGACACCTAACCCTTCTCACTTGGAAGCAGTTGCGCCAGTAGTTGAAGGAATTGCTAGGGCTAAGCTGGATTTGTATCTTGGAAATGATGAATCGAAAATTGTTCCTATTGTCATACATGGAGATGCGGCTATTGCCGGACAAGGAATTGCATATGAAGTTATTCAAATGGCTCAGTTAGATGGATACCGAGCAGGAGGAACGATTCATATTGTGGTGAACAACCAGGTAGGATTTACAACCAATTATTTGGATGGTAGATCATCAACTTATTGTACAGATGTTGCTAAAACGACTTTGTGCCCGGTTTTCCACGTTAATGGGGATGATGTTGAAGCGATGGTTCAGACCATGGAGATTGCTTTGGATTACAGACAGAAATTTCACCGAGATGTTTTCATTGATTTATTGTGTTACAGAAAGTATGGACACAATGAAGGAGACGAACCAAAGTTTACTCAGCCAAAATTGTACAAGGCGATTCAATCTCATCCAAATCCAAAAGACATTTATTTGGATCAACTGATTGCAGAGGGAGTCATGACTGCAGAGGAAGGTGCAAAAATGGAGAAAGAATTAGATGATTACCTGCAAGATGCTTACGATGAGTCAAAAAAGACAGAAAAAGCTACGGTGGTCAACTTCCTTGAGACCACTTGGAAGGATATTCGATATGCCACAGCTGAGGATTTTAAAAAGAATCCAGAAACGGGCTTCGATAAAAAGAAACTGATCGAATTGGGTAATAAGTTAGCTACTCTACCAGAAGGGAAGAATTATTTCAGAAAGATCAAGAAACTTTTAGACGACCGAAAAAAGCAAATTGCAGACAATTCATTGGATTGGGGAATGGGCGAAATGTTGGCCTATGCGACCTTATTGAGTGAAGGTTTTCCTGTTCGATTGACAGGACAAGATGTTGAAAGAGGTACTTTCTCGCACAGACATGCGGTTGTTAAAACTGAAGACACCGAGGAAGAAATCATCACATTGAATCTTTTGAATGATGGACAATCAAAATATGAAATTTACAACTCTTTGCTTTCGGAGTATGGAGTCCTAGGATTTGAATACGGTTATTCATTAGCCAATCCTTATGGTTTGACCATGTGGGAAGCACAGTTTGGAGATTTCTTCAATGGTGCGCAAATCATGGTGGATCAGTTCATCGCAGCGGGTGAGGATAAATGGAAAGTTCATTCTGGTTTGGTGATGTTGCTTCCTCACGGATATGAAGGAATGGGGGCTGAGCACTCTTCTGCTAGAATTGAGCGATTTTTGCAATTGACAGGGGACTTAAACTGGCAAGTTTGTAACTGTACTACTCCTGCAAATTACTTCCATTTGTTGAGAAGACAAATGCATAGAGATTTTAGAAAGCCGTTGGTTGTATTCACTCCGAAAATGCTTCTTAGATATCCGAAGTGTACATCTACCATTGATGAATTAGCCAAAGGATCTTTCCAAAATATTATTGACGATCCAAATATTGGAAAGAAAGAAGCTATTCGCAAAGTCGTTCTTTGTTCAGGAAAGATTTATTACGACATGGCGGAAGAAGTTGAAAATAGAGGGATAAAGGATACTGCAATCATTAGATTGGAACAAATGTACCCATTCCCAAAAGAGGAATTGCTTAAAATGATTGCTTCCTATAAAAACGCTGAAGAGATTATTTGGGCTCAAGAGGAACCTGAAAACATGGGAGCTTGGACTTTTATATTGAGCAATCTGAGAAAAGACCTGGATATCGATGTGGTTGCAAGACCAGGGTCGTCTTGTCCAGCAGAAGGGTCGTCTCAAAAGCATGCCTCAAACGTGAAGAAATTAATGAATTCAATATTCGAAGGAACGGCAGTTTTAGCCAAATAAATTAAAACGAAAGAAAGAATGTCAGTTTTAGAAATGAAAGTTCCCAGCCCGGGAGAGTCGATCTCAGAAGTAGAAATCGCAACTTGGTTGGTATCGGACGGAGATTATGTTGAAAAGGATCAGGCTATCGCTGAGGTAGATTCTGATAAAGCTACATTGGAACTTCCAGCTGAAGAAAGTGGAATCATCACTTTGAAAGCTGAAGAAGGCGATACAGTTGCAGTAGGCCAGGTAGTTTGTCACATAGACACAAGCGCAAAAAAACCTGCTGGATTTGAGTCCAAAGCAGCCGCACCTGTAGCAGTGGAAGAAGCTCCAAAACAAGCTGAGGCACCAGTTGCACCTAAACCGGATCCTGCACCTGCTACTCCTGCTAAAGAGGAGAGTTATGCAGCCGGTACACCTTCAATTGCCGCCAAAAAGATTATGGCTGAAAACGGGGTGTCTTCGAATCAGGTTAATGGAACAGGAAAAGGTGGACGAATTACAAAACAAGATGTTGTAGCGGCCATGGCAGCTGGAATCCCTGCTGATGCTGTTCAGGGATGGGGTGGAACAAGAGATACAGACAGACAAAAAATGTCCATGCTACGAAGAAAAGTAGCTGAAAGACTTGTTTCTGTTAAGAATGAGACGGCTATGTTGACTACTTTCAACGAGGTTGACATGAAGCCGGTAATGGATCTTAGAAACAAATACAAAAAGCAATTTGCTGAGCATCATGATGTAAACCTAGGATTCATGTCCTTTTTTACTAAAGCTGTAACTGAGGCATTAAACCTTTATCCTGCGGTAAATGCCTATATAGATGGGAAAGAGATGGTTTTCCATGACTATGCAGATATCGGAATTGCCGTTTCTTCTCCAAAAGGTCTTATGGTACCTGTTGTAAGAAATGCAGAACAAATGTCTTTGGCGGATATTGAAAAAGAAATAAAAAGATTAGCGATTAAAGCCAGAGATGGAAAGATAACACCAGACGAAATGACTGGAGGAACCTTTACAATTACCAATGGGGGTGTTTTTGGTTCGATGCTGTCTACGCCAATTATTAATCCACCTCAATCTGCTATTTTGGGAATGCACAATATTGTGGAAAGACCTGTGGCGGTTGATGGCAAAGTTGAGATTAGACCTATCATGTACGTGGCTTTGTCTTATGATCACAGAATCATCGACGGAAAGGAATCGGTTAGTTTCCTAGTAGCAGTTAAAAATATGTTGGAAAATCCAGAAAGAATGATCTTCGGTGGAAAAGATCCACATGAAGTTCTTCTAGGGCTATAAATTTTTATGAGGGTCTTTTTGACCCTCTTTTTTTACTTAAAACTTTAACCTATGAGAAAAGCACTTTTTACTTTATTATTATTTGTTGGATTGGGTTCAGCACATGCGCAAGGAGGAATCACTAATATTACCAGTGAATCCCAAATGGGGGCCTGTGATGCCTCTATAACAGCTGTTTTTGTTGCAGATCGTGAATATGTATCCTTTTACGATGCTTCTTTTAATTTAATCCGAAGAGATACTTTACAGTGGAACTGGGGCGGACCAGGACCATGGCAACTTTTTTTGACTTGGGACAATTTATGTGCAGGAGTTTACAGAATGGTTGCTCAAGATACATTGGGTTTTGTAAGCGACACTACTGTTATTGACCTTTCTGCTATTAATACGATCAACATTTATACAAACTCTTCAGGGGAAACTTCTCCTGGAATGTGCGATGGATCAGCCATGATCAATGTTCAAGGAGGGGTGCCTCCCTATCAAGTTGTTACATATAATGCGGATAGTTCCTATGTTGCGCTTGATTCTGTTTTTTTCGAAGCACTTTGTGATGACATCTATACAGTGCATGTTGTAGATAGTGAGGGGAACAGTGCTTTTCAGGTATTTAATGTCATAGAAGGAACATTTTCTTTTACGAATCCAGCGATTACAGATTCAATTATAAATGACTCGTTGAGTGCAAGTGCTCTTCAGTTATGCAATATCAATTTTGCTGACGTGGACAGTATTTTCATTCAAACCTATGAATACACTCAAAATGAAGATTCTTTAATCGTTTACTGGACTATTTTGATGAATAATGGCGACTTAGAATCGATTGCTCAAGTATATTATTTGGATACCAATATAACTACTGGCAACCTGATGATCAGTCTGGATATTTATTGTTTGACCACAAAATCAACGGGGTCACAATTAAGAGCTGTGGACCTAGTTAGCATGAGTCATTTAGCTCTAGAAAACAAGGAGAAGTATGATGAAAAATTCATTGTTTATCCTAATCCTGCTACAAGCATTGTACATATTTGGACAAAGGGGCAAGAAAAATTCGAATTGAAAGTTTATGATATTCAATCTAGAGAAATTTATAGGGATAAAGATATCCTAACAAATACAATGATCGATGTTAACCTTTGGCCAAAGGGAATATATTTAATAGAGTTTTCGTCTAAAAATCGAAAGCAAATTAGTAGAATAGTTATTGAGTAAATTTTACAATGAAATAAAAAAGGCGAACCATTAGCAGTTCGCCTTTTTACATTTTGCAACGTGATTAGATCATCCCTTCTATCTCTCTACTTCTAATTCCATTGCCATTTTGGTTGACAATAAGCCAACCTCATTTGTTCATCAAAAGAAATTCTTCTTTCAACTACATCGCGAATTTCATTGATTAATGGTTTAGAACTATCCTTTACAGTGTTATTCTTAAGGATAATTTCCATGGTTCGATGATGAACTATATTATTGAATTGTTTGGTTTTCATATTCTGACTTAATTGCAAAAGCACCTAGCACTTTTGAACCGTTTACAAGAAACGCGTCAGTCTAATTCAAAACCCGCAAAAAATTATTCTTGATTTTCTTTTATGTAGCGAAGCAGCCATGCTTTAGCCATGGTCCAATCTCCTTCAACCGTTCTTTTAGAAACTTGGAGTGCTTCTGCAACCTCCTGAACT
>JAGQYP010000062.1 GCA_020436025.1 Crocinitomicaceae bacterium
TGTAGGATTTTTTTTTTTCTTTTTTTTCAGAATTAATTCAAGTACAATAATATTATTTTCGGAAATAGAATTTACTATTTTCTTTTCTTCAGGAAGGGAAGATTTCAATATTTCCTGATTTGAATAGAGGTGGATTCCGTCTAGTTCATTAATTGGGATAACTGTAAATTGCAAATCGCTCCCTACAAGAACTATGGAATTTTTAACCTCATCTATCCCGAGGGAATAACCAATCCCTCCTGAATTGAAAAACTCTTGCACATTAAAATACCGGATATTATCCGTAAATACAGATGCAATCCTACCCTTTTTACTTCCATCTCTGATAGATTTAATAAGCAATAAAGATAAAAAGGCGAAAATGAGCAGAATAATTGTCAACATAACTCAATATTTTTCACAAATAAATCAAAGAAATATTTTTTTACCTAAATATTCTCACTCGTTTTTAACATACATTAAATCCCAAATAAAGAATAGCTAGAAAAAAAACGTAAATTTGCCCAAAATATAAATGAATGCGACTAATTCTGATTTTCACCTTACTTCTTGTTTCTAGTTCTTTTGGTCAGACATTTTTGATCAATGAAGATTTCCAGACAGGAATTCCAGGAACTTTTCAAAACATCAAGAACGATACAGGAACGGTTCACCCAAATGTAGCGGAATTTACAGATGCTTGGATTATCAAAGAAAATCCAGATTCAACGGGAGATTCGGTTATTGCTTCTACTTCATGGTATGAGTTTGGTGGTACTGCTTCCAGATGGTTGATCACTCAGCAATTGCAATTGGGAACTTATGGAAACTTTATTGGATGGGATGTGAAGTCGCATGACCCTTCTTTTGCAGATGGCTACACGGTATTGGTTTCAACTACAAATGATTCCCTTCACAATTTTACGGATACACTTTTCTATACGGATTTTGAACTCCCCTACTGGACTACCCGAGAGGTTCAATTGGTTGATAGTGTTTATTCGGGTCAGCAAATTTACTTAGCATTTGTTCATGACTCAGAAGATCAGTACATCCTTTATTTGGACAATATTAAGGTAAGAATTGACGATCCATTATCTATTTCTGAAAACACACTAAATTCTAGTTCCATAGTTTACCCCAACCCATTTGAAAATGAAATTCGAATTCAATCGGAGATGGAGATTTCTGTCGTTCGATTGATGGATTTGAGTGGAAAGACCGTTCTTGAGGTGAATGGAGAAATAGATCATATTTTTGGTTTGGACAATTTGGAAACCGGTATTTATTTATTGGGAATACACTATAAAAATGGTTTGTTCGAGACCAGAAAATTGATCAAAAAGTAAACTTCAGATTTGTTGAATATTTTCCCAATTTATCCGTTTAGGCTTTTATTAATCTAATATTTGAACGATTTTTGCAAGAATGAGGAAGCACATTATCATACTTCTATTGGGACTATTTTTCAGTCTAAATGCATTCAATCAAGCACACGTTTTAGTATTTGGATTGCAGTACAAACCGATCATCCCAACAAATATCTTTGGAGCAGGTAAGTTTGATGTGACTTCGGATAATGGAAAGTTCAATGTACTTACCAAACAAAAATTTGGAAATGTATTTGGGGGAGTTGTAAGAGTCGGTTTCAATAAATGGGTCTCACTCGAAACGGGAATCAACTATGTGATGCGCATGTATTCCACCACTTATTCAGTTCCAGATTCCAACATTACCGCAGTGAATGATTTTAAAGTGACTTCTTACCAGATTCCAATTTCATGTTTGGTTTATGTAAAACTCTCCGAGATGTTTCACATGAATGTAGCCTTAGGAATTTCAGGAGCCATCTTTCCTTCCGATATCTCTACACTAACAGAAACAGGAGACAATACCAAAATGAGTTTCTTAATGGAGGGTCAGCGAAAAAGCTGGTTTCAAGGAACCTTTGACGCCAATGTCGGATTTGAATTAAGAACAAAGAAGATCGGATACTTTTACTTAGGAGCTTCTTATCAATTACCCTTTACTAATATCATGCAATTGGCTTATGATTACCGCCACTCTGGAAATAGTCAAGAATTAGTTTACACTAAACTCAACGGGGCTTATCTAACGGCAGACATTCGCTATTTCTTCCCTGAAAATCCAGAAAAGAAACGTAAATGGGAAGAACAAAAAGAAAAGTATCGTCAAGAACAAGAGCGTAAAAGACGTATTCGTCAAGCCAAGAAAGAAGCGCGTAAGAAGCTAAAAGAGATTAATAATCAGTAGGATTAGTGCTAGGTTCTAGGTGCTAGGTACTAGGTGCTAGGTGCTAGGTAAAATAATATTTTAGGAATCTTTCGGATATGATCAAGAATACATTTTGAGCCTTCCGATAATCGCTCAAGACATCTCACAAAACAAATTACGTAAAACTTAGAACCTAGAACTTAGAACTAAGTTAAACTTCATCTTTCTGGCATTGCTCATCTGGTCGAGCACCACACAAACCACATGTAGCTCCTTCTTCTTTTAAAAGTGGATTATTACTTGCACAGGTTCCTGCAAATTTACCATCTTTCTTTGCCCAGATCTTGATTGCGATTCCGGCAAAGCCAATTCCTAATAAGACAACTGTGATTAATATTAATTCCATAGATGCAAATTTACGAAATTTTAATTTTTGAAGGCAGGCAGGTACAAGTTTATACAAACAAAAAAAGCATCCAGACGATGAATGTCTGGACGCTTCTTAAATATCTTGATGGAAATCAGGTTCCTACTTAAGGTAACCTTTTTCTTTTGCTTCTTTTACACAAGCAGTGATTCCTTTCTTGTTGATTGTTCTCAACGCAGAAGTAGAAATCTTTAGCGTAATGTATTCTTTTTCCTCAGGAAGGAAAAATTTCTTAGTGATCAAATTTGGGTAAAATTTTCTCTTCGTCTTTCTATTCGAGTGAGAAACATTGTTCCCAACCATCACTTTCTTTCCTGTTAATTGACAAACTCTTGACATCTCTGTTCTATTTATTCCGTGTGTACTTACGTTTTAAGAGGACGCAAAGATACATTAAATAATTGAAAATCCTTAAGAAAATGTGAAATTTTCATTAATTGTACCCAAAAATGTGATTTCGTAGAAAGTTCAAAGCACTTAAACAGGTCATTTCCACGTTTCTAGAGCGATCTGTACCGAAGATAAATTTTTTCGCAACAGTGCCTTTTGGACTCGAAATTGCCACCCAAACTGTCCCGACAGGTTTGTCTTTTGTTCCGCCATCCGGACCCGCAATTCCAGTAGTTGAAATACAATAATCTACATCCAGTTTTTTTCTACCTCCTTCTGCCATTTCTTTGGCCGTTTGCTCACTTACTGCTCCATAGTTTAATAGCGTCTCTTTCAACACGCCTACTTGCTTCATTTTTTCTTCGTAAGAATAGGTGATCATACTCCCCATGTAGTATTCCGATGCACCAGGCACAGAAGTGATCATGGAAGACAAAGCTCCAGCTGTACAACTTTCAACAGTTCCCACAGTAGAAGAACTATATTTCAAGATCTCCCCCACCACTTTTGCAATACTGAAGGTGTTTAAAGAGTATACCAATTTAGGGAAATTCTGCTTGAGATCGCGACACAATTCATCAACCAAAATCTTATCTCCTTCCAAGGAAGTAATTCTTAATTTCACTAATCCAGGGCTCGGTAAATAAGCCAGTTTCAATCCGGCTTCTTCAATTCTTTTCTCCCATGGAGCAATGAGTTCAGCCAATTTGGATTCTCCCATTCCCTGAGTGTAGACCATCCCATAATACAATTTGGAATTTTCATCTTTCAATTGAGGAAGAATGCTTTCCTGCATCATGGCATGCATCTCATAAGGTACGCCAGGCATTGAAATAGCAATCTTTCCATCCTTTTCAAACCACATTCCCGAGGCTGTACCTAATTCGTTGGGGATGATCCGAGCGTCTTTAGGCAATAATGCTTGATCCTTATTTACTTGTAAAACTTCTCGCCCTCTTGACTCAAAATAATCTACAATTTTGGCCAAGACCGTTTGATCCATTTCCAAGCTCGTTCCAAAATATTCGGCTAAACACTTCTTTGTAATATCGTCTTTTGTTGGACCTAATCCCCCAGTAATCAATACTACATCTGCTCTTTTTAAAGCTGCTTCTAAAGATTCAATAATATGTCTTTCATCGTCCGCAATTGTAGTAACCTGTAAGGTATTGATGCCGATCAAAGCCAGTTGTTCCGAGATCCAAGAAGCGTTGGTGTTAATAGTCTGACCTAAAAGTAATTCGTCTCCGATACTGATAATTTCAGCCTGCATGTGATTGTCTGTTTATTTTTACTAATTTCGGTAAAATATTTGATGTAGGTTATCCCGTAACAAAAAAATAAAGAACATGAACAAGATTTATCTATTACTATTCGCAGTTGTGATGACAGTACTTTCCTGCGACACAATCAAAGAAGCAGAAAGCTCAGTAAACAATGTCCTAAACGGAGGAAATTCAGGAAATTCTGGTGGAGGTTTGACCAACGATGAAGTTATTTCAGGATTAAAGTCTGCATTGGAAGTTGGAATCAAAAATGCTACAAACCTTACTTCTCAATTAGATGGTTTCAATAAGAACTTAGAGATCCGAGTTCCTTGGCCAGAAGATGCTCAAGATGCAAGACAGAAATTGATTGACCTTGGAATGAAATCTCAAGTTGAAAAATTTGAAGAAACTTTAAATAGAGCGGCAGAAGAAGCTTCTAAAGGAGCCGTAGATATTTTCGTGAAAGCCATCACGAGCATGACGATCAGTGATGCAATGGGTATCTTAAAAGGAAATGACAATGCAGCTACGGAATATCTAAAAAAGACCACTACAGATGCATTGAAAGAAAAATTCAGACCGATTGTTCAAAGCGCTATTGATAAAGTAGAATTGACAAAATACTGGAATCCTTTGATGACGGCTTACAACAAGACTACCATGTTATCAGGAAAGCCAAAAATCAACCCAGATCTTAAAGAATTTGTAACTGATAAGGCAATTACAGGCCTATTCAAAATGGTTGAAAAAGAGGAGAAAAAGATCAGAAAAGATCCAATCGCTCGTGTGAATGATATCTTGAAGAAAGTATTTGGATCATTAGATAAGTAAGAAAAAAAAGAAATTGTTTTAGGAGCCGCTCAATTTGGGTGGCTCTTTTTTTTTAATGAAAAATTAAAAATGAATAGTGAAAAATTAAGTTTTCCGCTGATGCGAGCGTCACGCTTGTAACTTTACTTCCGGTTTCCTCGGCTCGCGCTCGGACACCTAAGGTTACTAAAAATTAGGCCTTCGAGCGCGAGTCGAGAAGACCGACAACCGAAGTCCAAACCAAAATATTCACTACCTTAGATTTAAATCCACCTTTATGAGAAATCAAAGAAGTTTTAGCTTTTGCTTAGTATTGTCCCGATACGAGCGTGACGCTCGCACCAGCATTAGGTTTATTGTCACACGTTTACGATGGAAATGAAATGATATTTGCTAGAATTGAAATCTATGTTTATTATTTTTTCAGGAAGATGTATGGACGACCTTATGCTAAAAATGGGGACAATGTTGCGGTTGTAATAATTGGATTATGTGCAATTTGGTCAATAGTTTTGTTAAATCTTTCTGACAGAGTGTTTGGAACTAGGGTATTGACTTATTTAGAACAAAGTGGCATTCCTTTGATTTTATTTAGTTTACCTGTTCTATTGTCATATTTATTATTGTATTTTCTATTAAGGAGAAAGTTGTCATATAATAAAAAGAGAAAATTAGTAGAAAAGTTCCCCAATTGGTTTAAAAAGATGGGGAATGAGATACCAATTGCTATTGTTCTATTTTCTTTCGGTTGTTTTTTTTATTCTATGTTTTTTTTATCGGAGTAAAGATAATACCCCCGCTACCGCACGAACCGAAGAAGGAGCTCTGCGAAGCAAATCCCTTCGTGTGGTAATCCCACAACCAAGGACCGTAAAAAGGTGGCGAAAAAGAGTGCCGACCTTCCCAAAAAACAATAAACATGACTAATACTTTTTGATTATCCCTCCTAAATCATGAATCATTTAGTCATACATCAATAAATCATAAATCAACTCAACATACATCCGAATTCCTTACCTTTGAAACATGATTCCAGAATCCGAATTAATATTAAATACCAAAGGGAATGTGTATCATCTAGATCTTGCTCCTGAACAGATTGCGGATGATGTAATTATCGTAGGTGATCCGGATCGAGTGAAAATGGTTTCTTCTTTTTTTGATTCCGTGGAATTTGAAAATCACAATCGGGAATTCTTCTCTTCTACTGGTCTTTTCAATGGCAAACGGATCACGGTTATTTCTTCTGGGATTGGGACCGACAATATTGATATTTTGCTGAATGAACTAGACGCATTAAAAAATATTGATCTAAAAACTAGAGAGATCAAAAGTGAGTTATCTAGTCTAAATATTGTACGAATCGGGACAAGTGGCTCGTTGAGAAGAGAAATTCAGCCTGGAGATGTGGTGGTTTCGTCTTATGCAATTGGAATCGACGGACTCCTTAATTTTTACGATCTCGATAAGAATGATGAGCCTAATCAGCATTTAAAAGAAAATTTGGAATGGCATCCTGAATTTAACAGGCCTTATATGGTGAAGGGAAGTCAAAAATTGATCGATCAATTAAGTCGGGGTTATCAGCAGGGAATCACGGTTACTGCCAATGGTTTTTATGCTCCTCAGGGTAGAGAAATCAGACTAAAAAACAGAAAGTCTAACTTTTTGGATGCTTTGAAGTCGTATTCCTACCAGCAAATACCTGTGACCAACCTGGAAATGGAAACTTCCGGATTATATGGTTTGTCCAAATTATTAGGTCACGAAGCCTGCACCGTTTGTTTGATTTTAGCTGGGCGAACTTCCCATAAATTCCAGGTGGATTACCATGGTAAAATGAAAGATTTGATCCAGGAGATTCTTATCAGATTAACATCCGGGTATTGAAAAACTTTCCTTAGCCCTTATTTTTCCGTATCTTATAGAAATATCTTTGTACAGATGAACGAGGATTCTAAAATAGATGCACTGATTCGATTGCTAGATGATCCGGATGAGACTATCTACACTCAGATCAAAGATGAACTGATTTCTTTTGGAGGGAAGATCATTCCAAGACTTGAAATATTCTGGGAAGAGCACCAATATGAGCTCAATTTGCAAGAACGAGTTGAAGAAATCATTCATAAAATTCAGTTTGATACCGTAGTTGACAATATCAGAGAGTGGCTTGAAGATCCATCAAAAGACCTCATTGATGGCGCAATAGCTGTAGCTAAAATTCAGTATCCAGACTTGGATCCGGATAAAGTTCGTGATCAAATCAATCGGATTCGAAATGCAGTTTGGCTGGAGTTGGCAGATGATCAAACTTCTTACGAGAAAGTGAATATCATGAATCGTGTCCTTTATGATGAATTTGGTTTTAGAGGGAACAAGAAGAATTTCCATTCCCCACAGAATTCGTTTATCAATGATGTACTTGACACGAAAAAGGGAAATCCATTGAGTCTAAGTTTGATTTACAGTTATATAGCTCAAAGTCTGGATGTTCCAATTTATGGTGTAAATCTTCCGAATCACTTTATACTGGCTTATGTCGATACAGAAAACATCATTGAATTGATGGATCATGTGGACAAGGACGATGAAGTTTTGTTTTACATCAATGTATTTTCAAGAGGAACCATCTTTTCGAAGTCAGAAATAGATAAGTTTTTGAAACAATTGGACATCGAAAAGAACGAAAAATATTACACGCCTTGCACCAATACAGAGATCATCAAACGCATGATTGTGAATTTGCATAATTCCTACGCCAAATTGGGATTCTCTGATAAAGTGGAAGAACTAGACAAAATCTTGAAGTTGTTTCCCGATCATTTATGATCACTTTCCCGAATGCTAAAATAAACATTGGTTTACAGGTCTTCGAAAAGAGAGCTGATGGTTTTCATAACATTCATTCTCTAATTTATCCTATTCCTTTTTGTGATGTTTTGGAAATTATCCCTTCCCAAAAGGATGCATTTCATCAATACGGAAAAATAAAGTTGGATGAGAAAGCAAATTTAATTTCCAAAGCGGTTCACTTAGTCCGAGAATCCTACAAAATCCCTGAAGTTGAAATTCATCTCATTAAAAAAATCCCTTTAGGATCTGGTCTTGGAGGAGGAAGCTCAAATGCTGC
Source organism: Crocinitomicaceae bacterium (assembly GCA_020436025.1). Lineage (GTDB taxonomy): Bacteria > Bacteroidota > Bacteroidia > Flavobacteriales_D > Crocinitomicaceae > JAGQYP01. The sequence continues at coordinate 8,243 of JAGQYP010000062.1, forward strand.
TTTCACTCTGAAAATGCTGAACGAATTGTTTCAATTGAAAATGGATCAAAAGACCATGCTTGAATTTGCTTTGGAACTTGGGTCTGATTGTCCCTTTTTCATTCAAAATAAGCCTCAAATAGTTGGTGGTCGAGGCGAAAATTGTCAAAACGTTAGTCCTATTCTCAAAGGAAAATGGTTGCTACTGGCGTTTCCAAATCTGAATTTATCAACCAAAGAGGCCTTTGAATCCCTTGAATTAAAGGAGAAACCTGATAAACTTGATTTTACGCTTCCGATTCAAAAATGGAACTCTGAATTAAAAAATGATTTTGAGCCTATTCAATTTCAAAAGTATCCTGAACTGAAAAAACTTCATGAACGAATTGCATCAAAAGCAGTATTCTCTTCTATGAGTGGTACGGGATCGAGTATTTATGGCGTTTTTGAGAAGAAGGAAAACATCGAACTTCCCTGTTTTTCTCTCTGGATACAATTATGAGTTTAAAATGTGACGAACTTCATTAAAAATAAGTGCCGTCGCTCCCCAAACTACTTGATTTTGAATATCGAAATAAGGAACATCCTTTAAAATCAGTCCACTTCCGGTTCGAATATTGGTTTTTTGCAGATTCGATTCTTCAACAATCTCCTTAATCGGAATTTCAATTACATTGTTTACTTCTCTTGGATCCGGAATGAAAATTGGGTCAGATTCCTTCAAAACAGAGACAAAAGGATTAACGATAAATCGACTCACTGGAATAAAAACAGTCGACAATTGGGTGATTTCAGTCACTTGCTCGGGTTGGATTCCGATTTCTTCTTGTGACTCCCGCATTGCGGTTTGAAAAATGGTCTCATCCTCTTCTTCGATTTTTCCTCCAGGCAATCCTATTTGACCTGAATGCGCGCCATCATACGTATTTCTTTCGATCACAACTGTGTGGGGAATCCCCTTCTTTTTGTACAAAAAAAACATGACCGAACTCTCTCGATATTTAGTGGTATCTATTTCATCGTAACTCAAAGGTCTGTTCATTGGACTCACCTCCTGATGTGCTTTGATTCCAGGTAATTCTGAAAGCGATTCAAACTTATGAATGATAAAATCCAAGTCCATGCGGCAAATTTATGACTTCGAGCCAAATTATGTTTACTTTTGCCCTGCATTTTAGAGCTGTATGGAAGATAAATGGAAAAAATTAAAAGATAGTTTGGAATTGGAGGAATATCCGCTTCTTTACTATTTCAAGTTTATTATCCCAAACGAAGAGGAAAAATTGAACCATCTAAAATCCAAATTTAGTGCGGAAGGAGCTGACATTTCACTCAATTATTCCAAATCAGAAAAATATGTGAGTGTTCGAATTAAAGAAGTCATGATGTCTGCTCAACAAATAATCGATGCCTACATCAGTGTAGGAGAAATTGAAGGCGTAATATCACTATAGAATGAAAGATAATTGGTTTTTAGACGGAATATTAGGAGTACTTTATTTGACTTTAGGACTGATCGTAGTGGTGATTGGTTACCGATTTTATATGAAATGGGCCGGAAAAGGAAGGAAGTCTGACGCAATATATTTTAAACCCGATCCGTTAAAAACCAGACTAATCATTGGAAAATTTGAGTCGTACGTTGAACTGGAAGAACCAGCAAATGTGAAAGTATATTTGGCAGATTTGAACGGAGTAGAAAAATATGTGATCTGGGAGAAAAATCTTAAAAAAGGATTGACGCCCATCACGTTTGATTCCACCCAGTATCCTGATGGAGAATACTTTTACACCCTAATTTCTGATGATATGAAGTCTGAAAAAAAGATTAAATTGCAAAATCAGAAATAACCAGTCCATGAGAATACTTTTCATCCTTTTATTTTTATTTTCAGTTGCAACGAGTCATAGTCAGGGAAAAGACTTTGAGCCGAAGGGAGCATTTAAATTTGACATTCAATTGCCGATTGTGATAGGAAACAAACCCATGAAGAGTATCATGAAGGGTATGGTCAAAGGTTCTGTTTACTATCAACATAATGTCTTCAAAGGCTTAAATGTTGGTGTTGGAGGTCACTATCTTTTGTACACCATTGATGAATTTGCCTTATATCAGGAAATCACGGGAGCCATGCATGAAGTGGGTGGTTTTGGAAAAATCTCTTATCAAAAATTCTTTGGAGAAAAATTCGGTTTCGAGTTTGGTGTAAAAGCCGGTTACGCTCACTTTTTCTGCGTAAATGATTCGAGCAGTGCCAAACTGGGAAAAGCCTATGATGAAGGAACTTTCTTTGTAGAACCCGTTTTAAATTTTGAAATCAAAGTTCACGACGCATTGGGCATCAACCTGGCATTTGGCTGGACCTTATACGGTAATTATTTCGATCAAAGATTTCTTAGTATAGATGAACTTCCAGGTGGAAACGTTTACAAGCATTCAAATACAAATATGATCAATTTAGGCTTCGGAATAAGCTATTATTTCGGCTATAAAAACAATTTGAACACACAATAATCTTCAGACAATAATGAGTACAATCAAATTTGGAACAGATGGATGGCGTGCAATTATCGCCGAAGACTATACAGTAGATAATGTTGCCAGAGTCTCTGTTGCCACAGCAAAATGGGTAAAACAAAATTATGAGAACCCTAAAATTGTAATTGGATACGATTGCAGATTTGCGGGCAAACTATTTGCGGAAACAGCTGCAAAGATATTTGTAAAAGAGGGTATTCAAGTTATTTTTTCAAGTGGATTCGTTTCTACCCCAATGGTTTCATTAGGAGTTGTGAAAGAAAAAGCTTCACTTGGAGTTGTCATTACTGCAAGTCACAATCCGCCATCCTACAACGGTTTTAAGTTGAAAGGTGATTTTGGAGGACCACTTTTACCAGAACATGTAGCTGAAGTCGAAGCCATGATTCCAAATGAAAACAATTTAAATCTTGAGGCGCTTTCATTAGATTCAGAGTTGTTTCAGCTTATGGATTTGGAGACGCTATATGTAGAGCATGCGCAAGCCAATTTTGACTTGGATTTAATCCAAAAGTCGGGATTGAAACTGGCCTACGATGCCATGTTTGGCGCTGGACAAAATGCAGTTAGAAGATTATTACCCAATGCCACTTTATTGCATTGCGAGCAAAATCCAGGGTTTAACGGACAAGCTCCGGAACCAATTGATAAAAACCTACAAGAATTCTCAAATTTGATTAAAAATTCAGGGGACATTGATTCGGGATTGGCGACAGATGGAGATGCTGACCGTATCGGTTTGTACAACGCCAAAGGAGAATTCATCGACTCACATCATATCATTTTATTGTTGATCCATTATTTGGTGAAATACAAAGGAATGACAGGTAAAGTCGTTACAGCATTTTCTTGTACTCCAAAAATTGCAAAGCTTTGTGAACACTACGGTTTAGAACATCAAACTGTAAAAATTGGATTCAAATATGTTGCTGGAATCATGATTTCGGAAGATTGTTTGCTTGGAGGTGAGGAATCTGGAGGAATCGCAACAGCCGGACACATTCCAGAAAGAGATGGGATTTGGATGGGATTGATTATTTGGGAATTCATGGCGAAGTCTGGGAAGTCATTGGATGATTTGATTCAAGAAGTGTACGATATTGTTGGACCGTTTGCTTTTGAAAGAGACGATTTACATATAAGTGAAGATTTGAAACAATCTATTATTTCCAATTGCAAAGGAGACAAATACAGTGCATTTGGAGATTATTCGGTAGAACACGTTGAAACGATTGATGGATTCAAATACTTTTTTGATGAAGATAGATGGTATATGATCCGTCCTTCAGGAACAGAACCTGTTTTGAGAACTTATTGTCAGGCTCCAACTTTGGATGAAGTAAGACAAATTCTTAAAATAGGTAAAGACACATTAACGAATTAATATGAAATTCTGGAAGAAACTTGAACTGCACTGGAAGATCATCATTGCTTTAGGACTCGGTATTATCTGGAGTTTTATTGCCACTGGATTTTTTGGTGGAATTGAAAAAACAGAAGAGTTCGAATTAGGCTCTGACAAAGCAAAAATCATTCAATCGGATTCTGTTTTTACTCAAGTTGTCTTTCGATTTTCAAAAATTGGAGCTGAAAAGGAAAAGATCAAAGGTCGACTTACAGGAACCGGTGAAAAAATTATCATTGAAAAAATAGAGGAAGAAGAATCGGAACTGCTTGCCTACGCCCTCATCCCAAATGATAAAATCGAATCTAAAGTTCAGTTTTATGCCAAAAGTTCGTCCTTGGTTTCTTTGTCTGAATTTACTTCTGATTGGGTGGCACCATGGGGAGATATCTTCATCCGTTTATTGAAATTAATCGCCATTCCTTTGGTTTTGTTTTCCATTATTTCTGGGATTGTAGGTCTTACGGATACTTCAAAATTGGGAAGATTAGGAGGGAAAACCATTGGGCTCTATGTAGCTACAACTTTTACTTCTGTGATTGTTGGATTACTGCTTGTTAATCTTTTTGCTCCGGGATTCCAGTCTGATGAGGAAACAAGACTAAAGAACAGAGTCAAATACGAATTATGGGCCAAAGAATCTGGAACCGAAATTAAAGACGGCAAAAATGTTTTGGAGGATCCTCAATACCAAAATGACATTGCGAAAATTAGTCGCACACTAAAAGCTGAAGAAGAAATAGCTGCTAAATCAGATGATCAAAAGAAACTAGACAAATTAAAAGAGAACACTAAGTCAACAAAAGACAATGGACCCTTGCAATTTATGGTGGACATGGTTCCGACAAATATTGTAATGGCCTTAGGAGATGGAAAACTAATGCTACAAGTCATCTTTTTTGCCATTTTCTTTGGAATTGCATTGTTATTCATTGATAAAAAAAGAGGTCAGCCTGTCATCGACCTAATGAATGGTTTATCTGATGCATTCGTTAAAATGGTAGAACTTGTGATGAAAGCTGCTCCATTTTTTGTTTTCTGTTTGATGGCCGGAGTGATGTCCAAAATGGCAGATACTTCCACGGAATTATTGTCCATCTTCCAGTTACTAGCGAAATATAGCATGGTTGTAATCCTTGGATTGATCTTGATGGCTTTTGTTCTCTACCCAACACTCATTCGAATGATTACAAAAATCAAATACACCGATTTTTTCAGAAAGATTGCACCAGCACAGTTTTTGGCATTTTCAACTTCATCCAGTGCGGCTACATTACCTGTGACAATTGAATGTGTTGAAGAAAATGTTGGGGTTTCCAGAAATGTATCAAGTTTCGTGCTACCTATCGGGGCAACAATCAACATGGATGGGACTTCTCTTTATCAGGCAGTTGCCGTGATCTTTTTAGCACAGTTTCACGATGTAGATCTTTCTTTTGCAGATCAAATTACGATTGTTTTAACGGCTACTTTGGCTTCTATTGGAGCTGCTGCTGTACCTAGTGCAGGATTGGTTATGTTGATGATTGTATTAGAATCGGTAGGTTTGAATCCAGCTTGGATTGTAATCATTTTCCCAATAGACCGACTACTAGACATGTGCAGAACGGTTGTAAATGTTACTGGAGATGCTACTGTAG
>JAGQYP010000063.1 GCA_020436025.1 Crocinitomicaceae bacterium
TGGAGCACTTGAGCCGGAGTTGCGTCCTTAATTCCAACTTTTTTGTCTCTAGAAAAAATCCCTAGCCAAACCAATTTATCCCATAAATTATCGTCCTGATCGATCTTTAAATAATGTCTTAATTTAAGCTCCACCGAATCGTTTGGGTTGTAGGGTAGAAAAGAATTAATGAAGTCTCGGTAAGACATGTTTTCCGATCCCTCCAAAATATAAGAATCATCGGTAGCACCCATTTGAACAAAACAATCCCAAGCTCTCGAAAAGCCTTTTCTTCTTAAAGTTCCTCTATAAATTGTAGGAATACCTTCTAGGCCATAAACATCCCGGTAAGACAAAGAATCTCGATTTGCATACCCTTCAAAATCACCATATCCTTCGATTTTGATCAGCTCGGTTCTTCTAAAAAGCTTGTTATAGGGAATATATTTGTATTGTCCTTCTTGGATAAATTTTGCAGTTCCACCCTGGCCTGCCAAAACAACATTTCTTGGATTCCATGTAAACTTATAATTCCATGGATTATTGTCTGATTCCGGAGCAATGAGTCCGCCGGTAAACGACTCAAAAATATACATCTCCCCTCCTTCTTTTCGAATTTCATCGATCACTTTCATGGCAGACATGTGATCAATTCCCGGATCTACTCCCACTTCGTTCAAAATGATGATTCCTGCATTTTTTGCCTCTTCGTGCAAATCCTGCATTTCTTTGGAAACATAAGAAGGAGTAATCAAATTGGTCTTTAATTCTATGCAATCTTTGGCAACATCAATATGAAATCGGGCGGGCAGCATGGAAATTACTAAATCGGCCCATTCCACTTGCGGTCTTCTCTCCACTGGATCTAAAGCATTAAAAGACATCGCTTCTCCTCGGTTCCCACTCAATTTGGAGCGTACCAAGTCAATATTCTGATCCACCACTCGGATGTTCCAGTTCTCTGTTTCTGCATTGTCACAGAAGTATTTAATCAATGATGATGACGATAGTCCAGCTCCTAAAACCAGTATGTTTTTCATAATGTTTGCACGTAATTGAAGCGTTAAAATTAATAAGATTTCAGACTTAATATGTTTTATTTTTAATGAATATTTCAGATAAATTTAACCCCTTGTCTAATTTGGTTTGCTAATTAGTTGTGTAAACCATTTCAATGCCCTAAATTTGCGCCTTCAAATTAATTTGAGATGGGACACAAAATTGTAGCCTGTAGGGCATCCAAAGAAATCGGAGAACGCATCGCAGCGAGACAAGGCAGGGAGTTGAGCAAGACTTCTGTGGTTGTTTTTAGTGATGGGGAATTCGAGCCTTCCTTTGACGAAACCGTTAGAGGTCAGGATGTCTTCATTATCCAGTCTACAATGCCACCAGCCGAAAATTTATTGGAATTATTGATGATGATCGATGCTGCAAAAAGAGCATCAGCTAGAAAAATCATCGCAGTATTGCCTTATTTCGGATTTGCCAGACAAGACAGAAAAGACAAACCAAGAGTAGCGATTGGCGCAAAATTGGTTGCTAAGATGTTGGAGTCGGCCGGTGTGGACAGGATCATGACCATGGATTTGCATGCAGATCAGATTCAAGGATTTTTTGAAGTTCCAGTGGACCACTTGTATGGTTCAACTTTGTTCCAACCGATCATGGATTCTTTGAACAATGGAAACGCAATCGTAGCTGCACCAGATGCCGGAGGAGCCAAAAGAGCGAATTCGTATGCCAAAAGAATGAACGTTGGATTAGCCATTTGTCACAAACAAAGAAAAGTGGCGAATGAAGTAGCTGAAATGACTGTAATTGGAGATGTAAAAGGGAAAGATGTTTTGTTAGTGGATGACATGTGCGATACAGCAGGTACGCTAACGAAAGCAGCCGATCTTTTCATGGAATACGGAGCCAATTCAGTTCGTGCATTTTGTACGCATGCGGTACTTTCTGGACCTGCGTATGAAAGAATCGAGAAATCTGCTTTAAAAGAATTGTATGTAACCAATACCATTCCTTTGAAACAAGAATCTTCCAAGATCAAGGTAATCGAAATCGAACCTTTGTTCTCGGATGTAATTTTGAGACTTATGGAGAATAAGTCGATTAGTAAGCATTTTATTTATTAATTAATATATCACAAATGAAACAAGTATCATTGAGCGGTTCTGCAAGACAGGGCGTAGGGAAGAAGGATGCTAAGGCAGTAAGAAACGAGAAATTAGTTCCTGCTGTAGTTTATGGTGGAAAAAACCAAGTACACTTTAAAGTTAAGCATACTGCAATGGAAAAATTGATCTATACGTCTGACGTACACAAGATCGAATTGGATATCGATGGCGACAAAAGAACAGCGATCATCCAAGACATCCAAATGCATCCGGTAACAGACAAAATCATGCATGTTGACTTCTTAGAGTTATTCGACGACAAAGAAGTAAAAATGAATATTCCTGTAAGAACAAAAGGAAGAGCTATCGGAGTAATGAACGGTGGTAAACTACAACAAGTTTTCAGAAGATTGAAAGTTATGGGATTGCCATCAGCGATTCCTGGAGAAATTGAGGCTGATATCTCTAAATTGAGAATTGGACAATCTATCCGAGTTAAAGATCTTCAAATGGAAGGGGTAAAACTTCTTGACCCACATAATGCGGTTGTAGTATCCGTTAAAATGGCAAGAGGAGCTTCTACTGCAAGCCAAGATGATGAAGAAGAAGAAACTGCTGAAGGTGCTGCTGAAGGTGGAGACGCACCAGCAGAAGGTGGAGAAGAATAAAATTATTTTATTTGAACATAAAAAAAGGGTGATCAATCGATCACCCTTTTTGTTTATCTATAATTTTTAGTTTCCTCTATACTCCTCATAAAAAGATATTTCAGGATTCTGATCTCCTAAATCTACAATCACAGCTAAGGTTGTCCATAATCCGTAAATATAATCGGGACGTTCAGAAGTCATGTATTTAAAAGCATAAGTTGTTCCTTTCTTCTTTTCAGTAATCGAATATACTTCTGCCCAAGCATCAATTCCGTTCTGAACTTTTTGAGAGCAAATCAGAAGAACTTCAGTTCCTTGTAATCCAGGAAAGGAAAAGGTATCTCCTGTCATCATCATTAAAGTATCAAACTCAGCCTGTGTTCGAATAATCATCCCATTGTAAGTGGCCTTCCCCAAACTATCGGATGCCGTTGACATGTCCAGACTTACTACGTTTTGTACACGGGTAATTTCGGTTTTGTTACAGGACATTAGGAACAAACCCGACACGATCATCAATCCTAAAAAATACTTCATAGCTTCACATTTAGTTCCAACAAAATACTATTTTAATTAAGAATTAATAATTAAAAATGAAAAATTATGTTGAGTATAAGATTATAAGCTAGTCTATACGCTCACTCCATTTTGCATTTTGAATTTTGCATTCCGAATTCCCTCCTTTCTCCACCCCGGACTGAAGTCGTAGGGTTACGAAATGACTTTTTCAATAAAACAGATGGTTCTTTGTTTAGAGCAAGTCACTTGGAAAGTTTTTCAGTTGACGGAATTGGCTCTGAGATAAACAGACTCTACGTTTGAGGATTGAAATCCTCCCGATAATGAAAATTTCATCCACAAATAATTTTGCACTTTGCATTTTGAATTTTGAACTACGAAATAGTCAGTTCCTCCACTTTTTCCATCTCCTTTACAGCGGCATCCACAAAATAACTAGCGATCATGGAAACTACTACGTATGAGAAAAAGAAATAAAGTCCAATCAAGGTTGTAGCGTCTGTTTCAACTCCAGGATTCATGTTTTTGATTGAGAGATAGGAGAGAAATACTGCGACTACAAACACATCAGCCATAGACCACTTGCCAATGGCTTTCACCACTTTTCTTGTGAATTTCCAGGCCGACCAATTTCTAAATAAGAGCACCAAAATACTTAGAGTCATTTTCAAAACCGGAATACCTATAGAGAATAATAAAATGGCATAAGCGACTAAATAGTTCTTCGCATCAAACAAAATGGTAATCAAATCCACTACACTCTTATTGTTATAGAAATAATACATCTTTCCATGAAACTCTTTTGAAATATCAATCTTTTTATCCGCAATGACGTCCTTTACTTTCCCCCAAAGCTTGTCGACAAAAGGAATGGCATCTAAATGAGCTTCGTCTTCCGCGTATTGAATCACTTCAGCACCCTCTACATATAAAGGGATTTCAAGATTTTCGCTATACACTTGAATATCCATCATGGGAGTGTAGATCCCAATTCCGAGAAATGAAAAACTAACGATCAGTAAACCATAGCCAATCGCCCATTTTATAGAATATTTAAAATACAAAAGTAGACACAACAATACGAACCCAATCGCAAAATAGACGAGTGCGAAAGACTCATTAAAAATATTGTTGTAATGCGTTTTCGCCTTTTCTAAGTGAGCCAGAGAGGCTTTTTCCTTTCTCGCCCATTCCCAATCCTGCACAATCCATTCCTTGGCATTCAACAACCTTTCTTTAAAACTTAAAACAGCCACATACTCCTTCATCTCATGAACAAAAGACTCCTTCTCTTTGATAACGGTCTGTGTTTTTTGATAGGCAATAATCAAAAAGACAGCGGTAAGCCCAAAGATGACGGAGAGAAGTATTTGTTTGGGTTTCATTTTTTGTTGATTTATGGTTTATTGATTTATGATGTATGGTTTATTGATTTATGATTTATGAATATTTTGAATTTTGCATTTTGCACTTTGCATTTTGCACTTTTAATTTATCCCCTTAATTCATTTTAATATTGTGTTTTTGGGCGAATCGCATTTGTGCATCTATGATTACATGGGACATTTCCTGGTATTTGTTGATCCAGTTGAAATACATTTTATCCGCTATTTCTTTTGCTTTTTCCTTTTTAGAATTAGCAATTTCGAACATAGCTGGAATATCAGATTTTAGACCGGAATCAATAAAGCTAATCTGATCGAGTACGGCTTGTTTGAATGCTTGCCCACCTTCCAAATTCGCATCTAGATCTTCAACTCTTTTTTGAATGGCAACGATTTCAATTTGTATTTCAGGAATGAGTTTTGTTGCCGCCTCCAAATCTTCCATGCTCATGAGGGAATCAATTAAAATATAGGCCTCGGCCTGACTCAAAGACAATTGGTTATTGATTTGAACCGCAGTGATTCGCTGATCCGAATTTTGTATTTGTGCCTCCTCTTGATTTTCTTTTGGGGTGTCGTCTTTTTTTTCTTTAGACTCTTCTCCACAGGACAGAAAAACAATTGTTAGCAGACTTAAAGTAAAATATTTCATCATAATTTTATCAGTTTACCAGAATAAACCATTGATCCGTATTTATTCATCAGATTCAGCAAATATAGTCCTTCTTCCAATCCGTCGATTCTTACTTGTTGGTTTTGAGAATTGATCATTTCATACTTCACCATTTTTCCAGACATGTCGAATACCGATAACACGTACAGCTCTTCTTTCAAATTTTGAAATTGAATAAAATCTGTGCTTGGATTGGGATAAAAATTGATCTTTTCCACTTCCACCTTTTCCTCGATACCCAAATAAAAATCAGTTACCGAAAAATTATCGAAACCTGCTTCAGTGTAATTTTCGAAGAATCCTGTATCCCTTGTTTCTACAATAAGTTGCATGGTCGAACTTGGATTCACAAAATCCTTTACTCGAATTGAACTTTGTTTCCAGAATCCATTATTGATCTCATCTGAATTGAAATCAATTAAATGAACGCCGTTTCCGTCACTTAGGTAAATCCACAAACTATCATCTGGCTGACTTGATCCCCAAGCGTTAAAAAACCAAGTGAAATAATTAATGTGAGGATCAGCATAACTCGTTAAATCCATAACCGGAGAAACCAAAACCACATTCCCGCCTTTCACATCTTGAAAGGGAATGCCATTGTCTGTGGTATAACAATAATTATTGCATCCATCTGGCGCGCCGTAATTCGGGAAGAAGATCAACACACTGTCTTGAGTCATCATGTTTGGAATCACTCTCTCCCAATCTCCTCGTTCAGCATTCCCGTAGGTCGACCAACCCAAATCAAAGCTAAAATCATCTTCATATCCCGGATTCAATTCAATATATAAAGTATCATTCAAGGTGTCCAGAGTCAGCGTTTCACAGTACATCTCATAACCCCACTTTCCAACTTCAACGGTATAGTTTCCTGGATAAATCAAATTTGTGATCGATTCGCCTAAACCATCGGTTGCATTTCTTTCTTCCAGAATTTCATAATCGAACAAAATATTGGCATTGTAAATCGCATTTCCATTCGTTTGGTCCGTCACTTTTACATAAACCGGAAATCTAGGAATTTCAACCAATTGCACGTCTTGAATGGTAGTCTGACCCGAAATCAAATTCACTTGAAACGTATCGGGATACCAACCTAATTTTGAATAGATCACATCATAGCTTCCATCCGAAGCTACTCCCGCTGCATAGTCTCCATTAATCTCTGTTAGATCGAGTTGAGTCACTCCAACAATATCGACATCAACATTGGGAATAGGCTGAGAATTGGCCTGATTGGTCACATTTCCTTCTAAAAATGAGGCATGAACATAATTGGGAGCCAAAATGAACAAACCTTCTTCAATGTCCGTTGCTAAAATATTCCCTGAAGGTAAATAGGGATAGACTCCCCAACATCCATCTGTAGTGATCGAATTATGCGGATTGGTATCAAAATGTCCCACTTCTACCATATTATCTGGCTTGGATTTATCATGAATTGCAACTCCATAAGAATAATAAGAAGAGACTATAAAATCGCCAATTGTAAATCCATTGTGAGGTGTAATTAAATTTCCAGGCGAACATTGAATTTTATCCAATAACTGAATATTATTGAGATTGGAAATGTCGTAGGAAGCAATATACCCTCCTGAAATTTCATCCAAAACAAAAACGATTCCCGCAGAGTCTACCCAAATTTGGTGCGCAAATTGAGTTGGAGTCGTTTGAGAACCCAATTCAACCGGATTTGCCTTATCCGAAACATCCACAATTGTAAAAAAGCCATCATATATATGAGCGAAGTAGGCCGTATCGTTTCTTACAAAACCATCGTGACAGTAATAATCGTCAAATACCCCAACTTCAACTGGTGCCATAGGATTTTGATTGAGATCTAGAATAATAACTCCGCCATCTCCTCGGTCTGAACCAAAAATATAGGCAAACCCATTTTCATCGATAAAGATATTGTGTGCTGTTGACCAGGTATTTCCTACCGGACCATTATAATAGTAGGTTGGCAAAGAATTAGATATTGGTAGTGGATTCAGATCAATAATCAATAGTCCATCTTCTGCTTCAGTGGTCACATAAGCATAATCATTATAGACTTTGATATCTCTCCAAACCGATGCGGTACCTGCTTCCCAATAAACTTCCACCGGATTAGCGGGGTCTGTTACGTCTACAACGGAAGTTCCATAAACACATCCAACAATGGCGTATTCATTATTATTTTCATCTACATAACCCCAAATATCACTAACAAACGTACCTCTTTGCGCTTCGAAATCATAACGCCCAAGCTCTGTAAGATTCTGTGCTCCTGCAAAACAGGAAAAAACAACAGCTATGTAAATCAAGAGATGTTTCATCGTATTAAAATGACGAAAAGAATTGATAATAATTGTCTAATTCGGTAAATAATTCAATCTATGTTATCTTAGCGCCCTACATGCAAATACGCGAAAAAATAACGTTTTTCATCCTTTTATTGGCCGTTGCCCTCCTTTTTTTAGGAAGCTTAACCATCGGGTCTGTAAAAATACCATTCCAAGAGATCCTATCTATTTTAGGAGGAGAAGTGGCTGAAAAAAAATCATGGACCTTAATCGTGGAAGCGCGCTTAACATCCTCTCTCACCGCTATTTTCGCTGGAATTGGCTTAAGTATATCTGGACTTCTGATGCAGAATATTTTTCAAAATCCACTTGCCGGACCAGGAGTTTTGGGTATTACCTCTGGATCCAATTTGGGGGTGGCGTTGGTATTTCTATTTGCGGGTACTCAGAGTAATGTGGGTGTTTTAACCGTAATTGCGGCCATCGCTGGAGCTCTAGGTGTTTTATTCCTAATTATTGGGATCAGTTTGAGAGTCCGTAACAACGTCATTGTTTTAATTTCTGGGTTAATGCTTTCCTATTTGTGTGGAGCTGGAGTCAATATCATTCTCAATTATTCCAGCAAAAATCAAATCCAGCAATTTGTCAACTGGGGGTTTGGAAATTTTTCTTCCGTGCATCCTGACACCATTATTTATTTGCTCTTTTTAATGTTGGGTTTTGCTTTGCTATTGACCCTTCTTTCTAAATTTTGGAATGCCTTGATCTTAGGTGAGAAGTTTGCAGGTTCTTTAGGCGTGCCCGTTTTTAAAATTCGAATTATCGGAATACTGGTTACCGGAATCATGACAGGTTTAGTAACTGCTTATTGCGGACCCATTGCCTTCATTGGTATTGCTGTTCCTCATATTTGCAGAATGCTGATTCCTAAAACCAATCATTTCATCATGATTCCTTTGAATATTTTAGTGGGTTCTGCCATTTGTTTGATCGGACTAATCTTTACACAATACCCTTTCCCATTACCTCTTAATGCCGTTACTTCATTGATAGGAGCACCCGTGATTTTATGGATTCTAATTAGTAAAAAAGCAGGATGGAAAACCACTTAGATAGCATAGCAATCTCCAACCTGTCTATTCATTACAAGAAGCAACAGGTTTTGAAGGATGTGAATCTTCGTTTGCAAAAGGGTGGCATACATGTGCTTGTTGGTCCCAATGGGAGTGGAAAAACTTCTTTGTTGAATGCACTGAGTGGAGAAATATCTTATTCCGGATCCATTTTATTAGAAGGAAAAGAGCAACAAAAACTCTCTAAAAATGAACTGGCTCAAACCCTTTCAATGGTACATTCCACAAATGCGGTTCATCATATTCAAGTAGAAGAATTTATTAGACTAGCTCGATTCCCTTACACAAATTTTTTAGGTCGTCTTTCGGAAACGGACAAGGAAATTATTCATAAAGGCATACAACTGGTGGGCATTGAAGAACTCCTTTCAAAATCGGTAGATGAACTCTCTGATGGTGAACGAAAAAAAGTAATGATAGCTGCTGCATTGGCTCAGGATTGCCCTATAATGCTGATGGACGAGCCTACCACATTTTTAGATATTGGAAATAAATTTTTATTCTCCAAATTGCTGCAGCAGATGAAATTAGAATTGGGAAAAACCCTAGTCATTAGCACCCACGATTTGGATCTTGTTTTCCAAGTTGCGGATTCTGTATTGTTGATTCAAGACCAGCACATAGAACAACATTCGGTTCAAGAAGTTCGTGATCAGAAATTGATCGAGAAAACTTTTGAAGCCTATCATTTACAATTGGATGCCAATGGCAAACTGATTCTTTAAATTTGAATCATGGAGAACAAGTTATTTAGTCATATACATATTCCAGAATTCCCGATTACAATTGATCACAAGGACCAACTTTATAGTATTGGCTCTTGTTTTAGCGAAAATATTGGACAGATTTTAGCGGATCAATGGTTTTCAATCGACGTGAATTTATTTGGGACTCTTTTTAACCCGATTTCCATTTTGAATTTATTCAACAGAGCACTTGAAAAAAAATATTTTGTTACTGATGAAATTCAAGAAAGCGGTGGTTTGTATTTTTTATGGGATTGTCATGGGAAAATTACGGACACAGTCAAAGAGAGAGTGCTTTCAAAAGCCAACCAAGCCTTGGATCAAACACATGATTTTTTACAACATGGACAGTATTTATTCATCACTTTTGGGACGGCCTTTTATTTCGAATTGAAAAAAGACCATCAAGTGGTAGCCAATTGTCACAAACAACCGCAAAGCTTATTTGAAAGAAAGAAAATAACTGCTTCAGAAATTGTTTCAAAATATGAAGAATTCCATCAAAAACTGAATGCGATCAATCCAAATTTGAAAACCATTTATACGGTTAGTCCTGTAAGGCATGCTCGAGATGGTTTCATTGCGAATAACCGATCAAAGGCAGAATTATTATTAGCCATTGAAATTCTGGAAAAACAGCATTCGATTTTTTATTTTCCCTCCTATGAAATTCAAATGGATGAGCTAAGAGATTACCGATTTTATTCCGATGATTTCATGCATCCCAACCCACTCGCGATAAAAATTATTTTCGACCATTTTAAGGATAGTCTTTTCACGATGGAAACAAAGGATTTATTCTCTAAAATCAGTAAAATCAAGGCTCAAGAGACGCACCGACACCTTTTTCCTGAATCTGAAGATGCTAAGCGTGCACAGATTATGCTAGCCGAAAAAAAGGCGCAATTGAAAAAAGAAATTTTTGGATAAATTCGACCAATCCATTCTATTTAACAATCTGGCTTACTGAGACTTCGACAAATTTTATGGTATTCCGAAATTATTGTTGTAACTTGTATAGTTAAATCTAGTTATAGAGATATAAATATTTTTTTTAGTAGGTGTAACTTTTGCCACTGTTAGATTGTTTTAGCTGTCAAAAGGAACCAAAAACTTTAGAAACTACTGAGTGAAATTTGAATCGTAAAGAGTACAATAGCGCCGTTCAAGAGCATTCCGGAAGACTTTTCGGATACTGCTTCAAGTTTCTTCAAAACAGAGAAGATGCTGACGATATTGTACAAGATGCTTTCAAAAAACTTTGGGAAAATCGAAAAAAGGTGGAATTCACCAAATCGAAATCCTGGTTGTTTACGACGGCACATAATGCGATGATCAATTTCAAAGTAAAACAAAGCCGAATGGTCTCCATGGAGATCCTTCCTGAAACAAGTTCAAAAGCTTATTTCGTAAAAAGACTCGAAACAAAAGAGATTATCGAGAAAGCTTTAAAGAACTTGCCTCCTTTGCAAAAATCCATCGTTTTGATGCGAGATTTGGAGGGGTATAATTATCAGGAAATCGGTGATGTTTTGAACTTATCAGAGTCTCAGGTTAAAGTTTATTTGTTCCGTGCAAGAAAGAAATTGAAGAAGCAGCTAAAAGATTTAACAGAATTAGTGGCATGACAAACATCGACAAAAACAATATTGAAAAATGGCTCTTCGACTATCATGAAGGTAACCTGAATCAAGAGGAAACAGAAGCTCTTGAGAAGTTTATCCTCTTGAATCCAGAATACGAAGCAGAGATGGACGCCTGGTCCATGGCTTTCGTAGAAAACGAAGAGTTCGAATATCACAATACAGACTCCCTTTATCAAAAGAAAAGAAGAATTGGTTGGATTGGTTGGTCCTCTGCTGCCGCAGTGTTACTTTCAGGAATCGTACTTTCTTTCCTATTCTTGAATCAAAATTCAAACGCTACAGTTTCTCAAAATTCAACTGAAATGAATAGTGATTCACCGGCTACTTTGGTGGAATCAGCATCTGTCGATCAAAATGGTAATTCAAATAAAGATCTCGTTTCAAATTCAAACAACAATCCTACTGTAAATCCTACGTATCCATCAGATGAGATTCCTACGGATAATGATCAACTAGTGGAGAATGGAATCCAGGCGGAGAATCCAAATAAGATTCGACCAAATGTGGCTATTGAGGAAAACGTGGCGATTAAGAAAGAAGAAAACCTAGCCATCAAGAAGGCGAATAACTCCAACCCAAAACTATACAATCAAAATAAATTCAAAAACAATAAAAAATATTCTGCTGATGAGAATTTAGTTGTTGCTCAACAGAATTTAAAAGCAGATCAGTTGGACGACTCCAATGGGCAAAATCATGCTGACGAAAATGATTTCGCTGTTAACAATCTAAAAATGGAAGAATTGAATATCAAGGATTCCAAAGACGAACTAGTTTCCGCTATCCCTGGAAAAACAGATCAGTTTGTTAACAATGATGAATTTGCTCATTTGGAGCCTGTTACTCCTGAATTGGAAAAAGACATCACCTTGAATCAAGCACTTGACAAACTTGACTACGATTCAGGAGATTACAAAGGAGCTTACATTTCCAACCCACAATACTCTTCTAGTAAAATAGATCTTTCTGAAAACCTAAAAAACTCTTCAAGAAAGACTACGACTAAGTTTATTCGAGATATTAAAAGAGCCTTTAACAATCCAGCGGGTGTAACCAACTTGAGAGATCCTAATTTGGTTCTTCCAGGATACAATCCATTAGCATTTAACCCATCTTTAGCTGGAGGGACTTTGAAAACAAGAATTCAAACTTCCTATATGAATCAGTGGACAGGAACTTCACAAATGCAACACATGGCACAACTTTCTGTGGATGGCTACATTTACGGATTGAGAGGTGGACTTGGAATGAATATTCAGTTCAAAGATTTTGCAAATGGAATGTACCGTAATTATGACGCTTCCTTAATCTATTCTCCTAAAATCAATTTTGGGAAATTCTTGACCATCGAGCCTTCGCTTAAATTCAACATGGGAGCTTATACTTTAGACAAAGACAAGGTGATTCCTGGAGGACAAATTGAAATGGAGAGAGGTAATATTTACCAAACTTTCGAATCAGGAGAGAATCCAATTGGAAAACAAAAAATGTATTACGATTTAGGTGTTGGATTATTTGTCAACACGAAATGGTTCTACGCTGGATTCTCCATGGATAATGTTTTCAGACACAAAGAAAATATCTTCAGTAATGATATTGACAACCCTAGAAAAGCACCATTTAGAATCAATGCTGTAGTTGGAACTGACTTCCAATCGAGAAACAAAAACTTTAGTGGTTCTCCTTACATCGTATATCAACACTACGACCATTTCGACGAATTCTATTTCGGTGCTAACTTCAGATTCTTCTGGGGAACTGCCGGAGTAAGTATTTCAGATAAAGGAAATATTTCTGCTCAAGCTGGAATTCAATTTAAAAAATTCAAAATGTACTATCAATACGACTGGACAAAGTCTAAGCTGATGGGAATTAAAGGTCACTCTCACGAGGTGATGTTTAGATTCACCATAAAACCGAAGAGATCGTTTAGTAAAAACCTAGAGTATTAAAAATTTGGAGGAAAGAATTATGAAGAGAGTGATACTATTTTTAATGATTGGGTTGAGCTTGTTAACTGCCAAAGAAGTCCAAGCACAGGATCCACATTTTTCGCAGTTCTATGCGAACCCATTATACCTGAATCCCGCTTTAGCTGGAACTCATGGTTGTCCCAGACTGAATTTCAACTATAGAAATCAGTGGCCTGCGTTGTCGGGTACGTTTGTGACCTATAGTGCCTCTTACGACCAATACTTCGATAACCTTTCGGGAGGTATTGGTGTGATTGCAACTTTGGATCAGGCGGGTAAAGGAACCATTAACCATTTAACTTTCAGCTTCATTTATTCTTACCACTTAAAATTGGGAAGAAAATGGAGATTGATTTTCGGTGCTCAGGCTACTTGGAATCAAAAGTTTTTGGATTGGGATAAACTTTCTTTCGGGGATCAGATTGACCCTAGAAGAGGTTT
>JAGQYP010000064.1 GCA_020436025.1 Crocinitomicaceae bacterium
TTATACCATGGGGTTGTTTAAAAACATATTCAGCAAAGAGAAAAAGGAAACTTTGGATAAAGGTCTGGAAAAGACAAAATCCAGTTTCTTTGGAAAATTATCCAGAACCATCGTTGGGAAATCTAAGGTGGATGCTGAAGTATTGGATGAACTAGAGGAAGTTTTGATTTCTTCTGATGTTGGCGTAAATACAACAATCAAGATCATTGAGCGCATCGAAGAAAGGGTGGCTCGTGATAAATATGTTGGAACGGAGGAATTGGATAAAATTCTACGTGAAGAAATCGCAGAGCTCCTTGAGGAAAACAATTCTGGAGAAGAAGTTGATTTTTCTGTACCAAATACAAACGGAAATCCATATGTAATCATGGTTGTTGGGGTAAATGGTGTAGGAAAAACTACTACTATCGGAAAACTAGCAAATCAATTCAAAAATTCAGGTAAGAAGGTAGTTCTCGGGGCTGCTGATACTTTCCGTGCGGCTGCTGTGGATCAGTTGATTATTTGGTCTGAAAGAGTAGGTGTACCCATCGTTGAGCAAGGAATGAATGCCGATCCTGCCTCGGTGGCTTTTGACACGGTTCAATCTGCTAAAGCTCAAGGCGCAGATATTGCCATAATAGATACGGCGGGAAGATTGCATAATAAGGTAAATCTGATGAATGAGTTATCTAAAATCAAAAGAGTAATGCAAAAGGTGATTCCGGATGCTCCCCATGAAATTTTATTGGTTTTGGATGGATCAACAGGTCAGAATGCTTACGAACAGGCAAAACAATTTGCTTTGGCAACTGAAATTAATGCTTTGGCCATAACCAAATTGGATGGAACCGCAAAAGGTGGAGTAGTTATCGGAATT
Source organism: Crocinitomicaceae bacterium (assembly GCA_020436025.1). Lineage (GTDB taxonomy): Bacteria > Bacteroidota > Bacteroidia > Flavobacteriales_D > Crocinitomicaceae > JAGQYP01. Next base: position 860 of record JAGQYP010000064.1, read on the forward strand.
TCAGATCAAATGAAAATCCCTGTGAAATACATCGGAGTGGGAGAAGGTATTGAAGATCTTCAGGTTTTCAATAAGCATGAGTTTGTGGATTCTCTTTTCAGTAAATAAAGCGTCTTGAAAACCAAATCTCTTAGAAAAAATAAGGTCAATGTAGTGACTTTAGGTTGTGCAAAAAACATCTTCGATTCTGAAGTCATGATGTCCCAGCTTAAAGGGAATAATTTTGATGTCGAACATGAATCCAATCAAGAATCTGAAATCGTAATTATCAATACTTGTGGATTTATCGATAATGCCAAGCAAGAATCTATTGATACGATTTTACAATATGCTCAGGCTAAGGAACAAGGCTTGATCGATAAACTTTATGTTACAGGATGTTTGTCGGCTCGCTATAAAGATGATTTGGAAAAAGAAATTCCTGAGGTAGACTCTTATTTCGGAACCAAAGATCTTCCGAAGCTTCTAAAAACACTCAAAGCGGACTATAAAAAAGAATTGGTTGGGGAGCGATTATTGACCACGCCTTCTCACTATGCATATTTCAAAATTTCGGAAGGGTGTGATCGTCCATGTTCATTTTGTGCAATCCCCTTGATGAGAGGAAAACATATTTCTACACCAATCGAAGAATTAGTTTCGCAAGCTAAGAATCTGGCGAAAAATGGCGTTAAAGAATTGTTGCTGATTGCCCAGGATTCAACTTACTATGGTTTAGATATTTACAAGGATCGAAAACTAGCAGAATTGATGCTAAGATTGTCTGATATTGAAGGGATTGAATGGATCCGATTGCATTATGCATTTCCAACTGGATTCCCTATGGATGCCATTGAAGTCATGAAGGAAAGACCCAATATCTGCAATTATTTGGACATGCCTCTTCAGCATACTTCTTCTCCCATTTTAAAGTCAATGAGAAGAGGGACTACCAAAGAAAAGACGACGGATTTGATCAAGAGTATTCGTGACATCAACCCTGATATAGCCCTTCGAACTTCCATGATTGTAGGTTATCCGGGAGAAACTCAAGAACATTTTGAAGAATTATGTGAATGGGTTGAGGTGATGAAGTTTGAAAGACTTGGGGTATTCAAATATTCCCATGAAGAAAATACGCATGCTTATAACCTGATAGATGATGTTTCTGCCAAAATTAAAGACGAAAGAGCGGAGATTTTGATGGATATCCAATCGGGTATTTCTTTTGATTTGAATCAGCAAAAAATTGGCAAAACCTATAAAGTGCTTTTTGATAAGGCAGAAGGTGATTATTTCATGGGAAGAACTGAATTTGATTCACCAGAAGTGGATAATGAAGTGGTTGTAAAAAATACTGCTGAAAATTTCGTTCGAATTGGAGATTTTGCCAATATCAAGATTACTTCTGCCGATCATTTTGATCTTTTTGGAGATAAAGTAGATTAAGCCTTTTTCTTGCGCTGAGGTACTGGATCGTGACCATGACCTCCCCATGGATGACATTTTCCAATCCTCCTGAATCCTAGATACAAACCTTTGATGGGACCCCATACTTTTATGGCTTCAATCATGTAGTTGGAACATGTTGGATCAAAACGACAAGATTGAGGAAAGATTGGACTAATAATCCACTGGTAGATTTTAACCGGAAGTATAAAAATCCAATTGATGATATTAAATATGAATCTCATTAATTGATGGTAATACTGTCACGGAAAAGAACCAAATTCCCATCGTTATCATTTATGCGAACTCTGATTTCATAATTTCCAGATGTTGCAGTCGATGGTAAAGTCACTTTCGCGTTATTGCTTCCATAATCCCAGGATGTAAAAACCGTATCTGAATAGCTAAAACTTTGCGAAACAGTACTTCCCGTATTCAAAACTTCAATCGTGATCTTTTGAATGGCCACATTATCTGCCACATTGCCTTGAAAGAAAATAGTGTCTCCAGCATTAAACGAAGGAAATCCAGCTGAAAAATCTGGAAGACTAATCGTTGTAACAGGTGCCTCACTTGAATGAATCCATAAAATGACGGGTGTTCCAGTTCCTTCATTTCCAGTTTTGTCTGTTGCTTTGATGTTTAATTGATACAGTCCTGCGCAAGTATAAACTGGAATTTCTAAACTATCTGAGATTTGAAAGGGATTCGATTCTAAATCTTGAAAATAAGAAAATGTGAAATGTGAATACAAACTGGAGTCCGAAGGACTGGCTGTTAAGGAACCAACAGAAAATAATCTGGTTTGATTTAAATCCTTGTCATCCTCTAATAAACTTTGAACAAGAATCCGATCAGTGGTGTCCAAGCTGAAATACAAGGTATCTGGGATACCATTCAAAGTAATTGCCCCTACATTTGGTGGAGCAATGTCTTCCTTACAGGAAAAAAGCATGAATATGACTAGGATAATTCCAATTCTCATCCTACAAAAGTCAGAAAAATATTAGAATATCCAAGCGTTTCAAATGGGCTTTCGCTGAATTTCCCTTATCTTTAGGATATCAAATTTTTGTTCGCTTGATCCCAAGAGAAATCATAGATGAAATATTATACACAGCTCAGATCGAAGATGTGATCGGAGAGTTTGTTCAATTGAAACGAGCTGGGTCTAATTTGAAAGGGTTGAGTCCGTTTACGGATGAGAAAACCCCTTCTTTCATGGTTTCTCCGGCGAAACAAATTTTCAAATGCTTTTCAACTGGTAAAGGAGGGAATGTGGTTTCTTTCCTAATGGAATATGAGCATTTTTCCTATCCAGAAGCCTTAAGATGGTTGGCAGACCGCTACAATATTGCCATCCCGGAAGAAAAGGAGAAGTCGGCAGAACAAATTGCTGAACTGAATGAAAGGGAGTCTTTAGGCGTAATCAATGAATTTGCAAGGGATACTTTCGTTAACAATCTTTGGAATACGGATGAGGGAAAAGCAATTGGACTTTCTTACTTTCTGGAAAGGGGCTTTTCGGAAGATACCATAAAAACTTTCGAGCTTGGTTTTAGTGCCGAGGCATTTGATTCTTTCACCAAAGCAGCTTTGGATAAGGGGTACAATCTGAAACATTTATTGGCTGGTGGACTCACGAAGGAGAAAAACGATAAGACGTTCGATTTTTTCCGGAGTAGAGTCATGTTTCCAATTCATAGTATCTCAGGGAAAGTGCTTGGTTTTGGAGGTCGTACCCTCAGAAATGATAAAAAAGTAGCTAAGTATTTTAATTCTCCTGAAAGTATACTTTACAATAAGTCCAAGATTCTTTATGGATTGTTCTTTTCGAAAAATGCCATCATCAAAAATGATCGATGTTATTTGGTTGAAGGATATACAGATGTGATTTCCATGCATCAAGCAGGAGTGGAAAATGTAGTGGCATCTTCTGGAACAGCTCTGACCAAAGAACAAATCAAACTGATTAAAAGATATACCCAAAACATCACCATTTTGTACGATGGAGATGCAGCAGGGATCAAAGCAAGTTTTAGAGGAATCGACTTAATTCTTGAAGAAGGTTTGACCGTTAAAGTGGTTCTTTTTCCAGAAGGAGATGATCCAGATTCTTATTCCAAAAAAGTTTCGCAAGAAGAATTGAAGGAATATATTGATGCTAATTCAAAAGATTTTTTGGTTTTCAAAACTGAAATTTTACTTGGTGAATCAAAAGGAGATCCGATAATTAAAGCAAAACTGATTCATGAGATTATCGATTCTATTGCTCTAATTCCAGACGAAATTACGAGGTCCCTATATATCAAAGAATGTGCTACACAATTCGAAATGGACGAGAAAACGTTGATTTCAGAATTGAATCGTTCTAGAAAAAACAAGCTTTCTAAAGAAATTGGATCTGGAGAAAATAGGCACACAAATCCAAATTTGGTTAAAGTTGAGGATCAACCAGTTGCTCAACAACAGGAGGTTTCCAAGTCTTCTAATTTGGAAGCGCATGAGTTCAATCTGATTCGGATTTTAATAAAATATGGAGCCAAGGAGTTGCAAATACCTTATTTAGATGAAAATGGAAAAGAGGTAGTGGTTCCCATGACGGTTGCGGAATTTGTAATCAAAGATATTGAGGTAGATGACTTGAAATTTTCAAATCCAACTTATCAAAAGGTTTTTGATGTATTTAAGGAAGGGATTGAACAAGATGTATTGTTTGCTGAAAGTTATTTTGTAAATCATGCAGACACCGATTTCTCAAAATTGGCTGTAGATATCATTGCCGAGCCTTATCAATTATCGTCCTCATGGAAGGAAAAATTTTACATCCAAACCAATTTGGAAGAAGATAAGTTGACTTCAAATGTGGTGAAAGCTTTATATTCGTTTAAAAAAGCAAAAGTTCTTTTCGAAATTGATGAGATCAGACATCGACTTAAAAATGAAGAGTTAGATGATGAAACGATGGCTTCATTGATGAAAAGACAAATGGAATTGGATAAAGTGAAGATTGTTTTAGCTAAAGAATTAGGAAGGATTATTTTATGAATATCTGGGAATATTTAACATATACATTATTCTATTTAGGAGATCTTAAGATTGCTGCAATCAACATTATCATTTTGGTTGTATTAATCATTTTGTCCAGATTTTTAATCAAAATCGTAAGAAGCAAGGTTAGAAAATACTTGATTAACAAGAAATTAAGGCTAGAAGAGAAAAAAATTACGCTATTTAAACTTTTAGGTCAAGGGGGTTATTTTCTGGCATTCATGCTCTCAATTGAGAGTTTAAGGATCAATAATGATAGCACCAATTTCGACCAAATTCTTCAATTCAAATTGATTACAATTGGGAATTTTAGCTTTGGCTTATCCCATATTTTTGAAATTATTGTCATTCTCTTTGTGGCACGATTGGCTGTAAACCTGGTAAAGCTATTTGTGCAAAGAAGTAGTTTGGATGAAGAACTAGAGATGGATCAAGGAACTCAGTTCGTAGTGGTTCAATTGGTTAAGTATGCTATTTACGTTTTTGCTTTTCTGATTATTCTGGATCGCTTTGGAGTAGATCCTACGCTTCTTGTTGTATCGAGTTCTGGACTTTTAATCGGGATTGGATTTGGTCTTCAGGATTTATTTCGCGATGTGGTTTCCGGTTTCATTCTGCTCTTTGAAGGAACAACGAAAGTGGGTGATATTATTGAGATTCCAAATTCTTCTGGAATGAATAAAAGTAATATGGATAATATGGTGGCCAAGGTTTTGAAAATCAATATAAGAACTACAAAAATTGAGACCAGAGATGGAAACATCATGATTATTCCCAATGCGATTTTAACTCGAGAATATATCAACAATTGGTCCTATTCAAGTTCTTTAACTCGTTTCATGATCAAGTTTTCTGTCGAATATGGAACGGATTTGGATCTTGTTCAAAAGATTGTAGAAGAGGCCGTTTCCAGTCATCCAAAAGTGAAAAAGAAAGTCAATGTGAAAGTTCGATTATTGAATTTTGGAGAAAACGGAATTGAAATGGATGTGATTTTCTGGGCAGATCAAACTTGGAGAATCGAATTTCTAAAGAGTGATATTCGATTTGAAATTGACAAAAGGTTTAGAGAAAATGGTATCGTGGTTCCGTTCCCACAAAGAACGATTTCGTATCTTAATAAAGACTCAAAATCTGAGGATAATCTAGACGAATTGCGAAAAGATATCGAGCGTCGTAGTAGCTAATTTCTTCTAATACATCCTCTATGACTCCTCTTCTTGTTGCATGAATCATTCTGATTTTTCCATCACACACTTCGGTAACAAATGAAACATGACCTATTGAATTCGAAGATAGATTTCTTCCCTTGAAAAAAATGAGATCTCCTTTTTGAATATCTTTTCTTTCAATTTGATTTCCAATTTGAGAAATGGCTGATGAGGATCTTGGTAAATCTCCGCAATAAGATTGAAATACAAAGCCAAGAAAACCACTACAATCAAATCCTTCTTTCGAACTTCCGCCATATTTGTAAGGAGTTCCGATACAAGTAACTGCTGTGTCAATCAAATTATCAATGGCTGTACCTTCGATCGCACAATAGTCGATTTGCTCCGGTTCAAAGGAAGAAGTATCCTTTTCAGATGCCAATAATTGCACAGTCAGCATGGAGAAAACAAAAGTGAAAATCAATCGAATATTCATCCTTTTTTATAATTTTAAGGGTCAAAATTAATACATTTTCAATGTCTGAACCCAAAAAAGTGAATAGGAAGTTATATTACTCTATCGGTGAAGTAGCCAACATGTACAATGTGAATACTTCTCTGATTCGCTTCTGGGAAAAGGAATTCGACATCATTAAACCGAAAAAAAACAAGAAAGGAAACCGTCTTTTTACGCCAAAAGACGTAGAGAATTTTAACAAAATTTATGAACTGGTTAAGGTGAAGGGATTCACGTTGGAAGGTGCTAAAAATGAGTTGAAAAGCAAATCTTTTGCACAAGAAAATGATGGGGAAGCAGATCGGAATGAAGAAGTGGTTCTGATGCTAAAGGATGTCAAGCTGAAAATTGCAAAAATGTTGGATGATTTGGAAGACTAGTTGATTTGTCCTTCTGCAATAGCAATGTGATTTCGAATAGATTTAAAAAATGCCTCTCTAATTTTAGCGTTTTTCTCATTTGTGATTAGATCACTATTTCTTTTAAATCCAGTAATTGTTAATCGCGTATCTTCAATATATTTTGAATTATTAGTGCTTAAAAAATTCATCACATTATGAGTGAGAAATACAGAATTGTACTCATTTGTTTCCACTAAAACAGTATTGTCCGGAATATAAGATCGGTTCAGATAACAACGATAATTGTCTTTTCCTAGTGCTTCATGTCCGATAATCTTTTTAGCTCCTTCAATGCATTCTTCTTCCATGTGATCTGTCAATTTTCGAACGGAGTGCAAAAGTTTTAATGCGGTTTCCTTCGAGTCAAATCCATCATTTTTATAATGCGCAACAATTTCGCGTGTCAGACCTTTTAAAGTATCCGGATTTAATATTTCATCTGAAGGAATTTTGGCATACGCGATATGTATGTTGTTGGCAAGATTCCACAATTCAGTATTCAGCTTTTCAAATTTGAACTTGTCCCCAATTTTGTCTTTTTTATGGACAATGTGTTGCGACCAAAAGTAAAATTTGAACCGGGTCAACTGGGGGAAATTGAAAAGCTTAAAAATGGGCAAATCCTGAGAAGCTATGGTTAATTTCGCTCCGCTTAGAACTTGAATTTTTTGAAATTCCACTAATATATCTTCCAGGTATTTTGTGAAATTATAATCCAGATCAGTCAAATCTCTTTTAGTAAAGAAAATTTGATTTTTGTCCGGAGCAGCAATCAAAGTATCAAAGGAGATATGATATTTTAAACAAAGTTTTTGCAATTCTTCAATTGAAAACTGTGTTTCGCCTCGAGTTCTTCTGTAACACGAGTCTTGTGAAATTTCTAAAGTATCCATGATCGCCTTGGCTACCTTGCGCTTAGAGCCTAATTTGTGGGCTAATTCAGTTAGAAATTTCTCTTGAATTTCCATCAGTAGATCTTATTCGGAATCAGATAGTTCTGTACATAATCTTTTACTCCTTCCTCCAAGGAATAGAAGGGTTCAGTGTAGCCTGCAGTGCGAATTTTTGACATGTCAGCTTCTGTGAAATACTGATACTTATCTCGAATATCCTCAGGAGTATCGACGAAAGAAATATTTTCGGTCTTACCCATCGCATGAAAAGTAGCTTTGGTAAGATCCAGAAACGTCCGAGCATTGCCAGTACCAATATTATACAATCCCGATTCCGGACTTTGAGTTCGAAGAAATTCTAACATGTTCAAAAGGTCCTTCACATAAATGAAATCACGCGTTTGTTCACCATCTTTGTACTCAGGATTGTGGGATCTAAAAAGTTTCATACCACCGGTAGCATTGATCTGATTAAAGGCATGGAAAATTACAGAGGCCATTCTCCCTTTATGAAATTCATTGGGTCCGTAAACGTTGAAAAACTTTACGCCATACCAATGAGGAGGAAATTCGGTTTGTTGCAATACCCATTTGTCAAAATCATTTTTAGAATCACCGTATGGATTTAAGGGCTTTAATTTGTCCACTATAGCATGGTCATCTTTGTACCCATACTCCCCTAAACCATAAGTAGCCGCAGATGAAGCATAAACCAATGGAATCCGACTTTCTGTGCAAATGTTCCATACATCTTTAGAAAAGTTCAAGTTGAGCTTATTGAAGATTTCCACATCAAATTCAGTGGTGTCTGTTCTGGCTCCAATATGATAAACAAAATCAACAGCATCTTCATTTTCCAGAAACCAGTTTTTAAATTCTTCTCTGTCTACAAGCAATTTAAACTTTTTGTCATGAAAATTACGCTTCTTTTCTTCTTTCGAAAAGTCGTCGACAAGAATCAGGTTTTCAATTCCTTTTGAGTTCAACTCGGAAGCTAAACAACTCCCAATAAATCCCGCTGCACCAGTTATTACAATCATTCTATTCTGATTTTTTGTGTCACAATGTCAGTTATTTTAAGATGGTAAGTTTTTTGTTAGTCCAAATATATGTAATATTGAACTTTTAGATTAGAATTGAATTAGTATTTGTTCATGATCCACATCACAAGAAGAGAAAGATTTAGTTCAGCACACAGACTTTTCGTGCCGGAATGGTCAATGGAAGACAACGATGACTTCTTTGGAGCTTGTAATAATCCAAATTGGCATGGACATAATTACGAGTTATTTGTGACCATCAAAGGTGAAGTGAATCAACAAACAGGGGTTTTAATAAATTTAAAAGATTTATCAAAAATCCTGAACGAGAAGGTGATTTCGAAAGTGGATCACAAAAATTTAAATACTGAAGTGTCGTTCTTAAAGGATTGCGTGACATCTGCAGAAATGATCGCAATTCGAATTTGGAATGAAATTGAAGAACCTATTCGAGATCTAGGAGCGGAATTATATAAAGTAAAATTGATTGAAACTGAAAATAATTACGTTGAATACTACGGTTAAAATTATTTAAATGGATAACGAAGAAGATAAATATTATAATACAGAGCTCACAGAAGAATTATCTGAAAAATACAAGGTAATCATTGATTCTATAGGTGAAGATTCAAATAGAGAAGGCCTTTTAAAAACACCAGAAAGGGCAGCAAAAGCAATGCAGTTTTTGTGTAATGGGTACAATGTGGATCCTTCTGAAATATTGAAATCCGCTTTGTTTAAGGAAGAATATTCTCAAATGGTGTTGGTAAAGGATATCGAGGTGTATTCGCTATGTGAACATCACATTTTACCTTTTTTTGGGAAAGCTTATGTGGCCTACATTCCTAATGGAACGATCGTTGGTCTCTCCAAAATACCAAGAATTGTGGATGCCTTTTCAAGGAGATTGCAGGTACAGGAAAGATTGACAAATGAAATCCGCGATTGTATTCAGGAGACATTAAATCCAAAGGGAGTAGCAGTTGTTATTGAGGCAAGACATATGTGTATGCAAATGCGAGGTGTACAAAAACAAAACTCTGTCACTACTACAAGTGCCTTTACAGGTGAATTTTTAGATAATTTAGCAACTCGAGAAGAATTTATTAAGCTAATTAGTGCGAATCTTTATTAATTTTGTGTGTAATTAAATTTTAAAAAAATGTTAGATCAAATTTTAGATAGAAATGTAGATACGAATTCCAAGCCAATGACTAGGGAATTCTTTGCGAATGTTTATTCGTATATGTTTGCTGCTCTTGCCATTACTGGTGTGATTGCATGGTATATGGGAAGTGATATTGACAATGTAATTTTCATGTTTAATGAAAGAGGATTGTCTCCAATGGGCTATTTGGTGATGTTTGCACCGGTTTTAGTCGTTTTGGCAATTCAGTTTGGGTATTCTAGATTATCCATGCCTGTATTATTGTTTTTGTTCGTTCTTTATTCAGTACTCCTAGGAGTAAGTTTAAGTTCGATCTTTTTAATCTACAGCATCGGATCCATTGCTTCCACATTTTTTATTACTGCAGGAACTTTTGGTGCCATGGCTGTTTTAGGATACACAACTAAAACAGATCTTTCGAAATTTGGAAGCATTATGTACATGCTGTTCATTGGGATATTCATTGCTTCATTGGTGAATATGTTTATGCAGTCAGATAGTTTAAGCTGGATTATTTCCTTCGTTGGAATATTTGTTTTTACTGGATTAACAGCTTGGGAAATGCAAAGGTTAAAATATATAGCAAGTGATCCTTCATTGGATGGTGCGTCTAGATCAAAATTAGCCTTGATCGGTGGACTTCAATTGTATATTCTTTTCATCAACCTTTTCCTTTCTTTATTAAGAATCCTAGGCTCAAGAGAATAACAATAAGAATCTATATCGTTAAGATGTTAACAGAAAGCGGCTCTTTGGGCCGCTTTTTTATTGAAAACGAGTTAATTGGCAACCTATTCGTTAAGTTTTCGTTAAATTAGCAAAACCGAAAACTTGAATGCTATGAAACTGATTGCTCTGCTTATATTTTTAAGCGCTTCAATCTACACTTATTGTCAAGAATCTACGCAACCCGTGTTTGTGGAGTTTGTTGTAGATGGAGAAACTACTCCTGAACTAATTCGAAAAATTAACCAAGAATTTCAGGCCAACCCGGATTTCCAGGTTACCCGCATGGATATTCCTACAGAGAGATTTTTTGGAGTGTATAAACCCGGAATTCAATTTGACCAAAAATGGTTTGAAACGGAGTTTGAGAAATATGGACTGACCATACATTGTATTAATACAGGTTTGGTTGGTAATAAGCCTTATCAGCATATTTCCAGGAAAGAGTGTTCTGAAATCAATTCCAAATAAATGTTACTCATGAAAAGAATAAAACTATTATTTCTTGGAGTAGTAACATTTACTACTTCAAATATATTAGCTCAAGCAACCGCAAGTGATTGTCCAGATCACGTAAATATTTGTTCAGATGCTAGTTTCCAAGTTGACCCGAATGGTTATGGAAACGTAGATGAACTTGGTGATGGGTTTTTTACCGGTTTAGTTTCAAATCCTTCTACAAATCCAGGGGTCAACGGAAACTCAGGATGTTTGCTTTCCGGGGAATTGAATTCTACTTGGATGGTAGTGACGGTTTCATCGGCAGGAGCCTTGGAATTTAGTTTTGGAGCTGATGGGGGGACTAACTGTTATGATTGGATCATGTGGCAATGGGATCCAAACGTAACATGTAATGCAATTGTTAATGATACATGGCCTCCAGTAGCTTGTAACTGGAATGGATGGTGTGAAGGTTTTACTGGGATGGCGAATACGCTTCCAGCAGGTGCAGATCCTTCCAATTTTGAGGCATCTTTAAATGTTCAACCTGGAGATCAATTCATCATTTGTCTTTCGAATTACAGTTCGGCAACTACAAGTGTTCCATTGACTTTTTATCAGAATCCTGGTTCAGCCGGAGTATCATGTACACCAATCTATGTAAATGATGAAACGATATGTGAAGGGGAGTGCACAACTCTTACTGCAAATGGTGGTTCTAACTATTCATGGTCTCCAACTACAGGTCTAACTCCAACGACTGGAGCTGTGGTTACTGCTTGTCCGCCAAGTGCTGGAACTTGGAACTATTTTGTTTCAGGAACTACGCCAGATGGTCCTGCAGGAGATACGGCAACGGTGATTGTATTACCATTTTCGAATCCAGCATGTTCCACACCTTGTAATATGACAAACTTTACAGTGAATACAGGTCCATGTGATCCAGGAAGTACCAATACTGTAGACGGAACTGTTCAGTATTCCAGTGCTCCTTCAACAGGTCAGTTAATTGTTGAAGATTGTCAAGGAAACCAACAAGTATTTAATCCTCCTTTTGGGACACAACAGAATTTTTCTTTTGTGGCGCAAGCAGATGGTTCTACTTGTGCAGTAACAGCATACTTTACTGCAGATCCTTCGTGTACGATTTCTGTTAACGCGACCTATCAACCACCATGTGGATGTACTGTGGACGCGGGAACATTTACTGTGACTGTGGATGGTACTCCTGTAGGAAATAATGAGGTACTATGCTTCGGGGAAACCATTGACATTGAGACAAATAATGATTTTATCGCTCCCCCTCTCGCCAATGCTCCTCCAATTTCAGCACCAGGTTCTTACAATCCAGGAATTGGATACTTACTTTTCTCATGTCCTCCAACAACAATGCCTCCGGGTCAGATCGAATTGGATCCATGTTTCCTAGGAGTTTTAGGTTATGGAAGCTTTACTGATCCAAACGCTCTTGGACAAGCTTCTTATGGTGGACCATGGACAGGTGTAGATGAGACTATGTACATCATTCCAATTACTTTTTATGATGTAGGTTCAGGAACGTATTCTTATGTAAATACTTCAACTGCTTGTTGGGATATTGGTCCAACAATTTCAGTGCAGTATTTAAGTGAAATTAC
>JAGQYP010000065.1 GCA_020436025.1 Crocinitomicaceae bacterium
AAGTGTAGGCTCACCCCTCCCGTCCCCTAAAGGGGAAGCTTTAAATTGGGTTTTAGTCCCCTTTAGGGGATTTAGGGGTGAAGCAATTGGAGATCTGGAAACTGTCTTTTTATCTGAAACCATATAGTCCAAAAATCCAAAAATCCAAATATCCAACAGTCCAAATAATTACTAACTTTAACTTTGGTATTTGACAGTTCGACGGTTTGACGGTTCGACTTTTAGATTTAATCGTAATTCCTTAGTCCAAATATCCAAAAGTCCAACAATCAAACAGTCCAAAAAATGAGTGATAACAAAATAATTTGTCCCAACTGCTCGACTTCCATCGACGTTTCCGAAGTGCTTTCTTCTCAGGTAGAGCAGGAAATGCGTAAGAAATATTTGGAAGCTTTGAACAAGGAAAAGGCTGTTTTGCAGGCCGAGATGGATAAGGTGAAGAAGGCAGAGCGACTCCTTGAGGAAAGAAAAAAGAAGGAGGATGAGTTGTTGCGTGAGACTTTGGAGAAGCGACTCAAGGAAGAAAAGGCGGAAATGGAGCTGAAGATCAAGAAGCAATTGACGGAGGATCAGTCTGAAGCCATGGCCTCATTGCGTAAAGAATTGGAGGAGAAATCTGAGAAAGTAAAGGAATTGCATAAATCTCAGGCCGAGATTGAGAAATTGAAGCGAGAGAAAGAAGAGGCCAAGGAAGCGGCAAAAGTGGAAGCCCAGCGCGAACTCAATAAAATGCTTTTGGATGAAAAGGAGAAGATCCAGAAAGCGGAAGCAGAGAAGAACGAATTGAAATTCAAAGAGCTTCAAAAACAGCTGGAAGATCAGAAGAAACTCACCGAAGAAATGAAGCGAAAGCAGGAGCAGGGGAGTATGCAAATGCAAGGGGAAGTGCAAGAATTGGCTATTGAAGAATATTTGATGCAGCAGTTTCCACTGGATACCATTGAAGAGATTAAGAAAGGCGCAAGAGGGGGCGATTGCATCCAGATCGTGAATACAAGAATGAGTCAGAATTGTGGGATGATCTATTACGAATCCAAAAGAACCAAAGACTTCCAACCCAGCTGGATCGAAAAGTTTAAGGCAGATATCCGAGATCGTGGCGCCAATATTGGGGTTTTGGTCACCGAAGTAATGCCCTCCGACATGGAAAGAATGGGCTTGAAAGACGGGATTTGGATCTGCACCTATGAAGAATTTAAAGGATTGTGTTCGGTACTCCGCGAGTCCATCATCCAACTCAATTCTGCCATGGCTTCACAGGAAAACAAAGGAGATAAAATGGAACTCTTGTATGGTTATTTGACAAGTCCGGCCTTTAAAATGCAAGTAGAAGCCATCGTGGAAGGTTTTACCCAAATGAAAATGGATTTGGACAGCGAGAAAAGATCCATGCAACGGATCTGGAAGCAAAGAGAAAAGCAGATCGAAAAAGTGATTACGAATACGGTGGATATGTATGGGAGTATTAAGGGGATTGCGGGTTCTGCTATTCAGAGTGTGAAGGCGCTGGAGTTGCCTGGTTCTGATGAGGATTTTGATGGGTTGGAGGATTAGTGGGCTTTCTTTTTGAGTTTCACCAGAGTTTGTTACTTTTTTTGCATTGCCAAAAAAAAGTAACCAAAAAAACGCTAGGCTGTCAGATGATTTTTCCATTCCACCTTCGATCTAAACTAAGTGCGGCCGGGTGATCTCTCCACTACGTTCCGAGCTTCCCGGTCTTACTAAGTCTAGATCTCGATTCCATGAAAAAATCATCTGAAGGCCGGTTTTTTGGGTACGACATACCTCACTCTCCGTGAATCACCGTGATTTCTCCGTGTATCGCCGTGTCACAACCTTTGCGAAACTTTGTGACTTCTTCGCGTAACTTCGCGTAACCAAAAATACTAGTCACCGGTCACTGGTTCCCGATCTTGCTAGGTCTAGATCTCGATTCCATGAAAAAATCATTTGAAGGTCGGTTTTTAGTGCGGAGTAGAACTGAAATTTGTACTTTTCACAAAGTCACAAAGTCACAAAGTCATAAAGTCATAACATCATATTATCATTAAATCTAAAATCGTACATAGATTACGATGTAGTTCACTACCTTGATTGTATATACCTATCAAAATGGAGATACAAGAGAATATAAAGTCGTCGGGATTTAGTTTGGATCAGTTTTATTTGGATTGGAAGGAGGCAATTGTAGATGTTTTCTATCACAATGATGAACTGCGACCGAAGTTATTGCGCGCTCAGATCGAATTGTTTCGCGAAGATCGGTTTATAGTTGATTTTAATGCTGATGAAGCCGAAAAGAGTATCTGGTTTTTCAGGTATTTCTTTTCTTATAAATTGTTCAGAAATGATAAAAGGTTAGAGCTAAAAATGCTGAAACTTTGTTTGGCTGCGGGGAAATTTTCTGATCGAAGTCAAGTGGAATTGCAGAAGATCAAGGAGGCGATACCTCATACAATTGGTTTGTTGGATCTTACTGAAATTTTCGAGAGGCTTTTTGCCAAATATGAATCCAATCGGTTGCTGACTTTGAACTTTCATCGATTGAAAATGGAGCAGTTGGCCCAATTGATCCAAGTGTTGAAAGGCGGGAGTCCGAAGCTGTTTTTTAGAGATGATTTTGCGCTATCGGAAAAGGAAATTAGAGTGACTTATTTGCTTCAGGACATCCCATATTGTTTGAAAGAGTATGAGGATTCCGATGAGTTTTTTCCTCGTATGCTGATTTATATTCGGTTGTTGGCTTTGGATCCAGATCAAAGCGATTTTTTATGGGATTTTTACAGACACCATACCACTTGGGAAAGGGATTTGAATCGATTTGAGGAAGAGTTTGACTTTTGGAAGAAGTGTTATCAGTTTTTCCTGGATCACAAAGATCATCCTCAATTTTATGGAAGTAATCAATATTTGGATTTCATTATTTTTAGAAAGGAAAATGATCTCCACGAATTCCGACTTTACGGAAGAACGATTCCAAATCTAAATGAGCTAATGTTTGCTTTCAATAGCGTGCAACACCAAATCTACCTCGAAGAACAAATGAAAATTCGAGAAGCCAAATGGCTTTCTGATCCAAATTTGATCAATGAAATTTCATATAAATCTCAAACTATCGAATTCAAAGAACTAACCAGCTCCAGAGAATTAATCAAAGAAGGTGAGCAAATGGAGAATTGTCTGATGAACTATGTCGAAGATTGCTACAGGGGTTGGTCTAAAGTCTTCAGCGTTCGAGATGAAGGAAGAATTTTGTTTGATATTGAAATAAGAAATGGAAAAGTAGTTCAGGCATATGGGCGGAATAATGAACCACTGAACAAAGAGTTTTTGGAGATTTTAGGTATTTGGGTGAAAATGAATAAATTGGAAATAAAAATAGAATGATATGTTAGAACCTACGGATAAGATCAATCAATCTTATGCTGAATTGATTGAGAAAATTAGAATGAACTGGGATGATTTGGGAGTTGAAAAATTATCCTCTTTTCATGCCAATATTGGTGAAAAAGTAAAAGCTCCTTGTGAACTATTAGTAGTGGGAAGAGCAGTGAATGGATGGTGGAACGAATTCGACAAAAAGAACGGTCCAGAAATGAAAGCTGAATTTGAGATTTTGAATTGGATGGATTCTCCAGAAGAATGGAAAAAATATGGAGCACATTCCCCATTCGCACAATTCATGTGGAAATTGACTCAAAAATTCATTAAAAGCCACGAAGACACTTTTCAATTGAATGCCTGGACAAATTTGTACAAGATTGCCCCTCCAGATCGTGGAAATCCTTGGTCTGGGTTAATGGATCTACAATTTGATGAATGTAAAAGGATCTTGTACGAGGAAATCGACTTATTGAAACCAAAAATCATAGTCTTTACCACAGGCTGGAAATACTGGGCGGAAGATTTTTTAGGAGAGATGGATTTGGAAAGGGTTGAAAATAAGGAGTATTTGGATGCTCATGGTACCTATAAAGATTCAAGAGTATTTGTGACTCAGCATCCACAAGGAAAGAAGCAGCAAGTGATGTTAGACGAAATACTTGAACTTACAGGTGAAATTATATCATAGTTTCAATCCTCATACCCACAAAGCGTCCTTTTGTATTTCGATCTAGCTTCTGTAAGCGAAACTTTCCTAATTTCATGAGTGCAACGGTTTAGTCCGTGACAGTTTCTATTGTAATGATATTTTGTGGCTCCAGAACTTACGCAGATGTAGACTGCTGCGTCTTCTTTCAGGTTTTTTACATTAGAGGAATAAAGTTGGGTACTTAGAAGAAGTAGAATGATGAATTTGAGCATGAGTTGAGTTTTTTCCTCAAATTAGTAAAGGTTCAAGAGAAATACAAGTAAGGAGGTTTTCTAAGAATCCAAATGTCCAAATGTCTAAAAGTCAAATTGTCAAAAAAAAAATCCTAAACCATAAATAGATTACGTTCTAAAACCTTATCCTGCGCCCAAATGTTGAAAAATTAATCAAAAATGAGTGGATTCCTTTTTTTGAGTCCTTTGCGCAACAGATAGGAATTACATATATTAGAATTCAAAACAAATCAACTACTATCTATTTTATAATTATGGCAGATTTTCTAACTACTTACGGAACATCATATCAAATAGAGAATATCATAATCAATGCAAAAACTAGATTGGTTTTAGTTTCACCCTATTTACAAATTTCGAAAACTTTTTATGAGCGACTGAAAGATGCGAGTAACAGAGGTGTGAGGGTTCAAATAATCTTTGGTAAAGATGAATTGAAACCAAATGAGAAAAATTCATTAGCTGAACTATCTAACTTGGAACTGCATTATTTTCAGAATTTACATGCAAAGTGTTATTTCAATGAAAAAGAAATGGTGATCACTTCAATGAATATGTACGAGTTTTCTGAAAAGAATAATCGTGAAATGGGTGTTTATCTAACTAAGGATCAAGATTCAGAGATGTTTCAGAAAGCAATTGCCGAAACTGCATCTATTATTGAGTCTTCTGAAGATATGCCATTGGTAAAAGCAAAAAGAGAATTAGGAAAGAAAAGTAAAGATTCATCGAAAAATTCAAAGAAACCTACAAGAGGTTATTGTATAAGATGTGAAGATCGAATTCCTTATAATATTGAAAAGCCTTTTTGTAAAGATTGCTATTATGAATGGGAGGAATGGGAGAATGAAAATTATGAAGAAGAAGTTTGTCATGCATGTGGCGAGTATGCAGATACGTCCATGGCAAAACCTGTTTGCTATGATTGCTACAAGAAATTTGAAAAGTAAATTATGAGCGAAAAAGACCTATTTAACTCAGTCAAAAAAGAGCATATATTTCAAGCCATTTTAGAATTTGAAAATCGCGGTGTGCCAGATGGAATGCGAGATGCGCTCCATTATGATTTAATTATAGAAGATAAGAAATACTCTCCAAAAGTCATAATGGCCTATGCCAATGAAATTGCTACTGGAGTATTAGATACAAAATTTCATGGTGGACCTAATACAAGTAGTTTTAAAAAATTGAAAGAGCTAGGTTTTGAAGTAAAGAA
The DNA here is from genome assembly GCA_020436025.1 of Crocinitomicaceae bacterium. Lineage (GTDB taxonomy): Bacteria > Bacteroidota > Bacteroidia > Flavobacteriales_D > Crocinitomicaceae > JAGQYP01. The sequence continues at coordinate 5,543 of JAGQYP010000065.1, forward strand.
AAAGGAAAAATGGGAAAATGATCCGAGAGTATTGTTGATTGAAAAATACAAAAATCTCATCCGTGAAAAAGGACTCAAAGATGAAGTTTATAAGTGGGAATTTGTTGCTATGTATAAAGGATTTCTTGATGATTCTGAATTGATTTCTCAACGGATTCAAGAAGTAAAGTGGACAAATGCCATTTATCATATGTCAGTAGCTACCCTAAAAGGAGTAGCTAAAAGTAGTCCGCTAGAGGTGCAGTTACTTATAGATACATTGAAAAATGAAGGGTTAAGCCTTAATGAACGAATTGATTTATTTATAGGGCAGTTTAAAACCTTTTATTTAGAAGATGGTGGGAAAAATTCGGCACAGCAAGATGAAAGGTCAATTTCAAATTATCTAACAATTATAAATCCTGAAAAATATACGTTTTATAAGTATTCATATTATCAAAAGTACTGTGATTATATAGGGATAAAAACCAAAGGAAAGAATAGAAAACTTGTTCATTATTATCAATTACTAGATGAATTGATAACTAACTATATAAGTGAAGATGAGGAATTAATTGAATTGGTGAAAAATGAGATTCCAGATTATTATGATGGAAGTAATCATTTGATATTGGCGCAAGACATTTTGTATGAGGTTTTAGATCGAGAGAGGATAGTAGAGAATTATTGGATCTTTCAGGGGAATCCAGATACATACGATTTCAAAAATGCAATTTCAGAGAAAGGTATTCATGATTGGAATGTAACAGCACATAAAACTAAAATTCATGAAGGAGACAAAGGAATTATTTGGCTGACAGGGAAAAATGCAGGGGTTTATGGTTTGATAGAAGTGCTTTCTGAACCCAGAGAAAGGGGGGGAGATGATGATCCAAATTGGAAAAAAGAGCACAAAGCAGATTATGTGGTAGACATTGAAATTCAGCATAATTTATTTTCAAATCCAATTCTTTTTGAGGAAATCAAAGAAAATCCAAAACTGAAAAATCTAAATGTTGGTCATCAGGGAACCAATTTTACTGCTTCAAAAGAAGAGTACGATGAGATTTTCAACTTAATTAGTAAGAGAATGAATGATAAGAAGTATTGGATATATCAGCCCGGTGAAGGAGCCAAATATTGGGAGCAATTTTACAATGAAGGGATACTAGGATTAGGTTGGTGGCAGTTGGGCGATTTGAGACAGTACAAATCAAAAGATGAAATAAGAGAAAAGCTGATTGAAATTGATGGTTCAGAAGGTAGTCGAAAGAATGATACCACCGCAAACTGGGAATTTGTTCATGAAATGAAGGAGGGAGATGTTGTAATCGTCAAAAAAGGAATTTCTGAATTACTTGGTTATGGAGAAATAACTTCAGATTACTATTTCGAAGAAGAAGCCGAATTTCAGCCAAGTAGAAGAAAAGTGAAATGGCTAAAAAAAGCTTCTTGGTCATCAGGTAAAAAGTTGGTGGTTAAAACCCTTACTGATATCACACAATATGAGTCGGATACTTCAGAATATCAATGGTATTATCAGTATTTACTAGCTCAAATGGGAGAATTAAAACAATTAAGTTCAAATAAGAATATGAAACAACCGCTAAATCAAATTTTGTATGGTCCTCCGGGGACAGGAAAAACCTGGTATTTACAAAATCATTATTTCTCTAACTACACCACAATGGAGGAAAGTGTTACAGCTGAGCAACATTTTAATGATGTCGTTCAGGATCTTTCTTGGTGGCAAGTGATTGGAATTGCATTGATTGAAGATGGAATTCAGAAAGTTTCTGAAATTAGAGAGAACAGATGGGTTGCAAGAAAAGCTGCTATTTCAGAAAGTAAAAATGAGAGAGCAACGATTTGGGGATCTTTGCAGATGCATACTGTTACAGAGAGTGAAACGGTAAATTATAAACAAAGACAGCCACCCCTAATATTTGATAAGAAGCAAGATAAAAAGTGGCAAATACTAGAGGAAGAAGCAAAAGAGACTGCACCTGAATTATATGAAATTTTGGATTCGGTAAATAATTTCAATCCACAAAAGGGAAAATCACTTAAGAGATACGAATTTGTGACATTTCATCAATCCTATTCTTATGAGGACTTTATAGAAGGGATCAAGCCTGTTATGGCTGATGAGGGAACGGAAAGCGAGGATTTGAAATATGAGATTAAATCTGGAATTTTTAAAGAATTATGCAAGAGAGCTGAAAGTGATCCAGAAAACAACTATGCTTTATTCATAGATGAGATCAATAGAGGAAATGTTTCAGCCATTTTTGGAGAACTGATTACTTTGATTGAGGACGATAAAAGGAAAGGAATGGAAAATCAAGTAACGTTAGTCCTTCCTTATTCCAGATTAAAATTTTCAGTGCCACAAAACCTTCACATCATAGGGACAATGAACACAGCCGACCGTTCGGTGGAGGCCTTGGATACGGCACTTAGAAGAAGATTTACTTTCAAGGAAATGATGCCTAATCCGGAGTTGTTAAAAGAGAAAGAAGTGGGAGGTATTTCACTACAGAAAATATTGGAAACAATCAACGAGCGTGTGGAAATGTTGATTGACCGAGATCATACAATTGGTCATTCATATTTTATCAATTTACAAGAAAGCAAACAAGCTTTGGCTGATGCATTTAACGACAAGATTATTCCTCTTTTACAAGAATATTTTTATGGAGATTATGGTAAAATAGGATTGGTTTTAGGAAAGGGGTTTGTTTCTTTCAAAAAAGCAAAAAATGATGTTTTCGCGGATTTCAGCTATGAAAATTCAACAGATTTCATTTCAAATTCATACGAATTGAAAAAAGTAGATGAAACTACCATTATTGAAGCATTGAAAGAATTATTAGGAGAAGCTCAAAAAGAAGATCAAGCTGATTAGAAATCATCTCATACAAAGATTTGAGCACCAGAAGCTAATTGTTGGTGAAGAAGGTTTTAAACAAGCACATTTGGATGCTTTGTTGGAACTCAATGAATACCACCAAGGCCAATATTTTGAACCTATTTCAAAAGGAATCAAATTCAATCAATTTGTAGGAGTGCTACAGGTAGATGGTTTAACAATAGAAATCCATCCCAAAGCCGACAAAAACGAAGATGATTCAAAGTGGAAAGGTGTTTTATTGCAAATGTTGAAAGAATGTGGTCATTTAAAGGCAAATACTTCCGGTGCGGCACATGTTAAAAGGCAGAATTTAAATCTTCTGGAAGTATACTTTGAATTGTTTTTAGGTGAAGTCAATCAATTACTTCATAGAGGTTTAATTAAGCAATACAGAAAAGAGACAGGAAATGTAAAAGCATTAAAAGGGAAGTTGGAATTTGCTGGGAATATTAGAAAGAATCTCGTTCACAAAGAGCGGTTTTATACTACTCATCAGGTGTACGATCAAAATCATTTCTTGCATCAGGTTTTAGCAAAAGCACTTGAGATAATAGAGCAATTCACAAGAGGGACAAGGTTATATGATTCCTGTAAAAGAACCCAGCTAGATTTCCCCAATGTAGACTCTATTAGTATTTCTTCAAAACAACTCAACACATTTAAATTAAATCGAAAATCAGCACCTTATAGTTATGCCTTTGAATTAGCAAGATTGATCATTTTAAATTATTCGCCAGACATCAGTTCAGGCAGAGAGAAAATGCTATCTCTATTGTTTGATATGAATCAGTTATGGGAGGAATATGTGTTGATTCAATTGAGAAGATATATTCAAACAAACGAGCCAAATTTTGAAATTACAGGACAAGATCGAAAGCCATTTTGGTCATCCAATTATTTGCAACCAGATATTGTTCTTAGAAATAAAGAAACAGGAGAAAAGTATATTATTGATACCAAATGGAAATTACCGGAAACAGGTTCTGCATCCATGGCAGATTTAAGACAAATGTATGCTTACTCAAGATTTTGGGAAGCAGATAGAGCAATGTTATTGTACCCAGGGGAAGAACAAGGAAGAAAATTCAAGCCATTTTTAAAAGAAGATGAAAATCATTCGTGCAAAATGGAATTTGTCAATGTAGTCGAGAAAGAGCATCTAAACAAAGAATTGGGAAAACAGGTTTTTAGAAAAATCATCGAGTAGCTGTTACTTTTCCCCAAAACCCCATTCTCAATACAAAACACTATCCCATGAAACAAGCAATTCTATTCTCCGCCATCTTTTTCTCTTTTTTAGTATATGGGCAAGAGTCAGGTAAGAAAACTCTTTTACTGGCCAATAATGAAGTTTCTTTGTATTTGATAGGTAAAGATTATATTACCCCTTCAGGAAATCTTATTCTCGTGCAAGAACATGCAGATGTGGAATACAAATTATCTCTCACGGGTGGTTCCATGTCAAAATCAGGATCCTATTGGAAAATTCAACCTGCCATGGGTGTAAGAAAAATCTATTTGGAATGTTCCTATTACGATCGAAGGGGGAAGTTAGCAAAATTAAAAGGGGAGTTTCTAGTGAAATATGGGACTCGGTGAATTGTGAGTTGTTCCAAATGATTTTCGTTTTCACCCCGAGCAAATCAAAGATTTAACACTCGAAAAATTCAAAATTCTTTTGTTTTGGTATAAAAATAAATAAGTATGTAGGAATGATATCAGGATTATAGTTCTGCAACAATGTCAGGCTCCTCTGGAGGTGGAAGATACATTTCATACCAAGAGTTCTTAGATGGAGAGGGTCAGGAATGGATCCTTGAAAATTTTGATCAGGAGCTATTGGAGAAAGCTATTTTAGTATGCAATGAAAGAGTTAAGAAATAATAAATTTCAGTGAAGTTCTGATTTTCTTCGTTTTTTGGTGATTTTGTCGTCTTAGTGGAATATATTTGTAAAAATAGCCTTTATGAATCCTTTCAAATTAACCTTACTTGGTTTCTTATTCGTTGTTAGTTCAGGATTTTCACAATTTACTGTGCTTCCATCTTATTCTACCGATTCCTGTACTGGTGTGATCATTTTTAATTTATCGCAATACACTACTTTAGAATGGTACGATAGCGACAATGTTTTGCTTGCCACAAATCAGGATATGCTTTCAAATGCCTGTCCAGGAAATTATCGGTTAGAGAGACTATATTCAGGAAATTGGTATACTTACAATATTGAAGTAAAAGACCGGGACTCTTGCAGGAGGAATGGTCCTCGGTTTAATGGATATCCTACAACAAGTTCTCTAACATCTTGTAGTGGACAGATTCAGGTTGTGGATTATTATTTAGGTAGTTTGTGGCCTACATCTTATTTGTGGAATACTGGAGATACAACGAACACTATTAATAGCTTATGTATTGGGGATTATTGGGTAAAAGTTACAGATGGTTTAGGATGTGTGGATACATTAAGACATAGGTTGTTAGGGCAATGTCCAGGAGTATCAGCAGAATTTACAGAATATACAATTCCAACAGGATATTACAATAACGATGGTGAATTTAAACATGTTATTCAAGGAATGACTCCACCATACAATTATACGGTCAATCAATTTAATTTGTATACGTGGGGCCAAGAGGATTCTTCATGGACTATTCAAGGTTCCTATGACGATACCTTAATATTCCAAAATATGGATGCAGCTTATTATCAAATTATTATAGGCGATTCAAATTGGTGTGTTGGAGGGGGAATGGATATATTAGAATTAGGGGATACCTTGATATACAATGGTTGTCCAAATTTTCAAGTTTATGCCAATTCCACAAATGAAACTTCAGCTGGTGTTTGCGATGGAACGATTGATGCGTTTTCAAGTGGAGCAGATGGAACCGTGAATTATGTGGTGTTTGATTTTTGGGGAGATACCGTAGCGACCACTGCATTTGTTGATTCTTTATGTCCAGGCCAATATACAGTATATGGAGAAGATCAAGGTGGTTGCTTTTGGAATTACACCGTTTTTGTAGGGGATTCCAATAGTATTAAAATTGATTATTTTGTTGTTAATGAAGCCTCAGATATTAATACATGTGATGCCGAATATAATTTTACGATAACTGGAGGAGAAGCTCCATATACAATTTATCACCCTTCCTCTGGAGATAGTGCGGTTTATAGTCAATCTGGAATGTGTTCTGGAATACATCGAGTTGACGCATGGGATCTGTCGTGGAGCTATCAAGGTCTCAATTATTTAGTAGTTCCTATAAGTCAATTATTCAATGGAATGTCGAATGGAGCGCCTTTAGATACCTTGCACGCCATTCCGGTAGAAAGATGTGATGTGGACTATAACGATATTTTAAATGCTTACATTTTGAATTATTCTATAGTTGATTCGGTAATTACAACCAATTGGGTAATTAATTATAATAGTGGAGGGAATACTTTGATTAGTCAAGAATACATTGGAATCATTGATACTTCGCAAGTGTATGCTTTCACGTTGTCAATATATTGTTCTCAATTAAAAGCTATTTCAAATAGATTCAAAGCTTATTCTGATCTTTCCGGAACCATTCTAGCTATTTTTGAGAATGAAATGTCAGATATAAAAGTATACCCGAATCCAACAAATGAAAAGTTTACCATTTTTTCCCAAAAAGAAGGTGTCTATCAGTTGTTTCAAGCAAATGGCGCTATGATCAGTCAAGGAAAATTAGGAATAGGAGAACAAGTAATTTCCACTGAAGCCAAGGGAGTGCTGCTTTTGAGAATGATCACCAATAAAGGTGTTGTTACAAAGAGAATCGTAGTAGAATAGAAGGAAGGAACCCTCCGTTCTAAACTCGAAACACTCTAAACTAACCGAAATACCCTTGTTTAGTTACAAAATAATTCAAAAAACACCCTTGTTATGTTACAATAAAATCTTATATTTACCCTTGTAATGTTACAAATAATATCAAAAAACACCTTTGTTTTGCGATAAAATCAAAAGAAATGGACATCACAAGGTTGTTATATAAGGAGCTCTGTCTTTGGAAAGAGAGTAACTCGCGAAAACCTCTAATTTTAAGAGGAGCAAGACAAGTTGGGAAAACTACATTGATCAAGCAGTTTGCGAGTGAGTATCCATTTAAAATCGCATTAAACTTAGAGAAGAAGGAAGATCTCCGGTACTTTGAAGAATTTGATTCGGTTCAGGATATTGTAAATGCTCTTTTTGCAAAACATAACATCAAGTCCGAAAACAGGTCCCAAACACTCTTGTTTATCGATGAGATTCAAGAGTCGCCAGAAGCCATTTCCAAGTTGAGGTATTTTTACGAAGAAATAGCCGATTTGCATGTAATTGCAGCAGGTTCATTATTGGAACATGTCATGCACGATGTTAAGAGCTTTCCTGTGGGTCGGGTAAATTATCTGTATCTACAGCCTCTTAATTTTCTGGAGTTTTTGGCAGCCAAAGAACAACAAGGAGCATTGAAGGAAATTCAAAAAATCCCTATAGAATCTTATGCACATACGCTATTGAAAGATCTTTTTCATGAT
>JAGQYP010000066.1 GCA_020436025.1 Crocinitomicaceae bacterium
TGATGAACGAAGAAAACAAAAATCAGAATTGTGACTCTCAAAGAGAGGAAAACACAAACAGAAATTCGACTCAAAAATTAGATTTGGGAACGAAACCTACTCCTGCATTTGTGGGAGCATCCTGGGCAGCATTAGGAATTGGATTGATCTCCTATTGTATCGGACTTTGGAATTCGGATATGCTTTTGAATGAAAAAGGCTATTATTTCACCGTGATCTTATTCGGATTGTTTTCTGCCATTTCGGTACAGAAATGTGTGCGCGACAAGTCTGAAGGTATTCCAGTGACAGATATTTACTATGGAATCAGCTGGTTTACAACGATCACTTCCATCGTCTTATTGGTGGTTGGCTTGAGAAATGCCGATCTGTGGTTGAGTGAAAAGGGCTTTTTCGGAATGGCATTTACTTTGGCTTTGTTTGCCGCTGTGGCTGTTCAGAAAAACACTAGGGATTTAAAAATTATTGACGAAAATCAAAGAAAATGAAATGGTTCAAAAAGTTAGTATTTATATGGACACTGTTAAACATATTATTCATTCTATATTTCGTGGGTGCACACGTCATTTCCGGGCTCTCATTGATCGGGATGGAAAGCAGAGAGATGATCGCTTTTATCTTTTTTCCGATTGGAGTTTTCACCGGACTATTAGCCTCGCTGAAAGAACCCTTTTATGGTGGAATAATCACAGTCATTTCTTTGGCAGCATTCTACACTTGCATGCCTAGTACGATCCTCAATGTCTGGATCAACCTATTAGCCCTACCTGGATTTCTCAACCTGATCATCGGAATCAAAGAGAGGTCTTAAATTCAATAACCTTCCAGGTCTTCAAGACCTGGAAGGTTTACTATATTAAGTTTGAATTAAATTTGAATTTTTCTTCTTAAAAGTTAGGATTTTGTCATTTTTTTTTTTCCAGATTTGGAGAATTAACAACCTGAAAACGAACACTTGAAATCTACTACGACCTAGTTTAACCTTTCACGTCTTTGTTTTCGCAAATTTAAAAAAACATGAAAAAAATTCTCTTAGCTGTAGGAGGAATGATCCTTTCTACATCATTGTTTTCTCAAACCAATCAGATTAGTAATACTGGAAATATTGGGATTGGGACCACCAATCCAACAAAAAATTTAGAAGTAAATGGTCAAACCAGACTCTCAGGTACTGTTGAAATGGATTCCATGGTTATCGTCAAAGACTCCATGATTGTTGAAAAAGATGCTCGAATAAAGGAAAACTTAAAAGTTGAAAAGAATGTCTATGTTCTTGGTGCTTCTACAATGATAGGAGATTTTACTTCACAAGGAACGTCGAATTTAGAAGGTACTACTTATTTGAATGGGCAAACTTATATGACAAGCTTATCCAATGCTCCAGTAAACCAAAATTCATTGCAAAATGGATATTTATTGGTTCAAGGGGGAAATGGTAGAGTATTTAGAACACCAATTTCTGAATTTTCAAATATTATCTATAATGCCGAACTTGGGTGTTTATCTAATCCAAATGGCAGTACGACTCCGCAATGGCAAGCTTCACCGGGGCAAATCGTCATGAAATGTCATGGCAAATTGGGAATTGGTACAATGTCTCCACAATTCAAAACTCAAATCATTGGGAACACACATATTTCAAAATCTTTAATGGTTGGGGAAAGCCCAAATGTTCATTTGGCGAAATTATCCGTAATTGCAAATGAAAATGACTCAAAACCTTTAATGGTCTTAGGAACAGTTAATCCTACTGATCAAAGTACTCTTCAGAAGAAGTTTATGGTGATGCCTGATGGTCTTGTATATGCAACGGAAATAAGAGTTAGATTATCTACCGCATTTCCTGACTATGTCTTTAAAAGTGATTACAAATTAATGACTATTAAGGAGGTCGAACTATTTATTAAGAAGAACGGCCATTTACCAAATATGCCGAAGGCTGAAGAAGTTGAAAAGGAAGGCTTAACCTTGGGTGATATGCAAGTTAAAATGATTGAAAAATTAGAAGAATTAACTTTATATGTGATCCAGCTTAAAGAAGAGAATGAAGAATTGAAAAAAAGGATTGAGGAACTTGAAAATAAATAATCATGAGAAAGTTAATTTTATTTATTTTCCTATTATTTCTATCCCAAGAAGTATTAGCAGATCATGCTTCTGGAGGTACGATTACTTATGAATGTCTTGGAAATGGTGTTTATAACGTAAATTTTGTCTTTGTAAGAGATTGTGAAGGAATTAATCCCGAAAACTCATATGAATTATACTTGAAATCAAATGATTGTAGTGTATCAAATTTGTTAATTGGAGTATTGAGTTTAACCTCACAAACAAGTAGTGCTAATTGTCCAAAATATAGTACACAAACCACGTGTGAAGGAGGAACACGAGCTGGGTATGATATAATTACATATCAAGGCACTATTGACATCCATTCATTTCATTGTAATGACATCGAAATTTTTATTGATGTTGCGGTTAGAAATGTTAATTCACTTGTTAATTCTGGTATTATGAGAATCGAAGCCGGAATAAATAATGAAGTTGGGGTATGCAATAATAGTCCAGTTTTTACAAATGATTTAGTAAATAGAGTTTGTCCTGGAGTAGGTGCTGAATTAAGTTATACTTATTCAGAAGTTGATGGGGATAATGTAATTGGAGAATTAATTTGCCCATTGACTGAAAATGGACCAGCGTCAGTAAACGTTACATTTGATGGTGTATCAAATTGTGATATGCATTTTCCCTCAACTGCAAATTTTGTTCAATCAGGTAATTCTGTGTTCTTCACTCCCGTTCTAACAGGTATTAGTGCGACAGCTTTTAAATTAACCGAATATGATGCAATTGGAAATTATTTAGGATATATTATGTTAGAGTCTCAGATAGTTTCAGATATTGACAATTGCATCAATACTCCGCCATTGTTATCTTCAAGCGCACAATCAGGCAATGTTTTCACTATGAATCAATTGGAGAGTTCTTGTTTCGATATTTGGATAAATGAAGTAGAATCAGAAAACTTAACAGTAACGGTTGATTTATCACAGCTCCCAGGTGCAACATCAATTATATCTGGTTCTGGTAGTTCAATGGCTGTTGAAGTTTGTTTTACTGACGTTGACTATGAATGTTTTGCACAAAACTATTCCTTTAAAGTAAAAGCTGTTGATGATGGTTGTCCTTCTCAAGCTTACACTGAAATTGAATATACTGTTCTCGTAAATGCGGGTACTTGGTGTCAAGAGAATTTGTACATTACAAATAGAAATAGTTCTTCCGGAATTCCTGTACCAGCACAGAATATTGCGTCCAATGAAATTTTTGTGGGAAACCAAATGCCGGCTCCATACGATCCTTCGACAGATGGGCCTGAAGGAATTGTAGAAATCAATCAGAACACTATTTTTGAAGCTGGGGTTGCTATTACAATTCCAAGTTGTCCATTTGGTCAAGGTTTTGGAGATTGTGTAATTCTTAATGGAAATTCCATTGATCTCAGAATCATACCTAATAATTGTAGTCCAGATTGTCAAATACCTGATATTATTGTTACGGTGGATGATAAATTTGAATGTGGGAATGAGATGTTGGAAGCACATGTATTAGGAGGAACTCCTCCTTTCGCTTATGCATGGACTGTTAATGGTCAAATTATGAATATTAACAATAGTGTAATTGGAATTCACGGGATTGTGAGTGTTTTGGATGATGTGATTGTTCCGTTCCAACTATCTGTGATAGATGCTAACGGACAACAAATAACTGTAAATGGACAAATTTACGGAACACGAAGCTTTTACGAACCACTGCAAAATAATATGACTTGGATTAATTTTAATCAACCTAATTCTCCACCATCTGGATATTACTATCAGATGGCATATTTTTATGATGATTATGCGCCATTTGACGTATTGGATATCGTGAATATAACTCCACCATTTTATGGAGCAACATTTTATGATTTATTGATTTGGAATAGTGGAGGACAAACACTACTGGATTTATCGAGAAATCTTGAAGTTGACGGAGATTATAGCTTTGACAATGGAGAGATATTTTGGAATGGATATTTAAATAACAATATTAATTCTATTTGTATAGGAAACTATTCTGAATTATATAATTACAGGTTAACGGTTAAAAATTGTTTAACAACCCCTCATATTGTTATGTTTCATACTCAGTGTTTAGGACCTTGTTATCCTTATGAAACAAATGGCTGGGGAACAACTGCTATGGCTGAGAATAATAATAATTTTGAAAATCTGACAGAATTATTTTCGAAATCAAATCACAATTCAATTCTTTCTGAAAGAGAGAAGAGAAATGAACTTGTTCAGCAAGAAAATAATCTTTCTTCGATAAGTGTTCAACCAAATCCAGCAAATACATTTTTTATGATTACTGGATTGTATCAAAGTTGTGATATCAAAATAATTGATTCTTATGGAAAAGTAGTTTATCAAGGTCTTTATGAGATAGGAAGTGAAGTGAATGTTAGTAGTTGGGAATCAGGAATATATTACGTGCTGATTAGTCAGGAAAATTATTATGAGACAAAAAAAATAGTGATTCAATAAACTTTATTTTCTCTGATTCGTCTATTAAGATGAATCAGAGATTTTTTTTATGAGGATATTTATCATTTTTACAATATTAATTCCTTGCATTCTTAATAGTCAAAATCTGGTCCCGAACCATAGTTTTGAACAAAATGATTCTTGCTTTTCTTCCACCGCTTCGAATAATTTATTTCTTAATTCGATAGATTATTATTGCTCAGATTGGTTTACAATTAATGATACTGTCTATGCTCAATATTTCAACCCCTGTAACTTCAATTATCTTTCAGTTCCAAATAATTATGTTGGAAATTCCTTTGCATATGATGGAGATAGTTATGCAGGATATACGTTTTTTCAAGGAGATGACATAAATGGAAATAAGCTTGCTGGAAGAGGGTTTGTATCGGCAAAATTATCCAATTCTTTGGTAGCAGATTCTGCATATTGCTTTAGTATGTATTACAAAAACTCTCATGTTAATAATAACGACTATTGGATCGATAATATTGGTGTTTTGTTTACATCAGACACTCTAAATCAGCTAGTTGCAAGAAATACTCTTCCAAGTATTCGCAGTGAAAAAGGGGTTCCACTAAATAGTTTTGATTGGTCTCAAATTACTGGGTATTATATTGCAAATGGGACGGAGGAATTTATAAATATTGGTACGTTCGGAGTTGATAATGAAACTCAATCCTATTTTTCAGGACATGATTACATCTCGGATTTGCCAGCTGCACATTACTTTATAGATAAAATTGAATTGTATAAATGTAATAAAGATTCATTGTTAAATGTTTCGTTTGGAGAAATTCCAAATGTAATCACTCCAAATCACGATAACAAAAATGATGAGTTACTAATATCGTTTCATAATTTTAATTCATTAAAAGTAAGTGTCTATAATAGATGGGGGAATTTAGTAGTTTCATTGGACGGATTGAGTCAAAGTTGGGATGGGCTGGATCAATATGGTAAAGACGTTACAGAAGGTGTGTATTATGTTATTGTGGAAGGTGTGGATAAATATGGTAACGAACATAAAAGATCTCAATCTGTTCATGTTATTAGGTAGATCGAATGATTTTCTGCCATTTCTGGACCATCTTTCAAAAATATTGAAAAGAATTTTTGAATACACATTTATTTACTCGATTAAATGAAGTAAGAGATCAGACTCAAAATTGGCTCTGGGAGTGCAACAAAATAAGACCTCATAACTCTTTGGAGTATGAATCTCCAATAAATTTCATGAGCGATCGAAAGGAAAATATTATATTAACTAGCGCTTCTAATTAGGAGAGTCTTACATTACTATTCTACCCTATTGTAGAAATCCGATCCGAATCGTATCTTCGTAATCAACTGAAAACAAAAACAATGGAAAATCTTTTTCAAGCTGAAGTCACTCAGAAATACATCGATCGAATCAATCAATTAACTCGTTGATAATTTAAATCATATGAAAAAAATCCCCCCCCTTTATCTCTTTCTATTTATCACATGTATTTCATGTGCTAAGCAAGGAAAAAACATCTATGTAGAAGGTCTAGTTTACAATCCTATAAATGGGTCTAGAATAGAAGGGGTTGAACTAAAATTATCCAGACTTAGTAATTCATCTAGTGTAAAAGTTCTTGCAACAAGTACATCATCACAAGATGGAACATATATTTTGAAAGCAAATGGATTACTTGGAAAACAGTATTCAGTTTGTGTGTCTAATTTTCCAAATAACTATATCCTTCTTGATACATATTCACCAAGCGACCCTGGTGAGGATCTTTATTGCGAATTTATCAAGATGATGCAGGCTGAAATCGTGAATGTAGAATTGGTTCCAAAAAAAACAATTTCTGTAGTTTTAAATAATACCAACTGTATTAATACACAGGATTCAATTCACGTGGAATTATTTAATGAATATTTAAAAGATCTTTACTACATTAAAATTGATAAATCAGGATGTATTCAGAACTATACTGAAATTCAACCTACAACAGAAGGTTACACTAAAATATATTGGGATGTAACTAAAAATGGGATAACTAATTCATTTAGCGATTCCATATTTGTTTCAGATTCACAACAATCTGTTACTTTTAACATTGATTACTGAAAACAAAAACAATGGAAAATCTTTTTCAAGCTGAAGTCACTCAGAAATACATCGATCGAATCAATCAATTAACACCTGAAACTCAACCAAAATGGGGTAAGATGGATGTAGCGCAGATGTTGGCGCATTGTTCTGGCCCTTATGAATATGTTTTTGAACCTGAAAAATTCAAACCGCTGAAAGGCCCGAAAGCCTGGTTGGTGAAAAAGCTGGTTAAGCCTATTGTTGTCAGTTCCAAACCTTACAAGAAAAATTCCGCTACAACTCCGGATTTCAAGCAAAAGAATCCCAAAGATTTTGAAGTGGAAAAGAAAAGACTTATCGATTTTCTTAACCGAACAGTGGAAAAAGGTGAAGCTTATTTCGACGGGAAAAAATCGTTTTCATTTGGAGAGATGACCAAGGAAGAATGGAATACCATGTTTGTCAAACACCTGGATCACCACTTCGAACAATTCGGCATCTAAAGCTTTTCTAAAAAGGCAAGCATTTCCTTGTAGACATGATCTAAATCCTCCTGCGTAATGGTATAAGGCGGATTCAAAAAGATCACATTTCCTAGCGGTCGCAACAAAATTCCTTTCGATTTAAAATAGGCAATTGCTTCCTCTTTGATGGATGAAAAGTAATTGGATTTTCCACTTTGCTCAACTTCAAACGCCATGATGGTTCCCAAATAACGAGCCGTTCTAACTTTAGGATGTTGCTGTACTTTCTCGACAAAATCTTTATTCCCCTTTTCAATTATGCGAATCACTTCCCAAGTGCTTTCTCTTTCGAATAAATCCAAACTAGCGGATACGGCTGCACAACACAAAGCATTCCCGGTGTAGGAATGTCCGTGTAACAAAGCTTTGGTGGTGTCGTCACTTAAAAAGGTGTCAAACATCTGCTGACTCGTCACCGTAATTCCAATCGGCAAAGATCCTCCCGTAATTCCTTTCGACAAACAAATGATATCGGGGCTCAATTCTAAATGATCAATGGCAAATAACTTTCCAGTTCGCCCAAATCCTGTCATCACTTCATCCGCAATGGTAACAACTTGATACTTTTTCGCGATCGCCAGTAAAGCATCCAAGATCTCAGGGGCATACATAGTCATACCGGCACTTCCTTGTACCAGAGGTTCGAATATAAAACCAGCAAATTCTTCAGTACCGAAAAGCTTTTCAAC
The DNA here is from genome assembly GCA_020436025.1 of Crocinitomicaceae bacterium. GTDB lineage: Bacteria > Bacteroidota > Bacteroidia > Flavobacteriales_D > Crocinitomicaceae > JAGQYP01. Next base: position 7,871 of record JAGQYP010000066.1, read on the forward strand.
TTGGGCTATAACTTCTTCTTTGTTTTCCTCGGTAGGGAAAGGAATGAAATCCACATCAAAGAATAAATGTTCGAAAGGCTTGTTAAAATATCCTCTCTGCCCCACACTCATTGCCCCGAAAGTATCGCCGTGGTACGCGCCTTCCAAAGCCAATATTCGAGTGCGTTTTTGTTCACCTTTATTGAACCAAAACTGAATGGCCATTTTCAAGGCTACTTCTGTTGAAGTCGAACCATTGTCTGAAAAAAATACCTTTTGAAAATCTCTTCCCAATAATTTGATCAATCGTTCTGAAATTTCAATCGCTGTTGGATGTGTAGCTCCAGCAAATATGGAATGATCTAAAGTCAGAAACTGTTTGTAGACTTTCTCCGCAATATACGGATTGGAATGCCCGTGCACATTCGTCCACCAACTCGAATTGGCATCGATGTACTTGTTTCCTTCTTCGTCGTATAAATAATGTTTTTCCCCTTTTGTGATCACAATCGGATCGCCTGAGGTTTGATATTGTGTGAACGGGTGCCAGACAAAGGCTTTGTCTTTTTCCAGTAAACTCATTAACGTACTCCTATTTTATTGATGTAAGCGTGGTATTTCGCTGCATTCTGATTGTGTTGCGCTAAAGTCACCGCAAAGGCATGTCGACCCGAATCATCGGCTTTGGCACAGAAATAAATATAATCAGTTTGCTTAAAATCCAAAACCGCATCCATCCCTTTTGGTGAAGGAATATTCAGTGGTCCGGGAGGCAAACCTGGGTTTTTGTAGGTATTGTATTCGCAATCTACTTCTAAATCTTTCAGATAAATTCTCTTGATGCTAAAATCTCCCAGGCAATACTTTACGGTTGGATCCGCTTGCAACAACATTCCTCGATTCAAACGATTGATGTAAACTCCCGCAATGGTTGGCCATTCGTCTTCGTGTAATGATTGTTCTTCTCTTACGATCGAAGCCAAAGTAGCGACTTGAGATTGCGTTAAATTCAATTTTTTTGCTTTGGCAGTTCTTCCCGCATTCCAATAATTTTTCCACTCCTTCGCCATTCTTTGTACAAACTCCTTTTCGTCTGTATCCCACAACATTTGATAGGTATTTGGAATGAAAAGTGCTCGGATTGTTTTCTCGTCGAATCCGTATTTGTTCATTACTGAATCAGACAAAATATAATGGACCAAAGCTGCTGAATCTGCCTCGATATTTTTGGAAACCTTCCCAGCCATGTCTTCAATCGTCCTGCACCCGTTGAAAGTTACCTGAACCTCTACTCTTCCATTTCCAGCTCTCAAATGGTTGATCAGATCGTTGTAATTCATCCCGCCTTTTAAGACATATTTTCCGGGAACGATATTCTTGCCTTTGTAGCTTTTCTTCTCTGCAAACTCTTGAAACTTGGCCTTGTCTTCCAAAATTCCTAGACCGTCCAAGTAATTTACCACCCATTCTAAATCTGCTCCTGTTTTGATGAAAATGTCTTTCGTACTTCCTTCTTCAACCGTTAATGCAGATTTGGAGCTTGCTAAATACAACGAGATATAGGGATAAGCAAAAAATCCACCTACAACCAAAACTCCTACAACGCCTAAAAGAATAAACTTTTTCATCTACTTTTCCAGTATTAATTGATAGATCCATTCATCTTCCCAATTGCCTTGAGAGAACAGATTCTTTTTCTTTTTTCCTATTAAATCGTATCCACATTTCTCAAACAGTTTCTGAGAAATTTCATTGGATTCGTGCATGCTTGCAAAAATGTTTTTCAGATTCAAAACTTCCTTTCCGTAGTCTGCAATGATGTCCAAAGCATCGGTTGCGTATCCTTTTCCTTTATTTGCATCACTTTGAATCAAAATTCCTACGCCAACAGATCGATTCACCGGATCGTAATCAAATAGATCAATGGTTCCAATGGCCTCTTCTTTCGTACAGATCATGAAACGCACCTGACGATACATGTGAATATCCTGAGGCGATTTGGCGAATTCCATCAAAAGATGTCTGGAAAAAGGAGCTTTCGTTTCACTTACCCGCCAGTTTTGAGGATCGTTTTCCCAAATGAACAACAAATCTACATCCATTGGTTCAATGGCTCTTAAGTGAATTTTATCTGATTTTAATTCCATCATTCTTGCAAGCGTTTGATCTCCTTTTGCACGTCCTGAACACTGTATTTTTTCAGCTTGTACTGATTCGAAATCAAATTCAAATTTAAGGAATATGTGGCGATTATCCTTTGGTCGGCTTTCAATTTGTCCAAGAGATCAAAGACCAATTGAATATCTTCATAAAAATCAGGATAAAAGAACTCTCGAATGGGAAACAAACATGAGATTTTCTCAATACTTTGATATGCTTTAAAAATGTCCTGAATGGCTTCTGCAGACTCCAACTTCACTTCAAAAAGTAAGGTGGGAATCTTTTTCGTCTCTACAGTTTTGAGAATGGTTTGCGGGTCAATTCCCATTTGCAGTTTATCGTAACGTAAGGAGAAATATTCATTCTGATGGATGATTCCCAAATGCGGCGGTTGTTTGTCGACATGAAACAAAACCAAATAAGTTGCCCCTGAATTAAGTTCTGAAAATGCCGTAACAGATTCGATCAGATAGTCTTCCATACCCCTTCAAACACTTGTTCGCCTGGTCCGATCAACCAGATATTTTCAAATCCTTCTCCTTTTTTCTGGGCTTTTACTTGCAGACTTCCCCCTTTCACCTCAACTGGAATTGTTGCTTGATCTAGACCTTTCAAATACATATAAGCCAGAGCCACTGCCGTTGCACCTGTACCACAAGAATAGGTTTCATTCTCCACGCCTCTTTCGTAAGTTCTCAAATGCAAAACCTCATCCACTTCCTGAATCAAATTCACATTGGTTCCTTCTTTTTTGTAGGGATCAGAATAGCGAATGGATTTCCCGAATTCGTAGATATCCCAATCTTTCAAATCCTCTACAAATCGCATATAATGAGGAGATCCCGTATGGCAGAAAAGATAATCTTGACCTTTTTCAATTCCATTTACATCACCCATTTTCAGGTAAACCAAATCCTTTTCAATTGTCGCAATATGCAAACCATCAATCGCGTCAAATTGTGTTTCATTTTGAATCATTCCAAGGAAATTAGCGAAAGCCACAGAACATCTTGCTCCGTTCCCGCAAAAAGACTTGGATCCGTCCGCATTGAAATAGTTTACATAGAAATCTGCTTTGTCCGATTCTTCAATTAGAATTAGTCCATCTGCCCCGATTCCGAATCTTCGGTCGCACATTTTTCTTACCAAATCCAGATTTTGATTATCGAAAACCTGATCCCGATTGTCGATCATGACAAAGTCGTTACCCGTTCCCTGATATTTGTAGAATTTTATCATGAATATTCTCCTTGCTCAATTCAAATTTATGGTATTCCTCGGAACGAATCAGTGTATAATATTTGCTCGCCTTTTTCATGTAGATCTTGTTGTCGACTAAATAGAATTTCAAAGGTTCTACTTCGTTTATTCCGTAGAGTCGGACCATACTTTTTCCAAGAATATACCCCTCAAAATTAAGAGGAGATTTCCAGAATTCCACACGGATACTTGAAAGATTCTTGTCCGAATTAATTCCCATCGACTTACCTAAACTGTCTCTCAGCGCATTACTCTGAGAAGTATCTCGAGAAAAAGTTTGAACCGTAAAATTCTTCACAGCCACCAAAACTTCTCTGTTGATATTGATATCCTGTAAAGTATCTTCCAAATTATTTAAGGTGTCTAACTCTACATTTTCCAAGGTATCCAGAAAAGTAGCATTCTCTTTCTCCACCTTCTGAGGCTTTTTGTACACCACCTTTTCCACGGTATCCGTTTTCACAATTTCCTTCGGTTTTTCAAAGGTCATTTTTTCCGGCTGATTCCCATCAGACTTCTCCATCACTTTGATGATCAAAAGCGTAAGAGCCACACCGGATAAAATCCCGCCCGCATAAACTAAAATATGTCTGACTACCGTATTCATTCTGAGAAATCTAGCACAAAGTTAGGGATTTTGAATTTAGAATGTAGAATTAAGAATGTAGAATGAAAAGTGTTTGGTGTAACATGCCCCCCAAATGGTGAGTAAAGATTGAAAATGGGTGAAAGCATATCCAAGCTGAGTGGTGAAGAATTTGACTGTGAAATGACTTTGTGACTTTATGATTTTATGATTTTATGATGAGAAGTAAACAAAAATCACCCTTCTCTACCCTGGACTGAAGTCGCGGGATTGTGTTCTAGATTGTCAGATTTTTAGATGCAAGACAGCCAGATAAATGGGTTCGACATTCTCCACCCCGGACTGAAGTCACAGGGTTACGCATTGGCATTTTCGTTTTGAATTAACGAGTTTTTGATTTGAGAAAGCCATCTGAAGAGTATTTCGATTGACGGCATTGATTCTGAGTTATGATCAGGTTGCGTTCGAGGATTAAAATCCTCCCGTCTTTAACTAATTGCTCATTATTCATTATTTCCCAATCGGTCAATGAGCTCGCTATCGCTCGGTTCTTAATTCGAAAAACTCTACACTCGAATAACTCTACACTCAAAGATATTTAGATTTTTAGATGCAAGACAGCCAGATAAATGGGTTCGACATTCTCCACCCCGGACTGAAGTCACAGGGTTACGCATTGGCACTTTAGTCTTGAATTAACGAGTTTTTGATTTGAGAAAGCCATCTGGAGAGTATTTCGATTGACGGCATTGGTTCTGAGTTATGATCAGGTTGCGTTCGAGGATTGAAATCCTCCTGTCTTTAACTAATTGCTCATTATTCATTATTCATTATTCATTATTCATTATTCATTATTCATTATTCATTATTCATTATTCATTATTCATTAT
>JAGQYP010000067.1 GCA_020436025.1 Crocinitomicaceae bacterium
TCTTACTCAATACTCTTACTCAATACTCTTGCTCAATACTCTTGCTCAATACTCTTGCTCAATACCCTTGCTCCAAACTCTTGCTCATTCACTCGCAATAAAGTTTCCCAGCTTTTTCTGCCGATTTCCGAATTCCTTTAATAAATGAGGAACTAAAGCCTGAATGCTCCATTTCGTTCAATCCAATAATGGTACATCCATTTGGCGAAGTGACCTTGTCAATTTCTCTTTCAGGGTGCGTCCCATTTTCCAAAAGTAATTTTGCGGCTCCTAAAGCCGTCTGTGCAGCCATTTTCAAAGCTTCTTCTGAATGAAACGAAATCTCCACACCCCCTTGAGATGCAGCTCGAATCGATCTTAAGAAAAAGGCAATTCCACAGGCTGTTAAAGCCGTAGCGGAAGACATTTGTTCTTCTCTGATTACTTCAGTTTTTCCAACAGATTCAAAAAGATCAATAATCAATTGCCTTTTATTTGCTTCTACATTTTCCGAAAAACTAATGCAAGTCATTGATTCCTTTACCGCAATGGCAGTATTAGGCATGGCTCGAACTACCTGCAGGTTTTCATTCCCAAGTTTTTCTTTGATTCTTGAGATATCCACACCTGTAACTGTAGATACAATCAGCTTTGAAGTATCCACTACATCTTTAATTTCCTCCAATACCTTGTCGATTTGGTTCGGTAGCACACATAAAATGATTGTATCCGCCTTTTCAACCAATTCTTTGTTGGGTAGAACTTCCACTTGGAATCCTTTCAATTTTTCTGGAACCACTTGCTTTCTTGTCGAGATCAATACCGATTCCTTGATTTTAAAATCGGATTCCAATATTCCTTTTACTAAAGCGGATCCTAAATTTCCGCATCCTATAATTGCTGGTTTCATTTTGTTGGATTTCTGGATTTCTGGACTACTAGACTGCTGGACTTAACTTTCAAAATATCCAGAAATCTAGAAATCCAGATATCCAATTATTTTCTCATTAATTTCGTTTGTTTATTAATTGATTCCTGGTGAATAGCCGTGAAAAGCTTAGTAACAAATTCCGAGCTTAAATCATGTGCTTTCCCTTCTTCAATCGTTTTATTCAAGATTTCCTGCCATCTTTCCGGTTGAAGAACGGTGATGTTATGGGCTTTTTTGTATTCCCCAATTTTCACCGCAACCTTCATTCTTTCTTCCAGAATTTTGAATAGTTCTTTGTCGTAAGCATCGATCTGACCTCTCAATTCCTCCAAATCATGAAGCAGTGCCGGATCTTTAGAATTGACATTTCTCAACACTAAATTGGACAGGATTTCTTTCAATTGCGAAGGAGAAACCTGTTGTTTGGCATCTGACCAAGCTTCATCTGGGTTATTGTGGGTTTCGATCATGAGTCCGTCGTAATTCAAATCCAATGACTTTTGAGAAACAGCCTCAATCAAATCTCTTCTTCCCGAAATATGACTTGGATCACAGATCATTGGAATCTCAGGCATTCTTCTTCTCAATTCAATCGGCAACTCCCATTTGGGAATGTTACGGTATTTACTTTTGTCGAAACTCGAGAAACCTCTGTGTATCGCTCCAATCTTATCTATTCCAGCTCCTGCAATCCTTTCGATCGCTCCTTGCCAAAGATCCACATCTGGATTGATCGGATTTTTAACCAAAACTGGAATATCTACTCCTTTCAAAGCATCTGCAATTTCCTGAATCGCAAAAGGATTTACGGTTGTCCGCGCACCAATCCATAAAATATCCACACCTGCCTTCAATGCTTCGTAAACGTGTTTTACATTGGCAACTTCTGTGGTGATTTTCAAACCATATTCCTGTTTTACCAATTTCAACCAATCCAATCCCACAGATCCAACTCCCTCAAAGGAATTAGGACGCGTTCTTGGTTTCCAAATACCCGCGCGATAGATCTCAATATTTTGATCTTTTAATTGTTTTGCAATATCCAGCACTTGCTCTTCTGATTCAGCTGAACAGGGTCCGGCGATGACCACTGGGCGATCGGTATTTTGCAATCCCCAATTTTCAAATAATGATCTTGTTTTTGTTTCCATAATTGTGATTTCTGGATCTCTGGATTACTAGACTTCTGGACTTCATTTTCAAAACATCCAAAAATCTAGGAATACAGAAATCTATTTCAAAACTTTCCCGATCCGGTTTGCTTCACGGATCAATTCTACTAATTCTATTTTATTTCCTTTACTAATTTCTTCTTTAAATGCATTTAACTTTTCAATGTAGGTGTCTAAAACTCGCAATACATTCGCTTTGTTTTGTCTGAAAATAGGCGCCCACATTTCAGGTGAACTCTTTGCCAAACGCACTGTAGAATCAAATCCTCCACTTGCCAAGTCAAATATTTTCTTTTCATCTTTTTCCTTCTCTAAAACTGTTAATGCCAAGGCAAAAGAACTGATGTGTGAAATATGAGAAACATAAGCTGCATGTAAATCATGTTCCTCACTTTTCATCAAAAGAATTCTCATCCCCAGGCTTCTAAACAAATGTTTTGCTTTCTGAAGATGCATGAGGTTGTTTTCCTGTGTGTCGCACAAAATACAAACCTTGTCTTCAAACAAATGTTCGACGGCTGCCTCCGGACCTGAAAACTCTGTTCCAGCCATGGGATGTGCCAATACAAACTGATCTCGTTTTGGATGTGTTTCAATGGAATTGTAAAGATCCCATTTAGTTGAACCGACATCCACAATCGTTTGCTGGGTAATCATTCCCATTAAATCAGGGATCAATTGCAAACTGATGTCCACAGGAGTGGCTAAAATCAAAAGTTCAGATTCTGAAACGGCAATTTTTAATTCTGAAATTTCATCAACCAATCCCAAATCCAGTGCTCTACTACCAATTTCCTTTGATGACTCTACACCAATGATTTTATTAGCAAGCCCTTTTTTTCGGATATCCTTTGCAATCGATCCACCAATTAGTCCTATCCCTATAATCGTCACATTCATAACTTCACAAAAACATGAGATTCTTCAATTCTTTTTATTGCATTTTCCAATGTGTTCACAGGGCTACATAATGAGATTCTGCAGTAGTTTTCACCTTCGGATCCAAAAATCCCTCCTGGTGTGATAAAAACCCTGGCCTCATTCAGAATGAGATCTGAAAATTCGTATGCATCCTCAAAACCCTCCGGAATCCTAGCCCAAACAAACAAACCGACCTGATCCTTCTCAAACTGAGCACCAAGAAGTTCGAAAAGCTCATGAACAACAACCCTTCTTTTAGCATATTCTTCATTTATGCTTCTGTACCAGTCTTCCGCTTTATTTAAGGCTTTCACAGCAGCTAATTGCAGAGGTTTGTACATTCCTGAATCCATATTCGACTTCATTTTCAAAATCAAATTGATGTGTTCTTCAGATCCAGCCACCATTCCCACTCGAAATCCAGCCATATTATGCGACTTACTCAGGGAATTCAATTCCAGACATACTTCACCCGCGTTCGCAATTGAAAAAATGCTCAGCGGATTTTCATTTAAAATGAAGGCGTACGGATTGTCATTGACAATTAAAATCTGGTGTTTTCTTCCAAAATCTACGAGTTGCTGAAACAATTCCAGGCATGCATTTTTCCCTGTCGGCATGTTGGGATAGTTCACCCACATGATCTTCACTTTATCCAAATTCAATTTTTCCAAAGACTCAAAGTCAGGCAGCCATTGATTTTCTTCCTTTAATCTGTATTCAATCGCTTCGGCGCCTAACATCTTTGTCACTGAAGCATAGGTTGGATAACCAGGATTTGGAATTAATACTTGATCTCCTTCATCCAAAAAAGCTAAAGAAATATGCATGATGCCTTCTTTACTGCCCATGAGAGGTAATATTTCTTTTTCAGGGTCGATTTGAACCTTGAAAAATTTTTCATACCAATCAGCAAAACCTTGTCGAAGAGAAGGAATGCCTTTATAAGATTGATATCCATGTGAATTGGGTATGGTCATGTGATTCACCAATTCCTGGACTGCCTCTCTGGGTGGAAGTAAATCAGGATTTCCAATTCCTAAGTTGATCACTTTTTGGCCATCACAGTTCATTTTTTCAATGGCTTTAAGTTTTTGAGAAAAATAGTATTCCTGTACTTTATTAGTTCTTTTTGCTCCTGTTATCATAACACTTCTTGTTGATGCACCTCTTCCAAAGTAGCGATGCTGTGTTCATATTCTCCAAAAATTTGTAGATCATTTACAATGGGTTCCAAACTCCAAATTGTTTCTTCAAATCTGTGGTAATCTTCAAATGTTACATCTACGAAAAAGAGGTATTGAAACTCCTTTCCCAGAATGGGTAGAGACTGAATCTTGGTTAGATTCATATCGAAGCTCGACATCAGACTTAAAACCATGCTCAGATTCCCTTTTTCATGAGCAACAGAAAAACAAAGTGATGCTTTTGTAATGGTATCAAGTTTTACTTTCGTCTCTTCCTGAGTCAAAACCAAGAATCGGGTGAAATTCTTTTTGTTGGTTTCAATTTCGGCCTCCAGAATTTCGAGTCCGTAAATTTCAGCTGCCAGATCACTTGCAATTCCAGCTCTGTTTTTAATTCTGGCTGTAGCAATTTCTCTAGCACTTTGAGCAGTATCAGATGCTTCAACCAATTTTACATCTTCCAGCGTTTTCAAAAATTCACGACATTGCTCGATAGCCATGTAATGAGAATGCACCTCTCTTATTTCAGAGACTTTTTGTCCGGGAAGAGCCACTAAATTTTGTTTAACACGTAAATATTCTTCTCCAACTATTTTAACCGGATTATTCTGAATCAATTTATAATTTGGAAGCAGAGTTCCAGCGACTGTATTTTCTATCGCCATCAAAGCATAATCAATCTTCCCTGAATTGAGATGATTGATTTCGTCTTGGAAAGAATAACATTCTACGATTTCAATTGGCTGTTCGAAAAACTTCCGCGCCGCAATTTCGTGAAATGCTCCTTTTACTCCCTGAATACCTACTTTGATCCTTTTCATTTTACTTTGTTTTAAAAATTTTGCCAAAAAAAAACCCCGATCTTCCGACCAGGGTTTTCAAATATTTTGAATTGTATTTATCTATCTAAAATTCATGCATATCCAACCCTGTCTCTTTTTTCCAAAAGAAATAGAAATAAAAGTTGTGATATGTCATGGGCTGTTGTGCCATTTTTTTCTGTAATCGAGTACAAAGATGAATCCATTTTTTATAAAATCAAATAGAAGAGAATAAATTTCTTTTCAAAGTTCAGGAATTCACAAGATCGAATCTCTTTGTTTATAAAGGGTTGAATAACAGAGGATACCACTCAAAATTTTATAATTTTTTTCTTGAATGATTGAAATTTGCTTAAAATCTAGTAGATTAATCGCAAGTTAGCCATGCAAACTAAAGTACTAAAAACTATATTGATTACCCTGCTGTTTTTGCAATTAAAAGGCAGTTATTCTCAAAACGAACTAGATAGTGTTGACTACTATTTGGAGCGTTCCGAATATGATATTTCAGCTCTTTTCTATCAAAAATGGTTGGAAAATAACCCTCCAGGAACTGAAAAGTATACGGATGTGATTATGAGTTATGCGATTAATTTAAAATTGCAAAACAATTATGCGGAATCCATGAGACTTTATTTGGAGATTAAAAATGGTCGATATGGGGATTTAAATAGGAGGCAAGAATTGTCGCTTGCTGTAGGTTTGGGAGAACTGTATCGGGCCGTAGAAAAAATTGACCTGAGTTTGAAGGAATTAAAAAGGGTAAATATTTCCCAGGCTGATCTTCGGAAATACCCGGAAAAGTGTTCTCAAATTTTTCACAGACTTGCGGCGGCGTTTAATCAAAAAGGGATTTTGGATTCGGCGGTTTACTATTCTCATCGCTCCATGGCGCTCTCTAAAAAATACGGGTATGACAATCATATGTCCATTAATTTCAATGAGATCGCAAACATTTTTGAGAAAAATCAGATGATGGATAGTGCGATTTATTATTACGATCAGGCTTGTCATTTTTGGAAAGAAAAAGGAGATAAAAGACTGTTTTCCAACGCCTACTTTAACCGAGCTAGGGTGGCATTTCACGAAGGGAAAGTAGATTCAGCTTTGTACATGTTTCTGGATAATCTGGAATTTATAAAAGACAAAGATTGGCCAGGAGTAAAAGGTCCTATTTATCATTATTTGACTCAGATTTATTATTCAAAAGGAGACAGTCTGAATGGATTGAAATATGAAAATGAGAATCTCCGGTCCTCCATTAGTGATCAAAGAAAAAGACAGGATCGAGATTTGTTGGAACTCGAAGCGAAATACAAAACAAAAGAAAAAGACAGGGAATTAAGGTATCATCAACGTGAAATAGAACAAAAAGAACAAGAGATTGATGAACGAAATGAAAGACTTTTCTTCTTGTTCATGAGCTTGCTTTTGGCTGTGGTGATGATCCTGATGGTAGCCGTATTCGCGATTCGTTTTAGAAGCAGTAACACACATTTGAGGAAATTGCTTAAAGAAAATCAGTTTCTATTAGCGGAATCCAATCATCGAATTAAGAATAATTTGCAATTGATTACCTCCCTGATCATGCAGGAGACCGATAAATATTCGGGAAATGATCGAAAAATATTGTTAGAATTATCCAATAAGATTGAAGCAATATCGATGTTGCACAAGCAGATTTATTTGGAAGAATCTAAAGATGAAATTGATCTTAAAACCTATTTTTTAGGGATTAAGGAGAATTACGAGACTTTTTGCAAAGAACAAAATGTAGCCTGTGAATTGGATATGGAAGAGATCAGTATTGGAATAGATAAATCACTTTACCTTGGTCTTTTACTATCAGAATTAATCTCCAATAGTTTGAAGCATGCTTTTGAAAATACAGAGCATCCGATGATTAAATTACAAACTGCAGAAGAAAATGAAAAGGTGAAATTGATTTATTCGGATAACGGTTCCGGATTGAAAGGGGAAACTCCAACTTTAGTTGAACTCATGTGTTTGCAGCTAAAAGGTAAGTTTTCCATGGAATGTGAAGAAGGATTTAAACTGACACTTACAATTAAAAAATAATGAGGATTCTGATCATAGAAGATGAATTATTGGTTGCCGATCATTTGAGACGGATCTTAATTAAAAGAGGATACGAAGTGATTGGCATTGCTGATGATTATGCATCTGCCATGACAAAAATTGAACTGAAACCAGATATATGCATGCTCGACATCCGTTTAGCAAATAATTCAAATGGTATTGATATCGGGAAAAAGTTGAAAGAGCTGGGAATAGATTTCATTTACCTTACGGCAAACAATGAAGTGGAAACCATTCGTAAGGCAGCCGTTACCAAACCAGGAGCCTATTTAACCAAACCTTTTAATGAAAACGACATTACGGCTTCCATAGAATTGATTAATGCACGACAAACCAATTTAGAAACCATCGCGCTTCATACTACTAAAGGTATAGTAGAATTGCCCATGTCGAATATTCTTTATTGTCAGGCCGATAATGTGTATTCCATTATTGTTACTCCAGAAAAAACCTATACAGAAAGAATTACCTTAAAGGAATTGGAAGGATTGCTGAACGAAGATTTTGAAAAAGTTCACAGATCCTACATTGTCAATAAGAATTATATTGATTCAAAATCTTCTTCTAAAATATACATTGGAGAATTCGAAATACCCGTATCTAGAAGCTATAGAAAGTAGCAAATAGACGATTTACTACATTTTTTTGTTGTTCACTACAGAATATTAGGGACTTAGATATTCTTGCTTATCTTTAATTCACCTCTACGACTCATTTGACATCGAGTTGGGCGATTGAAAGATCGTTCTTCTTTTACTAGTAAACTAAAAAAGGGCCTCGGATATTTCCGAGGCTTTTTTAACTAAAACCGTGACCATGAAAATATTAATCATAGAAGATGAGTTCATCGTGGCTGCTTACCTTCGTAAGTTTCTAGTCAAACACGGACATGAAGTAATTGGGATTACGGATGATTACAAGTCTTCCGTTGAAGCACTTGAATTGGAACCTGATCTTTGCCTTGTAGATATTAGGTTATCCAGAGGCGATAGCGGTATTGATGTGGCTAAAGTTATTCTTGAAAAAGAAATTCCATTTGCCTTCGTTTCTGCTAATAATGAAAAAGATACTTTGACTCAAGCTAGAATGACGAATCCCATTTCATTCATTCCTAAACCCGTTCGAGAAAAGGAAATTTTAGATTTGATAGAATCAATTCAGAATTAGTCAATTAAACACATTGATCAATTTTAAATGGTGAGAGAAATTTTGCCACTGCTTTTTCTAAATTTTCTTGATCTTCCAAAGATTTAATAAAAGCGCTACCAATAATGGCTCCGTTCGTGTTCTCTGTTGCAATTTCGAAACTTTCCTTGTCGTGAATTCCAAATCCTGCTAAGGTTGGATTGTTTAATTGCATATCGCTGATTCGTTTGAAATATTCCCTTTGTTTACCCAAGTTTTCGGTCCCACCGGTAATTGAATTTGAAGAGACCAAATAAAGGAATCCACTGGAAACTGCATCAATTTTTTGTATTCTTTCTATACTTGTTTGAGGGCTAATCAACATGATCAAATTCAACCCATGATTTTTGAATAAGCGCTGATATTTCATTTCGTAATATTCCAATGGAAGATCTGGAAGAATTACGCCATCAATTCCTGTTTCAACACATTTCCGACAGAACTCATCTTCACCAAATTGAATTACAGAATTTAAATACCCCATAAGTACCAATGGAATTTGTGTCTTTTGTCGAATGTCCTTCAATTGTTCGAAAAGTAATTTTAGGGTCATTCCATTCTCAATTGCCTTATAACTGCTTTGCTGAATAATGGGACCGTCGGCTAGTGGGTCTGAAAATGGAATTCCGATTTCGATAAGATCCACTCCATTTTTTTCTAGCTCCAAAATAATCGTTTCGGTATCATTTAATTGGGGATATCCCGCTGTAAAGTAGATCGAGAGTACTTTTCTCTCTGTATTTTCAAACATTTTTTTTAATCTGTCCATCTCTAAATGTATTTTTCATAGGTTACCATGTCTTTATCCCCTCTTCCGGATAAATTCACCACAACAATCTCTTCCTTTCCAAAATTTTCCTTCTCCAAATACGCTAAAGCATGAGCGGATTCAAGGGCGGGTATAATGCCTTCAGTTCTAGAAAGAAAAATCCCCGCTTCAATAGCTTCTTGATCCGAAATCGAAACTATTTTTGCTTTTTTGCTTTCTGATAAATAGGCGTGAATGGGACCAATTCCAGGGTAATCCAAACCAGCCGAAATCGAATGAGGTTCCACTATCTGGCCATCTTCTGTTTGCATTAAAAATGTCTGACTTCCATGAATAATTCCCTTTTTTCCTAGTGCAATTGTTGCAGCCGTTTTCCCTGTTTGTACTCCATGTCCAGCTGCTTCTACCGCGATAAGCTGGGTGATGTCATTATCAATAAAATGATAAAATGCACCAATGGCGTTTGACCCTCCTCCGACACAGGCTATAACATGATCAGGAGCCTCTTTTCCCGTTTGATCGAAAAGTTGGTTCTTAATTTCTTCTGATATGATGGATTGAAACTGCGCCACCATGTCTGGATAAGGATGAGGTCCCACCACGGAACCAATAATATAATGTGTATCTAAAGGATTGTTGATCCATTCTCTAATAGCTTCATTTGTAGCATCTTTCAGGGTCTGACTCCCACTTGTTGCCGGAATCACTTTTGCTCCCAGCAACTTCATTCTTTGCACATTGGGCGCTTGCCTGTCAATATCTACAGCTCCCATAAATACAGAACATTCCATTCCGACTAAAGCACAGGCTGTTGCAGTGGCCACTCCATGTTGGCCAGCTCCGGTTTCTGCGATGATTCGTTTTTTTCCTACTCGTTTTGCTAAAAGTATTTGACCAATTGTATTATTGATTTTATGCGCCCCAGTATGATTCAAATCTTCTCTTTTCAAATAGATGTTAGTCTGATATTTTTCAGATAGATTTTTAGAAAAATAAAGTGGAGTAGGGCGCCCCACATAATCTCGAAGCAAACTTCTAAACTCCTTTTGAAAATCCTCCGAATCAATAATGTATTGGTATTCCTTTTCAAGTTCCCGCACATTTGGATACAGCATTTCAGGAATGAATGCCCCTCCAAATTCTCCGTAAAATCCGTTTATTGGTTTCATTTTTTTCTTATTGACTTATTGATTTATGATGAAATGATTTATGATTCATGACCATTTTGCACTTAGAATTTTCAACCTCTCCTTAACCCCCGGTTCCTTCTCAAACTTTGAGTTCAAATCCAAAGCTTCTATATTCATCGAATCCAAACTCATTGCTTCTGCTATGTTTTCTAGGTCTATTCCTCCACTTAGGAAAAAGGGTTTTTTCTGGTCGTATTTTGAAAGGATATCCCAATTGAATGATTTTCCAGATCCGCCATAATGGTCTGTTTTTGTATCGAACAGATAGAATTGGCATGAATTCATATAATTTTCCGTTTGACCAAAATCAAAATGCTCATCCACAGAAAATGCTTTGATAATTCGAATTCCTTTTTGTTTTAATATTTCGCAATATTCAGGGCTTTCATTGCCATGGAGTTGAACCAGATCAAATGCATATTCCTCCGCGATTCCCACAACTTTTTCTAATTCCTCATTCACAAAAACTGCCACTTTTTGAATTGCTGATGGAATTTTCTTTATGATTTCGACATCTAGATTTTCTACAAAACGAGGCGACTTCTCATAAAAGATAAACCCCATATAATTGGGCTCTAACTTTGAGATTTCTAGAATATTTTCAGGGAATTTCATCCCGCATATTTTAATTTTCATAAGCGATGGGATTCAATTGTTCCAAAAATTTCTTGCAGGCTTGTCCTGGATTTTTTTCTTTCATGAAAACTTCACCCATTAAAAATCCATCAAAGCCATTATTTCTTAGTTTGAGAACAGTTTCTGGGTCTGATAAACCACTTTCCGCAATTTTCACAGTATCCTCAGGAAGTTGTTGAGCTAGCAAAATAGATCGATCAATATCCACCTGAAATGTATCTAAATCTCGATTGTTGATTCCGATCAGATCAATTTCATTAAAATAATGACTCGCAATCTCTGTTTTAGCATGTGTTTCCAATAATACTTCCATCCCAAGATTATGAGCGATTTCTGTAAATTCCTGCACCAAATCAGGAGTCAAAATCCGAGCAATCAAAAGAATCACATCTGCTCCCAAAGCCTTGGATTCGTGAATTTGATAGGAATCAATAATGAAATCTTTACGCAACAGAGGAACTGAAACCTGATTTCGAACATCCGTGAAATCACGATCCGCCCCACCAAAATATTGACCATCCGTTAATACCGAAATACCACTCACCCCAGTCCGGAAATAAGCTTCCGATATTTGTTTGGGATCCGCATTTTCATGAATAATTCCTTTGGAAGGAGATTGTCTTTTAAATTCCGCAATGATCCCCGTTCCTTCTAAAATGGATTGCTTCATCGAATAACAAGAACGGGCATAATTTTCCCTTTCCTGAATCTCTTGCAAAGAGGTTTGATTCATTCTTGTGCTAACTTCCCCTCTTTTCGTTTGAATTATTTTATCTAGTAGTTTCATTTGTTATTGACTTATTGACTTATTGATTTATGATTCATGACAATTTTTAATTTTGCACTTTGCACTTTGCACTTTGAATTTTATTTATTCATGACCATTTTGCACTTTGCACTTTTCATTTTTAATTCCGCATTCCGAATTCCTAATTCCGAATTAAAAATTCCAACGCTTTCTCCGCTTTTCCACTTAAAAGGGAATCTACGGCCAAATTCATGCATTCGTCTGGTTCTTTTTTTGTGACTAATTTGATTGCAGTGGACGCATTAGCTAAAACCACTTTTTCCTGACTTTCCGTTCCTTTTCCTTCCAATACATTTAGAAATATTTGAGCAGCTTCATTGACGCTATTTCCTCCAGCAAGATCCTTGTAATTCACTTTTTGGAAACCAAAATCTTTTGCTCCTTTGATGGCTTCTCCATTAGATGTGATTTCCTTGTGTTTGTCTGTTAGAGAAATTTCATCAAACCCATCTAAAGCATGGATAATCGCATAATTACTTCCAGCTTCCTGCAAGAAATATTGATACATCCGCGCTACTTCCAAATTGAAAACTCCTACCATTTGGTTTTTGGGTTGGACCGGATTGGTTAAAGGACCCAGTAAATTGAAAAAGGTCTTAACACCCAATTCTTTTCGAATCGGGGCCACTGCTTTCATGGCCGGATGGAACAAGGGAGCATGTAAAAAACAAATGCCCGCAGTTTCTAATTGCTGTTTCAAAACTTGTTCATCCGATGTAAATCGAACTCCCAATTGTTCTAAAACATTAGATGAACCGCAAATAGAAGAAACCCCATAATTTCCATGTTTTGTCACAGGAATACCTGCTCCTGCAACCACAAAGGATGTTAATGTAGAGATATTGAATGTGTCTTTACCATCACCACCTGTTCCACACAAATCGATCGAATTGTATTCTGAAAAATCCACAGGAACAGCCAATGCCAACATCGCCTCTCGAAAACCTTTGAATTCGGGAATGCTAATATTACGCATCATGAAAACCGTCAAGAAAGAAGCAA
>JAGQYP010000068.1 GCA_020436025.1 Crocinitomicaceae bacterium
GTTCAGAAATGGAAAGTGGACGAAAACAACAAGATGGAAGTGCAAATGAAGCAATTAGGTATTGCTTATGCTTCCGGGGAGTTGACTCAAGAAACCATTGATGACGGAATCAAGAAGATCTCTGAAATGTTGGAATACAACTACAATGTGGAATTTGATGCAAGACACATCGTGGGAGATAATCCTGGAGATTTTAATGATACAAATTACGGATGTAACAGAGTAGAAGGTCCGGATGCCATGCACGGAACACACGTTTCAGGGATTATCTGTGCGACAAGAGGAAACGGAATCGGAAATGATGGAGTAGCAGACAATGTGCAAATCATGACTTTAAGAGCCGTTCCAAATGGTGACGAAAGAGATAAAGACATCGCTTTAGCTATTCGTTATGCAGTGGACAACGGCGCGAAAGTGATTAACATGAGTTTTGGTAAATCTTATGCACAGTATCCTGATGAAGTTTATGAGGCCATGAAATACGCTTCGGATAACGATGTATTGATGATTCACGCGGCTGGAAACGACCACAAGGATATTGATACCGAGCCTAATTTCCCGAAAGTACATTATGATGGAAAAGCAGATATCGATTTAGTATTGACGATTGGAGCAAGTACAAGATATTTGAACGCAGATCCTGCTGCAGGAGAAGGATTGGCAGCTGGATTCTCAAACTACGGAAAGAAAAGTGTAGATATTTTTGCACCGGGATTAGAGATTTATTCTACTGTTCCAGATGACAAATATCTTTCAACACAAGGAACTTCCATGGCAGCTCCAATGGTGGCTGGAGTAGCGGCTTTGATTAAGTCTTACTACCCAAAATTGACGATGAAGCAAGTGAAGCAAATCATTTTAGAGACCGGAGTAGATTATTCAGATCATGAAGTGATTCTTCCAGGACAGGACGACAAATTAGGTCCGTTTGGTTCTTTATCGATCACTGGAAAAGTTGTAAATGTTTACAATGCTTTGCAGAAAGCTGAGGAAATGTCCAAGTAAACTAAGAATATTCATAAATTTGTCCCCTGTAGTTTTACAGGGGATTTTTTTTGGCAATAAATTTGCTCTGTTCAAGTTAAAAAGAGAATGAAATATTTATACGCACTACTTTTCTGCTTATCCTTTCTGAATGCAAACGCACAGAATCTAGGCGCTTTCAAAGATAGAAACGATTATTTTGTAGTATTTGATGAAGGTCAGCTAGTTAAACTAGAATACCAATTGGTTTCCCTTTTCTATGTGAAGAACAAATGTGTGCCTTACATCGATCCTCGTGGGAATTTCATGATCTATTGGAATAAAGAAAAGGAAAGAGTGTCTCCCCAAGTAGATAATATTAACGCTACCGATAACTTGGTGGTATTTGCTGCCGGACCCATTCTGAAAGTTTGGGAAGGAGGGAAAGTAACCTTATTGACCATGAATGCCGGTCGTTATTTAGCTTCAGATAGTTTGGTGATTTATGAGCAAACTTTGGATAATTCCATTCATGTGTACTACAATCAACAAAAGAAAGAAGTAGACCGCGGGGTTTTTGGTACTGTGGTGGAAGAAGGAGCAATTGGGTACAATACTTTGGTGTATCAGAATAGAGTAAAACAATACAATTTGATCCACAAAGGACGTCAGTTTCCGCTCTTTACCTGGCAGGATAAGGTTGATTTTGCTTGTGGTCAGGATGTAGTGGCTTACAATGATCCGGTTCAAAATGTTTTCATGGTTTACGACAACGAAGAATTCATCGAAGTAGAGCCACTTCCAGCCTTGAGTATGCAGGCGGGAAGAGATTTTGTAGTCTATGAAGATGCCAATTCCAATCTGAAAATGTACAAAGATGGTCGTATTCTGGAAGATTTGAGTTCCTATTCTCCGGATTGGTACAAAGTAAAAGATTCCATGGTGGTATTTGCAGAAAACAACGTGTTTAAAATATACGATGGTAAATCAGTGGTGACTTTGGAGAATTTCATTCCGGATCATTATTCCTTCGACAATAAATCGATTGCCTGGAGAAATAACAATGGGGGAGTGGATGCTTATATCGATGGAAAAAAGATCACTTTAACCAATGAATGGGCTAAAGATTTCTATGTAAATGGAAACACAGTAGTGATGGAATTACCCAACAAGAAGTTTAAAATTTACTGGAAAGGTAAATTCTTCGAATCCTAGATTTTACAAGGCTTTTAGTGAATTCTTGAAACGTATCTAAAGCGTTTTTGAAACTTTTTAACATCGGCTAGTGTATAATCTAGCCATGAAAAACAAGCTAACAACAATTTTAATTTTATGTGTGATTTCATTTCTGTCCATAAGTGCAGAAAAAGAAACACCGATGGTGGGGGGAAGCATTAAACTCGAAGGAACGTTTATTGCGGATAATGAGGATAAGTTGACAGATCTGTCCATTGAGATCGTGAATTTGCATACCAATATGCTCGAAGATATTCAGATCAGCAAAGTCAAAGCCAAAATTGATTTGAAATTAGGGTATAAATACATGGTTTATGTCAAAAAAGACGGTTATACCACCAAAAAGATCATGGTTGATGCACGAGAAGCCAAAAGAGGAGACTATAAATTTGAGTTTGAAATGCAGTTGCACAAACTAGAAGCAGATGCCTCAACCAACGATTTTAGACCAGTTTGCATATTAAGATACAACCGATTGAAACAAAAATTCGTTTACGATTCAGATTATACTTCCATAGCTAAGAAAGATCTACAACAAGCTGTTTATAGTAAAAGATGATTCGAAAATTAACTGAAAAAGATGCGCAGAACCTCGATTTGATCGGGGTTTTGGTGTTTAATATCAATAAGAATTATTCGGAAACAGAAAAAGAGTTTTGGGGAGATGCGGTAGAAAGAACTTCTCCAACAGCTTTTCAAAAGGAAATCATTCAAAATAATGTACTGGCCTATTTTGAAAAAGAGCAGGTTTTAGGATCGGTCGCCTATGAAATAAAAGGAACAGAAGCCAAGTTCGGCATGCTGAGTGTTAACCTCCAAGATCACGGAAAACGAATTGGTTCCCAGTTATGCAGAGCCATGGAAGACGATCTGATGTCGCAAGGCGTCTCCAAACTCCACTTGGAACTATTGGTTCCTAGAAATTACGAATCAGAAAATAAAAACAACATTCGCGACTGGTACGAACGCAATGGTTTTGAATCAGTTGATAGAATTCAAGCCGAAGATTTCCCCAACTTACCCTTTCAGCAATTGCTCATCGAAAGCGATTTCATCAAGATGACAAAAAATCTTTGATTCCATCCTTCAAATGCTTATCAATGCTTATATTTGGGCTTCCAAATTCAATAAGCAAAAAACATGTCTGACGATAAAAAGATCATTTTTTCAATGGTAGGTGTTTCCAAGAATACACCTCAAGGAAAACAAATCATTAAAGATATTTACCTGTCCTTCTATTATGGAGCCAAGATCGGGATCATAGGTCTGAACGGATCCGGGAAATCCACTATTATGAAGATTATCGCTGGTTTGGATAAATCTTACCAGGGAGATGTGGTTTTTTCACCGGGATATTCTGTCGGTTATTTGCCTCAGGAACCTGAATTGGATGCCAATAAAACGGTCAAGGAAATTGTACAGGAAGGTGTTCAGGAAATCGTGGATGTTTTAGCTGAGTATGAGTCAATCAACATGAAATTCATGGATGAGGAGATCATGAACGATCCGGATAAAATGAATGAACTAATTGATAGACAAGGAAAAGTTCAGGAAAAAATTGATCAGTTAGACGCTTGGGAATTGGACAACAAACTGGAAAGAGCCATGGACGCTTTGAGATGTCCGCCTGAAGATCAAAAAGTAGGCGAACTATCCGGAGGGGAAAGAAGAAGAGTGGCTTTGTGCAGATTATTACTTCAAAATCCTGATATTTTATTATTAGATGAGCCAACGAACCACTTGGATGCCGAGTCGGTAGAGTGGTTGGAGCAACATTTACAGCAATATCAGGGAACGGTTATTGCTGTAACGCACGACCGTTATTTCCTGGACAATAGAGGAGAAGGGATTCCATTTAAAGGAAACTATACATCTTGGTTGGAGCAAAAATCAAAAAGATTAGCTCAAGAAGAAAAATCAGCTTCTAAAAGAAGAAAGATGCTCGAGTCCGAGTTGGAATGGGTGAGAATGAACCCAAAAGGAAGAAGAGCCAAAAACAAGGCCCGTTTGAACAACTACGAGCAAATGTTGGCTGAAGAAGAGAAAGAAAAAGAAGCAAAATTGGAGATTCCGGTGCCAAATGGACCAAGATTAGGAAGCAATGTTATCGAGGCGGTGCATGTTTCGAAGGCTTTTGGAGATAAACTATTGTACGACGATTTGAATTTCAATTTGCCTCCAAATGGTATTGTAGGTATTATCGGACCCAACGGAGCAGGGAAGACGACAATTTTCAAGATGATCATGAACGAATTACAACCGGATTCAGGTGAATTCAAGGTTGGAGATACGGTTCAGATTGGTTATGTAGATCAAACCCACAAAGAAATTGATCCTGAAAAATCGGTTTGGGAAGTGATTTCTGGTGGAAATGAAATCGTGGAAATCGGAAATCAAAAAATCAACTCCAGAGCCTATGTCTCCAAGTTTAATTTTAATGGACCGGATCAAGGGAAGAAAGTTGGAGTATTGTCAGGTGGGGAAAGAAACAGACTGCATTTGGCCATGACCTTGAAGACGGAAGCCAACGTACTACTTCTGGATGAGCCCACCAACGATATCGATGTAAATACATTGAGAGCATTAGAGGAAGGTTTGATGAATTTCGCAGGTTGTTGCGTTGTTATTTCTCACGACAGATGGTTCTTGGACAGAATTTGTACTCACATTCTAGCTTTTGAAGGAGATTCCAATGTGTATTGGTTTGAAGGAGCTTATTCTGAATACGAAGAAAACAGAAAGAAAAGATTAGGCGATGCGGGTCCAAAACGAATCCGTTACAAGAAGCTGATGAAGGACTAAATGAACAATTATTAATCATTTTTGTTATCTTTAGTACTCAAAATCAATCGATTGAAGCTTAGAGAAGAAGTCAAATTTGAATCAAATCGTTTTAAGATCTCCCTGATCAACAACTTTATTGTTAGGGTAGAAATCATGCGTCATACCGAAGTGACTCTGGACGACATGGATCGAAACATGAAAGTTTACGAGAGCTTTTTAAATGGTCGGGTTTTACCTTTTATTGTTGTTTTTGGCGAGTTTTCCATGGCTAACAGAGAGGTTCAAAAAGAGTTTGCTCGCAAGAATCGGAACAAAATTAAAATGATGGAAGCTTATGTGATCAGCTCATTGCCTCATCGAATCATGGGAAATTTTCATCTGAAGTTTTTTCCACCTAAACATCCTACTAAAATGTTTAAAACAGAGGAAGAAGCTTACGAATGGATTTATTCCAGAAACCCAGAAGAATTAGAAAAACTAAAAGTGCTGGAAGGGGTTAAATAGACATTTTATCCTTAAACTTAATCGCTTGCCTTCTCGAGATTTCCACCTTTTCTCCTTCGTTGAGTTCTACTTGTAATCCGCCATTAAACCAGTTTTCAATATTGCTGATTTTCTTTAAGTTGATGATGTATTTTCTGTTAGCACGGAAAAATAGTTTTTCGTCTAGTTTTTCTTCCAAACTATTTAAAGAACGCAAAATCAAAGGTCTGAAGCGATCAAAATGCACTTTTACGTAATTTCCTTCCGATTCAAACATGCGGATGTCTTTGAGGTCTACAAACCAACATTTCTCCCCATCTTTGATGAAAATACGGTCGTTTTCACCCAATTTTTCTATGGAAGCAGAATTCCCTGGTTCAATGTCGGTCTTGATTTTATTGATGGTTTCTTTCAATCTGTTCGGGTCAACAGGTTTTAAAAGATAATCCAAGGCATTTACCTCGAATGCTTTGATAGCAAATTCATCGTAGGCGGTCACAAAAATAACCATCGGCACATGATCCAAGTGCTCCAGCATTTCAAATCCATTGATTTCGGGCATTTGAATATCCAAAAAGATCAGATCTGGCTTGAGTTTATTGATGTTTTCAATTCCTTCTTTTCCATTCGCGCATTCGCCAATAATTTCTAACTCAGGAAATTCAGAAAGTAAATTCTTCAATTCTTCCCTTGCTAATCTCTCGTCATCAATAATTATCGTTTTCATAGTTAAATGTTTTTAATCAATATGGTGGCTACTACATGGTCTCCTTGTTGCGTCAATTGAAAACTGGCATTACGGCCAAACATCAATCTTAATCGGTCTTTAGTGTTTTTAATTCCAATAGATGTATTGTTTTCATCCGTTAAATCTATTTTACCCGGATTTTTTACCTCAATCGTACAATCTTCTTTTTCTACTTTGGCTGAAATATGGATGGTTCCGCCTTCTACTTTTTTAGCAATTCCATGTTTGATGGCATTTTCAGCCAGAGTTTGAATCATCAGTGGCGGGATTTCAACTCCTAAAGCGTCCCGACAAACATCAATTTCCACTTTCAATCGCTCTTCAAATCTTATTTTTTCGAGATCTAGATAGTTTTTAACCAAATCGATTTCTTCTTCAATACTTACCACGTTCTTTTTTCCCATCATCAGAGAGGTTCTCAATAAAGTGGAGAGCTTGGTAATGGATTCCTTTGCATTTTTCTGATCAATGTCGATGAGGGCGCGAATGCTATTTAGCGAGTTGAACATGAAATGCGGATTCAACTGAGACTTCAGGTTATTCAACTCAATTTGATTCTGCAAGGCTTCCCACTGTAAGTTTTTAATCTCCTCTCGCCTTGATTTATCAAAATACTGATAGGCAAAGTAGAAAACCGACCACAAAAAGATCAAGATGGAACTTCCCACAAAATCAATGGAGTTGTCTTTCCAGTTAAATTCATTTGTACTAAAATGAATTACCAATCGATCCAATCCAATTTGATACAATTTTAAGAGTACTCCAGTAAGAATACTCGCGACAATGGCTCGAGGAATTAATTGCTGAATTTTCAGTCCAACGTACTCATTTCGAATATAGAAATAGCGCAATAAATGGGTGAGTAGGATGGAACCCAGATACATGGAAAAGAGCAGTCCCATTGCTTTGGAGCTCAAACCTTGATTCGCAAAGAGGTTCAGACCTATGATGGCGTAGTAGAACAACCAGCCTAAAACCTGCGAGGTCCAATAAAGTATCTTCTTGTTATCCATATTCGTTGTCAAACATAAAGTTACGAATTGACTTTAGAAAAGATTTCGTATTTTTTACAAACGGATTTTTTATCCCATTAAAGGTTTAGTGAATTATTTAGCTCACGCATATTTGTCATTCGGAGGGGAAGAACTCTTATTTGGAAATTTCATTGGCGACTTTGTAAAAGGAAGAACCAATAATACTCTTCCGGACGAAATCTGGAAGGGTGTCGTCTTGCATCGAGAGATTGATTCATTTACCGATAATCATGAGGCGACCAGACAAGCAAAAGAAATGATTCGAGCCGATTTGGGGCTTTCTTCGGGTATTTTCATCGACATGATTTTTGATCATATTCTGGCAAATGAATGGCAGCATTATTCGGATATCAAATTGGAAGAATTCACCCAGAAAACCTACGAGAGTATGGGACAATTTGAAATCCACTTCCCTGATAAATTTGCCTACATGTTTCATCACATGAGAAAAGACGACTGGTTAAAGCATTACAAAGATGAATTCTATATGAATCGATTTCTTGCAGGAGTTTCTCGTAGATTAAAGGCAGAGAACTATTTGCAAGGGAGTTTTGTTCTTTATAAAATGAATCAAAAAGAGCTGGACGTTTGCTTCCATTCTCTTTTTGAGGATTTGATTGAATTTTCAAGATCTTACAATAACCAAACGATTAGACAGATATGAGAAAACTTTTACCAATAGTGGTTCTGACCGCCATTTTTAGTTGGATGGTTTCTTGCGGAGAGGACGAAGCTGTTATCGCTGCAGATGTAGAAATTCATGAAGACTCCTTGCTCGAATTACGCCGCAAAAAAGCAGCGGATTATGACATAGAAGATATTCTATCTGATGGAAAATTGACTGTATTACTTGAAAACAGCACCGTATCCTATTTCATTTATCGAGGAAAAAGCATGGGCTATGAGTACGAATTATTATCTCAGTTTGCAAAATCCTTAGGAGTACGATTAGAAGTGGTCTTGATCGATGATTTCAATTTAGCCATTAATAAACTGATTATAAGCGAAGGAGAGTTGGTTGGGGGAAACATGAATATTACCGATGAGCGCATGGAAAGAATTGATTTCACAGATCCGATTCTCTATTCCAGACAAGTATTGGTTCAGCGACTACCCGAGGGGCATGAAAAAATGAAAAAAGAAGAGTTAGAATCCCATTTAATCCGATCGCCTCAGGAATTGAATGGAATTAAGCTTCATATTTTCGAACAATCGAGTTTCAATGCTTTAGCAAATCGAGTGAGAGACAGTTTCAACTTGGATTTCGAAATTGTGTATGATACAGGTTATTTTGATGTAGAATCCTTAATAGAGAAGGTATCCACGGGTGAAATCGACTATACCGTTGCAGATGAGAACACGGCTAAGGTAAATCGCCGTTTTTACGATAATATTGATGTGGAATTCGGGACCACAAGCAAATCTCCCATTGCATTTGGGGTAAGAAAAACCTCTCCAGGATTGAAGCAAGCTTTTAATGACTGGATGGAAGAGAACAAGAACACCACTAAATTCAGATATCTGGAAACCAAGTATTTTAAAATTGAAAAGTATTCCGATAAGCGGACTGATGAATTCAGTAATCTGGGAGGTGGAAAAATCTCTCCTTATGATGATCTAATAAAGAAATATGCAGCCAAAGGAGTCATCGATTGGAGATTGATTGCTGCTTTAATGTATCAGGAATCTCATTTTAATCCCAACACCAAATCATGGGCAGGTGCATTTGGATTGATGCAATTCATGCCAGCAACAGGAGCCAGTTATGGAGTATATCCGAATTCTCCACCTGCAGTTCAAATTTCGGGAGGGGTGCGCAAACTCAAAAACAATTACAAAAAATGGCTGGAAGAAGTTCCCGATTCAGCCGAGGCTCTAAAATTCACGATTGCCTCCTACAACGCGGGGAAAGGCCATGTAGATGATGCGCGTAAATTATGTGAGAAATATGGCTTGGATCCAAATAAATGGGAACGAAATGTAGAATTTTACCTAAAATTGCTCAGCAAAAGGTATTTTCACCGCGACGAAGTGGTCGAATTTGGATATTGCAGGGGTACAGAACCTGTGAAATATGTCAATCAGATCATGGCGAGGTACAATACATATAAAGTAGCATTTCCAGACGAGTAAATTGAAAAAGACGCTTATTTTAATTGCGGGTCCGACAGCAGTTGGAAAAACAAAACTGAGCATTGATCTCTCCAAGAATTTGAATTGCCCAATTATTTCATGCGATTCCAGACAATTTTATAAGGGAATGGATATTGGAACAGCCAAGCCAACCAAAGAAGAACTAAACGCTGCGCCACATTATTTCATAGATACACTTGAGGTAGAAGAGGAGTACACCGCAGGAATGTTTGAGCAGGACGCACTTCAAAAAATACAGGAACTTTTTCAGGATTCGGATCAGGTCATCATGGTTGGTGGTTCGACACTCTACATCGATGCCATTACCAAAGGATTTGACGATTTGCCTAAAGATCTGAAGCTTCGAAATAACTTGATCGAATTATCACAAGCGCAAGGAATAGAGGTTTTACTGGAAGAGTTGAAGGAAAAGGATCCCGAATACTTTCAAGAAGTAGATCGATCCAATGCAGTTCGAATTCAGCGAGCAATTGAAGTCATCAGATTATCAGGTCAAAAATATTCCGAGTTAAGAAAGGGAATAGAGAAAACAAGAGATTTCGACATTTTGAAGATTGTTTTAGATGATGAAAGAGAAGATTTATACGAAAGAATCAACGCAAGAGTAGATCAAATGATTCAGGAAGGTTTGGAAGAAGAAGCTCGATCGTTTTATGATAAAAGAGGTCTGACCGCCTTAAAAACAGTAGGCTACCAAGAGTTTTTCGACTGTTTCGATGGGAAAACAACTCGAGAAGAAGCCATAGAGCTGATTAAAAGAAACTCCAGAAGATATGCCAAACGGCAGCTGACCTGGTTTCGGAGAGATCCGGATTACCATTGGTTTTCGCCTCAACAATTTTCAGCAGTTTATGAATTGATCCAATCTCAGATTTAATACATTTGCAAGCATGAAAGTCAGCATCATTACCATTGCATACAATTCAGAGGGAACCATTGAAGACACGATCAAATCTGTCATCGCACAAGATTATTCCAATATCGAATACATTATTATCGATGGCGCTTCCAAAGATGCAACCATGGAGATCGTTGACAAATACAAAGACCAAATCGCCATTGTCGTTTCTGAGCCAGACAAAGGGATTTATGATGCCATGAATAAAGGTGTTCAGCGTGCAACGGGAGATCTAGTAGGAATCTTGAATTCAGATGATATTTATGCTGATAATCAGGTGATTTCAAAAGTGGTCTCCAAAATAAAAGAAGACAATTCAGATGCGCTTTATGCGGATTTGGTTTATGTAGATCGAGATGATACCAATAAAGTCACCAGAAAGTGGATTTCCGGTGCTTACAAAGAAGGGAAATTCAAAAAAGGATGGATGCCTCCTCATCCAACATTCTTCATTAAAAAAGAGTGGTACGATCAATTCGGAAGCTATTCCACCGAACTGAAAATTTCAGCCGATTACGAATGCATGCTTAGAATGGTTCATAAAAATAAGGCGAAGTTGTCTTATTTAAACGAGATCATCACCAAAATGAGAGTGGGTGGAGAAAGTAATGTGTCGATCAAAAACAGATTAAAAGCCAATAAAGAAGATCGAATGGCCTGGAAAATGAATGGTTTGAAAGCCGGTACTTTTACAAGTATCCGTAAGCCCTTATCTAAAGTTGGGCAATTCTTGAAAAAGTAAATTTTCTATCCCACCCAATCGCTGGAAAGGTGCCGGAAATAAAAGTAAATCTGAAAAACCACATTGACGGCAATAATGGAGATAAAGGCAATTTGTCTGACCGTCTTGTTTTCATTCTTAAATAATAAAATCCCAATCGGAATTAAAGAAACCAAAGCAAATTTAAGTAAGGTTTGGATGTGTCCGTAACTTTCAAACATCAACCAGTATGCCGTAATAATCAGAAATGAAATCCCTACAACTTTCCAAGAAATCTTGAATTTCAGTCGTAAAAACAGATTGAATGCCACAATGAAAAAAGCAGTGGCAAACACATAGCGATTCAAACTAGGTAACCAACCTCCTCTGAAAAACAATACAGTTAGAGAGATTCCAGCCAAATAGGACAAAGCAAAGATCTCAGACTGAGAAAACGAAAATTTAGAAAGCACTTTGTTTTTGAAAATCCGCAGTAAAACAACAACTCCAGCTACAGTTCCAAATAAGAGAGCCAATCCGTCCAGTCGAGTTGGGATTCCCGCAGCCCAGGATCTTAAAGGGAAATCTGGTAACCTAAAGTAGGTGTCCCAATGTTGTTGGACTTTGAAAGCTGCAAACCAAACATCTGTCTCCCGGAATTGAATATAACTCGCAAAAAGTAAGCCCGATATCGCCACAAAAATGAATAGGGTAGATCTCACCAGTTTTTGCTTTATTGTTCGGTTGGAAAGCAATTCAGAGATGAGAAAGGCAGGGATGAAGACCGTAAAAACAGGTCTGCTTAAGGAAGCGATGAACAACCCAATCAAAACCCAGTAAAATTTTTCCTTGTTCATTCCGAGTAACATGAGGACAGAAGCCAAAAAGAAAATGGATTCACTGTAAGGCAAAGCCATGAAAATCAGACTGGGAATACTTAAAAACAAAGTGGTTTCAAGCGGACAATTTTTCAATTCTTTGGAGAGTAAGAAAAAGAATAGGAGAAAAAGAATCAGATTGAATATAGAAATACCGTAGACACTCAGGCCGGATAAAGACCAAACTAGAGGAAAAAGAGGGAAGAAGGCAACATTTGAAAAATTATAGGATAGGAAAGCAATTGTATGATAATGGTAAGCATCCCAGCTTAAAAAAGCACTTTGAGAAAGCGTAAGACTAGAGAAAAGATAAACCACTCCCAGAAATACAATAGTCACAAAAGCGACATAGCCTAGAATCAATGCTATTTTGGATTTATCTGTAATGGTCTTTTTTGCCAAAAGTAAAAAATATACCACAAAAAAAGCTACCCAATGGAGTAGCTTTCGTTCGCGTTATGAAAAAAGTGTGTTATCCAGCCGCTAATACATTTACAAGCTTTAATCCGGATCCAGATTCCTCAAAATAAAGGTAG
>JAGQYP010000069.1 GCA_020436025.1 Crocinitomicaceae bacterium
CGGATAACTTCTTTCTGATTCTCTTCTTTTTCAAGACTGTCCTTACTCGTAATGTATAATTCAAAATACTCCAAACTTTGCTTGAATTTCCCTTGCTTTTTTAGGATTTCAGATAAATTTTTTGCTGGTGGGATAATTAGAGCCAAGTATTGTGCTTTTTGAGCTTCCTCCAAGGAACGTTTGAAGTAGGGTATGGCCTTTGCGTATTGATTTTGTTTTTTGTAAATCACTCCAATATTATTGAGCACTTGACACAGCGTAGTTTTAAATTCTGCTTTTTCAACTAAGCCCAGAGCTTTCATTGAATATTCAAGAGAAAGATTATCCTGACCTAACTCTTCATAAATTGCACCTAAATGTTCGTATACTTGACCTAATAATACGTTGTGTTGAAGCTCTTTTGCAAGGTTTTCCGCCTTGGCGAAATATTCAATTGCTAATTCCGTAGATCCTATTTCAGAATAATTTATACCCAAATTGATGTAGGAATAAATTAATCCGATTTTATCTCCGATTTTTTCTCTTATTCTCAAACTTCTTAGCTGAAATTCAATGGATTTATTGTATTCTTTTAGGTCTGTATAAATAGCTGCAATATTGGATAAAGCATAACTTGAAACTTGATTCTCTTCTAGTCGCTCGCTGTATTTTAAGCATTCCATTAAATCTCTAATAGCTTCGCCCGTATTTCCTAAATTA
The DNA here is from genome assembly GCA_020436025.1 of Crocinitomicaceae bacterium. GTDB lineage: Bacteria > Bacteroidota > Bacteroidia > Flavobacteriales_D > Crocinitomicaceae > JAGQYP01. Next base: position 700 of record JAGQYP010000069.1, read on the forward strand.
CTGTTTGATATTCCACTGGAAAGCAGAACATAGCTTAGGAATGATTCGTCGTTCTCTTTTCTTGCGCCTGCTAGGCACATATCCAAATATTCCTTCCCTTTTTCAATTTCACCAATTTCACTGTAGGTGTTCGAAATATTGTATAATGTGTTTAGTTTTTCTTTGGTATTATTTGCTTTCTCGAATGCTTCTAAGCTTTTGAAATAGGTTTCAAGTGCTTCCGTATTGTTTCCTAAATTCGATTGTAGTGATCCCAAAATTCGATAACTAATTCCTAAGCCATAGTTTTCTTCAATTTTTGTAAAATTTGAGATGGACTGTTCGAGTTTTTGAATGGCAATATCCGTTTTGCCGGTTTGAAAAAAGACAAATGCCGAATTGGTAATTGCGAAATACTTGAGTTTTTGGAATGTTCTGACTTCCTGGGGACTCAATTTTTTTCTGAGATTGGACTCACAAATTTGGCCTATTTTTTCAAATATTTGGAAGCATGAATCAAGGTTAAATCCTTCATATATAGCCTCTAGTTTGAGATAGAGGTTGATTTTTGTAGTATCGTGTTTGGCCTTTGAAATTTCATTGTTTAGAGAATCTATTTTGGAAAGTTGGGCAGGTTCTTGTCCCCATAAAGAAAAGGTCCACAAAAAAAGAATCAGAAATAGTTTCTTCATTATGAGGTGTTTGAAAATTAGTATAGTTGGTTCAAAGATAGTAAAAGCTACATCCATCCAAAGATAAATTGAAAAAGCTAAAATTTTATGATGCGGTCTTTAGAACAAATTTTACATAGGACTAGAGGAATTCAGCCGAATATTTTAATTTTAAGATCAATGAAATTTTTACTCCTTTTTCCAATATTGTTATTGTTCAACATTGAATCTTTTACTCAAGACTCACTGACACTAAACGAATTTGACCAGCTGGTAGTGCAATATCAGGAGAAAATGAGTAGCAAGGATTCTTTAAATACGAAGGATTTAATCGTATTAGTTAGGATTTACAATACACTGGAAATCGCAGAAGTGGCTCATTCCGATAAAAACGGAAATTTTAAGAAATTTAAAGATGAATTTGATGCCCATTGGATGGATCGGGTAGTGAACAACCTTCATTTTGTGTGGACAAGAGGAGGGGGCTTGTATTCGGTCAAACATGGGTTAAGATTGGGCTATTCTTATTGGCAAAGTGAGAAGGATTTGTTTCAAGTGGATGTTAGTGAGTGAGAGGAGGCTATTTCTATTTCGATTTCAATTGGCTGGATTTTTTAACCGCAAAGAAGGGGTAGAGTGAAAGATGAAAAATGAAAAGTGAAAAATTAATACTTAGAACCTAGAACTTAGAACTTAGAACCCAGCACTTTTTAATTAACCGCAAAGGTCGCAAAGAAGGCGCAGAGGTCGCAGAGAGAATATGAGTAAAAAAGCACAACCTCATTCACTATTAATTTTTAATTTTTAATTTTTAATTTTTAATTTTCAAAACACTTTCCTCTCCAACCGCTCAATCCTCTCCACCAAATCCCCAACATCTCCACTCTTGCTCTTGCTGTTGCTCAACTCTGTTCCAATCTCTGACTCTACTAAATAAAACGCAACACCATTTGGCACCCCTTCACCGCTAATTTTGAGTTTTAATTCATCTCCTACTATAATTACTTCTTCACGGATAAAGCTCTTTTCTGTTTCTATATAGATGATTTTGCCGATGGTTTCTTCTGGATCGCTAACTTTTCTACAAATGCTAATATTTTTGTCATTGATGGCGATGTAATCGGATTTACTTCTTTTGACGGGGACTCTTAAAAGATCTGTTTTGTTCGATTTTTTTGTGGATGCACTCACGATAGGCATTTCTTTTAGGATGAGTTTTTTACCTGTAGTGAGGTTGTTGCTTCCCAGGTTGAGTTTGTTGTCGTCTATCTTGAAATTACTGATATCGTTTACTTGTAGGTCTGACTTTAATAATTTATCGACCGGGATTTTGAAGTGCTCCGAGATCTTTAAGATGGTCGCGATCTTGGGTTCGGCTCTTTCTTCTTCATAAGCTCCAACACTGGCTCTGGATAAGCCAAAAATATTGGCGAAATCATTTTGGTTGATTTTTTTTACTGCTCTTATTTTCTTGATGTTACGACCTATTTTCGACATAAATGCTAAAAAAATTAGAATAAATATTTGTGAATGCTAAAATAATTAGTATATTTATCAAAACAAAACATTTATTGATAATAAAATTAGCAAAATAATTGAATTATGAACCAAACAGTGAAGCCTCCATAGGGTTGGAGCAAAAAACAAAAAATTAACTATTGCAGAGAGCAATATTTTTATAAATTTAAACCGATAACAAATGAAACTAATAAATCAATAACTATGGCAACGAATTACGAAAAGGTAAGAGATTACATAATGGAGTTGGATTACTCAATCATTCATGAGGATCCGGAAGAAGAAATTTTTGTGGTAGACCACGAGGAAGACGGAATCAAAAATTTGGTGATTGGAATCGCAGACCCATTATTAATTATAGAGCAGTTCATGTTTGACATTAAAAACGAATCCAACATGATTTACAAGGATCTTCTGATGAAAAACAGAGATATCGTTCATGGGGCATTTGTGTTAGACGATTCAGGAACAAAAGTGATTTTCCGAGATACTTTACAAATCGAAAATCTGGATCTGAATGAACTTGAAGCTTCAGTGACTTCCTTGAGTTTGTTGCTGACAGAATACTCGGAAAGCTTAATTGAATTTTCTAAAAACTAAAAAAAGAATTAAAAATGAATATTTTCAAAAGATTATTTAAAATAGGACAAGCAGAAGCACACTCTGCGATTGATAAACTGGAGGATCCGATTAAAATGTCGGAGCAGGGGATCAGAGATTTGAAAAAAGACCTGGAAGAATCCCTTAGAGCTTTAGCTGAAGTAAAGGCTTTAGCAATCAGATCTAAAAACGATGCAGAACAATCCACAGCGAAAGCGAAGAATTACGAGCAAAAAGCAATGTTGTTGTTACAAAGAGCACAAAAAGGAGAAATCGAAGCAGCGGAGGCTGACAGATTGGCTTCTGAGGCGCTTTTGAGAAAAGAAGAGAATACGAAAGCGGCAGCTCAATCGAGAGCGGACCAGGAAAGATTCGAAGGAAACGTGGATAAATTGGACAAAAACATCAAGAAATTGAGATCCAATATCGCGAAGTTCGAAGCTGAATTGAAGACATTGAAAGCAAGAGCGAAAGTTTCGAAAGCTACCAAAAACATTAACAAGCAATTGGCTAATGTGGATTCTTCTTCAACGGTTTCTATGTTGGAAAGAATGAAAGAAAAAGTAGCCCAAGAAGAAGCTTTAGCTGACTCCTACGCTGAAATTGCCAATGAAAACAAATCGATTGATGATGAGATCGATAGTGCATTGGAGTCTGGGTCTGCAGAAATGAAAGCTTCTGACGACTTAGCTGCTCTTAAAGCGAAAATGGGGATTGCCGGAAGTACTTCTACTGCTGGTTCTGAAACAGCTTCAGAGTAATTGAAATTGACATAGTTTATGGCTGCCTTCCGTAAGGTGGGTGGCCATTTTTATCTCTTGTTTGTTGTATTATATTGTTGTAAAATGATTGAATTAATTAACCTGTCTTTTAGTCCACAAAACATCTTTGCTACTTTACTTTTCCTTTTGGTTGTAGTGTATTGGCTTACGGTACTTGTTGGATTATTGGACTTCGGATTTTTGGATTTTGACCTGCAAGTGGACATGGATGTGGATGCAGATATGGATATGGATGCATCTGGAGATTCCACGAGTGTTGGCTGGATGAACTCTTTCCTTTATTTCTTGAATTTAGGTCGCGTACCTTTCATGATCTGGTTGAGTTTCCTGGCGATTCCACTTTGGATGATGGTGGTGTGGTTCAACGCTTTTTTAGGAATTGAGAACTTTATTTTGGGAAGCTTTGTGTTTCTTGGAGCCTTAATTCCTTCGGCTATGTTGGCAAAAGCTTTGACTCAGCCATTTGTAAAGGTTTTTGATAAACTCGATCAAACTGCCACTTCAGAGGATATGGTAGGGAAAGTGGGAATTGTGAAATTGCCTTGTACCGACACAAAAAGGGGGCAAGCCGAAATCAAGCACAATAATTCATTTATCAGCATTCAAATACTTACAAAAAACGAATTTATTGTCAACAAAGGAGATAAGATCTTAGTGATCGAACAACTTGACGACAATATTTACCATGTAGAACCTTATAATAATTAGTAAACCTTTTAAAAATTAAAAAATGGGAGAATTAACAAGTAATATCTTTTTTATCGGAGGAATTGCGGTGGTCGTTGCTCTGGTAATCATCCTGGTCATTATTGCTCAGTGGTATAAGAAATCGCCGCAAGGGGTGGTTTTGGTCCGAACCGGTTTCGGTGGAACTAAAGTGTCTTTTGGAGGGATGTTCGTAGTTCCGGTGATTCACAAACTGGAAAGAATGGATATTTCTTTAAAGACGATCGAGATCTCGAGAATTGGGAAGGATGGTCTGATCTGTAACGACAATATGCGTGCAGATATCAAAGTAACTTTCTTCGTTCGTGTTAACGAGAATGTGGATGATGTAATTAAAGTGGCACAAACAGTGGGTTGTGTGAGAGCTTCTTCTAGAGATGCCTTGATGCAATTATTTGATGCGAAATTCTCGGAAGCCTTGAAAACGGTTGGGAAGCAATTTGATTTCGTCAATCTCTACAATAAAAGAGATGAATTCCGTCAGGAGATTGTAAATATCATTGGAACAGATTTGAATGGATATATTCTGGATGATGCAGCGATCGATTATTTGGAACAAACACCAATTCATTTGTTGGACGAGAAAAATATTTTGGATGCGGAAGGGATCAAGAAGATTACAGAATTAACGGCTATTCAGAAAATGAAATCGAATCTGATCTTGAGAGATGAGGAAAAAACCATCAAACAACAAGATGTAGAAGCTCGTGAGGCGATTCTGGAAATGGAAAAGCAATTGGCTGAAAAAGAGGAGAAACAAAGAAGAGAAATCGAGAATATTCGCGCAAGAGAGCAGGCAGAGATCGAAAAGGTGAATCAGGAAGAAAAACTGAAGTCCGAAAGAGCTCGAATTGCAACAGAAGAAGAAGTGATGGTGGCGGAAGAGAATAAACTCAGACAAATCATCGTCGCAGCGAAGAATAAAGAACGAACTGAAGCGGTTGAAACGGAAAGAGTAGAAAAGGACAGAGCTTTGGAAATCAATGAAAGAGAGCGAATTGTAACGCTTGCAAACATTGAGAAGGAGAAAGCTATTGAGGAAGAGAAAAAGAATATCCAGGAAGTGATTCGCGAACGTGTAGCCATTGAGAAAACAGTGGTTGACGAAGAAGAAATCATCAAGGATACTCGCGCATTTGCTGAGGCGGATCGTTTGAAAAAAGTAGCGGTAACGGATGCTGAAAAGAAAGCGGAAGAGGCATTGGTACAAAGAATCAAAGCGGCGGAAGCAGAAAAACAAGCGGCGGAATTCAGAGCGAAACAAATGATTATTGATGCTGAGGCGGAACAAGCAAGTGCCGTGCAAAGAGCGGAGGCCATCAAAACATTAGCTGAGGCAAAAGCAGCGGAACATGCAGCAACCGGAATTGCGGAAGCACAAGTAATGGAGGCAAAAGCTATCGCCATTGAAAAGCAAGGGGAGGCTGATGCGGCTGTATTGGAGGCAAGAGCTGAAGCGGAAGCAAAAGGAATCCAAATTAAAGGTCAAGCACAAGCAGATGCAGACTACAAAGTGGGTGAGGCACATGCTCGTGTGGAAAAAGATAGAGGAATTGCAGAAGCGGAAGTGATCGAAGCGAAAGCGAAATCGACTGAGAAAAAAGGTCTAGCGGAAGCGAAAGTGGAGCAAGAGAAATTCAAAGTGGAAGCGGAAGGAATCACGAAGAAGGCTGAAGCGATGAAGAAATTGGATGGTGTTGGAAAAGAACACGAGGAATTCAAATTGAAATTGGAGAAAGAAAAAGCCATCGAATTGGCTCAAATCAGTATCTCCAAAGATATTGCAGATGCTCAGGCTCAAGTATTGTCGACAGCACTTCAAAAAGCGAATATCGATATCGTGGGTGGAGATCAGGAGTTCTTCGATAAGATCATTTCTTCGATTACTTCTGGTAAGTCGTTTGACAGAAAAATCAACAATTCGGATATCCTTTCTGAGGTAAAAACACAGTTGTTGGACACTACAAAAGGAGAAACGATTATTGATAAAGTAAGGTCTCTGATTAAGGAGTCGAATATCGATTCAAGCGATTTGAAGAATATCTCTATCACGGCGTTGATCACAAAGATGATGATGAACACGGATGATATTCAGAAAAAGGGTGTTTTAGGTAAACTACTTACGATGGCTCAGCAATTCGGATTAGAAAACCGTACTGCAAGCGATCTTGGAATTGAATAATTGGTAAATCAAATCGGGGAGGGTGCGCTCTCCCTGGTTTTTAACTGATGCGTTGTGGAAAGGAGTACACGGCAGATTTTTCATATCCTAAATTGATTCAAAAAAATGTCTGAAAAAGATCAAAATAAATCTATCGAACTGGAATCAGGTACCTATGAAATTCTTCAGAAAAGACTGAAAGAACAGTCGGAGTCATTACTCAAGGGAATTGACAAACTGAATGAAGAAAGAAAAGAGGTCTTTGGTTCCATCGAAACCAAATTGATTGGATCGGAACGTGTGACGACGGAAAATAACTGTGAGGCGCGTGATATCTTCTCTTTTGGTAAAAACCTATTTCTTTTTGGATACAATGTGCATATCGGACTCAAATCGGAAACGAATGTGTCGGATGTGTTCAGTTTGTATGCATTTGATCAGAAAAAACAGGAATTTCAAGCGCAGGATTTGTCTATTCTCAAGAATGCAGAATTTGAGACGGATTTTGCGAATCTCTATAAATATTACAAGGATACGGTCTTTGTCAAATTTGCACCGATCGGACCTTATCTGCACATGGTTTTCCGAATTGGGAAGTCCGTGACGGATATCAAAACCTTTAAATGGCTAATCAAAGGGGATAAATTCACTTACGAAGGCAATCGTTCGGATAGCGAATACAAATTCCCGAGTCAGCAGGAATTCACGTGGAAAAAGGCCACTCGAGACGATCAAGTCGATGGGAAATTCCCACATATTTCGGTTCAAGACAAGGTTTTTGTGGAGACCATGAATGGGGATCTTACCATCAAAGTGGAAAACAATACGGATACAGGAAAAGGAATCTATTCTGAAAAGGTCGAGGAAAAAGACCAAACTTTGGATGATTTGGAGTTGTATTACAGTGCTGTCGGGCATTTGATCTTAATGAAGATTCGTCCTTTCAAGGAGAATGCCTACCGATATGTGGTCTTCAATTCCAAGCTGAATACCGCAGTTCGTATAGATTCTATTCAAAATGCATGCTTGCTTCTTCCTGATGATCACGGTTTGATCTTCGCGGAAGGTTATTATTTGCACAACGGAGAGTACAAAGTTTTTGATCTGGACCTGAAAGACATGGTTTTCGAAAGAAAATTGCAGTCACCTAATGGGGAAGATTACCTCTACGTTTTCTACAACAGAGAATCCGGGACTTATGTGCTTTTGTCGTACAATATTATCGAACAAGCGGTACTGACCCCAATTATTGCTAGTGGCTATTCATTATTTGAGAATGGTGAATTGATTTTCTTCAAAGATGATCAGGAGCAGAAAAAACACCATATGATTCAGATCTGGCAAACGCCTTATTTGGATCACAATATCGAAATTGGAAAGAACAAGGATTCCAAGCTGTTTAAAATTGGGAACAAAGATGTGGTTTCAGTGATTTCAGAGCTGAAGGAGGTCATCAAACTAATCAATAGAGAAGATGTTTACGAAAACCTGTATTCGGATTTAGTAAAGCGCTCGGTAGATTTGATGGATTCTTACCACTGGTTGCAAAAGGAAACAGAATACGGAATTATTGCACCTTTAAAAACGATTCGGGAAACGGGAGAAACCGCTATTTCTGAATTTGATAAGGTAAAGAGTCTGAAAAGAATCGCCCTCGAAAAAATTGAAGAGGTGGCGAAAGCTGCAGATGAAATTATTCGAAAATCGAAAAATACGCGTTCGTCACAAATCATGGATTATGTCAATGTTTTGGCAGGAATCCGAACCATCCGTGGGGAAGTGATTTCCATGCGTGAAGTGCGCTATGTAGATCTGGAAAAGGTCGAAAAAATTGAAATCGATTTAAAGGAACAATACGATAAAACTTCAGGGGATACGGTGAATTTCCTGATGAAGGAGTCGGCCTTGGATCCATATAAAACGAAGATTGATAAACTCTTTCAAGATATTGAAGGTCTGAAAAAAGTTGCGGATGCGGAGGTTTTAGAACAGGATATTCAGACTACTGGAAAGAATTTGGAAATGCTGATCGAAATTGTGTCGAATTTAAAGATCAAAGATGCGACCAAGACTGCAGCGATCGTCAACAATATTTCGGAGATTTATTCGAATATCAATAAGTTAACGGCCGGACTCAAATCCAAGAAGAAAAGCTTACTAGCGGTTGAAGGAAAAGCAGAATTTGCGGCTCAAATCAACCTATTGGAGCAAGCGGTATTGAATTACAGTGAAGTTTCGGATACGCCTGAGAAATGTGACGAATATTCCAATAAACTCATGCTGATGCTGGAGGAAATGGAAGGGCGGTTTGTCGATTTTGAGGAGTTTACAGACAAGATCAACGAAAAAAGAGAGGATGTTTACGCGCTATTTGAAAGCCGTAAGGTGCAGTTGATTGAACAACGCAACAAAAGAGCGAATAAATTGATGGAATCGGCAGCGAGAATCCTGAAAGGGGTGAAATCGCGCTTGCTGACCATGAAATCGGTAGAGGAAATCAATGGCTTCCTGGCTTCAGATTTGATGGTGGATAAAGCCAAAAGCATTGTGGATGATCTACGCCAATTGGGCGACACGGTGAAGTCGGACGATGTAGACGGACAATTAAAAGCACTGAAGGAAGAGGCGATTAGACAACTTCGAGACAAACAGGATTTGTTCCAAGGTGGCGAAGATTTGATTTCTTTTGGAAACCATAAATTCTTTGTAAACAAACTGGACTTGGATTTAACCTTGGTCCAAAAAACAGGCGGATTGTATTTCCATATCACAGGAACCAATTTCTTTGAACTGATCGAAAATGAGGAGTTGAATGGGTTTCAAGACCAGTGGAATCGTGATTTGATTTCTGAAAATGATGCAACTTACCGATGCGAGTACCTGGCTTATTCAATCATGAGAAGCAAAGGAATCAATTTTCTGATTACGCAAAGTGATGAAGAGTTGCTCCAGATTATTGCTTCGGAAATGTCGGTCAGACTCGATGAAGGCTACGTAAAAGGGATTCACGACGCAGATACTTTATTGATTTTAAAAGCGATTCTGCATTTCGAACAAAGCTCGGATCTCTTGAAATATTCTTCGAAAGTGAGAGCTTGTGCGAATTTGTTTTGGCAATTGACTCCAGAGGAAATTAAAGTACGCATGGATCACCAATTGAAAGGGGCGGGCTTAATCTTACAAGTATTCCCAGATTCTTCTGATTTCAACTATTTACTGGAAGAAATTAGAGTGGTTTTTGGTCACTTGAATGAGAGCCTACACTTATTGGACGAATACCAGTTAAACAGAGCTTGTCAGTACTTTTTTGAGGAGTTTGCGCAAAATTCAGATTTCATTATTTCGGGTCAGGCACACAAACTCGCGGAAGATTTCAAGGCACATCTGAAAAAGTCCAAGAAAGAAGGAGCTTACAGTAAGTCGCAAAAGAATTTACACGATGATGCAGTCGCAAGATTCAATCAGAATTTGAAGTGGCTGAGCAGTTTCGATAAAGAAGCCCATTGCCATGAAGAGGCAGCGGTTTTACTGACTTACGATCAAACTTTAGCTACGCGATTGGTTCATGCGGATTTAGAGCTAGAGATTGATGGTTTGCTTGGCGAACACCGCAAAATCGAAGAAAAGAAAATGGTATTGAATTATGTCGATTTTCTTGAAAGATTGGGTGATTTTGATTCAGGAAAAGAGCGTTTCAAAGCCTTCCGTAAGTTGAAAACCGACTTATTGAATGCCTACAAAGAAGAACTTCGATTGAATGAGTTCAAACCAAGAGTATTATCCAGTTTTGTGAGAAATAAGCTGATCGACAAGGTCTATTTGCCTTTGATTGGAGCGAATTTGGCCAAACAAATTGGTGGGGCAGGAGACGAGAAAAGAACGGATCTTATGGGGATGCTTTTATTGATTTCTCCTCCAGGATACGGAAAAACGACCTTGATGGAGTATATCGCGAGTCGTTTAGGCTTGGTATTCTTGAAGGTAAACGGACCAGCAATCGGTCACGACGTAAAATCACTGGACCCCAAAGATGCCACAACTTCCGCAGCTGCCGAAGAATTGAAAAAACTGAATTTAGGTTTTGAAATGGGCGACAATGTGATGCTGTATCTGGATGATATTCAGCATTGTAATCCGGAGTTTTTGCAGAAGTTTATTAGTCTCTGCGATGCCCAAAGAAAAGTAGAAGGAGTTTACAAAGGCAAACCCAAAACCTATGATTTCAGAGGAAAAAAGGTTTGTGTGGTAATGGCTGGAAACCCGTATACAGAATCCGGAGACAAGTTCAGAATTCCAGATATGTTGGCCAACAGAGCAGATATTTACAATCTGGGAGATATCATCGGAGGGAATGCAGATGTATTTGAATTGAGTTATATCGAAAACTCAGTGACTTCCAATAGTTTGTTGAATAAATTGGCTTCCAAATCACGTGCAGACCTTCTGAAAATGGTAGGGATGATCAACAGTGGGAACAAAGGAGATGTAGATTTCGAGCAAACTTATTCTCCTGAAGAACTCAACGATTACATGAGTTTATTGCAGAAGGTTTTGTATGTCCAAAGCATTGTATTGAAAGCCAATCAGGAATATATTTATTCGGCGGGACAGGAAGAAGTGTACCGAAAAGAGCCTTCCTTTAAATTGCAGGGATCTTACCGTGACATGAACAAGATGGTAGAAAAACTCCAGCCTATCATGAATGAAAAAGAACTGGAAACCGTCGTAGTCTCGCATTACGAAAACGAAAGCCAAACCCTTACAACAGGAGCCGAAGCCAATTATTTAAAGCTTTTAAACATGCTCGAGTTGCAAGATGAGACTCAAAAGTCCAGATGGGAAGAAATCAAAGAGGAGTTCCTGAAAAGGCAAAAATTAAAAGGCTACGGAGACGAAAACTCCGCCAAAATGATTGCCCAAATGCAAGGAATCTCCGACTCCATCAACGGCTTAAACATGGGTTCCAAAGGCGCACTATCTCAGAAGGATTTCGAACGATTAATTGAATCAATCCGAGCCATTTCGAAGGTGATGATTGAGGAGAAGAAAGGGGGAGAGAAGAAAGGAAACTTAAAGACCTAACTTTTGTTTTTTCTTCGATTTAATGAATTCAAATTACTACTGGTTTATAGTGGACTGGGAGGGGAGTGTTGTAATTAAAAAT